>JASGEM010000019.1:0-26503 GCA_049841235.1 Propionicimonas sp. | reverse complement strand
GCCGGCCACGAAGCCGACCACCAGCGCGGCGGCCAGCAGCACGGCGGCGAGCCCTCCGGCCGCGAAGACCGCCGTCAGGCCGGCCAGCCGTCCGGTGGCGGCGGCGCGCAACAACTCGCGCGTGCCGTCGTCCTCCTCGGCGCGGCCGTGGCGGATGGCGAAGAAGGTCGCGAACCCGGCGAACGCCGTCGCGAACACGACTCCGTAGGTGTAGAAGAGGAAGGCGCCCTCGGAGGTGCCCATCGGCAGGCCGCGTCCGATCAGCAGGGCGGGGTTGTCGATCGCCACCCGCAGGGCGGCGATCCGGTCGACCTCCTCGCCGTACCCGCTGGAGATGTTGACCGCGCAGATCAGTCCGCCCAGCGACAGCCCCAGCAGCCACAGCATCAGCTGAGCCCGATCGCGACGCAACGCCGCCTTGGCGAGCAGCAGTGCTCCGGTCATCGGGACGCCTCCCGGTCGTGGTCCTGCGCCACGGCACGGTCGTTGCCGTAGTGGCGTAGGAACAGCTCCTCCAGCGACGGGGGCTGGGCGGTCAGCCCCGAGACCCCCGCCTCGGCCAGCACGGCGAGTACCTCCGCCGTGCGATCAGGTTCGACGGCGAAGCGGAGGCGGTCGCCGGACTCCGCGAGGTCGTGGGTGAGCCTGGCCAACCGCTCGAGATACGGCATGGCGAGCGGGCTGGGGATGGTGTATTCCGTACGGGTGAGGTGCCGGAGCTGGCCCAGGGTACCGGTCTCCACACGCCGGCCGCGGCGAATGATCGAGATCCGGTCTGCCACCTGCTCCACCTCGGCCAGGATGTGGCTCGACAACAGGACGGACGAACCTTCGGACGCCACCCTGGAGACCTCCTCCTGGAAGCGCTGGGCCATCAGCGGATCCAGCCCGGAGGAGGGTTCGTCCAGGATGTACAGCTCCGCCGGCAGCGCGAACGCCGCGATCAACGCCACCTTCTGCCGATTCCCCTTCGAGTAGGTCTCGATGCGCTTGGTCGGGTCGAAGTCGAAGGCATCGACCAGCCGCTCCCGGTCAGATCCCTGCGGGGAGGCGCCGCGGAGCCGGATCAGCAGATCGATCGCTTCGCCTCCGGTCAGCGACGGCCAGAGGTTCACGTCCCCGGGGACGTAGGCGAGCCGTCGGTGCAATTCGGCCGGCCGCCGCCAGGGACTCTCTCCGAACAGCGTCACGTCACCTCCGCTCGGCCGGTACAGGCCGAGCAACACCCGGATCGTCGTCGACTTGCCCGCGCCGTTCGGCCCCAGGAAGCCATGGACCTCACCCTCGGCGACCTCAAGATCCAGCCCATCGAGTGCCGCGAGAGCGCCGAACGACTTCCGTAGGCCCACGGCCCGTATCACCTCTGCCATTCTTCCAATCTACACATGATTCACATTATTGTGAATCATGTGTAGATTGGAGTGCTGCATGGACGAGGGGTGGCAGTCCTTGTTGTGTCGTTCCGGCGTGGACCGGGGATCTCAGGCGAGGCTTCCGGCCAACGCCCGACGACGATCACAAGGTCGACAGCCAGCGGTCGCTCAGGGAAGATCACGCGGCATGAGGACCCGCGTCGGCGGTGCGATCGTCACGACCGCACCGCCCGCCGGTCAGGAGACCAGGTGCTGGCTTTCGATGATGGCGTCGCGGAGTTCGCGGCGCTTCTTCTGCTCGGCAGGATCCGGGACGGGGACGGCCGACAGCAGGCGCTGGGTGTACGGATGCTGGGGGTTGTTCACGATCTCGGGGGTGGGGCCCACCTCCACCAGCACACCGTCCTTCATCACGGCGATCTGGCTGCTCAGCATCTCGACCACGGCCAGGTCGTGACTGATGAACAGGCAGGCGAAGCCGTAGCGCTCCTGCAGGTCGCTGAAGAGCTTCAGCACACGGGCCTGCACCGACACGTCAAGGGCCGAGGTCGGCTCGTCCGCGATCAGCAGCTTCGGCTCCAGGGCGAGCGCCCGGGCGATGCCGATGCGCTGCCGCTGGCCGCCGGAGAGCTCGTGCGGGTAGCGGTTCCGCATCGCGCGCGGCAACTCCACGCTGTCCAGCAGCGCCTCCACCCGGTCGGAGAGCTCCTTGCCCCGCAGCTTCTCGTGCAGGAACAGCGGCTCGCCGATCGACTCCCCCACCGGCAGCCGCGGGTTCAGCGACGAGCCGGGATCCTGGAAGACGATGCCCACATCGCGCCGGAACGGGTACAGATCAGCATTGCTGGCATGCGTGATGTCGCGGCCGGCGATGTGCAGCGTCCCCTCGACCACCGGCAGCAGCGCGACCGCGGCGCGTCCGATGGTCGTCTTGCCCGAACCGGATTCGCCCACCAGGCCGACCACGCGACCCGGATCGACCCGCAGGTTGATGTTCTTGGCAGCCCGGAAAGCCGGACGACGGCCCTGCTTCGGGTACTCGATGGTGACGTCTTCCATCAGCAGCGCCGCAGTGGCGCCCGGGTCCCCGGGACCCAGTGGGATCGGCGTCTCGCCCTCGCGCACCAGCGACACCTTGAGCGCCGGTGCGAAGTCGGTCGCGGTGGTCCCCAGGTGCGGCACCGCCGCCAGCAGCGCCTTGGTGTACGGATGCTGCGGATCGTTGAAGATCTGGTCGGAGGTGCCGTGCTCGACGACCCGGCCGTCCTTCATAACGATGATCCGGTCGGCCATGTCGGCCACCACGCCCATGTCATGGGTGATCAGGATGATCGCCGCGTCCACCCGCTCGCGCAGTTCGCGCATCAGCTTGAGGATCTCGGCCTGCACGGTCACGTCCAGCGCCGTGGTCGGCTCGTCCGCGATCAGCAGCTTCGGATCGCAGGCCAGCGACTGGGCGATCATGATGCGCTGCCGCTGGCCCCCAGAGAGCTGGTGCGGGAACTTGTCGAAGCTGCCCTCGGGATCGGGGATCTCGACCAGCCGCATCAGTTCCAGCGCTCGGGCCTTTGCCTGCGCCGGTGCCATCACGAAGTGGGTGCGGAGGGTCTCGGCGATCTGGAAACCGACGGTGTAGACGGGGTTCAGCGCGGTCATCGGCTCCTGGAAGATCACCGCGATCTCGTTGCCACGCACCTCACGCAGCCGCTGGCCGGAGAGCCCGATCAGCTCGGTGCCCTTCAGCTTGGCCGAGCCCACCGCGCGGCCGTTGGGCGGCAGCAGACCGATCAGGCTCATCGACGACTGGGTCTTGCCCGAGCCGGATTCGCCCACGATCGCCAGCACCTCGCCGGCCTTCAGCTCGTAGTTGACCTCGTCGGCGGCGTCGAACCACTCGCCGTTGACCCAGAACTTCACCCCGAGATCACGGACCTCCAGGATCGTGTCGCCGCGCTTGATGGTGCCCTCGCCGATCCGGCGAGACAGCCGTACTGCTCCGTCGAGCCCTACTTCCTGTGCCGGCTTGCTCATGCCCCCACCTCCTGGGCTCGGGCCGCGGAGATCTTGCCGAGCGCCTTGTCCATCTCCCGCTTGGACGGGATGCGCTTGGTCCGCGGGTCGAAGGCGTCCCGCAGGCCGTCGCCGATGAAGTTGATGCTCAGTGCGATCAGGATAATGAACAGGCCCGGCCACCAGAACAGCCACGGCCGGGTCTGGAACGCGCTCTGATTCATCGAGATCAAGGCACCCAGCGACACATTCGGCGGATTGATGCCGAAGCCGAGGAAGCTCAGCGCGGTTTCCAGCACCACCGCCAGCGACATCAGCAAAGTGGTGTTCACGATGATCACGCCGATGGCGTTCGGCAGGATGTGTTTGGTGATGATCCGCCAATCCGAAGCGCCCGCTACCCGTGCCGAGTCGACGAACTCGCGCTCCCGCAGGCTCAGAAACTCGGCACGCACCAGCCGGGAGAGCGACGGCCACAAGATCATGCCGAGCGCGAGACCGAGCAGGAGCGGCATGTTGGCCATGATCCACTGTCCCACTTCCAGCGGCAGCCCGAACTTGGTGGAGGCGCCACCGATCAGCCGGCCGAGCACGGCGCCCAGCACGATCACCGGCAGCGTGATGGCGAGATCGGTGAGCCGCATCAGGAAGGTGTCGAGCTTGCCCCGGTAGTAGCCCGCCAGGGAACCGATGGTCACGCCGATGACGAGTGCCGTGCCACCGAGCACCACCATCACCAACAGCGAGGTCTTGATACCGGCCATCACGGCGGCGAAGTTGTCCCGTCCGATGTTGTCCTGGCCGAAGGGATGCTCCCCGATCTCGAAACCCGGCCCGCCCAGCCAGGTCGGCAGGGTCAGCGTCGGCACGCCCTGGTTCACCTGGGTGAGCGGCTTCATCGGATCCTGCCAGATCCACCAACCGGGGATCGGGCCCAGACCCATCGCGCTGATTGCCAGCACCGCGACCAGGGTGAGGGTGACGATGCCGAAGATCGCGCCCTTGTGCCGGATGAACCGCCGCCACACCACCTGGCCCTGGGAGAGGCCCTCGACCTCCTTGGCTTCACCGATGCCCTCGCCACGACCGGCGGCATCCTCGGCCACCGCCTCGGGCAGATCGGTGGGCTGGTCACCCGGAACGTCGGGCAGGTCGCCAGGAATGATCTCCGGCGGTCTCTGCTCGCTGGGCAGCTGCGGCTCGTCGTTGGGACGTTCGTCGTTCATGCGTTCACCCGAATCCGGGGGTCGAGGACGGCGTACAGGAAGTCAGCCGCCAGGTTGGCCAGGATCGCCAGTGCTCCGGTGAGCATCACGTAGGTCATCACGGGGTCGATCTCACTCTGTTTCAGCGAGACGATGAACAGCCGGCCCATCCCGTGCCAGCCGAAGATGGTCTCGGTGATCACCGCGCCGCCGATCAACGCCACCAGGTCGACCGGAATGATCGAGGCCAGCGGCATCAGCGCATTGCGCAGCGCATGACGGGTGATCACCACCCGCTCGGGAAGGCCCTTGGCGCGCGCGGTGCGGATGTAGTCCTGCGACATCACCTCGAGCATCGAGCCACGCTGGTAGCGGGTGTAGGAGGCGAAGGAGATCATCACCAGCGCGATGGTCGGCAGCAGCAGGTGCATGAATCGGTCCAGCTGCATCAACCAGAAGTCGCCGACCAGGTTGGGGGTGGAGGCGCCGATCGTGGCCACCGGCCGCCCCTTGATCAGGGTGTGCTGGAAGAAGTAGGGGTACACCTGCATGACCCGATCGATGAAGACCAGGAAGCTCATCACCAGACCCACGATCACGGCGCCCCGCATCGAGACACCCCGGTCCGGACCACCCCAGAGCCAGCCGATGCCCATCGCGACCGCGACGGCGACGGCGAGCAGGCCGAACAGCCGCAGGGTGTCCATTTCGTAGAGGTAGAACAACCACTGCAGCGGGTAGTAGAGCGCGATGCCCACGACGGCCGTGGTCAAGGCCGAGTAGAGCGCGCGCTTGTTGTTGAATCCGGCGAAGATGACGGTGATCGCGACCGCCGTCCCCAGGCCCAGGATCCCCAGCCCGACCACACCGATGGTCGGGGTGTTCAGCCAGCCGGAGTACAGGATGAAGATCCACAGCCCGGCGGTGATGCCGAATCCGATGCCGAAGATCGCCAACTTGCGTCGCAGGTGACCGCCCAGGGCGCCTGCCCAGAACAAGCCGGCGACGACCGCGATCCCCACGGTCAGCGGAATGTTGAACACCGGGGTGTTGAGGAAGTCGTTGAGCCCGATCGCCATGAACTGCTTCAGCAGCACCGCGACCCAGAACACCGGCAGCGAGTACAGCACGAAGGAGACGAAGGTGATCGAGTAGTCGAAGGCGGTGTACTGCCGCAGCGCGCTGACGATGCCGATCATGATGCCCAGCAGCAGCGCCAGGAGGGTCGAGGCAAAGATCAGGGTGATGGACGCCGAGATCGCGCTGCCCATCACCTCCAGTACCGGTTGGGCAGTCCGCCAGGCGTACCCGAGATCGCCGCGGACGAAGCCGGACAACCAGCTCCAGTAGCGGTTGATCCAGGGCTGATCGAGCATCAGCATGGCTTCGCGGCGTTCGATCAGCTCGGCTTTGTTGGCGGCCGTGCTCTGCCGCAGGTCGTCCAGCGGGTCGATCGAGAGGTCGACCATGAAGTGGACGATGAAGGACAGCACGAGCAGTGTGCCCAGCGCCAACCCCAGGCGTCGTAGAAGAAATCGGATCATCAGTCAGCTAGCTTTCGGTATCCCTGCCGGACAGGCCGGTGGGGCGTCAGGATATTGCACCCGACGCCCCACCGGCGAGAGCCACGTGATCAGCGGTGCAGATCAACCGGCTCTCTGTTCCGATCAGGCAGTGACCTGCCAGTTCCAGAACCCGTAGAAGATGGTCGGCGCGATCGTGATCGGATCGACACCGGTCACGTTCGACTTGAAGGCCGTCACCGACGGGAACTGGAAGATGGTGACACCGAAGTTGTCGGCCACCAGCTGCGCCTCGATCTCGCCGAGGATGCGATCCTGCTCGGCTGGATCGACAGCGGTCTGCAGTTCGTCGAACAGACCGTCCACCTTCTCGTTGGAGTAACCACCGAAGTTGTTCAGGCCACCGGTGCGGTAGTTCGCATCGGACTCGGTCAGCGCGGTGGAGGTGGACTGCCAACCGAACAGCGAGGCGTCGTACGAGCCGTCGCCCAGCTTCTGGCCCCAGGTGTCGGAACCGGCGTCGATGACCTCGAAGCCGGCCTGCTCGGCCGAGTCCTTGATCAGCGCGAACTGCTGCTGACGACGGACGTTGGACGCGCCGTAGAGGATCCGGACCTTCGGCGCAGTCGCGCCGGCCTCGGCCAGCAGAGCCTTCGCGCCGTCGATGTCGACATCGGCGAACACCTCGCCCATCTTGTTGGCGGCCACGATCGTGTCGTAGTTCGGCGCGCCCGGCACCACGATGAAGGAGTTGCGGACGTTCGACTCTGCGAACAGCGGCTTCACGATGTCATCGAGGATCTTGTTCCGCGGGATGGTGAGCAGGAACGCCTGGCGGACCTTGTTCGCCTTCGCCTCGTCGCCACCGTAGGTCGCCGGATCGAACGGACCACCGTTGTTGAAGGTCAGGTCGACGTGCTCGAAGGTGCCCTCAAGGCCGGTCAGCACGGTGAGGTCGGGAGTCTCCTGCACCGCGGTCAGGATATCGGCGGTGGACTGCGGCGAGATCAGCTGCACCTCGTTGTTCTGCAGTGCCTGGACGGCCGCCATCGGATCCTCGCTGTACCGGACGGTGATGGTATCCACCTGACCGACGTGCTGGCCCTTGTAGTTCTCGTCCTTTGTGACGGTGAGGAAGGCGTCCTTCTCGTACGCGGTGATCCGGTACGGGCCGGAGCCAACCAGCAGATCGGGGTCACTCGGCATCTCGACGACGTTCCAGTCGATGCTCCACACATTGGCCAGCTTGGAGAGCGCGGCCTTGTCGTTCTTCTGGAACGCGTCGACGACCGCCTGCTTGGCCGCGGTGGGATCCTCGATCCCCAGGGCACGCTTGGCGACGATGTGAGCCGGCAGGCCACCACCGAGGGAGCTCGCAGCCCGGATCTCCCAGTCCGCGAACGGCTTGCTGTAGGTGTAGGTGATCTGCTTGTCGCTGTCGATCGTCGGCAGTTCCTTCACCAGCCCCAGGCCCGGGTCGGTCGAGTCGAAGTAGACGTCGCCCTCGCCGGCCGGGATCGGGTTACCGTTCTCGTCCTGCAGCTTCTGGACGTCCTTGCCCTTGACCGTGTTGAAGTTGCCGCTGATCGCACCGAAGGCGAGGATCATGTCGGCGGCGGTCACCGGCACACCGTCCGACCACACGGCCGTGTCGGCCAGGGTCTGGGTGACGGTCAACGGATCGTCGGAGAGCTTCTCGTAGGTGCCGTACGACGTGTCCGGAACCAGGTTCAGTTCCTTGTCGTAGTAGCCGAAGGACGAGTCCGTCATGTACTTGATGATGTTGTTCGCCGTGGCGTTGCCGAACGTGGTGTTCTGGTTCAGCGAGTACAGCGGCTGGTTCCACATCACCGACACCGCGGTCGGACCCGAGGGTGCCGGTGCGTCGGTTCCGCTGGCGGTCGGCTGCGGCGCGGGAGCCGGAGCCGGGGGCGGTGCGCAGGCGGACAGGGCGAGCGCCGTGGCGACCAACCCCGCAGCAACTGCGATGAGCTTCTTGGTGCCCAAGGTTTCCTCCAATAATCGAGGCGTCGCACGGCAAAAAGGCCCCACGTACGCCGTGATGAGCTTGCACAAACCTAGCCCCGCAGTTGTCAACGAACCAAGTCAACGCCGGATGAGATTGTCCATTGTTACGCGACTGATACCGGAGCCGGCTGCTTTGAGAGCCCGAATGAGCCCGATTTCAGTGCCGGCGCACCACCACCGTGCCCAGCACGAGGTCATTCAGGCCCCGCCGTTCGGCTCCGATCACGACCGCCGGGAGTACCACGCACACCATGGCGGTGCGGGCGATCGCCCGCCACCAGCCGAGTTTCCCCCCGTCGACCCGGACCACCGCCACCTTGGCCAGGATCTGCCCGAAGCTGCCGCCCGCGAGCGCGGTCAGGACGGACTTCTGCACGAAGAAGACGGTCAGGATCATCCAGGCCCGCCAGCCGCCGTCCCGCAGCACCCCGACGCCGAAGGCGAAGACCGCCACGACCATCGAGGTGCCCCAGTCGACCAGCAACGCGGCGATCCGCGCCCGCCAACTCGCCAGCGCGCCCCGTCCGCTCTCGGGGAGCCCGATGCTCTCGCCCGGGTAGCCGTCGGTCGCCTGCTCGCTCATGACGTCCGAGCCTACTGGCACCGTTCCCGAACCCTCGGCCACGGTGTCCCGAGCGGGCTGTTACATCCCTGAAACACGGCTGCAACTGTTGGGATACGCCGGCTGCTATACCGTGGCGGACGTCCGTTACCCATGACTGTGGAGGCACGATGTTTGCAAGCGCCGACGAGCTGTTGGCCTACATCAAGAACGAGGGCGTCGAGTACGTCGATATCCGGTTCTGTGATCTGCCCGGTGTGATGCAGCACCTGACCGTGCCGGCTTACGCCTTCGGCGAGGACGTGTTCGAGACCGGGATGGCCTTCGACGGCTCGTCCATCCGTGGCTTCCAGAAGATCCACGAATCCGACATGACCCTGCTGCCGGATCCCAGCACCGCGTTCATCGACCCGTTCCGGGTGAACAAGACGCTGGCGCTGAACTTCTTCGTGCACGATCCGCTGACCCACGAGGCCTACAGCCGCGACCCGCGCAACATCGCCCGCAAGGCCGAGGCCTACCTGGCGTCCACCGGGATCGGCGACACCGCCTTCTTCGCCCCCGAGGCCGAGTTCTACATCTTCGATTCCGCGCGGTTCGAGACCAAGCAGAACTCCTCCTTCTACTACATCGATTCCGAGGCCGGCGCCTGGAACACCGGACGCGAGGAGGAGGGCGGCAACCGCGGCTACAAGGTCAAGTACAAGGGCGGCTACTTCCCGGTCGCCCCGGTCGACCACTTCGGCGACCTGCGCGACGAGATGTGCAACCAGTTGACCGCCGCCGGGCTCGAGGTCGAGCGCGCGCACCACGAGGTGGGCACCGCCGGCCAGGCCGAGATCAACTACAAGTTCAACACGATGCTGGCCGCGGCCGACGACGTGATGAAGTTCAAGTACCTGGTGAAGAACACCGCCTGGGCCGCCGGCAAGACGGTGACCTTCATGCCGAAGCCGATCTTCGGCGACAACGGCTCGGGCATGCACATCCACCAGTCGCTGTGGAGCGATGGCACCCCGCTCTTCTACGACGAGGCCGGCTACGGCAACCTGTCGGACACCGCCCGTTACTACATCGGCGGCCTGCTGCACCACGCCCCTTCGCTGCTCGCCTTCACCAACCCGACGGTGAACTCCTACCATCGCCTGGTGCCGGGCTTCGAGGCTCCGGTCAACCTGGTGTACTCGGCGCGCAACCGTTCGGCCTGCATCCGGATCCCGGTGACCGGCTCGAACCCGAAGGCCAAGCGCATCGAGTTCCGCTGCCCCGATCCCTCCTCGAACCCGTACCTGGCGTTCGCGGCCTGCCTGCTGGCCGGTCTGGACGGCATCCAGAACCGGATCGAGCCGCCGGCCCCGATCGACAAGGATCTCTACGAGCTGCCGCCCGAGGAGCATGCCGAGGTCGCGACCGTCCCGCCGAACCTGGACGGGGTGCTCGACGCCCTCGAGGCCGACAACGAGTACCTGCAGGCCGGTGGAGTGTTCACCTCGGACCTGATCGAGACCTGGATCGAGATGAAGCGGGCCGACATCGACGCCATCCGGCAGCGCCCGCACCCCCACGAGTTCGAGATGTACTTCGATATGTGATCAGGTTTTTCCCTGACCACATATCTCGTGGACATTGGCGCGGCGCTCGGGGCAACCCGGGCGCCGCTCGTCTACTTCGATATGTGATCCGTCAATGGTTCACCGAAGGAGCGCCCGGGGCAACCTGGGCGCTCCTTCGCGTTTCCGGAGGTTCGACTGCCCTCGGCAGCCCTAGGGTGGGGGTGTGAATCAGCCGGCGCCCGTCCAAGTAGTCGCGATCCTGGGCGAAGGGGTGGTAACGCCGGGTACCGCGCTGGTCAGCGGGGACGACCTCGGGCTGACCCGGGGAGACGGCTGCTTCGACGCCATGCGCGTCACCAATGACGCCGACGGGGTACGGGTTCACCATCGCGAAGCGCACGTGAAGCGAATGGGACGATCGGCCGCTCTGCTGCAGATCTCCGGTGCACCTGCCGGCAGCGCCTGGAACGAACTCATCAATGAGGCGCTCGCCGACTGGCGGGCGCCCGGTGAAGCGGTCCTGAAGCTGGTGCTGACCCGGGGTGCCGAGTCGGTCCGCTCGGCACCCTTCGGCTATCTGACCATCACCACCGTGCCGGACTACTCCGGGCCGCGACGTGGGGTCACCGCGGTCAGCCTCGACCGCGGCTATCGCAGCGACGCCTTCGCCGACGCGCCGTGGCTGCTGGGCGGGGTGAAGACCCTCTCCTACGCGGTCAACGTCGCCGCGCGACGCGAGGCGCTGAGTCGCGGCGTGGACGAGCCGATCTGGCGTTCCAGTGACGGCTACCTGCTGGAGGGGCCGACCTCGGGGTTGATCTTCGCCCAGGACGATCGCCTCTGGACCACTCCCACCGCGGGCACCGGAATCCTGGCCTCGGTCACGGTCGCCGCGATCCTCGACGAGGCCGGGCGGCAGGGCGTCGGCACCGGGGAGGCGCTCTTCACCCCGGATCAGGCGATCGATTGCACCGGAGTCTGGCTGGCATCGGCGATTCGCGGCGTCCTGCCGGTGACCGAACTGGATGGCCGGCCTATTCATCACGACTCCACCGTCACCGGCGTGCTCGCGGTCGCCGCCGGCTTCCCGGCAATTCCTTGAGACCCGGGGGAAAAGACCCGGCGCTTCGGCGAACTCGGGAACCGCTGCCGGCGCTACGCCGACCTGAACCGGCTGGCCCGCCCTCCTGAACCCTCCCGGTCAGTACTGGCGGGACCAGCCGGTTGTCCAGCCCTAACGGCCTACTGCACCCCCCAACAGCTGCCGCCGGATGCGGTTCGCACCTCACCACCCCTGAGGGTTGATGCGCGGTGGCCCCCTCGGGTTGTCACCCGTTCCGGACATCGCCAGTCTGATCCCACAGGGGTCTCGTCGCGACACCCGACCCCACGGATGTCAGGATGAAGGGCCACTCCCTTGTCGGCTGTTAATTCATCATTCCAGCCTCTTGTCGCGATGCAGCCGGGGATCACAGCAGATCCACGACGAGCACTGGGAGCCGTCACAGCGCAACCCGGCATGGTCGAGTTGTCGGAAGGAGCACACCTGGACATCGATCAGTTGAGGTATCCCCGTGAGCCGGCCCCGTCCCTCGCCTGGACGGGGCCGAGCCATGTTGACACAAGCCGCAGAGCACCCGAGATGCTTGCCCGGCTCTCCTTGCCAGTCCACGGCTCAGCGGCCCAGCGCCGTGGAGAGTTCGCTGCGATTGTCGACGCCGAGCTTGCGATAGGCGCGGTGCAAGTGGTTCTCGACAGTACGAACGCTGAGACTCAGCCGCTCCGCGATCGTCTGATTGGACGCGCCGTCAGCCGCCAGACATGCGATCTCGAACTCGCGCGCGGTAAGGCGCGGTGCCAGCGCGGCATCGAGAGCATCGGCGGCCTCCGGGCTGATCCGGAACAGCCGCGCGCGGGCGGCGTTGTGAACCTCGGACGCCCGGGAAGGGTCTCCGCCCGCGTGCAACCCGTCCACCGCGGCGGCGTAGGCTCTGACCGCGAAGAAGGCGGCGCCGGCCTCCACCAGCAAGTCCCCGGCGGCGAGCGCCTCCGCGGGGTCGGCGCTGGCGCAGGCTGCGGCGTAGACCTCGAAATGCCGTGCCAATGCGGCCGGGATGGTGGCGGCGAACTTCTGCAGAGCCCGTGCCCGCGCCGGATCGGGATGCTCCGAAACCGCCAGCATGCCGACCGACAGGGCCGAGCTGAAATGGTTCCGCGAGAGCAACTCCTCATACTCAGCCCACAGCCGATCGGCCACCAGCCGGCGAACCTCGCCAGCGGCCAGGCCAGCGCCATCCAACTGGGCGAGCGTGTAGGTCGGACTGGTCAGCGCGTACCAACTCGGTCCGTGCCCAAGTGATCGGGCCTGCTCGGCCAGGTTGCGGGCAGCGTTGGGCCTGGCTTCGATCAGCGCCACAGAACTGGCAATCGTCAGCAGCCCTTCCTCGGCCGGTCTCGCCAGGGCCGAGTACACCGCGGAAGACAGCACCGAACTCAACAACGAACGCAACTCGGTTCGTCGGAGCTGGGTCTCGTAGACGGCTGCAGCGGTGAACGCGAGGATGGTGATGCTGTCAAGGTCGTTTCGGCGTCTCGCCTGAGGAAGCTGACCAGTCGCCCACTCAAGGGCCTCGTCGAACCGCCCTTCCATCAGCAGCGCCAAGCCGTAGGCTGCGAGCCGGACCTGTCCCAGCGCGTCCTCCGACCACTCCACCCAACCGAGCAGGTCGAGCGCCTCAGCTGGCCGCCCTCGGGAGACCAGCAACTCGGCTCGCACCGCATCCACGATGGCCCGGACCTCTGCGGATGTACCCCTTTGTGGTAGGGCGAGGCTCTCTGGTTCCGCGGTTCGGTCGATCACCAGGGAGATATGGGCATGCATGGCGTCGACCACCGGCAGCCACTCATCGGCTGTGAGCCGCGCTCGATCGAGAATGGTCGCCACCCGCGTCTGGTCCTGCTCGACCAGTCCGACCGCCAGCGCCGACCAGTTGTCGAACCGGATGATCGCCCGCCGCTCGCCGACCCGGGGGGTGTTCTCTATGACGGCATCGATCGTGTCCATTGGCGCGCCGGTGATCAGCAGGGTTCGCAGGTACTCCATACCGGTTCGCGGCGAGGGCGCTGTCTCCCATTCGCTGCGCCGGACCAGGGTCTCGCGATGCCAGTTCTCGATCAGCAGCCGATTGACCACGGTGTCGCTCGCCGACAGGGCCAGGGGAATGCCACCGTCATCCCCCGACACGATGGACAACGCCGAAGGAGCCGGAGGCAATCGGATTCCCGTCCCGCCCAGCGCGACCGCCAGTGACTCGTTCACCTTCAGGTAGCGGGCGCCCACGCCGAACTGCCAGAACCTCTCCGCCAGCACCGGGGGATACACCCCGACCAGTACCTCCTCGCCGTGCAGCGGGAATCGCAGCAGTCCGTACCCATCAAGGGTGTCCAGCACCTCCCAGCTCACCAGCCGCCGTGCGGTCGAGAGCTCGACCACACCGGCCAGCGCGAGAGCATGCAGCGCGTCGACCTCCTCCGTGCTCAGCGGTCGGATCAGTGGTTCGAGGGCGCGCAGAACCCCGGGAGTCCACAGCTCCGCGCCAGCCCGCCAGACCCCGCTGGAACGGTGAAGGCTGCCTGAACGGCGGGCTCCATCCACCAGCGCCAGAGCGATACCCGGCAAGCCGCCCGAGGCGGTGAACACCCGGCCCACGACCCCGGAGTCGATCGCTCCGTCCAGGACGCCGGCGAGCAGGATCTGGGTCTCCACGTAGCCCAGCGCCGGGACCAGCAGGGTCACACCGGGCTGGATCTCAGGGGGCACCTGGTGAGGAACGCGCGCGCTGCGCGGCTGCATCCGCGTGACCGAGAGCAGCGGGAACCGTTGTTCCGCGTGGGCGGCCACCAGCACGCCGGCGGATACATCGTCGAGTGAGTCGCTATCGTCGACCACCAGCACGCTGCGTCCGTCACGCAGCGCCTCCGATACAGCCGCGACCGCACCCGCCACCGCCGTCGAGGTCTTGGCGATCTCGCGTCGTCCGATCAGGCCGGCGATCGCCAGAGCTTCCAGCGGACGTTCCCGGAGCGCGGCGACCCCGCGCACCGAGACAGCCCGAAGACCCTGGTCGCCCATCGCGTCGACGATCGACCTCAGCAACAGCGATCGCCCGGAGCCGGGCATACCGAACAGGTCCACGCTGATGCCCGCCGCCAGCAGGGTGACTGTCTCGTCCCTGAGCGCGGTATGCAGGGTCAGTGACCGACCGGCAGCCATGCGATCATCCCCGCACAGAGGGCACACGGGGTCGGCGCGCCCACCAGCCGATGCCGCGCTGGCCCGGCAGCCGCCTCAGACCGGACCGCTCGCTTGCGGTCAGCCGACAACCCGACGAGCGCGGCGGCGGACCTCCATCCGGGGATCCAGCAGGAACACGGCAATCAGCAGGATGCCCGCGGCGGCGGCGAGAAGCACACCTCCCCTGCTCTGCAGGAGCAGCGCAACATTTCCCAGGCCCGGAACATGCCCGACGTAGCGACCAGCATGGTCCACCGTGTACGTGGTGGCATCGGGCATCGAGTTGGCATCGCCCTTCAGCGTCAACTCGTGGACACCGTCGCCGACTGCCGTGGAGGTGACCACCCGGTGGGTGACCAGACCGCCCACCCGCGGCCGCGCCACCGTCACCACGTCTCCGACGGCCAGCTCGGCGGCGGGGACCGACCGGATGAACGCTACCGATCCGGTGGGAAGCCCGGGCTCCATCGAGCCCGAGATCACCACCAGGGGCTGGACGCCGAAGGCCAGCGCTCCGGCGAACACCGCAAAGCAGACGACGCCCAGCGCAGCGGCAAGGCTCAGGACGGCGGATCGGACCGGGAGCCAGATCCGCCAGCCGAGCGCAAGTCTCTCGCACAGTACCCTTCTGCCTTCGTCGGCGGTGCCCAGCGCCGGACGGGCGGCCCGGCGGGGCGTCTCGTCCAGCACCGCCACTCGACGGGGCGGATGACTAGGCGGACTCAGCGTCGAAACGGATCCGTAGGGCTGACTGTCCCCCATTGTAATCCTCCACTCCGTTCTCATCGGGATACGCCACGGTGAGCGTCACAACCTCTTCGCTTCCGGCCTCGCCGGGGGTGTAGGCATCGCCTTCCTCCAGCGCGTCCGCGCCGCGGGCCACCAGCGTGCCCATCGAGGCGGATGCCTGCGCCAGGGACACCTCGCTGAACAGCGACGTACCGTCGGAGAGCTCAGCAGAGAACAGCAGCAAGCTGGTGATGTTCGGCGCCGTACCGACGCTGCCATCGCCGTCAGCGAGCACGGTCATCACGACATCGGCGCCCAGGGCCGGTGAATTGTTGAACACCGGGATGTCCGTCGTCACCGAGCGACCCGGGACGAGTTTGTCGGAACCTGGTATCGCCCAGTTGACGCCAGCCGGCGCGTCCGCCTGGATCACGGTGTCGTCAGCCTTCACCACGGCGATGTCGAACCTGTTGTTCGAGCCGATGCCGTCCATGCCGAGGTTCATATTGGCATGGTCGTAGTAGGCCGCCGCAGAGACGGCGATGGTCGCCACCGCGGCGACGAGCGCACCGGCTCCGAGCCCCCCGACTCCGCCCACCATCCATCTGCCGGGGAGCCGCGGCCGCCGAATCATCCGATCCTTCTTCACAAGCCTTCTCATCACTCATTCACCTCGATCGCGCTGAGATCGGGATCGGTGATCTGCCGTCGCTGATTGCCGGCCGGCAGCCCGATCGCACCCTGCGGGTTGTACCCCTGACCCCAGAAGGTTCCGTCCTCCTTCTGCCAGAGGTAGAAACCCTGCCCGGCTCCGTACTGCACGACGCTGGTGTCGATCTGCGTCGGGGTCATGGGGAAGAGTCCGTAGTCGTCGTCCGCGCCGTAGCCCCACAGCGATCCGTCGCTCTTGCCCATGGCCACGCCGGTGAAGCCGAACTGCATCGACTCGATACCGCTCAGGCCCGGAATGACCGCGGGCGAGGTCGGAGCACCCCGTCCGGTGCGGTACATCGTGGCCCCCCAGCTGAGCACGGTTCCGTTGGAGAGCAGCGCCGCGCCCATGTTGATGCCGCCGTCGGCCGCCACGATGTACGGCTGGCCGCTCCCGACGTTCCCCTTCATCCACGCGTTCAGCGCGGTGAGCTTGGTTGCGGAGGAGCCCACGTTGCCGACACCGGGCGGCAGGCTGTTGCCACCGATCCCGCCCCAGTAGTAGACGTCTCCGTTCTTCAGGATGACGAAGAAGTTGGTGTAGGCGCCCTTGAGGTACACCGGCTGGTTGCCCTCGACCGTCGGATCCGGCAGGCCCGAGATCTGGCTGGCGCCCAACGTGCCGCCATTGCCTCCGTAGCCGATGTCGGCACCCCAGTGCCAGACCGTGCCATCGGCCCGGATGCCCGCGCCGGCGTACTCGGTGGAGCTGATCGCGACGATCTGATCCAGCAACGGAGCGGATCCGCTGTTCCAGGCGGCGTTGACGCGCAGCCGCGTCGGGAGGCTGCTGGGGCGGGAGGCATCCGTGCCGTTGCGGCCGTTGTAGAATCCCCATCCCCAGACGTAGCCGTCCTTGTCGAGCGCATTGGCGTCGTAGATCTGCCCGGTCACCTGACGGACGGTTCCGGCTTCGATGGGGATCCTCTGCGGTCCCCTCCAGGTGCCCGGGTCGCTCGCACCGCCGTTCATGGCCATGTCGGTTCGACCCCACACGTAGGCGTTGCCGTCCTCGGAGAGGCCCAGCCCGGTGTCGACCATGCGGGCGTTCCTCGAGATGCCCACCAGGAACTCCGGCTCCGGCGGCTCGGGCAGTTCTACCTCAAGGGAGGTCGTGCGGCCATGCGTCCGATCGACATAGCCCGCGGCCGTCACCGCAACTCCGCCTCCGGCGAACAGCACGGCGCATCCCAGCGAGATCGCCGCACCGACCAGGAGCCGCCTTCTCCAGAACGTGGCCAACTTCATGACTGAGACTCCTTCGAACGCGAGCCGACCGCGATCACGACCAGTGCCCCCGCGAGGGCCAGTACGGTGCCGAGGGCGACGATCGCAAGGATCGCGTCAGCACCGGTGACCGGAAGCATCGGGTCGGGCGGCGGCTCCGAGGCCGAGGTGGCAAACCGCAGCGTCAGCGTTCCTGACATTCCCTGGTAGCGGTTGTCCGCCTCGCGGGGAAGGCTCACCGAGCCACGCAACTCATAGCTGGACCCCGCCGCCAGTGCCGGCAGAGTGATCGGCTCATCGAGCAGATCGGCGACCGAGGCGGAATGCACCAGAATCCGGCCGTCGCTCTCCGCCACGGAGAGCCGCAGCCCGTGCTCGCCGGCAAAGAGGGGCTCTTCTCCGGCGCCGAGGATCTCCAGGCTGAGCGGAAGCGAGCCGTCTGTCAGGTTCGTCACCGACATGCTCCAGTCGACCGATTCGCCGGGTGCAGGCACCTCAAGGACGACCACCGCGGGCGTCGAATCGATCAGATCACCCGGTGCCGCGGCGGCCGACATGGCACCGGGAAGGAGCATGCTCAGCGCACCGGCTCCGACGGCAGCAGCCCTTACCCATGCTGGCAGACTCATCTGCTCTCCCCTTCCACCCGCAGGCCGATCTGCGTCGACTTGTCCTCGGCTGCGGCAGCGGTGCCACTGGCCAGTAGCGCGGACACCCGAATCGTGTGCTCATCACCTGGATCCACCTCGGTGAAGCCGAGGTCGGCGGCGTTCACCTCGGCAGCGGTGAGGCCCTGGGCCGCCGCAGTCGAGGCTCCGTCGAGGTAGATCGTGAACCGCAGGTCTGCGAACACGTCGCCGCTCTCTTCGTCGGGATCGTAGAGCCGCAGCAGCAGGTCACCGGCGACGCCCGGGTCACGGTTCACAACGTGAGCCTCGAACACCACTGCGTTCGTCTCGGAGAGCACATCACCCGAGGTCAGCGGAAGGATGACCGCGTCGGCGGTGGTCGCTGCGTCCTGCAGGTCGCCGTTGGCGTCGCGGATCGCGATGTCGAAAAGGTTCGGGTTGCCGATCGCTCCGCCGGCGCCGAGGTTGAGAAGTGCATGATCGGTGAAGGCGGCAGCTGTGCCGGCCAGGCCGAAGAAGACCAGGACGGAGCTTGCCAACACCAGTGGAGCCACACTGGGGCGGCGCGGGTTCTCCTGACTCATTCGTTCACCGCCTCGAAGTCGAACTGGATGTCGGTCGAAGCCAGCTGCCACCGGTTGTCGACGGACTTCGGCAACTCGATGGCCACGTCCAGAAGCAGGAAGTCCCCCGGCTCCAGGGCAGGTGACCAGGTGTGGCTGGCTAGGTCGCGGGCCGGCACCTGATCGAAGAGGACGGTGTCGCCGTCCTTGATGGTGAAGACCAGCTGGTCGTAGAGCTCAACGAAGTTGCCCGTGTGCGGATCGGTCTCGCCGCCGCGCGGCTGCGGATCCCGGATGGTGAGGGTCATCAGGCTCGCCAGCCGCGGGCTGGCGTTCTTCGCCGCGACCCGGACGTCAAGGACGCGGCCGGGCGCCATGACGATGTCGACACCGCCGTTCCCCAGCCGGATCCGGAACGGATCGGGATTTCCCTGCTCCCACTCCTGGTCACCAGGGGTCCAGGTGGTGGTGTCGGCTTGTCCCGCCACCACGATGTCGAGAGTGTTGCCCGATCCGTTCATCACGACGTCAACGTCGGTGTAGTCGGTGATCGCGGCGGCGGTGAGCAACGCGCCTACCGCCACGATGCTGCCGCCGGCAGCTGCCATCCGCAACTTGCCGGGTAGTGCCTTCTTCATGGTCGCCCACTTCCTCCAGAGGGTGCACAGCCAGACTTCGGGTGGTCCTGGAACGCCTGCCCAGGACCACCCGAGCAAGGGGCGGGCTCAGGCGACCGACGTGGCGTCGAAGTGCGCCTGGACGTAGGCAACCTTGTTCTGCAGGGCGTTGTTGGCCGCCGGGCTACCCTGGTCGGGCAGGGTGACGGTCACCTTCAACACGCCGCCGTCACCGGCAACCCAGACACCGAGATCGAGGTCGGCGACGCCCGACTGGGGCACGGAACTCACGACAGCGGAGCCGTCCAACTCGATGGTGTAGCGCAGCGCGTCGGCGATCTCGGCATCCGAGGCGTAGCCGGGCCGATCCTGCAGCGAGAAGGCGATATCGGCACCCAGCTCGGGGCTCTCATTGCGGAACGGAATCTCCACCGAGACGGTATCGCCGGGGGTGATCACGTCGGCACCCGGAAGGTTGATGTTCACGCCGGCCTCGGTGTCCGCCTCCTGCCAGGTCCCCACAACCGGGTTGCCGTCGAT
The DNA here is from genome assembly GCA_049841235.1 of Propionicimonas sp. Lineage (GTDB taxonomy): Bacteria > Actinomycetota > Actinomycetes > Propionibacteriales > Propionibacteriaceae > Propionicimonas. The sequence goes on along the minus strand of JASGEM010000019.1, from coordinate 6,939 downwards.
GTCGGTACCGACCACCTGGATGTTGAAGCGGTTGTTCCCACCGATACCGGAGTCGTCGGTGCCGTTGCCGATGTTCAGGTTGGCAAAGTCGGTGAACGCGGCGGCGGTAGCCAACGCGGCGACCGCTGCGAGGGCGCCGGCGGCGGCAACGAGGCGGGAGAGCCCCCGCTTACCATGACGTAGTTCGATCACTGTGATGGCCTTTCGTAGGATGATGTGTCGTGGCGCGGTTGACCGGATATCGGTGTGCGCGCTGGGTTCGCTGAGGCTCGCGGGGCGATGGATCGTAGGCTCCTCGGACGCTGTGCGACCTCGGTGCCTTCGTCGGATTTCTTCCCTTCGCGATCAACCCTCAACGCTGAAGAGCCTATGAAAAGACGAGTGACACTCAGCTTGGAACGCTAGCACGTTGAGTGGTTGCGCACCAGACATTGAGTGTCGTCATCGCCCCACCCGAACAGTCATGAGCGCGCTCCAGGTGGCACCTCCTCCGGTGTCGTGCGCAACAGCCGATCCAGATCGACGCCGGGAGGCCAGGAAGGGTCCGCAGCGGTGGCCTCGGGTCGAGGATGGACCCGTCGCCACACACGCCGGAATCAGACCCGGAGCGAGCGGAACTCGTCACGACCCACGATGTGAAGCTTCTTCCGGGAACGGTAGACGTGATTCTCAACCGTCCTTTGGCTCACCCCGAGCAAAGCAGCGATCTCCTGATTGGTGTGCCCCTCCGCCACCAGCCGCGCAATCTCGCGCTCGCGCGCCGACAAGGCAACGACCCGGCGGCCACGAGCCCGGTCCTCCAGCCAGCGGTCGAGGGCGTCTCCGACGAGCGCGATGCGCTCGTGCCGACCCAAGGGCGGACTGCCGGTCCTGCGACGGTGATCCTCCACGAACGCCAGCACTGCCTCCGCCAGCGGCGGCGAGACACCCATCGGCACGGCGCTGGCGGTTCGTACCACCGCCGCGAGATCACCCAGGAACAATGCCTCCTGCACGGCGAACACTCGGGAGAGCAGCGGCTCCGGGCGGACTCGCACCGCCGCCCGGATCGCCTCCAGCTGCTGCTTGGTGGAGACGGCGGAGAGCTGGCTCCACACCAGCAGGGCGCTGTGCAGCCGCCCCTGGCTCGCGAAACGTTCGCCCGCTGCCCACAGCAGCGCATCGGCCTGCTCGTTGTCGGCATCCAGGCGCAGTAGACAGGCTTGCGCGATCTGACGCGTGGCGCCCACCATCTCGGCATTCTCGGCTGGCCGGTCGACCAGCTCGGTGGCCAGCAGTCTGCTGGCTCCGGCCGACTCCTCGCAGGTCGTGTGGGCCGCCGCGCCGATCACCAGCTGCTCGTAGAACCCGCCACCGATCGGACCCGAAGGGCCGAGCCGGAGTGCAGTGAACAGCAGCGTTCCTGCCGCATCGCTCCTGCCCACGGCGACCAGGCTCTGCGCCAGTCCGACCGCGTACACCCGGATACCGTTGGGATCGAGCTCGTCCAATGCCCGCGCGAGGCCGGCGCGGCTCAGGGTGAGCACCTCCCGCACCCGCCCCAGCGCGAGCAGCGTCTTGAGGTGGACGCCGTCGAGATAGACCTGCAGATCGGGCATCAGCCAGCCGGGCCGATTGACGGGATCGGTCAGGCGAAGCGCGAGGGTGAGCCTGCCCGACTCCAGCAGCGCGGTCGCCTCCCGTGCGTAGGCCAGCGAGCGCACCGGCTCCAGCTCATGGGCCGACAGCGGGATACTGGCCTCCAGCTCCGCGTCCCCCAGTGGCGTTGCCGGGGTCTCCAGCACGGAGCGGACGATCTCGTTGATCCTCTCGATCGGACGCTGATCGTGCTGGTGCCGCGCGCAGAACTCCTGCCATGTCGGGTGATCCTTGCCAAGCCATCTCAGCCAGCGCAACTCCAGCAACTGCAGTCGCTCGGCCAGCTCGGTTCCGGGCAGAGACTGGGTGGATGCGAACACCTCGCTCGCGGCTCTCCGCGTCGGGCGCTGCAGTAGCACCGACAGGTAGGCAACCGCGTCCTCAATGTCGTGCGAACGCTGCCACTGGTCCCTCGCCGCCGCCTCCCTGCGGCGCGAGGCCTCCTGAGCCATCGCCATGAGTTGCGAGGCGCGCTGCTCGAACTCCCGGTGCCGCTCGATATCCGGCGACAGCAGCAGGCTGAGCAGGTCGTGTTGTCCGGGCGCGTCCCTCGACCTCGCGTCGTCCGGGCCCGAGGTCGCGGCAAACTCCTCGGACGCCGCACCGGGCGCGCGCAACCGGAGAGCCTCGGCAAGTGCCGGAGGGCTGACCGAGAACCGCGTGCCGCGTGGCCCACGGTTGACGATAACGCGGTGCTGGCTCTGCAGCCGCTCCAGCAGGTCAGAAGGCACGACCGACCGGAGTTCGTGCTGATCGGCCGGACCCATCACCGACAGCACTGTCAGCGCCTGTACCTCGGGTGCCGAGAGTCGGGCACACAGCAAGTGAGCAACCGGATCCAGCGGAATCGTGGACAGATCGCCGACCAGTGTCCATGCTCGATCGACCAGCGTGATCACGCTGGCGAACCGTCCGGCATCCAGGACCGCAGAGGCCACGGACGGAAGTCCGCCGGACCAGGCCAGCACGGAGGACACCAGCCGCGCGTCGACCGGCCCGCCCAGGCGCGCCGCGACATGCGTCATCATCTCGGTGTAGCTCAGCCCCGGGATTCTGAGTTCCGCGGGGCCGCGGCCTGCCACCAGCTTCCCCAACGGGGACTCGCTGTGACCGACGAGATCGAACGTCGTCGTCGTCACGAGTTGGGCGCGGCTGCGCCTCAGCGCGCGGGCCAGCCGCTCGGCGGCAGTCGAGTTGAACTCGCTGGAATACTCCACCATCCAGACCGTCCGGCCAGGCCGGTGAGAGGCCCGGTCCGGCCTGGCGCGCCGGTCCGCGAAAGCGGCGGGACGGGCCTCGGCGGCCGGGCCCAACTCCTCGACACCCAACGTGCTGGTGACAAAGCCCTGGAGTTCGGCTTCGGCAGCCAGATCGGCCAGGAAGGCTGCGCCCTGAGCGGCATCATCGCTACGAACCAGAACGTCCCTGCCCGACTCGAGCCAGCGCACCGCCTTCGCCGCGAGGCACACCCCTTCCGTCATATCGGCGGGCTCGCCGGGTATCGGGATCTCGATCCCGGCAAGCGACCGCCCATCGTGTTCCCTTCGCCTCACACCGCAACAGACATGGGCCGGCGGAACTCCACGTACGAGAGTCCCGCCGGCCTGTGGTGTTCAACCGCGCAACGCCACGTGGCCGACGGCCTGACTGTGGTGGGACACAGCGGGTAACTGCAGGGAATACAGCGGGCGGCTGCGGGGGGACACAACCAACCCTTCCGGGCTCTGCGTGGCGTTCACCAGTTGAACTTAACCGTCGATGACACTACCTCTCGATCGAGATCGTTCCCGGGTGTGGGTGAGTCGTCAGGAACAGAATGAGTGGATCACGCACCGCTGCCGAGGTCACGGAATCAGCTGCCTGAGTGGCCCGCCGGTCGCCCTGAGTATCACCATGCGCTGGCCGCGACCGGCCTGCCTCGGAAGGGCTAGGGTGCGGCTCATGCGCGTCGTCCTGCTCGGCACCGGCTCCGCCGACGGCCTTCCCAACCCCTGGTGCGACTGCCCCACCTGCGAGGAGCAGCGTCCCCGAGGCCGACGCTCCCCCACCTCGGCCCTGGTGGACGGACGGCTGCAGCTGGATTCCGGCCCCGAGGCTCCCGGTCAGGCGGCCCGGCTGGGCCATTCTCTGTCCGGCGTCGAGGTGATCGCCATCGGCCACGCCCACCACGATCACTGCGACCCGGCCTTCACCCTCTACCGCTCCTGGGTGGCGCCTGCGCCGCTCACGGTGATCGGGCCGGCGCCGGTGATGGCCTCACTGCGCCCCTGGCTGAAGGACGCCGGAATCGAGTTCGACCTGCGTGAGGTGACCGCCGGCGACGTGGTCGAAGCCTCCGGCTACCGGCTCACCGCGCTGGCCGCCAACCACCACGCCTTCGGCGAGGCCGTGCTCTACCTGGTCGACGATGGGCAATGTCGTCTGTTGTACGCGACCGACACCGGGCTGCTGCCGCCCGCCACCCTGGCCGCGCTGGCCGGGACGCCGCTGGACGCCGTCCTGCTGGAGGAGACCTTCGGCACCCGCACCGACCTGACCGACGGGCACCTGCAGCTGGCGACCTTCGCCCAGACCATTGCTGCCCTGCGCGAGGTGGGCGCGGTGACCGACGACACCCAGGTGGTCGCCGTCCATCTCGGCCACGGCAACCCGCCGCTGGCCGAGCTGGAGGCGGAGCTGGCCCGCTGCGGCGCCCGCGTCCACCCGGACGGGACCGTGCTGGAGCTGTAGAGAAGCGTTACTTCACGATGGCTGAGCCCGACGAAGCCCCGGCGCCACGGTTGGCAACGACCCTTCGACAAGCTCAGGGATCGTTGCGACAGGCTCAGGGGTCGTTTGGCATCCAGATCGGCGGATGCTCAGGGATTGTCCGGGTTCCCTAGATTGGCAGGCGGCGGAAGATCGGTGCGGGCAGGTGCTTGAGCACCCACATCATCGGACGGAAGAAGGCCGGGGCCCAGATCAGCGTCCGGCCATCGCGGGCTGCGTCCACCACGGTGCGGGCGAGCACCTCGGGCGCGATCGCGCCGGGGCTCTCCTTCACGCCGGTCAGCATCTTGGTGCGGACCTGGCCGGGACGGACCACCAGCACCTTGGGGCCGAAAGGTTCCAGCGCCTCGCCGAGCAGCCGGTAGAAGCCGTCGAAGCCGGCCTTGGTGGAGCCGTAGACGAAGTTGGAGCGGCGGACGATCTCGCCTGCGACGCTGGAGAGGGCGATGATCTGGCCGTAGCCCTGATCCTTCATCCGCTGGCCGAGCAGCACCCCGACGCTCACCCCGCCGGTGTAGTTCACCTGGGCCAGCGCGACGGCCGCGGAGTGATCCTGCCAGGCCTGTTCGGCGTCCCCGAGCAGCCCGAAGGCGACGATGGCCAGGTCCACATCCGCGATCGCCCAGGCGGCGTCGATCACTCCAGGATGGCTGTCGAAGGCGGTCGCGTCGAAGTCGAGGACGTCCACGGTGGCGCCGGCCGCCAGGAGATCTGCGGCAGCCTGGTCCCGGCGAGCGCTCGGCCGGGCCGCCAGGATCACCCGCAGGGTCTGCTTGGCGAGGTAGTCGCGGACGATGGCCAGGCCGATGTCGGAGGTGCCCCCCAGCAGCAGGATGGTCTGGGGGTTTCCGGTGGCATCGATCACAGCAGCTCCAATCGGCGGGCGAGGTCGGAGGCGAACACCTGGTGCGGGTCGACTCGGCGACGGGTGGCGATCCAGGAATCGATCGCCGGGTACATGGCGTGGAAGGTCTCCGCGGTGGCGCGGGAGTCCTTGGCGGTGTAGAGCCGTCCGCCGAACTCCAGCACCCGGGCGTCCAGGCCCCTCAGGAACTCCTCCAGCCCGGCCTTGATCGGGAAGTCGACGCAGACGTTCCAGCCGGGCATCGGGTAGCTCAGCGGGGCGCGGTTGCCCTCGCCGAACAGCTTGAAAACATTGAGGAAGGAGTAGTGACCCGACGCCTGGATATCGGCGATGATCCGCTTGAACTCGGCCACCGCGGCCGGCGGGACGACGAACTGGTACTGCAGGAAGCCCCGCGAGCCGTAGGCCCGGTTCCACTCGCCGAAGAGATCCAGCGGGTGGTAGAAGCCGGTCAGGCTCTGCACCTTGTTGGCGTAGGTGCCGCTCTTGGCGTACCACAGGGTGCCGAGCGCGGTGAAGCTGAGCTTGTTGGCCAGGCCGTTGGGGAACACGTCCGGCAACTCGAAGAACGGCTTGGCGTCGAAGCCCAGCGGGTCGGCGGCCAGCTTGGTCGGCAGCTGGTCGAGCCGGGCCAGGTTGCCGCGCGACAACGCGGCGCGGCCCAGCTTGGGCGGGGCGGAGATGGCGTCGAACCAGGCGGACGAATAGTCGTAGTTCGCCTCGGAGCCGTCGGAGTGGACCGCGATCGTCTCGTCAAGGGAGTTGGTCGTGACACCGTCGGCGACGAAGTAGGCGGTCTCGGTGCGGGTCATGTTCAGGGTGGCCCGCAGGATCACACCGGTCAGCCCGACGCCGCCGACGGTGGCCCAGAACAGGCTGGCGTCCGGGTCATCCGGGGAGCCGTCGGGGGTCAGGTGCAGCACCTGACCGTCCGCCACCAGCAGTTCCATGGCAGCGACGTGGTTGCCGAAGGAGCCCGCGCTGTGGTGGTTCTTGCCGTGGACGTCGGCGCCGATCGCCCCGCCGATGGTGACCTGCCTGGTGCCGGGGAGCACCGGGATCCACAGACCGTGCGGCAGCGCGGCGCGCATCAGCCGATCAAGACTGACTCCGGCGTCCACGTCGACGGTGGCGCGGGCGGCGTCGATCGAATGGATCGTGTTGAGCGGGGTCATGTCGATCACGATCCCGCCGGCGTTCTGCGCGACGTCGCCGTAGCTGCGGCCCAGGCCCCGGGCGAGGATGCCGCGGCGCAGATGGGACGGAGAGTCGGCGTTGTGGCCGGCGACCGCAGCGACCGCGTGGGCGATCGTCTCGACGTCGGGGGTGGAGAGCACCTGTGCGGTGGTGGCGGCGGTCCGTCCCCAGCCGGTGAGGCGCTGCGTGGTGGTGGGAAGATCCTGGGTGGTCATCGCCCCCAACTGTAGTCGGGATACGCCGCGCGCCGTCGGGACAATGCCAAGCTCAGGGAACTGCCGGCCGAGCCTGTCCGTCCTCAGCTTGCCGAAGGATCCCGACCAGGCGGCGGCCCCCTCGAGTTAGCCCGGATCCACCGATGGCCGCCGTCGTGAGCGGCACCAGACGGGTGCGATGGCAAGACGGTCACGCGAAGGCAGACCGGGTCGTCTGGTGAGCGTGGCCGGCGCAGCCAGCGCGCCCGGATGGGG
>JASGEM010000018.1:0-40123 GCA_049841235.1 Propionicimonas sp. | reverse complement strand
GGCGGGCGCCGCAGCCGGCTTGGCGGCCGCTGGCGCGGGCGCGGCAGGAGCCGGCGCGGACTTCTCCGCCGGCGCCTCTGAAGCCTGGGCGGCGAACTTCTCTTTGATGCGGCGCTCGACCGGTGCTTCGATCGTGGACGAAGCCGACCGGACGAACTCTCCCATGTCGTTGATGGTCTTCAGCAGTGCTTTGCTGTCGACCCCGAGCTCCTTAGCGAGCTCGTAGACGCGGACCTTGGCCACTACTCTCCTTCAGGTCCGCGCCGTGCGCAGACCAGCTAGTTGTTTGTGCTCATTTCTGGGTACTCATCGAGTGGTCATGAGCGTTAGCCCACTTTCTGGTTGTGTCCACCACCGCGGCGGACGCGCAGCGAACAGTCTAACGCCGAAGTCCGCCGGTCACTTAATCGGGACGTCGAGTGGTCCTCCAGGAAGGCTCCCGGGTCGCTCCACGGACGCGCGAATGGGGCAGCGGGTCGGTCGGAGCCCCGCTGCCCCATTCAATCTGGGCCGTTACGTTCGGATCGCCGCCGTCACGCCTGCCCAACCGCTCCCTGCAGCGTCCTGACGACCTCGGCCAGGGAGTTCTCGTCCCCCACGTTCCCGGGGAAGACGACGTAGGGGACGCCCGTGGCCAGGCCGTCCTCCGCCATCCACAGCGACACGATGCCCGGCAGCATGGATCCCACGGCGATCGCGTGCCGGATGCGCAGCGCCTTCGTGGCGGTATCGGAGGAGGTGATGCCGCCCTTGGCCAGAACGAAGGTGGGCAATGTCCGTTCGACCACGCCCCGCACCACGGCGACCACCGCGGCGGAGACCTCACGGGCCAGCTGCAGCGAAGCAGCGGCGTCCGACTTCGTCACCAGCTTCCGGGAGGTCTGCACGATGATCGTGCCGCGGCCCAGCGCAGCGACTCCCTCATCGATCAGCTGCGCGAGATGGGATTCCCTGCGCTCGGGATCGATGACCTGCGCGACATCGATCTCGACCACCTCGGCGGGGAACGCCTCCTTGAGCGTCGCGAGCTGACGCTGGGTCACCCCGACATGGGAACCGACGACGACCAGTCCGCCGGGCGCCGACGGACGTGGGTCCGTCTCGGCGGTGTGGCCGGTTTCCCGGACCTCCCGAGGAGTCAGCGCGCCCCGGCGCTCCTGTCCGATCCGCGCCCGGACGTACGGGGGCCCGACCCGGTAGACGAACCGCCGGCCCTTCGCCTCGGCCTGGATCAAGGCCAGCGACAGCGCGCGCATGTCCTCCTCGGTCAGGATGTCGCAGGCCAGGACCCCCTGGCCGAGCGACTCCACGGCCGCTGCCACGCCGGCGGGATCGGTGCGGAGTTGCTCCAACCCGATCACCGTGACGTCCGCTGCGGAGATCCCGCCCTCCGACTTCTCGACGATCCAGTCCCGCAGCGCCGAGGACTGGTAGCCGAAGGTGGCGTCGCGAGCGAACTCGCTCTCCCCCACCGGGACGTAGTCGGCGCCCACCCGGCAGTAGTGGACGCCGCCGAGGGTGACCCGGCCCACCTCGGGGAAGGCCGGCAGCAGGACGACTCCGCAGGGTTCCCCCAGCGCCTCCTGCATCACCGTGGTCTCCAGCGGGAAATGCCCCCGCAGCGTCGAATCTGCCCGAGAGACCCAGACGGCCGCTCGTCCGGTCTCGGCAGCCACCCTCGCCCCGACGGTCACGACCTGGCGGGTGATCGCCGCGGCTTCGGCGGGCCCCAACGATCGGGAGTTGGTCAGGACGTACACCGCCGGCGCGTCCTGGCTGAACGCCCACCGGAAATCGTCCTCCTCCCACGCGGTCAGGACCGGGAGGCCCGCGATCGACTGGGTGCCGGTCGGATCGTCGTCCAGCACGACCAGTACTTCGTCCGGCCTGCTGTCTCGGATGGTCTGACGGACCTCCTGTGCGGTGATCGGCCGGGCCTGGGGTGTTCCCGCCGTGAGTTCGTCCCACGAGGCCATGTCGGCGCTCCCTTCAGTGGTGGTAGAAACGTGAGCGGCCGGCCGCACCTGGTGTGCGCGCACTCCGGGTACGGCCGGCCGTGACCGATGGACTACAGCGTCCGCCATGCCTCGCGCAGCACGCGCTTGGCCTCGGCCACCACGCTCTGCGGGGTCTCATGGCTGCCGGCCGCCGGCTGCACCTCGAAGGAGACGATGTTCCGTTCCGGAGCGTCCTCGCGGAGGTAGCCGATGTCGAGCAGGCCGGCAAGGAAGGCCCGCACCTCCGGCGTGCGGCATTCGCTCTTGGGGTGGAGGAAGCGCGGATGCTTGTCGCCATACAGCGGGTCGTTCAGGTCCGAGATGACGCAGGTGCCGATATGAGCGTGGTTGATGTGCTCGGCCGCCACCGTCAGCGCCTCACGGATCGTCTCGCCCTGCATCGGGATGTGGGACAGGTCGAGCATCAGACCGAAGTCCGGGATGTGCTTGCGCACCACCCGGGAGAGCTCCACCGCCAGCCGGTTGGTGCCGATGATCGCCTTCTTCTCGGTGTCATCGTCGAAGGTCTCCAGCGAGAGCACCAGGTTGCCCTTGGACTTCGCATAGCGACCGATCTCGATGATCGAGTCGGCGAGCAGCTGGAGCGCCTCGTCCTGACGCTCGGCAGGCTTCTTGCCGGAGATGAAGCCCAGCTTGCCGGCGCCGAAGAAGTAGGCCCGGTCGACGGCGTCCTTGAGCGCGTCGATCGCCTTGCGCCGCTCCTCCTCGTCGAAGGAGTTCAGGTTGAGACCGCCCCGCAGCGCGATCGGCTGGGCCGCGAAGCCGACCTCCAGCCCGGAGGACCCCAGCACCTGGCGGACCTTCTCGGCTTCATCCGGATCGTTGACCTTGGTGATCTCGATGCAGTCGAAGAACTCGTCGGCGACGACTTCGGAGATGGTCTCCAGGCAGGGTCCGTCGCCGCCCATCGTGGCCGGGTAGGCCATGAAGTGAACCAGGCCGGGCTTCAGGTAGTCGTGAATCGATGCCTTCATAGCGAATGAGCTCCTTCTCAGTTCTTGCGTGAAATCGCCTGCTGGGCGGCCTCGACGATGTTGGCTGCCCGCAATCCGAAGTAGTCGAGCAGTTCGTTCATCGTTCCAGACAATCCGAACATGTCCTTGGTGCCGACCCGCTCCTGTGGAGTCGGGAGTTCGGCGGTCAGCACGTCGGCCACGGCCGACCCGAGACCGTTGACGATCGAGTGCTCCTCCACGGTCACCACGGCGCCGGTCTTCGCCGCGGAGGCGACCAGCGCCTCGCGGTCGATCGGCTTCACGGTGTGCATGTGCAGCACCTCCGCCTCGATGCCCTGCTCGGCCAGCAGCTCCGCCGCCTGCAGGGTCTCCCACAGCAGGTGGCCGGTGTTCACCAGGGACACCTCGGAGCCCTCGCGCATCAGAACGGCCTTGCCGATCTCGAACGGCGTGTCCTCGTCGGTGCAGATCGGGACGGCCAGCTTGCCGACCCGGATGTAGACCGGACCGTCGAGTTCGTAGGCTGCCCGCACGGCCTTCTTCATCTCGACGCCGTCGGCCGGGACCAGCACGGTCACGTCCGGCAACGACCGCATGATGCCGAAGTCCTCCAGCGGCAGGTGCGTCGCGCCCTCCTGGGCGGCCGAGGTGCCGGCATTGTGGCCGACGATCTTCACCGAGCGTCCGGAGTAGGCCACGGAGACCCGGACCTGGTCGAAGCCGCGGCCGGTCAGGAAGTTGGCGTAGGCGTTCGCGAAGGGCACCTTGCCGCCGAGGGAAAGCCCGGCCGCGGTGCCGATGATGTCGCACTCGGAGATGCCGATGTTGAAGAAGCGGTCGGGGTGGGCGGCACCGAACCGGTTGGTGTAGTTCGCCTTCGCGCAGTCACCGTCCAGGACGACCACGTCGTCATGCTCGGCGCCGAGTTCCAGCAACGCCTGGGCGTATGCCTCTCGGGGTTCCATCATCGCGGTCATCGCAGCTCCTCCAGCCCGATCTTCAGTTCCTCGTCGGTCGGCGCCATTCCGTGGAATTTCGCCGTGTTCTCCATGTAGGAGACACCCTTGCCCTTGACCGTCTGGGAGATGATCATGGTGGGCTTGCCCTTGGTGGCCTCGGCCTCGTCGAAGGCGGCCTCGAGTTGGCGGAGCGAATGGCCGTCCACCGTGACGACGTGCCAGCCGAACGCCCGCCACTTCTCGGCGCTGTCGCCGAGCGACTTGATCGTGTCGACCTTGTCATCGAGCTGGATGTCGTTCTTGTCGAGGATCGCGCAGACATTGTCGAGAGCGTGCTGGGCGGCCGTCATGGACGCCTCCCAGACCTGGCCCTCCTGCGCTTCGCCGTCCCCGATCATGCAGTAGAAGCGCGCATCCCGGCCGTCGATCTTCGCGGCGAGGGCGGCGCCGTTGCAGACCGACAGGCCCTGGCCGAGCGAACCGGATGAGATGTCGACACCGGGCAGATGCAGGTTGGAGGGATGGCCCTGCAGCCGGGTGTGCATGTCCCGGAAGGTCATCAGCTCCTCGCGATCGAAGTACCCCCTCGACGCCATCGCGGTGTAGTAGGCGGGGGTGCAGTGTCCCTTCGACAGGAAGAACATGTCGCGATCGCGCCACATCGGATCCTCGGGACGAACCCGCATCCGCTTGACATAGAGCAGGGTGAGCGCCTCGATGGCGGAGAGGGAGCCACCGGGGTGGCCGCTGCCCGCATGGTGAACCATGCGCAGGATGTCGCGACGGTTCTGCTTGACGATTTCTTGCAGTTCTTGCACTTCTTGGTCAGATAGCACTTCGTTTCCTCACGTTCTCTCGGAATCTGCCTCTTCGGACCTGCCCCGTTGCGGGGGCCGGTCTTCACCACGACGACGCTGCTTCCAGCGCCGTCCGTCCTTAGTTCGCGCTCACGGGCACCGGACGCACCGCAGCCGGTGGCGGAACCCGCCGGAATCAGGCCTACGGCACCTCGTCGACGACCGGGTTGCTGAGCAGTCCGATCCGTTCCACCTCGACCTCGATGGTCTGGCCCGCCTCGATCCGGACCGCACCGGCCGGCGTTCCGGCCAGGATGACGTCGCCGGGGAAGAGGGTCATCACCTCGGACAGGAAGGAGACCTGCTGGGCGATCGGCCAGAGCAGCCGCCGCGTGGTGCCCTGCTGGACGACCTTGCCGTCCACGCGGGTGGTGATCTCCAGGTCACTGGCTTCGGCCAGCGGAATCCCGGTGACGATCCACGGGCCGAGCGGCGTGAAGTCGTCGAAGCCCTTCGCCAGCCCCCATGGGTGATCCGGCGTGAGGTAGTCGCGGGCGGTGACGTCGTTCACCACCGTGTAGCCGTAGACGACGCTCTCGACGTCCTCGACGGCGACGTGACGGCACTGCTTGCCGATCACGACCACGAGTTCACCCTCCAGGCCGGTGTCCTGGCTGATCGCCGGGATCACGATCGGATCCCCGGTCGCGAGCACCGAGTGGTTGGTCTTGAGGAAGACCATGGGCTTGGCACCCTCGGCAGGCAGATCCGGATCGCGGTCGGGCGAGTAGTTCTTGGCCAGTCCGATGACCTTGGCCGGCGTCACTGGGGCGAGCAGCCGCACCTCGGACAGCGCCTGCTGGACGCCCGTGGGGGTGACGTCCCCCAGGATCGGGTTGCCGCTCAACTCCATCACGACATCGCCGCCGTCAAGGGTCTCGACGCTGCCGTAGCGAATCCCATCGTTGCTGGGGTACCTGACGATTCTCATGAAACAGACCTATCTTTCGACGCCTTCGATCGAAGGCGCATCGGAGCAAATGGATTCCGGGTTGCGAATGGAATACCGGCTCGGTTCACCGGCGTGGGAGCTGTTCGGGCCGGACCGGAGCCCGGCCCGAACAGCTCGAACGGCATGGATCAGGCACCCGGGATCGGGACCATCCAGAGGAACACGGTGGACTGCGCCAACACCAGGAGGCCGAAGACCAGCACCATGGCGATCGACCAGCCGATGAGCTTGCGGAACAGGATGCCTTCCTGGTTCATCAGGCCGGCGGCCGCGATGCCCACCGCCAGCGACTGCGGGCTGATCATCTTGCCCATCACGCCGCCGGTGGAGTTCGACGACGCCATCAGCACCTCATGCTGGATGGAGCCCGGCCACACGGCCTGCGCGGCGGCGACCTGCATGCCGCCGAAGAGGGCGTTCGCCGACGTGTCCGAACCGGTGATCGCCACGCCCAGCCAGCCGAGGATCGGCGAGACGAAGGCGAACGCGGCACCGGCCGAAGCCAGAGCGGTGCCGAGCGAAATGGTCATGCCGGAGGCGTTCATCACGTAGGCCACGCCCAGCACCGAACCGATGGTGATGATGGTGTACCGCAGGGTGTAGACGGTGTGACGGAACACGGCGAGTGAATCGCTGAGCTTCATCCGGTAGACCGCGGTGGTGATCAGCGCCGCGATGGCGAGGTAGACGCCGGTGGACAACACCGAGTACAGGTTGATGTTCACCGTCACGCAGGGTGCCGTGCCAGCGGCGTTCTTGCACTCCTCCAGGCCGGGCCACGGGAAGATATAGGTGATCTGGGACAGCACGGCCTTGATCGGCGGGATCTGGCTGATGCCGAAGATCGAGATGATGATCGCGTAAGGGGCAACCGCACCCCAGACCCGAGCGCCGCCGGTGGCGAGCTGCGCCGGGAGCAGTTCGTGCTCTTCCTCCTGCACGATGTCGGCTTCCACCAGGTTCTTGGGCTTGACCCAACGGAGCGCGACGATGGTGACCAGCAGCATGACGCCGGCCGAGATCACGTCGGTGACCATGTAGGAGATGTAGTTGGCGGCGACGAACTGGGCGATCGCGAACGAGAAGCCGGCGATCAGGCCGATGTGCCAGGCATCCTTCAGACCACGCTTGCCGTCGACCATGACCAGCAGGAGCAGCGGGACGAAGATCGCCATGAACGGCGACTGGCGACCGGCCATCTGGCCGAAGATCATCGACAGGTAGGCGGGATCGAACATGCCGGGGCCACCCACCGCGCTGGCGGAGTTGCCGAGGGCGGTGATCGGGGCGCCCACCGAGCCGAACGCCACCGGAGCGGTGTTGGCCAGCAGACAGAGCGCGGCCGCCTTGATCTTGGGCACGCCCATCGCGGCCAGCATGGCGGCAGTGATCGCGACCGGGGTGCCGAAGCCGGCGATGCCCTCGATGAGGGCGCCGAAGCCGAAGGCGATCAGGATGGACAGCACGCGCAGGTCGGTGCTGATCCCGCCCATCAGATCGCGCAGCACCCGGTCCCAGCCCATCTTCACCGTCAGGTTGTAGAGCCAGAGCGCGGCCATCAGCAGCCACATGATCTGGGCCGCACCGAAGAAGATGCCTTCGGCGGTGACCGAGAGTGCCATGCCGACCGGCATCTGCCAGCCGGCGATGGCGAGGATCACGCAGGCCACGAGGGTCGCGAGCGAGGAGATCCAGGCGGGTGCCTTGAATACGCCCAGCAACACGAACAGCACGACGAGCGGAATGGCCGCGACCAGCGCGGAGACATAGACGGAACCGGCTATCGGCGCCAGTATCTGCGTAAACGTTTCTAGTGGTAGCACAGGACTCTCTCCTTTAAGAGACTTCTACTTTTAAGAGGACTTCTACTTCGCCGCCGCGCCGGAATCCCGCCGCAGAGGCCTTCACACTGCACTTCATCAACGGCCGCACGGGGCGGTCGTTCCTCTTTCGATTTCCACCTGCGTTCGGGTGCGTCCGTTCCCTCCCTTGGGCGTATGGGCGCACGCCAAACCAACCGGGCGTCGCGGACCGCTCGCCACGAGCTGTCCCTGGCCCGGAACCGGCCGTGCCGGCGATCAGTGAGCGCTACCCCCACGCCACCCGACCGGCGTGATCCCCTGCATCTGGCATCGAGGCAGGGAGCCGAACGGCAGGTGCTTGCTCACCTGGGTGCGGGGCACCCGTCGTGGTGAGGCACGAGCTCGCTCGGGCAAACACGGCGAGCGTCTGACGCCGTCTGGGCGAACCGGGGTGCGGACGGCCGCGGACCGCCCAGGCCCCGAATCGCTGCTGACCACGCCGGGCACCGTCGTGGGTCCCTCAGACCGCCGCGGCGATCGGAAGGGTGATGGAGTTCGGAGCGTCCGCCGCGGTCACGGCGACCGGCTCGAACTCATTGACGTTGTCGAGGGTGGTGCCCATCGAGATGTTGGTCACCCGCTCGAGGATGCACTCCACGACCACCGGCACCTTCAGTTCCTTCGCCAGCTCCTGGGCCTGCCGCAGGGTCGGCACCAGGTCGCCCGGCTCGGTCACCCGGAACGCCTTGCAGCCCATGCCCTCGACCACCTTCTGGAAGTCGACACCGTAGCCTCCGGTATCGGAGTTCATGTTCTCGAAGCTCAGCTGCACTTCGTAATCCATGTTGAATGCCCGCTGCGACTGCCGGATCAGGCCCAGATAGGCGTTGTTCAGCAGGACGTGGACGTAGCCAAGCCGGTGCTGTGCGCCGACCGCCAGTTCCTCGATCAGGAACTGGAAGTCGTAGTCACCGGAGAGCGCGACCACATCGCACTCGGGATCCGCTGCGACCACGCCGAGTGCGGCAGGCATCGTCCAGCCGAGCGGACCGGCCTGCGCGGCGTCGATCCAGTGCCTGGGCTTGTACACCTTGAGCATCTGACCGCCGGCGATCTGCGAGAGGCCGATCACCGTGACGTACCGGGTGTTGCGGCCGAAGGCGTCGTTCATCGCCTCGTAGACCCGCTGTGGCTTCATCGGGACATTGTCGAAGTGCGTCTTGCGCTGCATCGTGATGTCGGACTTGCGGCCGTTGCAGTCGGCGGCCCAGGCCGACAGGTCGCGGAGCTTCCCGGCGGCCTGGTACTCCCGCGCCACCTCGAGCAGCACCCGGAGCGCGGCCTTGGCATCGGAGACGACGCCGTAGTCGGGCGGGAAGATCTTGCCGATCTGGGTCGGCTCGATGTCGATATGGACGAACGTGCGGCCGTACCGGTAGACGGCCAGGTCACCGGTGTGGCGGTTCGCCCAGCGGTTGCCGATGCCGACCACGACGTCCGAGGCCAGGAAGGACTTGTTCGCCCAGATGTGCGAGGTCTGGATGCCGATCATGCCCTGGCTCAGCTCGTGGTCGTCCGGGATCGTGCCCCAGCCCATCAGCGTCGACATCACCGGAACGCCGAGCAGTTCGGCGAACTCCACGAACTCTGCCTCGGCGCCCGAGATCAGCACCCCGCCACCAGCCATCAGAACCGGACGCTCGCCGGCGACGATCAGGTCGAGGACCTGCGTGGCCTGATGCCGGGTCATCGCCGGGGTGGCGATCGGCAGCGGCTCGTAGGAGTCGATGTCGAACTCGATCTCGCCCATTTGGACGTCGAACGGCAGGTCGATCAGGACAGGACCCTGCCGGCCGGTGCGCATCGTCTGGAAGGCCTGGGCGAAGACACCCGGGATCTGGGCGGATTCACGGACCGTAACCGCCATCTTGGTGACCGGGCGGGCGATCTCGGAGATTGGGGCGAACTGGAAGTCCTCCTTGTCGAGCTTGGAGACAGCCACCTGTCCGACGATGCACAGGATGGGAGTGGAGTCGGCCCATGCCGAGTACAGCCCGGTGACCATGTCCGTTCCACCCGGGCCCGAGGTGCCGAGCGCGATGCCGATGTTGCCCGGCTCCGCCCTGGTGTAGCCCTCCGCCATGTGCGATGCGGCCTCGACGTGGCGAGCCAGCACATGCTTGACGCCACCGTTGTCCTTCAACGCCGAATACAGCGGGTTGATCGCCGCACCGGGGACTCCGAACGCCTGGGTCGCGCCTTCCTTCACCAGAATCTGGGCGATGGCGTCAACTGCGCGCATTTTCGGCATCTGATCGTTCTCCTCATACGAATGGTGGGTACCTGGCAAGCTGTCCGACCATTCGTCATCGTAACCAGGGCAACGACGGCTCATGGCAGAAACGGAGAAATTACTGAAAGAATTTTTCCACAACGCGATCATACCCCGTCCAGACAGCCCTGACGTCCGCCACAACCCGCCAGAAAGCGCATTTTGGCTTGTCAACACATGGTTGAAAATCGTGGAAGTTTTATTCCAGAGCTGATCGGAGCCCTCAGCGCAGCGGCAGCAGTGCCAGCAGAGCACGAAGTTGGTCACCATCGACCTCGCGGCGCAGGCCTCGTCCGACCCCGCGGTTGCGCAGTACCGCGTCCCCGCAATCAGGGTGCAGGTTCACGCCGCGGCCGGGCAGCCGCCGGCTGGTGTCGACCACGACACCGGCCCCCTCCTGCCACACCAGCCGCACCAATTCCCGCCGAGGCGCCCGTTGACGGCAGCCTGCGCACATCCTGGTCATCTCGGCCACACCGGCAGCCTAGCGGGGGCATGGCTGGAGCCGGGGCAGGTCACCCACCCCGGCTCCGAACCCCGAGCGCGGCGGCTACTCCGCGGTGTCGGGGCGGATGTCGATCCGCCAACCGGTCAGGCGGGCGGCCAGCCGGGCGTTCTGCCCCTCGCGTCCGATCGCCAGCGAAAGTTGGTAGTCGGGGACGATCACCCGCGCCGCCTTGGCGGTGGCGTCGGTCACGATCACCTTGGCGACCTTGGCCGGCGACAGCGCCTGAGCGACGAACTCCGCCGGATCCTCCGAGAAGTCGATGATGTCGATCTTCTCCTCGTTCAACTCATGCATCACCGCGCGCACCCGCTGGCCCATCGGGCCGATGCAGGCACCCTTCGCCGACACCTCGGCGGCGTTGCTGAGCACTGCGATCTTGGTACGGTGACCGGCTTCGCGAGCGATCGCCTTGATCTCCACCACGCCCTGTTCGATCTCGGGCACCTCCAGCTTGAAGAGCTTGGCGACCAGCCCGGGATGGGTGCGCGAGACCACCACCTGCGGGCCACGCAGGTCACGACGCACGCTCACCACGTAGACCCGGAGCCGCTTGCCGTGGGTGTATTCCTCGCCGGGCGCCTGTTCGGCCTGCGGCAGGATCGCCTCGATCGTCCCCAGATCGACCCGGACGGTTCGGCTGTCCCGGTCCTGCTGGACCACACCCAGCAGGATGTCGCCCTCGGCGGCGGAGAAGTGGCCGAACTTCTGCTCGTCCTCGGCCTCGCGCAGCCGCTGGAAGATCACCTGGCGCGCGGTGGCGGCGGCCACCCGGCCGAAACCGGCGGGGGTGTCGTCGAACTCGCCGACCTTCGTGCCCTCCTCGTCCAGCTCCGGAGCCAGGACGGTGACCTTGCCGGACTTGGTGTCGATGGTGACCCGCGCGCCGTCGATCGCGCCGGGAGTCTTGGCGTAGGCGTTGAGCAGCGCGTCCTCCAGGGCGTGCAGCAGGACATCCATCCGGATCTCCTTGTCGCGCTCCAGTTGCTTGAGCGCCTGCAGATCGATGTCCATCAGATCTCCTCTTCGTCCTCGTCGTCGGGCAGGCGGTTGAGTTCCACCTGCACCACTGCCTTGTCGATCCCGGCGAAGCCGATACCGCGGGTCTCGCCGTCCAGTTCCAGGGTCACCTCGTCGTCGCTCACCGCGACGATCCTTCCGGTCAGGTCGAGTTCGGGGCCGGCGAGCGCGACCAGACGGCCGCGGTTGCGCCGGTAGTGCTTGGGTTCGGTGAGTGGACGCCCCACGCCGCGGGAGGAGACCTCAAGGGTGTAGGGCGCCTGACCGGTGATCGGCGAGTCGTCCAGAACGTTGGAGATCGCCCGGGTGGCTTCGGCGATCTCGTCCAGGGAAGGCCCCAGTCCCGCCGGTCCGTCACCGTCGAGGAACACCCGCACCAGCCTCCGGCGTCCGGCCGACGTCACCTCGATCCGGTCGATCTCGAGGTTCTGAGCGGCGACGATCGGCGTCAGCAGCCCTTCCAGGTCAGCGGTCTTCATGCGGCGTCCTTCGATTGTCCGGTGAGGTTGTAGTCGGCCAGCTTAGCCGGGACAGCAAGGTTTTCCCGAGGACGCGGCAGCTGCCCGGCTGCCGGCCCGACGAGCTGCGGGCTGAAGTCCTCACACCGGTCGGCTCACAGCTTGTCAGGGGCGCTACTCGCCGCTTCGTGCCGGCTTTGGAGCCGGTCCACCACTGGTGGACTATTTCACTGCGTACTGGCGAGTCGGAGCCCACCTGGCGTTCTGTGTGGCTTCGATCGGCGAGCGAAGCGGCCTATCCCGCGATCAGTTCGATGAGCCGCTGCGCGGCACCGTCCACCGGCAGGTCGCTGCGCTCTCCGGTGGCGCGATCGCGGAGTTCCAGCAGGCCGTCGGCCAGGCCACGTCCCACGATCACGGTGGTGGGGATGCCCAGCAGCTCGGCGTCGGCGAACTTGACCCCCGGGGAGGCCTTGCGGTCGTCGAGCAGGACGGCAAGACCCGCGGCGTCCAGCTCGCCGGCCAACTGCTCGGCGGCGGCGAACACCGCCTCGTCCTTGCCGGTCGCGACGATCTGGATGTCGAAGGGTGCCAGCGCGCGCGGCCAGGCCAGGCCCTTGTCGTCGCAGGTCGCCTCGGCGACGGCGGCGACGGCGCGCGAGACGCCGACGCCGTAGGAACCCATGGTCACCGTCACCAGCTTGCCGTTGGAATCGAGCACCTTCAGACCCAGCGCCTCGGCGTACTTGCGGCCGAGCTGGAAGATATGGCCCATCTCGATGCCACGGGCCAGGCTCAGCGGGCCGGAACCGTCCGGCGCAGGATCGCCGTCGCGGATCTCGGCGACATCCAGCACGCCGTCGGCGGTGAAGTCCCGGCCGGCCACTACGTCGATCAGGTGGGTGTCGGGGATGTTGGCGCCGGTCAGCCAGGCGGTGCCGGGCACTACCCGCGGGTCGACCAGGTAGCGGACGCCGGTGGAGCCCTCGGTGCCCAGGTGTGCCCCGGCGGCGTCCTCTTCGAGGGAGACCGGACCGATGTAGCCCTTCACCAGGCCGGGATTGGCGCTGAAGTCCTCCTCGGTCAGCGGGGCCGCCTCAGCCGGCGCGATCGCCGCGTCCAGCCGCTTCATGTCGATGTCGCGGTCACCGGGTAGACCGATCACAAGCAGTTCGGTGCGCCCGTCCGGCCAGGTCAGCCGGAAGGCGACGTTCTTCAGGGTGTCGCTGGCCCGCCAGGGACGATCCACCCGCGGCGCCGCCTGGTTCGCCGACTCGACCAGGGTGTCGATGGTCGATGCGCCGGGGGTGATGATCGCGCTGGGCGCCGGGGTGGCGCTGGCATCGATCGGTTCCGGGGCCGAGATCGAGACCGCTTCGACATTCGCCGCATAGCCGCCCGGGGAGAGCACGAAGGTGTCCTCGCCGTTGGGCGAGATCGCGAGGAACTCCTCCGAGGCCGAACCGCCCATCGCGCCCGAGGTGGCCTGCACGATCACGTACTCCAGGCCGAGCCGGTCGAAGATCCGGACGTAGGCGTCACGGTGCCGCTGGTAGGAGGCCTCCAGTCCGGCATCGTCGGAGTCGAAGGAGTAGGAGTCCTTCATGATGAACTCGCGGCCGCGCAGCAGGCCGGCTCGCGGCCGCGCCTCGTCGCGGTACTTGATCTGGATCTGGTAGAGCGCCAGCGGCAGATCCTTGTACGAGGAGTAGAGATCCTTCACCATCAGGGTGAACATCTCCTCGTGGGTGGGGCCGAGCAGATAGTCGCCGGCCTTCCGGTCCTGCAGCCGGAACAGGTTCGGGCCGTACTCCGTCCAGCGGCCGGTGGCCTCGTAGGGCTCGCGGGGCAGCAGCGCCGGGAAGCGCACCTCCTGGGCGCCGATCGCGTCCATCTCCTCGCGGACGATCTGCTCGACCTTGGCCAGCACCCGCAACCCCAGCGGCAGCCAGGAGTAGATGCCGGGCGCGACCCGCCGGATGTAGCCGGCCCGCACCAGCAGCTTGTGGCTGGGCAGTTCGGCGTCGGCGGGATCCTCGCGCAGAGTGCGGACGAAATAGCTCGAAAGTCGGGTGATCACCGGCCAAGCCTAGCGAGGGTGACGGCTGAGGCCACACTCGGGCCCCGGGAGGCGATGGCCGGCAACCCTTCGTCGGGCTCGGGGCGTCGGCTGAGCCGGTCGATGCCCTTCCGCCCAACCTTCAGTAGAGGACGGTCGCGAACTCCCCGACGCCCTCGAAACCCACCCGCTGGTAGCAGCGGATCGCCCGGACGTTGAAGTCGTTGACGTACAGCGAGGCGGTGGCGTAGTCGGCCAGGACGTACTCCACCACCGCCGCCATCGCCGGTGCGGCCAGGCCGCGGCCGCGGAGGGCGGGATCGAGCCAGACGCCCTGGATCTGAGCGACTCCGCCGCTGGCGGCGCCGATGTCGCTCTTGAAGATCACCCGGCCTTTCTCGACGATGCCGAAGGCACGGCCGGTGTCGACCAGCCAGCGGCAGTAGCTGCGATAGCCGGCGCCGCCCCCGCTGGCCAGGGGGTCGTTGCCCACCTCCTCGGTGTACATCGCGATGGAGGCTTCCAGGTAGCTGCCGTACTCGGCGTTGGTGATCGGCCGCACCCGTCGATCGGCCTCCACCAGTGGCGGCGCCGACAGGCTCATCACCGGCTGGCGGCGACGCACCTCGCGAACCTCGCGATAGGGGTTGCCCCAGCGCTGCGCCAGGGCGTCCCACAGCGGCAGGGCCAGCCAGCTCGGCCCGACGATCGACTGGCAGGTGCGGCGCCGGCCGGCCGCCTCCACGAAGGCGGGGATGGCGGAGAGATCGGGGGCGATCGGGACCAGGTTCGCACCGATGTGCAGCAGGGCCACCGGACGCGCCGCGGGCCAGCCCCACAGCACCCCGGGCCCCGCCGGGTTGAGCACGCCCACGTCAACCCGGGAGCCGACGAAGACGTTGCCGACCGGATCGGCAGCGAGCAGTTCCCGGACCAGCGGCGCGTCCGCCACCGTGAGGATCCGGGCGGGCACGGCTCAGCCCACGCTGACCTGGACCGGGCCCGACTCCCCCACGGGAATCTCGGCCGCCAGCCGGTTCGCCTCCGCGATCAGGGTCGCGACGATCTCCGACTCGGGCACGGTCTTGATCACCTCGCCCTTGACGAAGATCTGGCCCTTGCCGTTGCCCGAAGCCACGCCGAGATCGGCTTCACGGGCCTCGCCCGGCCCGTTCACGACGCAGCCCATCACGGCCACGCGCAGCGGCACCTCCATGCCCTCCAGCCCGGCGGTGACCTCGTCGGCGAGCTTGTAGACGTCCACCTGGGCACGTCCGCAGGAAGGGCAGGAGACGATCTCCAGGTGCCGGGGACGCAGGTTCAGCGATTCCAGGATCTTGATGCCGACCTTCACCTCTTCGGCCGGCGGCGCGGAGAGCGAGACCCGGATGGTGTCGCCGATCCCCTTCGCCAGCAGGGCGCCAAAGGCCACAGAGCTCTTGATGGTGCCCTGGAAGGCCGGTCCGGCCTCGGTGACGCCGAGGTGCAGGGGGTAGTCGCAGGCTTCGGAAAGCTGTTCGTAGGCGCGCACCATCACGACCGGATCGTGGTGCTTGACCGAGATCTTGAAGTCGCGGAAGCCGTGCTCCTCGAACAGGCTGGCCTCCCAGAGCGCCGACTCGACCAATGCCTCGGGGGTCGGCGCGCCGTACTTGGCCAGCAGCCGCTTGTCCAGTGAGCCCGCGTTGACCCCGATCCGGATCGACACCCCCGCATCGGAGGCGGCGGCCGCGATCTGCTTGACCTGGTCGTCGAAGGCGCGGATGTTGCCCGGATTGACCCGGACGGCGGCGCAGCCGGCGTCGATCGCCGCGTAGACGTACTTCGGCTGGAAGTGGATGTCGGCGATCACCGGGATCTGGCTCTTCTTGGCGATGATGTGCAGCACATCGGCGTCGTCCTGGCTGGGCACCGCCACCCGGACGATGTCGCAGCCGGTGGCGGTGAGCTCGGCGATCTGCTGCAGCGTGCCGTTGATGTCGGTGGTCTTGGTGGTGGTCATCGACTGCACCGAGATCGGCGCGTCGCCGCCGACGGCCACCTTGCCCACCTTGATCTGCCGGGTCGGACGGCGTGGAGCCAGCACGGGCGGCGGCACCGCGGGCATCCCCAGATTGACGGTCATGTACTCCTCATTCGTCGCGCGACCGCGCGGGTTCGGTCCGCGGGCCAGCCTACCTTCGCCCGACCACCGGGAGCGATCCCCGAGTCCGGGCTGGTCGGTCAGAACAACTGCAGCGGGCTGATGATGTCGGCCAGGATCAGCACGATGCCGCTCAGCAGCAGCAGGCCGCCCACCGCATAGGCGATCGGCAGCAGCTTGGCGGTGTCCACCGGGCCGGGGTCAGGACGGCCGAGCAGCCTGGCGCCCTGACGGCGCAGCCATTCCCAGACCGCGCCCAGCATGTGGCCGCCGTCAAGCGGCGGTAGCGGCACCAGGTTGAAGATCGCCAGGAACAGGTTGATCGACCCCAGCAGGGAGGCGAAGGTGACGGCTCTGGCCTGCCAGCTCATCCCGTCCTGGGCGATCACCTGCCCGGCCACCTGGCTGGCCCCCAGGATGCTGATCGGGCCGTAGATGTCCCGCGGCTGACCGGTGACCAGATCGACCACCAGGTTCCACACCTTCACCGGCAGCTGGGCCAGTGCCACCACGCTCTGGCCGGCCATGGTCGTCATGTCGGAGAGCGCTTCACCGGGGCCGCCCCTGACCAGGACGAACTCCGGCGAGACGCCGAGGAAGCCGGCCGGGACGATCCGGGACGGATCCCAGGTGTCACGCACGCCGGTGATCATGGTGTTGACCGGGGTGAGCTCGACACGACTGCCGTCCCGCTCGACGACGATCCGCGCCTCACGATCGAGGTTGGCCCGGATCAATCCGCTGAGTTGCTCGTAGCTGGTGATGGCCTGGCCGTTGAACTCGACCACCTTGTCGCCGGCCAGCATGCCGGCCTGGGCTGCGGGGGTCGGCGGATCGCCGGCCTGGCAGTCACGCTGCGTGCCATCGGTGATGACGCACTGCGAGACGTGGTAGATCGTGGTCTGCGCCCGGTTGACGCCGTACAGGGCGGTGATCCCCCAGAACAGCCCGAAGGCGATCAGGATGTTCATGAACGGCCCGCCGAACATCACGATCAGCTTCTGCCAGGTCTTCTTCTGGTAGAACAGCCGGCCGTCGGCGACGTCCTGCGGCGTGATCTCCGACCATTCCTGGGCGCGGGCCGCATCCGCCAGTTCCGCGACCCGGCCGGCCTTGCCCTCGCGCTTCGACCCTGGTGGGTACATGCCGAGCAGCCGCACGTAGCCGCCGAGCGGGAAACCCTTGATCCCGTACTCGGTCTCCCCTCGGGTGGTCGACCACAGCGTCGGGCCGAAGCCGACCATGTACTGCGGCACCCGGACGCCGAACCGCTTGGCCGGCACCATGTGGCCCACCTCGTGGAGCGCCACGGAGACCATGATCAGGGCGAAGAAGATGATCCCGAAGCCGATGGTGGTCAGCAGTTCCACGTGTTCTCTCCTTCGGCGATCCGTCCGGCGGCGGTGGTGCGCGCCCAGGCATCGGCAGCCAGGACGGCGGACACCGAGTACTCCCCCACCTCCGGAGGCTGCGCCTCCAGCCGGTCGATGCACCAGGTGACCACATCCACAATGCCACTGAAGCTCAACCGGCCCTCGCAGAAGGCGTCCACCGCCACCTCGTTGGCGGCGTTGTAGACCGCCGGGGCGATCCCACCGGTCAGCCCCACCCGGCGAGCGAGTTCGACGGCCGGGAAGGCCTCGTCGTCCAGCGGCTCGAAGGTCCAGGCGGTGGCCTGCGTCCAGTCGCAGGCCGGGCCTGCTTCCGGTACCCGATCCGGCCAGGCCAGGCCGAGGGCGATCGGCAGCTTCATGTCAGGTGGGGAGCATTGGGCGATGGTCGAGCCGTCGCAGTACTCGACCATCGAATGCACCATCGACTGCGGGTGGACGACCACCTGGATCGCGTTCAGCGGCACGTTGTACAGCAGCCCCGCTTCCAGCAGTTCGAGGCCCTTGTTGACCAGGGTGGCCGAGTTGATGGTGATCACCCGGCCCATCGCCCAGGTGGGATGCGCCATCGCCTGATCGGGGGTGACCGACGCCAGATCGGTACGGGTGCGGCCCCGGAACGGACCGCCGGACGCGGTCAGGATGAGCCGGCGCACCTCGCCGGCGCGCCCGGCCCGCAGCGCCTGGGCGAAGGCGGAGTGTTCGGAATCGACCGCGACGATCTGCCCGGGAGCGGCCGACTCGGTGACCAGCCGCCCGCCGATCACCAGGGACTCCTTGTTGGCCAGCGCGAGCGTGGTACCCGCCTTGAGCGTCGCGAGGGTGGGTTCCAGGCCGGCCGCACCGGTGATCGCGTTCAGCACCACGTCCGCCTCGATCGCGGCCAGCCGGGCCGAGGCATCCGCGCCGTCCCAGACCTCGACGCCGGGCAACGCGGCGCGCACCTGTTCGGCCGCCGCCGGATCGCTCACCGCGACCACTCCCGGTCTGAGTTCACGGGCCTGCTGCACCAGAAGCTCCACCGAGGAGCCGCCGGCCGAGAGCCCCACCACGTCGAACTGCTCCGGCCGCGGCCGGATCACCTCGACCGCCTGAGTTCCGACCGACCCGGTACTGCCGAGGATCACCACGCTACGCACGCCCGCCAGTGTATTCGGCGGCGGACGGGCCTCCTCCCTCGACCGCCTCCCGTCCCGGCCAGGGGAAGTGGCGAGCGGCAACGATGGTGGAGCTTGCCGAAACCCGTTGCCACGGGCACGTCACCGATGTTCTCGCCACACCCGGCCGTGATCGGCACCGAGTTCGACGAGCATGCGCTCGGCAGGCCGTCTTCGAGCCGACACCCAGGCGGCTACCGCAGGGTGCTGACCGGGAAGCCGTCCATGTCATCGAAGGCCTGGTTCTCCCCCGCCATCGCCCAGACGAAGGAGTAGGCGGCGGTGCCGACGCCGGAGTGGACCGACCAGCTCGGCGAGATCACGGCCTCGCGGTCGGCGACCACCAGGTGGCGGGTCTCAGTGGGCTCGCCCATCAGGTGCACCACGCGAGCATCGGCGGGCACGTCGAAGTACAGATAGCACTCGGTGCGCCGGTCGTGAGTGTGGGCTGGCATGGTGTTCCACATCGAGCCGGGATGCAACTGGGTGACCCCCATCACGATCTGGCAGGAACGGATGCCGTTCTCGTGGATGTACTGGCTCAGCGAGCGCCGGTTCGAGGTCGCCTGGTCACCCAGTTCGCGGACGGTGCCCTGCCCCGGCAGCACCAGGGCCGCGGGATAGCTGGCGTGAGCCGGTGCGGAGAACAGATAGAACTGCGCGCCTTCACCCTCGAAGACCACCTCACGGGTACCGCGTCCCAGGTAGAGGCAGGCACCCTTGGGCAGCTCGTAGCTCTCACCGTCCGCGGTCACCGTGCCGGTCTCACCGACCGCCACGACGCCCAGCTCACGGCGCTCCAGGAAGAACGCAGCCCGCATCTCCGGAACCGTAGGCAGCTCCAGCGGGCCATCCGACACCGCGGCACCGCCCAGCACAATCCGGTCGTGATGGGTGTACACCAGCTTCACCTCACCCGGCACGAACAGATCGGACACCAGGAAGCGCTCCCGCAACCCGGAGGTGTCCATCCCCGCGATCTGATCGGGGTTCACGGCGTAACGCTGTTCCATTCTTCTTCTCCTGTTGGTGTGGTGTGGGGAGACCCCCGCGTGCGCGGGGATGGCGGTGGGGCTGGGGAGGAGTGGCGTGGTCGGTGTGCGAGGACCCTTCGACAGGCTCAGGAATCGTTCTACGGGCTCAGGGATCGTCCGGCTAACGCACCAGCCACCCGCCGTCCACCGGGACGATGGCGCCGGTGAGATAGGCGGCGGCATCCGAGGCGAGGAAGACGAACGCCCCCTGCAGATCGGACGGGGTGCCCCAGCGGCCCGCGGGAATGCGCGCCAGGATCGACTTCTCCCGCTCCACGTCGGCGCGCAGCGCCGCGGTGTTGTCGGTGGCCATGTAGCCCGGTGCGATCGCGTTCACGGTGACCCCGGAGGCCGCCCATTCGTTGGCCAGGGCTTTGGTCAGCCCGGCGACGGCGTGCTTTGACGCGGTGTAGCCCGGCACCAGGATGCCGCCCTGGAAGGAGAGCATCGATGCCACATTGATGATCCGTCCCCAGCCGCGCTCGACCATCCGCCGGCCGGCGGCCTGCGAGAGGTGGAACACCGAATCGAGATTGACCCGCAGCACCTCATCCCAATCGGCAGCCGGGTGCTCGGCCGCGGGCGACCGCCGGATCATGCCGGCGTTGTTCACCAGGATGTCCACGCCACCCAGCACCTCTGCCGCTTCCGCGACGGCCGCATGCAGCCGCTCGGGGCTGGCAGTCGCCAGGTCGCAGCCGATGCTGTGCACTCGCCGGCCGAGCGAGGCCACCTGCGCGATGGTCTCATCCGGCCGGGAGCGGTCGAGCAAGGCGATGTCCGCCCCGGCCTCGGCCAGCGCGATCGCCGCGGCCCGGCCCAGGCCACGGCTGGTGCCGGACACCAGCGCCACCCTTCCATCAAGTCGGAAACTGTCCAGGATCATCGGATTCCCCCTGCTCACCAGTACGGACGCCAGTCTGCCCCGAGCGCCTGCCGGGCAAGCGCCTCCAGGTAGAAGTAGTCCCCCCAGAGGTTGCCCTCGTCCACACCACGCCCCTTGGGCAGGTCGTAGACGCCGTGCAGCAGCAGCGCATCCGAGTCGGTGGGCCGCGCCGGCCTGTAGTGGCGGGTCAGCGACGCCAGCATGCGCCGGGCTGTGGCCCGGTAGCGGGCCGCATCGGCGGGGTCGTCGGTGAGTTCGGCGAGTTCCACCAGGCCGTTGACCGCGATCGCCGCCGCGGAGGAATCCCGCGGCGCCCCGCTGCCGTCACCGTAGACGAGATCCCAGTACGGCACCTCGTCGGCCGGCAGATGATCCAGGAAGTACTCCGCGCAACGCCGCGAAGCCTCCAGCAACGAGGGATCGCCGGTCGCGCGGTAATTCAGCGCAAAGCCGTAGATGCCCCAGGCCTGGCCACGCGCCCAGCAGGACTTGTCCGCGGCACCCTGCTCGGTACCACCTCGCAACGGCGCACCGGTCTCCACGTCCCAGTAGAAGGTGTGGAACGTCGAATCATCCGGACGCAGGATGTGGTCACGCAACCCGGCGGTGTGCCGCCGCACCGCATCGGCGTACCTTTCGTCGCCGGTCTGCTCGGCGGCCCAGGTGAGCAGCGGGGTGTTCATCAGGGAGTCGATGATCGTACGACCCCGCTGCGCCGGATCGTTCAGGTCCCCCCATGCCTGGATGATGCCCGCCGTCTGGAGGAAACGGCCCATCAGATGATCGGCCGCGGCCAGGGCGGCGTCCCGGGCTTCGGCGTCACCGGTCAGCCGCCAGGCGGTGACGCAGGAAAGGGTGTAGAGGAAGCCCAGGTCGTGGGTGTCCAGATCCTCGCCGGTCCGCACCCGGCGGACGAAGTCGGCGGCATGGCGGCGGGCGGCCGTCAGGTAGTCGTCCTCGCCGGTGAGTTCCCAGGCCAGCCAGAACATGCCGGGCCAGAAGCTGGTGGTCCATCCCCAGTTGCCACCCTCGGCAATGCCCTCGGTCGCCGGTCGCAGCGGATAGCGTCCCTGCTCTGTGGTGTCGTCCGGGTAGCGGTCGCCGAAGGCGCCGATGTTGCGACGCACCGTGGCCAGCGCCGCGGCGAGCGCAACCGGCACGTCAAGGTCGGCCGACGCCTCGCCGGTCTCCAGTTGGGTCATGAGAGATCCTCGATTCAATGCAGGACGACGGGCGCTGCGGCGGCGTCGTCCACGATGGCGGGTTTGAGGGTGAAGCGGCCGTTGGCCCACACCGCGTAGAGCAGCGGCGCGGCGGCCAGTCCGAGCGCAAGCGCCGGCTTGACGAAGAAGAAGCCGGCCAGGCTGCCCAGCACGATCAGCGAAGCGGCGGTGAGGTACCAGCGGCGCAGGCTGAGGACGGCCGAGACCATCACGATCTCGCGCAGCAATGCCTGCGGAACCTCGGCGAGGGCGACCAGCCCGTTCAGGCAGGTCGCGATCACCAGCACGGTGAGCACGGCCAGCAGCGGAACGGTCAGGGCACTCAGCTCGGTCGCCGACCGCACCTGCAGGTTCACCACGAGCACCACCAGCGCCACGGTGGTGGCCACCCCGAGCACGAAGGCCCGGCGAGCGGCCGACCACCACGCCTTCCAGAACCCCCGGACGACCTCGACGCTGCCTTCGTCGGAATACCGCCGGAAGACGGCGAAGGCGGCCGCGAGTGCCGGCGCGGCCAGCGGTGCGAAGACCGCGATCAGCGGCCAGGTCTGCGCCGGATCGGTCAGCGTCAGCAGGGCGAGCAGCGGCAGGCAGGAGACCCCCAGCATGGCGTTGGTCATCAACCCGAGGTAGGCGACGCCGAACACCAGTTGGTAGACGTCATGGGAGATCCGGCGCATCGCTCAGCCCTTCATTCCGGTGGTGGCGATGCCCTCGACGAAGTACCGCTGACCGAGCAGGAAGATCGCGGCGATCGGGATCACCGAGATGGTCAGGCCGGCGAACATCAGGGCGTAGTTGGCATCCAGCAGGTTGCTGACCATGTTCCGCAGACCGATCTGGATCGTCCACAGGCTGCGGTCGCGCAGGTAGATCAGCGGCCCCATGTAGTCGTTCCAGGTGTTGACGAAGGTGAGCAGCCCCAGGGTGGCGATCGCCGGCGTGGAGAGCGGCAGGATGATCCGGCGCCAGATGCCGTACTCCGACAGGCCGTCCAGCCGGGCGGATTCCGACAGCTCCTCCGGGATCGACTCGTAGTACTGCTTCATCAGGAACACCCCGAAGGCGCCGAAGGCCTGCAGCAGGATGATCGACCACAACGTGTTCGACAGCCGCAACTGCGACATCATGATGAACTGCGGGATCATGTACGACTGCCAGGGCACAGCGATCGTCCCGATGTAGGCCAGGAAGAGCACGTCGCGCCCCGGGAACCGCATCTTGGCGAAGCCGTAGGCGGCAAACGAGCCGGTGAACAGCTGCAGCAGGGTCACCACGACGGCCAGCAGCATGGAGTTGCGAATCCACACCACCATGTCGGTCCTGGCCCAGATGTCGACGTAGTTGTTCCAGTTGACCGGGTCGGGCCACCAGCGGACCGGGATGCTGAAGACATCGGTGGAGTACTTCAGCGAGCTGATCACCAGCCAGAAGAAGGGCAGCAACAACCAGACCGAGAACCCCACGAGCGCGAGATAGAGCAACACCCGGCCAACCCGGCGGACGGCCGGATTGCTGCCTGGACGGCGGGGAGCGGGCAGCCGCAGCCGGCGGCCGGCGGTGGGAGCAGCGAGAACGTCGGACATCAGGCGCTCCTCCGCTTGTTCACCACGAACTGCACGATCGTGATCGAGATGCACAGCAGGAACAGGACGATCGCCGCGGCCGAGGCGTAGCCGAAGCTGTTGCGCTCGAAGCCTTCACGGAAGATGAACTGCGAGATCACCAGGGTCGCCTGGCCGGGCCCGCCACGGGTGAGGACGAGGATCAGGTCGAGGATCTTGAACGAGCCGATCACCATCATCACGGTGACGAAGAAGGTGGTGGGACGCAGCCCGGGCAGGGTGACGTTCCAGAACCGCTGCCAGCCGTTGGCGCCGTCCATCCGGGCGGCTTCGTAGAGCTCGCGCGGAATGGTCTGCAGCCCGGCCAGGAAGAGGATCATGTAGTAGCCGGCGTCGCGCCACATGCTGATCAGGGCGACCGCGGGCAGCGCCCAGGTGGTCGACGTGAGCCAGCCGGGTGGGTCGGCGATCCCGATGAACCGGAGAATCTGGTTGATCGGGCCGTACTCGGGGCTGAACAGGATGTTCCACACCATCGCGATCGCCACGATCGAGGTGATGTAGGGGAAGAAGGCCGCGGTGCGGAAGAATGCGACACCGCGCAGCTTGGTGTTCAGCAGCATCGCCAGGCCCAGCGAGACCACGAGGGTCAGCGGGATGTACATCACCGAGTAGGCGATGGTGTTGGTGAGCGCGATCTTGAAGCTGTTGTCGTTGAACAGCCGGACGAAGTTCGCTGTGCCCACCCAGTTGGCGTTGCCGAAGGCATTCCAGTCGGTGAAGGCGATGTAGAACAGGGTGAGCACCGGGATCAGCGTCAGGCCGGCGAACCCCAGGAAGTTGGGCAGGATGAACGTCCAGCCGATCAGGGTGTTGCGGCGCTTCAGCTTGGCGCCGGGCCGGTTCCGGCGCGAAACGCGCGGTGCGGCGGGCCGGGGCTCCGCGGCGATGGTTGCCACCGGTTCTCTTCCTCTCAGTCAGCGGACGGGGCAGGGTCGGTGAGTGGGGACGGGGCCCGCCCCCACTCACCGAGGGGATCAGCCGATCCCGACCTCGTTCTTGACCCGATCGGTCGCGTTGGCGATCTCGGCGTCGATCGTGGAGGACTCCGACATCACAGCGGTGTGCAGGTCACCCAGGATGGTCTGGATGGCGGCAGTGTTGGCGTTGGCGGGGTTCTCGGGGTTCACCACGTGCACCGACCAGGCGAACTTCGACAGATCGTCCTTCGGCGCGCCGTCAGCGGCGAAGTAGACATCCACCACGGAGTCGTTGATCAGCGACGGGGTGATGCCGATGCCAGCCAGGGCCTTGGCGGAATCCTCGCTCGCAATGTAGGCCAGGAACGCCTTGGCGGCTTCGAGCTTCTCCGGGGCGATCGCGGCGTTGATGCCGATGCCGGTGGGGTCGCCGAAGGTCACCGGGGTGGAGTCCAGGCCGGTGGTGGAGGCGTCGTACTGCGGCGCGGGAGCCATGCCCCATTCGAAGGTGTCCGCCTCACCGGAGGCCTGCTGAGCCAGCAGGGTGGCGACGTACCAGGTGCCCATGGGCAGCATGGCGGCGTTCTGCTTCCCGAACTCGCCCTGGTAGGTGAGCTGGTTGGCCTGACGGGTGTTGAAGTCGACCTGGGCACCCTCGGCCTGCATCTTCAGGACCCGCTCGTAGTACGGCTTGAGGTGGTCGTAGCTGCCGCTGAGGATGTCGGCGCCCGGCGACTGGGAGTTTGCGAAGCCCTGGACGGTGGACTGCCAGCCGTGCTGGTAGGCGCCGAAGGCGGAGCTTCCGGTGGCCTTCAGACCGTCGGCGACGGCCTTGGCGGTGGCGGCGTAGTCGTCCCAGGTCCAGCTGCCGTTGGGCTCGTCGACGCCGGCGGCCTTGAACAGTTCCTTGTTGTAGAAGATCACCCAGCTGTCCATGCGGTACGGAATCGCGTACTGGACGCCGTCCACCTGGTACGAGCCGGTGCCGCCGATGCCGTCGGGCAGTGCGATGTCGGAGACGTCGAGCAGCTGGTTGCCCTGGACGAACACCGGGGTGTACTTGACCTCCTTCTGGGTGATCAGATCCGGGCCGGCCTTGGCAGCGAGATCGGCGGTGATCAGCGTGTTGTACTCGCCTGCGTCGTACTCCTTCAGCTCCACCTTGATGTTCGGGTTCGCGGCGGTGAAGCCGTCGGCGAGCAGCTGGAACTCAGGCGTGGTGGCCAGGCTCCAGCCGGACATCGTCAGCGTGATGACCTCGGCCGGGGCCGACGGGTCGCCGGAGGTGGCGGGCGGGGTCTCGGGGCTGCCGCCGCAGCCGGCGAGCAGCAGCGACGCGCCGACAGCGAGCCCGAGTGCCCCCTTGATCGATCGGTTCATGGGTGTGTCTCCTTCTTTCCGGACCCGTCCGCCGGGCCACGATCAACCGGCGCGCCGGCAGCGCTCCGGGTGCTTGTGAGGGGTGTGGCGGTGGTCTGGCCGTCCGGCCAGGTCACCACCACGGTGAGGACGTCGCCGTCCTTTGTCAGTGCCACGGCCGGCTCCTCGGCGTCCACGTGGATGCCGGTGAGTTCGACCAGGGCGCCGATCCACTCCCCGGGCGCCACGCCGAAGCTGAGCGTCGGGGTGATCGAGACCGGGCCCAGCGGGCTGGCCTCGGTGCTGGTGACCACGGCGTAAGCCGCCCGGCCGAGCACAGGTGTCAGCCGGCTGACGAGCCGGCCATCGGTGAGTTCTGCGGTGTCGGCGGTCCCGGCCTGGGGCACCAGCGGCCAGCCACCGATCCGCAGGGTCAGCGCGGCCGGATCCAGGCCGGTGGCCAGGTGGTCCAGCCGGGCGAGCCTCAGTTCGCAGGAACCGCGCACCAGCGACCAGACGGTGAGCCGGCCGGCGGCCTCGACGAGACCGACGATGCCCGAGCCATGCGCGACCTGCTCGGCGCCCGGGACGATCCAGTGCGCCTCCGCCACCGAGCCGGCGATCCCGACCCCCTGCTCCACCCGGGTCTCCAGCAACTCCGCTGCCGCGCGGTGGGTGGCGCGTCCCCCGGCGTCCAGCAGCGCCACCGACTGTTCCAGCGGGTGAATCCAGGCCTGCTCGTCGAGCAGAGGGCTGGTGGCGGTGGAGTAGCCGAACCGGGCGTACAGCGGAGAATCCGCGACGCGGCTGCCTGCGATCTCGTGATCGGTGCCGTGGTTGGTCACCCGGACGATGCCGTCGGCGCGGGTGGCGGAGATGATCCAGCCCGGGGACCGGACGGCGGTCACCGCATCGCCGGTCTCCACCGGAAGCGGTTCGGCCGGTGCCGTCCACACCGGATGGTCCGCCGGCAGCGCGAGGCCGAGCAGCCCCTTGGCGGCCCAGTAGGGCGAAGCGGGCCCGGAATACGACTGGGCGAGCCGTCGCCATGAGTGATGCCAGCCCATCGTCAGCAGGTCGGACTCATCCGGCACCCCGTGGTCGACGAAGTGGCTCACGATCTTTTCTGCCGCATGACGCAGGGCTCCGGGCGAGGTCGAGGGCACCTCGGCGATCACGCCGGCCCAGAAGGGTGCGGCGGCAGCGAATCGGTAGATCAGGCTGCGGCCCTGGATCAGGGGCGAGCCGTCGGCGCCCACCAGCCGGCGGGCGTCGAGGAGGAAGCGATCCAGGCGCGCGACATCGGCCGGGGTGCGGCCAGCGGTGAGATCGCCGGCGCCGGCCATCCGCGACCACAGCACCGGGTACAGGTGCAGC
Organism: Propionicimonas sp.; assembly: GCA_049841235.1. GTDB lineage: Bacteria > Actinomycetota > Actinomycetes > Propionibacteriales > Propionibacteriaceae > Propionicimonas. Next base: position 13,090 of record JASGEM010000018.1, on the reverse strand, counting down.
GCCCAGCCGACGTAGTGGTCGTAGGCGCGCTCGTCGCCGTCCGAGATCCAGCCGTCGGCGCGCAGGAAGGAATCGTGCAGGGCGAGATCAGCCTCGATGTCGCCGGGCGACCAGGGGCCGCCGACCGAGCGCAGGAAGGTCTCGACCACGATGCGGAACCAGAGCCAGTTGTTGCGCGGGTAGCTGGTATCGCCCACGATGGGCGCCAGGTACTCGATGACCTGTTCCTTGGTGCGGTCGGTGAAGTTCTCCCAGATCCATCCCCGGGTGAGATCCAGCACCAGCGCGATCGAGGCGGCTTCGACCTTCGCCTGCGGGTGCTCCTGCGGGCGCACCCAGCGATCGGGCGAGGCGGGATCCACCCCGGCCGCGATCCCTCGGGCGTAGAAGTCGATCAGTTCGTCAACCCCCCGGCCGCGTTCGCCGGCGATCCGGAAGCCGGCGATCAGCAGACTGCGGGCGAAACCCTCCAGGCCGTCGACGGCGCGTCCGTAGCCGCCTTCGGCCCCAGGAGGTGTGATCCGGGCATGATTCTCCGACGCGTAGGGACGCAAACCGGTCAGCAGCCGGTCGGCCAACTGTGTCCACCAGCCCCGGCCAAGACCGGCCGGGCTGAACTGCGTGGCATCGAGCGTCATTGCGTCCCTCGTGAGTAGATCATCGGTGCGACTCGAAGATAAACGATCAGATACTGTCTATGCAAGGTCCTGCTACTTAACTGTTATGATCACTTTTGATCGTTTTCGTGTAGAGTGCGCGTGAGAGGATCCGAGAGGAGTTGGTCATGGCAGACACCGCGGAGTACAGCGGACCGCTGCGCGCTGCCTTCGCCTCGCAGCTCGGGAGCGATCGGATCACCGCCGAGTTGCTGCTGCCGGCCGATCGCGCCCTGGCCTGCCCGCCGGCACAGGATCGGGCCGGCTGGGCCCTTGAGACCGGCTCCGCGGATGGCCCAACCCTGCGTGATCAGGTCAAACGAGCGAGCGCCGATCTGGATCAGCCCTGGCCGCTCCCACTGGCCAGCACCGCCACCCGACTGCACCGCGACGGAGACCGCAGCAGCCATGAGAAGCTCGTCCTCGCCCGGCAGCAGCGGCTCAGCCGGGCGACCGTCGCGGCGGCCGCCACAGGCGACCCGCGCTTCATCGATGAGGCGGCCGACGGGGTCTGGCAGCTGTGCGAGCAGAGTTCCTGGTGCTGGCCCGCCCACGACGACAGCCACGCCCGGCATGGCTCGGTGCTGCCGGTGGTCACCGATCCCTACCTCGATCTGGGCGCGGGCGAGGTGGTCGCCCAGCTGGCCTGGATCGATCAGCTACTGGGTAGCGAGTTCGACGATGCCTACCGCGGTCTCCGGGCGCGCCTCCGTCACGAGGCACGCGTCCGGATCTTCGAACCCTTCGCGCGCCGGCGTGACTGGCACTGGCTCGGCCTGGCCGGCGACGTCCACAACTGGAATCCGTGGATTCACGGCAACCTCCTGATCGCGGCACTGCGCCTGCTGGACCACCCGGAGGAGGCCGACGAACGTGCCCGGCTGGTCGACCTGATTGTCAGCGGGCTGGATCGCTACCTCGCCGCCCTGCCCGCGGACGGGGCGATCGACGAGGGCTACCACTACTGGTGGAACGGCGCTTGCCGCGCGCTGGAGGCGGCCGAGGTACTGCATCACGCCACCGGCGGGCGGCTCGATGCGCTGGCCGCGGTCCCCTCGCTTCGCGCGACGGTGGCCTTCCCGCACCAGATGCAGCTGAGCGAGTGCTGGGTGCTCAACCTGGCCGACGGGCCGGCCCGGAGCGACGGTGACGTGGCCTGGGATGTGCTGTACCGCGCAGCCCAGCAGGTGGACGATCCCGCGGCGGCAGCGTTCGCAGCGTCACACCGGCGGCCCGGCCATCCGGTTGCCCACGAGGGCCCCGGTCTGGGCCGCCTGCTCCGGGCGGCCACCGACGCCGGCTGGATCACGGCCGAACCCACCGCTCCTCCGCTGCCGGGGGAGGTCTGGCTGGAGTCGATCCAGGTGCGGCTGGTCCGCGAGCAGGCAGGCAGCGCCAAGGGTCTCACGCTCGCGGTCAAGGGCGGCCACAACGAGGAGCACCACAATCACAACGACATCGGTGAGGTGGTCGTCTCCAGTGACGGCGTCCCGGTGCTGGTGGATGCCGGGCGCCCCACCTACACCGCGGCGACCTTCGGACCGGACCGCTACCAGGCGTGGATGATGCAGAGCGGCTCACACAACGTCCCACTGGTCCGCCAGACCATGCAGTCGCAAGGACGCGAGTTCCGCGCAGCCGCCGTCCATCCCCTGCCGGACGGGCTCGCGCTCGACCTGGCGTCCGCCTACCCGGTCACCGACCTCACCAGCTGGCAGCGGACCGCACGACTGACCGACGGCCGGGTTCTGCTCCACGACGCCTGGCAGCTCACCCCCTGGCCGGGCGGAGACGCCGAGCCGGCCACGACCGTCCGCTTCCTGATCGCCGGCGAGGTGGCCGTCTCCCCCGGGCAGGTCGACGTTCAGCCGCTGGAAGGTGCCACGGCGATCCGGCTGGCGTGGCCGCCCGACATTCCGGTCACCTCGTGCCCCCAACCGCTGGACGACCCTATGCTCGTCTCCGTGTGGGGAGATCGGCTGACCCGGATCGAGCTCGACGTCACAGGACGTCACGAGCTCATCGTCGACATTCGGCAGGTGATCGCATGACCCTCTCCGCCGCCCGTAGCCCGCTGCCCGCCGGTCGGCGCTCGCACATCCTCACCGCTCTCGCCCGCGACGGCATGGTGCGGGTCTCCGAGCTGACCGAGGAGCTGGGCGTCACACCGGTGACCCTGCGCCGCGATCTCGCCCAGCTGGAGGCCGAAGGCCTTCTGAAGCGGGTGCACGGCGGCGCCGTCCCGATCTCGTCCGATCAGGCGGAAGCAGTCGCCGCGCCCGACGGCGCCAGCTCGACGATCGCCGTTCTGGTGCCTTCGCTGGATTACTACTGGCCCGGCGTCATCCGGGGCATGGAGACCGCCGCGGCGCGGCACGGCATGCGCCTGCTGCTGCGCGGCTCGTCCTACGAACTGCACGACGAACGCCCGGTGCTGGAGCGGCTGGTCCGCACCGAGGGTGTGCGAGGGCTGCTGTTCGCACCCAACGTCGACAGCCCACGCCGCGCAGAGGTGGTCGCATGGCTGAGCAACCGGGATCTCCCGGTCGTTCTGGTTGAGCGGGACGCAGTGCGTCCGGACACCCACGAACCACTGGAATCGGCCACCACAGATCACGCCCTGGGCGGGGTACTGGCTGCCCACCACCTCGCCGAACTCGGCCATCGGCGGGTCGGGCTGGTGGTCTCGCGGCTCTCCCCCACCTCGCGGAAGATCGCCGCAGGCTGGGAGCGCGCCTGTGAGGAACTCGAGCTCGACCGCAGCGAGCACTTCGAGCGGTTCGTGCCCGATCACCGCTCGACAGAGTTCCCCGAGGTCGTCAACGCGATCATCGACACCGTGCTGGCCTCGGGCACCACGGCCCTGCTGGTGCACTCCGACCCGGAGGCGATCACCGTGGTGGAGTACGCCCTGGCCCGCGGGTTGTCGGTGCCGGGCGATCTCTCGGTGATCGCCTACGACGATCAGGTCGCCCAGCTGTTCAACCCCGCGCTGACCGCGGTCAGCCCGCCGCGGGCCGCGGTGGGCGAGGCGGCGGTGGAGTTGCTCATCCAGCGGCTGATCGATCCGGGGCGACCGGCCCAGCGGGTGCTGGTCAGCCCACGGCTGATCATCCGCGAATCCACGGCGCTGGCATCGACGTGACCCCGCTGATTGTGCACGAACGCTGGGGAGCAATCCCCAGCCGGTAGATTGACCCTGGGAACGCCCTTTCCCAACGTCCGCAACGAGGAGGCACCACCTGCCATGAGCGTCATCGATCTCCGCCCCGCCGACACATGCCGGTACGACCAGGTTTCGCTGGGCGAGGTGATGCTGCGGCTCGACCCGGGTGAGGAGCGGATCCACACCACCCGCAGCTTCCGGGTCTGGGAGGGCGGCGGTGAGTACAACGTCGCCCGCGGCCTGCGCAAGGCCTTCGGGCTGCGGACCGGAGTGGTGACCGCGCTGGTGGACAACCCGGTCGGCCGGCTGGTGGAGGACTGCATCTGCGCCGGCGGGGTCGACCCGCTGATCACCTGGGTGACCGGCGACGGTGTCGGACGCACGGTGCGCAACGGGCTGAACTTCACCGAGCGCGGCTTCGGGGTGCGCGGCGCGGTCGGCGTCTCCGATCGTGGCCTGACAGCGATCTCCCAGCTGGCTCCGGGTGACGTGGACTTCGATCACCTGTTCGGCACCCTTGGCGTGCGATGGCTGCACACCGGTGGCATCTACGCAGCGCTCAGTGAGACCGCTGCCGAGACCGCGTTGGCGGCGCTGCAGGCGGCCAAGCGGCACGGGACGATCGTCTCCTACGACCTCAACTACCGGCCCAGCCTGTGGAAGTCGATCGGTGGCCAGGCCAAGGCCCAGGAGGTCAACCGGGAACTGGCCAGATACGTCGATGTGATGATCGGCAACGAGGAGGACTTCACCGCCTCACTCGGCTTCGAGGTCGCCGGGGTGGACGAGAACCTCTCCGCGCTCGAGGTCGGCGCCTTCGCCGCCATGATCGAGGAGGTCAGCAAGGCCTACCCGAACTTCGGCGTGATCGCCACGACCATGCGCACGGTGCATACCGCGTCGGACAACGACTGGGGCGCGATCGCCTGGTCGCCGGCGAGCGGGTTGGTGCAGGCCACCATGCGGCCCCACCTGGAGATTCTCGACCGGGTCGGCGGCGGCGACTCCTTCGCCTCCGGCCTGATCTACGGCCTGCTGTCGGGCGAGGACCTGCAGACCGCAGTGGAGTACGGGGCCGCCCATGGCGCGCTGGCGATGACCACTCCGGGCGACACCACGATGGCCACCAAGGCCGAGATCCTCAAACTCGCCGGCGGTGGCTCGGCCCGTGTCGACCGCTGAGCCGAACCGCTGACTGCGGCCCCCACCTCCTGCACCACAGGGACGGGGACCCGGCTCAGGCTCCGAGCAGCAGGTCGAGGGTGTACATCTCGACACCCTCGTAATCGCCGGAGCGCACCAGTTCGTCGACCACGCTCTGATCCCAACGGTCGGCCTTCGCCTCCAGGCGCTCGACCACCCGCAGCGAGTTCGCCAGGTGCTTGAACCCGTACTCGTCGTTGCTGGAACGCATCGCCTTGACGTCGAGCCCGACGTACTCGCCGTTGGAGCCGTAGCCGTTCTCACACAGCAGCCGGATCTGGTTGAAGCTGGAGCGCAGGTTCTCCGAACCGAAGATCTTGTCCTGGTCGTACATCGCGCCGCGCTGGTCGTTCAGGTGTACCGACAGCAGCTTGCCGAAAGCCAGGCCGAGCGCCATGTCGTGGGTGGCCTCCAGCCCGGCCATGGTGGAGTGGGCAGATTCGACCAGCAGGCCGACCCGGTCCGGATCGATGGTCCGGCTGGCCAGCGCGAGGGCATGCCCGGCGGTGCCCGCATAGGAGCGGTCGATCGGCTCATTGGGCTTGGGCTCGATGGCGATCTTGATGTCCGGGTCGTACTCGAGCATCGCATCCAGGGAGGCGATGAGCTGCTTGATCATCGGCACCGGCGCCTTGCTCTCCATGCAGAGGGTCCCCTCGCGGGCCAGCCACAGCACGATGAACTTCGCGCCGAGCTCCTTGGCGATGTCGATGCTGCGGTAGGTCCGCCACATCGCATGATCCCAGTTGGACCTGATCGGCGCGGTGTAGGCACCGTCCTTGAACTGCGGCTCGAACCAGAGCCGGGGCGCCACGAACTCCGCACCCAGCTGGTAGCGGTCGAGCATCGCCTTGATGCCGCGAGCCTCGTCGCGGATCTCGTCGGAGGACTTGCTGCTGATCTCGGGAACCGCATCGTCATCGTGGAACTGGACCGCGGAGAAGCCCAGCTCGGCAAAGGCGGCGACCTTCTCCTCCAGCCCCAGCGGCCTGCGGGTCGCCGGACCGTAGACATCGACCCCGTCGGCGACATTCCAGGGGCCGGTGGTGAACTTGAACCTGCTCATCGACACTGACCTTTCGCAAGACTATTTCTACCTGCCATGAAATCTATAGCGCGGAGGACTCCGGCGTGGACGTTGTCGCGGACCAGGCTGGACCGTCCCGCCAGATCGGCGGGCGGAGAGTCTAGGCTGACGCCATGTCGGAGTTGAGCGACTACCTGGCGGATCTGCCCGAGCCGCAACGGACGGCGATCGCCGCGGTCTACGACCGGGCCCGCGAGCTGGTGCCCGACGCCGTCGACGGTGTGGGGTACGGCATGCCTGCCTTGCGGTACCGCGGTAAGCCGCTGCTGTCGGTGATGAACGCGAAGGGACACATCGGGCTGTACCCGTTCAGCCCGGCCGCGCTGGATACCGTCCGTGACCGACTGGCCGGATTCCCGCTCGCCAAGGGCACGGTCCGGTTCACCGCTGAACAGCCCCTGCCGACCGCGGTGCTGGATCGGCTGATCGAGGCCCGGGTGGCTGAGATCGACCGGTGACCTCGATGCCCGGAGTTGAGCTGGAATCGCTGGCCGCGCTGGATGCCTGGCTGGGTTCGGGGCGAAGCCTGACCGGTGCCTACGTGCAGTCGGTCGATCTGCGCGGACTCGCACCCGCGATGCTGGCTGCCGGCGTGACGGGCGCGATCTTCCTCGGCTGCGACCTGGACGCCGGTGTCGAAGGCCAGCTGGTGGCAGCCGGTGCGCTGGTGTTTCCCCGGCTGCCCGATCTGCCGTTCAACCCCTACCGGGCCGGGCTCTACGCCGCTGAGGAGTTGTACGCCGGGCTGGAATCCGGCTACGAGCACACCCTCGACTTCGCCGTCTACCGCTGGTGGCAGGGGGTCGGCCACCAGCCGAGCCTGCGCGCCGACCTGGCGATGACGCTGCACGACCATGCCGTGCTGGACGCCCTGGGCGATCTCGACCTGAGCGGGGCGATCGGGGTGATGGGTGGCCACCGGTTCGAGCGGGACCACCCGATCTACCGCGAGACCGCCGGGCTCGGACGCGAACTCGCCACGGCCGGTCACACCGTAGTCACCGGCGGCGGGCCGGGCCTGATGGAGGCGGCCGCACTGGGCGCGGCGCTGGAGGGCACGGCAGGCGACCTGGCGGATGCCCTGGACACCCTGGCCGGCCACCCGAGTTTCGTCCCCGATGTCACCCGGTGGGCCGATGCCGGCTTCGAGGTTCGGCGCCGGTGGCGGCTGAGCGGCCCCAGCCTGGGCGTCCCGACCTGGCTGTACGGTCACGAGCCGCCCAACGTGTTCTCACGCCGGATCGCCAAGTTCTTCTCCAACGCCCTGCGCGAGGACGCATTGCTGCGCTTGGCGGATGCCGGTGTGATCTACCTGCCGGGTGCCGCGGGCACCGTCCAGGAGATCTTCCAGGCGGTCACCCCGCGCTACTACGCCAACGGCGATGATGTTCCGCCGCTGGTCTTCGTCGATTCCCATCACTGGACGCGCACCCTGCCGGCCTGGCCGCTGGTGAGCGCCCTGGCGGAGGGACGTCCGCTGGCCCGCCGGATCCACCTGTGCGACACGGTCGCCGACGCGGCGCGATTCCTCACCGGCGCCGCTTGAATGACGCGCGGTCACCCCGGCACCGCTGGTGGCACGTCGATCCGGTCGGATCGGCCCTTGGGCCGGTGCTCACGGGATTGTCGGATGGACGGCCCATTCTGGACCGAGGTTCCAGGGCAACGCCGCCCGGCAGCAGACGGCTGACCCACCCCCCTGCTCGCGACCCCACGGGCCCTCCCGCACCGTCCGGCAGGCTCCCACAACCTCAGGAAAAACCCTTGTATTAGTATCTGTGTTCTATTATAGTTGGTTCATGGAACCCGGGCTCGACTGGCATACAGCCTCCAAGGCTGTCGGCAGGTTGTCGGGCCAACTCGCGCAACTCCACGCTCAACTCGTGGCCACCACGGTGCAGATCATCGCCGACGAGGCGTGGGCCGGGGATGGCATACGGTCCGTTGAGCACTTCCTCGAATTCCGGACCGGGCTCGACCGCGGGACCGTCCGCAAACTCACCACGATCGCCCGGCGCGTCGATGAACTACCCGAGGCGATCGCGCGGCTGAACGAAGGCAGGCTCACTCTTGATCAGGTCGCGGTGCTGGCCGACCGAGTCCCCGCCACCCACTCGGCCGACGTGACGAAGTACGCCGAGAACGCGACCGTCACCCAGCTACGACGGGGGCTGTCCGGCTGGTTCGCAGAACCTCGCAAGGACGAGTCGCCGAAGGCAAGGCCCGATACCCTGCAGTTGACCCGCCTCGACGATCAGTTCCTGTTGCGCTACACCACCGGCGACCTCGTCAAGGCCGAGCTTGTCGAGCAGGCCATCCGGGAAGCCAAGGACGCCCTGTTCACAGCCGGCCAGGCCGAGGCGCCCTCGCCGATGGACTCGTCGAAGTCGCGCACCGCTCCCTGGACGCCATCGAATCCGACACCGACGCAACCGCTACCGCGTCCTGCTGCACCTGGATACCGATCAGCAAGCCTGGATCCACAAGAAGGGCGCGCTACCCGGGCACCTCGCTGATCGGTACACCTGCGACGCAGGCGTTGTCCCGGTGTGGAAGACCGACGGTAAACCCGTCGCGGTCGGACGACAGCACCGCATCGTTCCTCAACGTATCCGTGTCCTGATCGAAGATCGCGACAAAGGTTGCCGCTACCCCGGCTGCCCCGCCACCGGCTTCCTCGAGAACCACCACCTTCAGCACTGGCGGGATGGCGGAGTCACCGAGCCATCCAACCTGATCAGTCTTTGCCCGTTCCACCACGGAGAACTCCATAAAGGCACCTTCACCATCGACGGTGACCCGCAACGCATCGACGGGTTGGCCTTCAACGATCACCACGGATACCCGCTGCGACCGCCCCACTTGAAGGCGCCACCCCCGGACTTGCCACCACCGGCTTGGCGCGGACCGACGGGAGAACCCCTCCAAACCCGCTGGCTCCATTTCAACCCCAACCCCACGACGCCCCAGGCGGTACCAGCCGCCTGATTGGCCTGCCCCGAGAGGTGGCAACCCGCACCGGTTCCAATGACGGACGCCCTTCTCGCACAGCGACGCCCGCGAACTCCGGTGACGCTACTCCTTGGCGGCCAACTGGCCGCAGGCGCCGTCGATCTCGCGGCCGCGGGTGTCACGGACGGTGACCTGGACGCCGGCGGCCTCCAGGCGGCGGACGAACTCCGCCTCGTCGCTGCGGCGGGACGCCGTCCACTTCGAGCCGGGGGTTGGATTGAGCGGGATCAGGTTGACGTGCACCCAGCCGTGGCCGCCACGGCGCAGTACCTCCGCCAGCGCGTCGGCGCGCCAGGGCTGATCGTTCACGTCGCGGATCAGGGCGTACTCGATGGACACCCGCCGGCCGGTCGCGTCGAAGTAGCCATATGCGGCGTCCACCACCTCGACCACGTTCCAGCGGGTGTTGATCGGGCAGAGTTCGTCGCGCAGTTCGTCGTCCGGGGCGTGCAGGCTCACGGCCAGCGTGACCGGCAGTCCCTCGGTGGTCAACTGCTTGATCCGGGGCACCAGGCCGACGGTCGAGATGGTCACGCCGCGGGCGGAGATACCCAAGCCATGGGGTGTGGGCGCGGTGATCGACCGAACGGCGGCCAGCACCGCCTTGTAGTTGGCCATCGGCTCACCCATGCCCATGAAGACGATGTTGTTCACCCGGCCGGGGCCGCCTGGAATGGCGCCGTCGCGCAGCTTGCGCGCGGCGTCCACCACCTGCAGCAGGATCTCGGCGGCGGTCAGGTTGCGCTGCAGGCCACCCTGGCCGGTGGCGCAGAACGGGCAGGCCATGCCGCAACCGGCCTGGGACGAGATGCAGACGGTCGCCCGCTCACGTCCCCGCCCGGAGGCCCGCAGCCCGGGGACGCCGTAGCGCATCAGCACCGACTCGACCAACGATCCGTCGAACAGCCGCCACAGCGTCTTCACCGTGGTGCCGGCATCGGCGGAGAGGTCGCGCACCCGAGTGAGCAGGGAGGGCAGCCACGCGGCGGCGAGACGGTTGGCGTCGGCGCGGGCGATGTCCGTCCATTCGGCCGGATCGGCGCTGAGGTGGTCGAACAGGTGCCGGTCCACCTGGCCGCGCCGGAACGCCGCCAGGCCGAGTTCGGCCACCGCTCCCGCCCGTGCCTCATCGCTCAGATCGAGCCAGTGGGCCGGCGGCTTGCCACGACGGGGCGCAGCCATCACCAGGGGGACCGTGCGCCCTGCCTCGGCGTGGGCGAGCAGCTCGGCGTAGGCCGACTCCTCCTGCGGAGTGAGTGACTGCGTCATACCGGGAAGACCGTGAAGAGCAGCCAGCCGGCGGGGGCTGCCACCAGCATGGAATCGAGCCGGTCCATCACACCGCCGTGACCGGGCAGGGACGAGGACATGTCCTTGATGCCGACATCCCGCTTGATCAGCGACTCGATCAGGTCGCCCGCGGTGCCGAAGACGACGCAGGTGAGGCCCATCAGCACACCGAACCACCAGGGCACGTCGAGCAGCAGGCTGCCAGCCACCACGCCGACGACCGCGGCGGTGACGATCGATCCGGCGAACCCCTCCCAGGTCTTCTTCGGGCTGATGTTCGGCGCCATCGGATGCTTGCCGAGCGTCGCACCGACCGCATAGCCACCGGTGTCGCTTCCGACCACGCACAGCGCCAGCATGACCAGCTTCCAGGCGCCGTGCGGGGAAGCCAGCAACAGGCCGATGAAGGAGGCGAGCAGCGGGATGTAGGTGATCGTGAACAGGCTCGCGGCGGCGTCCTTCACGTAGCCGTCGGCTCCGCCGGGCATCCGCCACATCAAAGCGAGCAGCACGGTCAGCGCCAGCCCGCCCAGCAGCACCTCATGCCACGGGATCCCGCTGATCGGCTCCAGCACCGCCGCGGCATAGCTGCCGCCGATGATCGCCACGGTCCCCACCACGATCGGCAGGATCGCCGAGTTCATCCCGATCCGCTTCAGCGCGTGGTGCACCTCGACCGCACCCATGCAGGTCAGGACGACCAGCAGCAGGATGAAGCCCGGGTGCCACCAGATCAGGGTCACCACGACGGCCGCGAGCATCCCGAGACCCACCGCGATCGCGGCGGGAAGATCGCGCCCGGCCCGGGAGCGGGACGGGCTCGGCGGGGAATCGGCAGAGGTCATCAGACCTCCATCAACTCCGCTTCCTTGGCCTTGAGCAGCTCGTCCACCTGGTCGACGTGCTTCTTCGTCAGCTGGTCCAGTTGCTTCTCGGCGCCACGGGCGTCGTCCTCGCCGATCTCCTTGTCCTTCACCAGCTTGCTGGTGGCGTCGATCGCGTGGCGGCGGGTGTTGCGCACGGCGATCCGGGCCTCTTCGGCCTTGTGCCGGGCGAGCTTGATGTACTCCTTGCGGCGCTCCTCGGTGAGCTGTGGCAGCACCAGGCGGAGCACGTTGCCGTCGTTGGCGGGGTTCACGCCCAGATCGGAGTCGCGGATCGCCTTCTCGATGCCGGCCATCGCACCGCGGTCGAAGGGGCTGATCAGCACCACCCGGGCCTCGGGCACCTGGAAGGTCGCCAGCTGCTGCAGCGGGGTGGGGCTGCCGTAGTAGTCGACCAGAATCTTGTTGAACATCGCGGGGTGGGCACGTCCGGTCCGGATCGCGCCGAACTCCTCCCGGGCGTGGTCGATCGCCCCATCCATCCGATGCTCAGCGTCCTTGATGATGTCGGCGATCACGCCCACTCCCTTCTCGCAGCCCGCCGCTCACGCGTGCAGGGTTGTTCCGATCTTCTCACCCGAGACGACCCGGGCGATGTTGCCTTCGACGCCGAGGTCGAAGAAGACCATCGGCAGGCGGTGTTCCCGCGCCAGGCTGATCGAGGTGGCATCGGCCACCTTGAGATCGCGGGCCAGGAACTCGTCGTAGGTGAGGTGGTCGAACTTGGCCGCAGCCGGGTTGGTGCGTGGATCGGAGTCGTAGACCCCGTCCGTGCCCTGCTTGGCCATCAGCAGGACGTCCGCGTCGATCTCCAGCGCGCGCTGGGCGGCCACGGTGTCGGTGGAGAAGAAGGGCATCCCGGAGCCGGCGCCGAAGATCACCACCCGGCCCTTCTCCAGGTGCCGGATGGCGCGCAACGGGATGTACGGCTCGGCCACCTGGCCCATCGCGATCGCGGTCTGGACGCGGGTCTGCACCCCCGCCTTCTCGCAGAAATCCTGCAGGGCCAGGCAGTTCATCACAGTGCCGAGCATGCCCATGTAGTCGGCCCGGGCACGGTCCATGCCACGGGTCTGCAACTCGGCACCCCGGAAGAAGTTGCCCCCACCCACCACGATCGCGACCTCGACGCCACCAGCCACCACAGCGGCGATCTGGGCGGCGAGACTGGCGATCACGTCGGGGTCGACACCGATCGAGCCTCCCCCGAACGCCTCACCGGAGAGCTTGAGGAGGACGCGGCGGTAAGGACTGGGCACGGGGGCTCCTTCTTCTCAGGGCATGCGAGGTCGGGTCAGGCTCCGGCGGCGAAGCGGACGAACCGCTTCACGGTGACCCCATTCTTGTCCAACAACTGGCCGACCGTCAGTTTGTCGTCGGAAACGGACGCCTGGTCGAGCAGGACGACCTCCTTGTAGAAGCCGCCGATCCGGCCGTCGACGATCCGGCCGATGATCGCCTCGGGCTTGCCCTCCTCGCGAGCGGTCAGCTCGGCGATGTGGCGCTCCTTCTCGACCACCTCGGCCGGCACCTCGTCGCGGGTGGCCCACTGCGGGGACATCGCCGCGATCTGGTGGGCGATGCCGCGGATGAACGCAGCATCGGGCTCGCCGGCGTACTCGATCATCACGCCGACCTGCGGGGGCAGATCCTGCGACCGCTTGTGCAGGTAGATGTCGACAGGCCCGGCGAAGGTCGCCGAGTTCGCCAGTTCCAGCTTCTCGCCGATCTTCGCGCTCAGCTCGGCGACGGTCTCGGCGACGGTCTGGCCGGACGGGAGCACGACCGCGTT
>JASGEM010000017.1:0-56665 GCA_049841235.1 Propionicimonas sp. | reverse complement strand
CTGGACGGTCGCGCCGCGTCCCGGCGGGCCGGGCGACTGGGCCGGCGGGCTGTTGGAAGCCGCGGCGGCCACGCTGGGTTCGGGGCGGGGAGCGGTGCTGCTCGTCCCGGACGCCCGGGATCTGGCCGAACTGGCCAGGCGTGCCGCCGAGCGGTTCGGTGCGGGCAGTTTCGTAACCCTCACCGCGGAGCTCGGGCCGGCTGCGCGCTACCGGGCCTTCCTGGCAGCCGCCCGCGGGAAAGTGCGGCTGGTGCTGGGGAACCGGGCGGCAGTCTTCGCACCCGTGCAGGATCTGGGCGTGATCGCGCTGTGGGACGACGGGGACGACTCCTATGCCGAGCCGAGGGCTCCCTATCCGCATGCCCGTGAGGTGGCGGCTCTGCGGGCGCACCTGGCCGGCTGCGGGCTGCTGCTGGCTGCGCGGTCACGGACCGCGGAAGTGCAGCGTCTGGTGGCCACTCGGTGGCTTCATCCGCTTCAGCTCACACCGACCGACACCCGGGCGGTGTCGGCGGCGATCCGGGTCACCGCTCACGACGAATTGCGGTTGCCGCGGGAGGTCTTCACCACCGTGCGGGCCGGGCTGGCCCACGGACCGGTGCTGGTGAGCGTGCCCCGGGCCGGCTATCACCCGATGGTGCTGTGCGCGGGCTGCCACAACCCGGCTCGGTGCTCCTCCTGCGGCCAGTCGCTGCGGCATGGCAAGGCGGGCCTGAGCTGTCCCTGGTGCGGGCCGCCGCGTCCCGGTTGGCAGTGTCCGGACTGCGGCGACCGCCGGGTCCGAACGCCGGTTGCCGGTGTGCTGCGGACGGCGGAGGAGTTCGGCAAGGCGTTCCCGGGCGTCCGGGTGCTTTCCTCTTCCGGCGATCATCCGCTCGCCGAGGTGGACGACGAGCCGGCGCTGATCCTGTCGACCCCCGGGGTGGAGCCCACGGCATGCTTCGGCTACGCCGCCGCTGTGCTGCTCGACACCGCGGCCACGCTGAGCCGCCCGGAGCTACGTGCGGGCGAGGAGGCATTGCGCCGGTGGCTGGCGGTCACCGCACTGGTGCGTCCGGGGGAGGACGGTGGCACCGTCCTGATCGTGGGGGAGGCGGCCGACCGTCAGGTGCAGGCACTGCTGCGGCTCGATCCGGTGGGCTACGCCGAGCGGGAGTTGGCCGAGCGCACCGTCGCGGGCTTCCCTCCGGCGGTCAAGCTGATCGCGCTGGAGGGCGAGTTCAGGGTGCTGCACGAGATCCTGGGCACGCTGCAGCTGCCCGAGGGGGTGCAGGTCAACGGTCCGTTCGAGACCGCTGCCGAGCCGCGGGTCACGCTGCGCTGCGCCCTTCCGCAGGCGGCCGAGCTGGTGGCGGCGGTGCGCACCATGCTCTCCCGGCGGGCCGCGGCGAAGACGCCGGGTGCGCTGCGCGTCCGGGTCGATCCGCAGGTCGTAGGCTGACGAGCATGCGTCTCGTCTTCGCCGGTACCCCGATCGTCGCCGCGCGCACCCTGGCGCACCTGCTGCAGCGCAGTGATCACGAGGTGGTCGCGGTGATCAGCCGCCCGGACGCGCCGCTGGGAAGGTCGAAGCGTCCGGTGCCCAGCCCAGTCGCGGAACTGGCGATCGAACGCGGGATCGAAATCCTGCGCCCCGACCGGCCCGGAGAGCCCGAGACCATGGCGCGACTCGCCGAACTGGCCCCCGACGCCTGCCCGGTGATCGCCTACGGCGCGCTGCTGCCGCAGCGGGTGCTGGAGATCCCCGCGCACGGCTGGCTGAACGTCCACTACTCGCTACTGCCACGCTGGCGTGGAGCCGCGCCGGTCCAGCGGGCGATCCTGGCCGGTGACGAGGTGACCGGAGTCAGTGTCTTCCGCCTGGTCCAGGCGATGGACGCCGGGCCGGTCTTCGCCACCGCCGAGATCCAGATTGCTGCCGGCGAGACCGCCGGCGAGCTTCTGGAACGGCTCACCCCGATCGGTGCCGAACTGCTGGTGGAAACCCTCGATCAGATCGCGGGGGGAGACGCCGTGGCCATCGAGCAACCCGAGGACGGTGTGACCATCGCGCCCAAGCTGACCGTCGAGGACGCCCGCCTGGACTGGTCAGCGCCCGCCGTCGAGCTGGCTCGGGTGGTGCGGGCCTGCAACCCCTCTCCGATGGCCTGGACGACCTATGCCGGGGAGCGCTTCCGCGTCCTGCGGGCCGAGGCCGCGGGAACGGTGCCCACGGTGCCGTCTCCGGAGGTCTCGACAGGCTCGACCAGGGGCGGACAGCGGCCGGGCTTCATCTCGGCCGGCCGTCGCGAGGTTCTGGTGGGTACCGGGGCGGGCGCGCTGCGGTTGCTCGAGGTGCAGCCCCAGGGGAAGCGGCCGATGCCGGCCGCCGCCTGGGCGAACGGCCTGCGGGGCGAGCACGGGGCGCTGGAGTGAGCCGGAACCCCGGCAGGCGTCCCGATCCTGCCCGCCGCGTGGCCTACCGGGTACTGCGCCGGGTGACCAGCGAGGGCGCCTACGCCAACCTCACCCTCGCCCACGAGGCGGCCGATCTCTCGACCCGGGACGCCGCCTTCGCCACCGAACTCACCTTCGGCACCTGCCGGGCGCTGGGCACTTACGACGCCATTCTCACGTCGGTCTCCTCCCGACCCCCGGCGGAACTGGACCCGCCCGTCCTCGACCTGCTGCGGCTGGGTGCTCACCAGCTCATGGCCATGCGGGTGCCGCAGCACGCGGCGGTGGATTCCACCGTGGCGCTGGCGAGGGCCGAGCTGGGTCCCCGCGTCACCGGCTTCGTCAACGCCGTGCTCCGCAAGGTGGCGCGGTACGGCCTGACCGACTGGGTCGACTGGCTGACCGCCGACGCCGAACCGCGCGATGCCCTGGCCCTCGCCACCCAGCATCCCCGCTGGATCGTCGACGCCTGGGCCGAGGCACTGGGAGACCCGGACGAGGCCGAACTGCGCGCCGCCCTGGAGGCCGACAACCTGGCGCCGGTCAACCATCTGGTGGTCCGCCCGGGCTTGGCCGTGGTAGCCGAACTGGGTGGCGAGCCCGCGCGCTACTCGCCCTTCGGCGCCTATGCCTCAGGTGCGCCAGGGGCCGTGCCGGCGGTCGCCGAAGGTCGGGCCGGCGTTCAGGACGAAGGGTCGCAACTGGTCGCCCTCGCCCTCAGCCGGGTCGATACCCCCGAAGGGCCCTGGCTCGACCTCTGCGCCGGCCCCGGCGGGAAGGCGGCACTGCTGGCGGGGCTGGCGATCCAGGCCGGCACCGGGGTGGTCGCCAGCGAGCTTCAGCCGCATCGTGCGCGCCTGGTCGCGCAGAACCTCGCGGCCTACTCGGCGACCGGGAAGGGGAGTCTCCCGGTCACCCTGGTCGCGGACGGCACGCAGCCGGCCTGGGCGCCGGGGAGCTTCGCCAGGGTGATGGCGGATGTGCCGTGCAGTGGGCTGGGTGCGCTGCGACGACGTCCGGAGGCCCGGTGGCGCCGGCAGCCGAGCGAGGTGGCGGAGCTGGCCGGCCTCCAGGTGGCGCTGCTGCACTCGGCGCTGGCGGCGGCGCGACCAGGGGGAGTGGTCGCCTACGTCACCTGCTCACCCCACCTCGCCGAGACGCGAGGAGTGCTGGAGACCGTCAGCGGCGCCGGGTTCCTGCGGGCGGCCGACTACCTTCCGGAGGTGCCGGACGCCGCGGTCGGTGATTTCGTCCAGCTGTGGCCGCACCGGCACGGCACCGATGCCATGTTCCTGGCACTGTTGCGGGTCGGGTCTGGGTAGTCTGACCGCCATGGGTATCCGCATCACGCCAAGCATCCTCAACGCCGATCTCTCCAAGCTCGCCGACGAGGTCGCCAGGATCCCGAGCGCCGATCTGGTGCACCTGGACGTGATGGACAACCGGTTCGTGCCCAACCTCAGCTTCGGGCTGCCGGTGGTGGAGAGCCTGCGACAGCACACCGCCATGCCGATGGACATCCATCTGATGATCGCCGAAGCCGATCGCTGGGCACCCCCCTACGCGGCTGCCGGCTGCGAGTCGGTCACCTTCCACATCGAAGCCTCCGACGCCCCGGTCAAGCTCGCCCGCGAACTACGCGCCCTGGGCGCCCGGGCCTCCATGGCACTGCGTCCGGCCACCCCGATCGAGCCCTATGCCGACCTGCTGCCCGAACTCGACATGGTGCTGCTGATGACCGTCGAACCCGGCTTCGGCGGCCAGTCCTTCCTCGACCTGGTGCTGCCCAAGATCGCGCGGACCCGGGCCCTGCTCGACAGACTCGGCAAGGACCTCTGGCTCCAGGTGGACGGAGGAGTCTCGGCCGCCACCATCGAACGCTGCGCGGAGGCGGGCGCCGACACCTTCGTCGCCGGCTCCGCGGTCTACTCCGCCGAGGACCCGGACGCCGTGGTGCGCGCGCTGGCCGCCCAGGCAAGGGCGATCAGGGCCTGAACCGGAACGCCACGGCGGGTCAGTTCCGGCGGTCCCGGCGATCCCGACGACGAAGATAACGCTCGAACTCGGCGGCGATGGAATCCCCGGAGGGCTGGGGCATCTCCTCGTCCCGACGGGACTCCAGCGCCGCGATGTAGCCGGAGATATCCGGATCGTCGGCCACCAACTCGCTGACCTGGGCTTCCCAGGTGGCGGCGGATTCCAGTAGGTCGCCGGCATCCAGCGGGGTGTTGAGCACGTCCTCCAGCTTGGTCAGCAGCGCCAGGGTGGCCTTCGGGTTCGGTGGTTCGGCGACGTAGTGCGGCACCGAGGCCCACAGCGACACCACCGGGATTCCGGCGTCCTCGCACAGGCTGCCCAGCACACCACCGATGCCGGTCGGACCCTCGTAGCTGGGGAGTTCGAAGCCGAGTTCGGCGGCCAGGTCGGGATCACCGGCGGAGGCGGAGATCGGCACCGGACGGGAGTGCGGCGCGTCAGTCAGCATCGCGCCCAGCAGCACGACCATCTCAGGACGTACCGTGCGCAGCATCGACATCAGCCGATTGCAGTACTCCCGCCACCGGTAGTTCGGCTCAGGGCCGCCGACCAGCACCAGGTCGCGCTCCGGCAACGAGGCGACCAGCACTTCGGTGGTGGGCCACTCCACGATCCGCTCCGTCGGCGAGAGCAACCGCTGGGTGGGCCGGTTCACCTGGAAGTCGTAGAACTCCTCGGGGTCGAAGGAGAACTCCAGCGCGGCTGAGTAGACCTCGGCGAGGTGGTCGATCACGCCGCTGGCGGCGTCCCCGGCGTCGCTCCAGCCCCCGAAGGCACCGATCACGGCGGGTTTGCGCAGATCCTTCAGCCCGAGTCTTGCCATAGGGCCACTGTAGTGCTGCCCCCTGACCAGCCCTCGTACACTTCGCCCTATGACTGACCTTCGTACTGCTCTGGCCGACCGCGTCCTGGTTGCCGACGGTGCGATGGGGACCATGCTGCAGGGCTTCGACCTCTCCCTGGACGACTTCCAGGGCCTCGAGGGCTGCAACGAGGTGCTGAACGTCACCCGGCCCGATGTGGTGACCGCGATCCATGCCGAGTACCTGGCGGCGGGTGCGGACTGCATCGAGACCAACACCTTCGGCGCCAACCTGTCGGCGCTGGGGGAGTATGACATCACCGACCGGATCGCGGAGCTGGCCGGCTCCGGCGCCGCCCTGGCCAGGGCCGCCGCGGACGCGGCCAGCACCCCGGATCGTCCGCGTTTCGTGCTGGGCAGCATCGGACCCGGGACGAAGCTGCCCAGCCTGGGCCATGTCAGCTACGCCATGCTGCGCGACGCCTACCAGGTGCAGGCCGAGGCCATGATCGCCGGCGGGGTCGATGGCTTCCAGATCGAGACCTGTCAGGATCTGCTGCAGGCCAAGGCCGCGGTGGTCGGTTCACGGCGGGCCTCGAAGACGCTCGGGGTCGAACTGCCGATCCTGGTCAATGTCTCGATCGAGACCAACGGCGCCATGCTGCTGGGCTCGGAGATCGGAGCAGCCCTGGTCGCCCTGGAACCGCTCGGCATCGACGTGCTCGGGCTGAACTGCTCGACCGGCCCGGCGGAGATGAGCGAGCACCTGCGGCATCTCTCGCGGTTCGCCCGGATCGGGGTCGGCTGCATGCCCAATGCCGGCCTGCCCGAGCTGACCCCGGACGGAGCGCGGTATCCGCTGGGCCCCGAGGGCCTGACCGCGGCGCTGAGCCAGTACGTGAGCGAGTTCGGGCTAAGCCTGGTCGGCGGCTGCTGCGGGACTACTCCGGAGCACATCCGGCGGCTCTCGGACGCGGTGGCCGGCCGGCCCGTCACAGTCCGCGCGGCGCGCGAGGTCGCCTCGGTGTCGAGCCTCTACTCCGACGTCCCCTTGCGGCAGGACACCAGCTACCTCAGCGTCGGCGAGCGGACCAACGCCAATGGCTCCAAGGCCTTCCGCGAGGCGATGCTGGCCGGCGACTGGAACACCTGCGTCGACATCGCCAAGGGCCAGTCCCGCGAGGGGGCCCACCTACTCGATCTCTGCGTGGACTACGTGGGGCGCGACGGCGTCGCCGACATGCGGGAACTCGCCTCCCGGGTCAACACCGCCGTGCCGCTGCCGGTGATGATCGACTCCACCGAGCCGCCGGTCGTCCGGGCCGGGCTGGAGGCCGTCGCCGGGCGGGCGATCGTGAACTCGGTCAACTTCGAGGACGGCGACGGGCCTGGCTCCCGCTTCCGCACCGTGATGCCGATCGTCGCCGAGCACGGTGCCGCGGTGGTCGCGCTCACCATCGACGAGGAGGGGCAGGCCCGCACCGCCGAGTGGAAGGTGCGGATCGCCGAGCGGCTGATCCGCACCCTGGTCGACGAGTACGGCATGGCGACCTGCGACATCATCGTCGACTGCCTCACCTTCCCGATCGCCACCGGGCAGGAGGAGACCAGGCGGGACGCGATCGAGACCATCGAGGCGATCCGCGAGATCCGCAGCCGCCACCCCGATGTGCAGACCACCCTGGGCGTCTCCAACGTCAGCTTCGGCCTGAACCCGGCCGCCCGCGCGGTGCTGAACTCGGTGTTCCTGAACGAATGCGTGGCCGCCGGGCTGACCTCCGCGATCGTGCATCCCTCGCGAATCCTGCCGATGGCACGCATCCCCGACGAGCAGCGCGAGGTCGCCCTCGACATGGTCTACGACCGGCGTCGCGAGGGCTACGATCCACTGGCCCGGTTCCTGGAGCTCTTCGAGGGCGTCACCACCACCGGCGCCAAGGAGGCCCGCGCCGCCGAGCTCGCGTCCCTGCCGCTGGGTGAGCGGCTGCAGCGGCGCATCGTGGACGCCGACGACAAGGGGCTCCACGAGGATCTGGACGCCGCGCTCGCCGACCGTCCGGCGCTGGACATCGTCAATTCCGATCTGCTGGCCGGCATGAAGACGGTCGGTGAGCTGTTCGGCTCCGGTCAGATGCAGCTGCCCTTCGTGCTCGCCTCGGCCGAGGTGATGAAGAAGTCGGTGGCCTACCTCGAACCGCACATGGAGAAGACCGACACCGAGGGCAAGGGCACCATCGTGCTGGCCACGGTGAAGGGCGACGTGCACGACATTGGCAAGAACCTGGTCGACATCATCCTGACCAACAACGGCTACACGGTGGTCAACCTGGGCATCAAGCAGCCGGTCGGCACCATCATCGAAGCGGCGATCGCGCACAATGCCGACGCGATCGGCATGTCCGGCCTGCTGGTGAAGTCGACCGTGGTGATGCGCGACAACCTGCAGGAACTGAACGCCCGCGGCCTCATCCAGACGCCGGTGCTGCTGGGCGGCGCGGCACTGACCAGGGCCTATGTCGAGCAGGATCTCAACACGATGTTCGAGGGCGAGGTGCGCTACGCCCGCGACGCCTTCGACGGCCTCAACCTGATGGACGCCGTGATGGCGGTCAAACGCGGAGAGGCCGACGCCCTGCCCGCGCCGCGGGAGCGCCGGGTAGCCGCGCGCCCCCGTCCCGCTGAAGCCGACGAGGACGCGGTGGTGGACACGACGCGTTCGGACGTCGCCCGCGATGTCGGCGTACCCGAGCCACCGTTCTGGGGAAGCCGGGTGGTCAGGGGGGTCAAGCTGGCCGAAGTGGCTCAATGGCTCGACCACCGGGCCACGTTCATGGGTCAGTGGGGCCTGCGCGGCTCCCGCGACGGCGCCAGTTACGACGAGCTGGTCGAGGCCGAAGGGCTGCCCAGGTTGCGGATGTGGCTGGACCGGATCCACACCGAGGGGCTGGCGGAGTTCGCCGTCACCTACGGCTACTGGCCCTGCCACAGCGAGGGCAACACGTTGATCGTGGGCGCACCCGAGGAACCCGGACGCGAGCTGGCCCGGTTCACCTTCCCGCGGCAGCGCCGCGACCGGAGGCTCTGCCTGGCCGACTTCTTCCGGGACGCCGACGAGGCGGCCGAGCGCGGGCCGGACGTGATCGCCTTCCAGCTGGTCACCATGGGCGCCCGGGTGGCGGAGGCGACCGCCGAACTGTTCGCGGCGAACTCCTACCGGGAGTACCTGGAGTTGCACGGGCTTTCGGTGCAGCTCACCGAGGCGCTGGCCGAGATGTGGCACGGCCGGGTTCGCTCCGATCTCGGTTTGAGCGGCGACGGCACCATGGATTCCATGATTCGCGACCAGGCCTACCGTGGCTCCCGCTACAGCTTCGGCTACCCGGCCTGTCCGGATCTGGAGGATCGGGCGAAACTTGTGGCGCTGCTCGAACCAGAGCGGATCGGCGTGGTGCTCTCCGAGGAGTTGCAGCTGCATCCCGAGCAATCCACCGATGCGCTGGTCGTCCATCATCCCGAGGCCAAGTACTTCAATGCGCGCTGACCGCTGGCTCACCGTGGTGGTGACCGGCCTGCTGCTGGCCGGCTGCACCCGGCCGGTGGAGCCCGTGCCGACGCCCACCCCGTCCCCGAGCCCCACCGCGCGGCCCTTCACGGTCTCGACCTCGGGACCGATCGGCACGGCCGATCCGGCGCTGGCCAGGGCGGACACCGATGTGCTGATCGCGACCAACACCTACCAGCGGCTGATGTACGTCCAGACCGATACCGGGGAGCTGAAGCCGGATGCGGCCACCGACTGCTACTTCAGCTCGGAGACCGTCTACGAGTGCACCCTGCCGGAGGGTCTGCTCTTCCACAACGGTCATCCTCTGACCGCCTCCGACGTTCGGTTCAGCATCCAGCGCGCGCTGCGGCTGGACATCGCCGGCACGGCGGTGAAGCTGCTGGACGCCCTGGTACGGATCACCGTGCCGAACGAGCAGACGATCCGGTTCCAACTGGCCTACCCCGACAACCGGTTCGGGTATGGGCTTACCTCGGTGGCGACCTCGATCGTGGACGAGGCGGTCTTCGACCCGGACGGCGGGCTGCCGCTGGAGGATCTTCCGATCGGCTCCGGCCCCTATCAGGTCAGTCGGATCGACGCCGATCAGGTGGTCTTCGACCGTAACCTTGAGTACCGAGGGCCGGTGGGCGGGGCGATCGACCGGATCCGGCTGGAACGGCTGGCCGACTCGGTGGCTGCCGAGAGCGCGATCAGCGAAGGCACCACCGACGTGGTCTGGCGCACCCTCGACCCGCCTGCGGTGGACCGGCTGGAGGCCGAGATCGCCGCCAGCGCCGAACGCACGACCGCGCAGGGGTTCACCCGGTGGCCGATGGACGGTGCCCGGGTCACCCGGCTGGCCTGGTCGGCCGGATCGCGGTACCGGGCGGATGCCACGCTGCGCGACGGGGTCGCGCTGGCACTTCAGCCCGACCGGACGCTGGCCTCGCTCATCCCGGTCGGAGTGGAGGGTCATCTGGCCAGCTTCACGGTCGGTGGCCGTCCCGAGCTGCCCGAGAGGGAGGGCAAGCGGGTCACCCTGACGCTGGGTTACCAGCCCTCGGCTCCGGGTCACGCCGACCTCGCGAGCCTGCTGCGCGGCCGGATCGAGGAACTCGACCGGGTGAGCGTGCGGCTGGTGACCTCTGGTGACGCCGACCTGGTGCTCACCGACTTCCCCGCCTGGGTGCCGACCCCCAACGGCTGGCTGCAGCTGTACCTGGAGGACCCGTTGCCCGGCAGCGCGGACAAACTCGCCGAACTGAGCGAGCGGGCGCGGACGACCACGGGAGACGCGCGGGTGGTGGCGCTCGGGGAGCTGCAGAAGCAGGCCGCGGCCGACCTCACGGTGCTGCCGGTCTCGCAGACGGACGGGATACTGATGCTGGGCCGGGGCGTGAGCCTGGCGGGGCTGCCGTTCGGCAGTTCGGGGCAACTGGGATTGTGGGGATTGCGGCGTGACTGAATTGAGTGGAGTGCGGACCGGCGCGCTGGTGGCCGGCGAGCGGGTGGTGCTGACCGATCCGAAGGGGCGCCGGCACTCGGTGGTGCTTGCGCCCGGCGGTGTCTTCCACACCACGAAGGGCGGGATCAGCCACGACGACCTGATCGGTGGGTCGGACGGCTCGGTGGTCAGCTCGCACGGCGGGGTGGCCTACACCGCCTTCCGTCCGCTGCTGGAGGAGTTCACCGTCACCATGCCGCGCGGTGCCACCGTGGTGTATCCCAAGGACGCCGCCCACATCCTGGTGCAGACCGATATCTTCCCCGGTGCCCGCGTGCTGGAGGCCGGAGCGGGGTCGGGCGCCCTGAGCATGCACCTGCTGCGAGCGATCGGGAGTGGCGGGAAGCTGTACTCCTACGAGCGCCGTCCGGACTTCGCAGCGATCGCCAAACGGAACGTGGAGACCTTCTTCGGTGCGCCGCACCCGGCCTGGGAATTGCGCGAGGGTGACCTGGTGGAGTCGATCGGGCCGGAACCGATCGATCGCGCGGTGCTGGACATGCTGGCGCCCTGGGAGTGCATCGAGGCGGTGGCGAACGTGCTCGAGCCGGGCGGCATCCTGTGCTGCTACGTGGCCACCACCACCCAGCTGGGCCGGACGATGGACACGCTGCGCGTCCACGGCGGGTTCACCGAGCCGGTCGGACGGGAGTACTCGGCCCGCGAGTGGCACGCCGAGGGACTGGCGATCCGGCCCGGGCACGGCACCTCCGGACACACCGGCTTCCTGATCTTCGCCCGGCGGCTGGCCCACGGGACGACCGCGCCGCTGCGCCGCCGCCGTCCCGCGCCCGGGGCCTACGGCCCGGACTACGCCGGTCCGCGTCCCGCTTTCGCGGAGGGCTGAGCAACTCGCGTAGTCTTTGCTGTTGGCACTGCGCCCACCATGAACCGTGCCACGGACGAAACGAGAGGGACCCCGAGCATGATCGCGATCGACCTGTCACCGACCCTGGTGATCGGCGCCGGTCTGGTCGGAGCGTCCGTCGGCTGTGCGCTCACCCGCGCCGGGGTCGCCGTCCACGTCGCCGACAAGGTCTCCAGCCACGCCCGCGTCGCCGCCTCGCGCGGGGCCGGGACGATCCGCAAGCCCGACCCGGAGGCCGTCCGGCTGGTCGTGGTGGCGGTGCCGCCGGCCGCCCTGGCCCAGGTGATAGCCAAGGCGCTGGACACCTACCCGAACGCCACCGTGACCGATGTCGGCTCGGTGAAGGGGACCATCCTGGCCACCCTGCGTGGCGCCGGCCTGGATCTTTCACGCTACGTCGGGTCGCACCCGATGGCTGGCTCGCAGCGGGTCGGACCGCTCACCGCCAGCGCCGACCTCTTCATCGACCGCACGTGGGTGGTCACCCCGCACGACACCTCCTCGGCGCACGCCGTCCTGGACGTCCAGGAACTCGCCCGGCTGTGTGGCGCCCGCCGGGTGACGATGGGCGCCGCACACCACGACGAGGCGGTCGCCCAGGTCTCGCATCTGCCGCATCTGGTCTCGGTGCTGATGGCGGGGCGGCTCAACGACGTCCCCACCGAGCACCTGCGGCTGGCCGGCCAGGGGGTTCGGGATGTGACCCGGGTGGCCGGCTCCGACCCGCAGCTCTGGCGTCAGATCATCACCGCCAACGCAGAGGCTGTCCGGATCGAACTCGCCGCGCTGCAGGCCGATCTGGCCGCCTGGACCGAAGCTCTGGACGATCCCGATCGGGTCACGGCGCTGCTGGAACGGGGACGCGAGGGCACCCGCGCGCTGCCGGGCAAGCACGGCATGGCGGCGATCGACTACGCACACGTGGTCGTGGAGATCCCGGACGAGCCGGGCTCGCTGGCCCGGCTGTTCACCGACATCGAGAAGGCTGGGGTGAACGTCGAGGATCTGTCGATCCATCACGATGCCGACCGCGAGGTGGGCTACCTCTCCGTACAGGTCAGCCCTCAGCACGCCACCGACCTGCGTGACGCCATGCTCGCCGCCGGGTGGACGCTGCGCGAGCCTGACGCCACGCTGTAGACCAGATCAGGTTGTAGACCGAATCAGACAGGGAGTGCCATGACGCAACGGCTTGTGATCGCCATCGACGGGCCCAGCGGCTCGGGCAAGTCGTCCGCCGCCCGCGGGGTCGCGCAGCGCCTCGGCCTGGGCTACCTCGACACCGGCGCGATGTACCGCGCGGTGACCTGCGCCTTCCTGGACGCGGGCGTCGACCCGTCCGATACGGCGGGGGTGATCGCCGCGACGCTGGGCGCCGAACTGGAGATCAGCACCGATCCGGCCGACCAGTGGGTGCGGGTGAACGGCGCGGACGTCACCCAGCGGATCCGCGAGCAGGAGATCTCGACCAATGTCAGCACGGTGTCGACCGTTGCGGAGTGCCGGGCTGATCTGGTGGCGCGGCAGCGGGCGATCATCGACGCCGCACCGTCCGGGATCGTCGCCGAGGGCCGCGACATCACCACGGTGGTCGCGCCCGACGCCGACCTGCGCGTGCTGCTGACCGCGGATCCCGAGGTGCGGATGGCGCGACGCAGGCTGGAACTGGGTGAGGTGGACGCTGCGGCGCTGGCCGATCAGGTGCTGCGCCGGGACGCGGACGATTCAAAGCTGGTGAACTTCAGCACCGCCGCCGACGGCGTCGTCCACCTGGACGGCACCTACCTGACCCTGGACGAGACCATCGACACCGTGATCGATCTGGCAGGTGCGCGATGAGCGACCAGACGATCCCCGAGCCCGTCGAAGGGTCGGTCCCGGGCGACGATGTCGAGGAAACCCTCGATAAGCCGGTGCTGGCTGTCGTCGGTCGGCCCAATGTCGGCAAGTCGATGCTGGTCAACCGGATCATCGGACGCCGGGAGGCCGTCGTCCAGGATCTGCCGGGCGTCACCCGGGACCGTGTCTCCTACGACGCGGAGTGGAACGGCCGAGAGTTCGTCGTGGTCGACACCGGTGGCTGGGCCCCGGACGCGGTCGGGATGGCCGCCCAGATCGCCGAGCAGGCCGAACTGGCCATCGCCGCCGCTGACGCGGTGTTGTTCGTGGTGGACGCCACGGTCGGGATCCAGGATGTCGACGAGGCCGTGGTGGGCGTGCTGCGCCGTTCCCGCAAGCCGGTGGTGCTGGCTGCGAACAAGGTGGACGACGCCCGCGGCGAGGCCGACGCGATGGCGATGTGGAATCTCGGCCTGGGGGAGCCGTGGCCGGTCTCGGCGCTGCACGGACGGGGCACCGGCGACCTGCTTGACGCCGTCCTGGCCGCGCTGCCGGAGGCACCGCGTTTCGCCGAGCCGGAAGCCGGCGGACCACGTCGGGTGGCGATCATCGGCCGGCCCAATGTCGGCAAGTCATCGCTGCTGAACAAGCTTGCCGGGGCCCAGCGGGCGGTCGTCGACAATGTGGCGGGTACCACCGTCGATCCGGTGGACGAATTGGTCGTGGTCGGGGGAGTGCTGTACCGCTTCATCGACACCGCGGGGCTGCGTCGACGGGTCAAGGAGGCTTCCGGCCACGAGTACTACGCGTCGCTGCGCACCCAGGGCGCGATCGAGCGTGCCGAGGTCTGCGTGGTGGTGCTGGACGCGTCCGAGACGATCAGCGACCAGGATCTCAAGGTGCTGAGCATGGTCGAGGAGGCCGGCAAGGCGCTGGTGATCGCCTACAACAAGTGGGATCTGACCGACGAGGAGCGTCGCCACTACCTGAACCGGGAGATCGAACAGGACATCTCGACCTTCGCCTGGGCGCCCAGCGTGAACATCTCGGCGCTGACCGGGCGCAACGTCGACCGGCTCTCCCGGGCCATCGAGGAGGCGCTGGAGGGCTGGGAAACCCGGGTCTCCACCGGCAGGCTGAACGCGTTCCTGGGCCGGCTTGCAGCCGCCCATCCGCATCCGGTGCGGGGTGGCAAGCAGTCCCGCATCCTGTTCGGGACGCAGGCGCATGCCTGCCCGCCCACCTTCGCGTTGTTCACCTCAGGACCGTTCGACCCGCAGTACATCCGCTTCGTCCAGCGCCGGCTGCGGGAGGACTTCGGTTTCCGCGGTACGCCGGTGAAGGTCGAGGTGCGTGCCCGGGAGAAGCGCAAGAACCGCTGAATCGTGCCGTGACCCTCTGATAGAAATGGTATGACCAAGAGAGGACGAGGATGTCGCTCCACATGAACCTGACTGTCGACCCTGCGCTGCGCGATTTCGTGGCCACCGAGCTGCTCGCCGGCCTGGACCTGTCCGAGGAACGCTTCTGGGAGATCCTGGCCGAGTTACAGGAGCGCTTCGGTTCGCCGATTCAGGCGCTGCTGGCCCGGCGGGACGAACTACAGGCGCGAATCGACGCCTGGTACCGCGATGGTGCCGGTGATCTCATCGAGCTGGAGGCGTTCCTGACCGGGATCGGCTATCTGGTGCCGGCGCCGGAGGTCCAGGTGCGGGTCGAGGGAGTCGACCCGGAGATCAGCGAGCTCGCCGGACCACAATTGGTGGTGCCGTCCACCGTCCCTCGCTACGCGCTCAACGCGGCCAACGCCCGCTGGGGATCGCTCTACGACGCGCTGTACGGCACCGACGTGCTCGCCTGGGACCATGAGCCCACGGGAGGCTACGACCCGGCGCGTGGCGCCCAGGTGATCGCCGAGGCGGACCGGCTGCTGGACGAACTGTTCCCGCTGGCGGGGAGGTCGCACCGCGATGTCACGTCCTACTCCGCCGTCGATGGGAAGCTGTCGGCGGTGACGGCGTCCGGGCCGGTGGGATTGGCCGATCCGGGCCAGTTCGCGGGGTACTCGGATCATTCGGTGCTGCTGGTCAGGCATGGGCTGCATGTCGAGTTGGTGGAGGATCGCGAGCACCCGGTCGGACGGGATCACCATGCGGGGATCGCCGACGTCGTGCTGGAGGCCGCGGTCACCACGATCGTCGACCTGGAGGATTCGGTCGCGACGGTGGACGGCGAGGACAAGGCCGCCGCCTACCGGACCTGGCTTGGGCTGATGACCGGCGAGCTGACCGCCGACTTCGACAAGGGCGGGCGCGTGGTGCACCGGGTGATGGACGGTGACCGGGTCTTCACCGCGCCCGATGGGAGCGACCTGGTGCTACCGGGGAGGGCGCTACTGCTGGTGCGGAATGTCGGACATCACATGACCGCCGAGAGCGTCCGCACGGCCGCCGGAGAGCCGGTCGCCGAGGGAGTGCTGGATGCGCTGGTGTCCGCCACCGCGGCGCTGTACGACCTGCGAGGGCTCGGCAAGTACCGCAACTCGCGCGCCGGCAGCGTGTACGTGGTGAAGCCGAAGCAGCACGGCCCGGACGAGGTGGCCCTGACGGTCGAGCTGTTCGGGGCCGTCGAGGAAGCACTCGGATTGCCTGCCCGGACGCTCAAGATCGGGATCATGGACGAGGAGAAGCGCACCTCGCTGAACCTCGAGGCCTGCATCGCGGCGGCGCGGGATCGGGTGATCTTCATCAACACCGGCTTCCTGGATCGCACCGGGGACGAGATCCACACCGACTTCGAGGCCGGGCCGATGATCCCGAAGAACGCGATGCGCTCGGCGGTGTGGATGACCGCCTACGAGGATCGCAATGTCGACGTGGCCTTGGGTGCCGGCTTCACCGGGCAGGCGCAGGTCGGCAAGGGGATGTGGGCCAAGCCGGCGGCCATGGCGGACATGCTCGCCCAGAAGATCGCCCATCCGCTGGCCGGCGCCAACTGCGCCTGGGTGCCGTCGCCGACCGCCGCCACCTTGCATGCCCTGCACTACCTGCGGGTGGACGTGGCTGCGCGTCAACGGGAATTGGCCGGCCGGGTGACCGACCGGCGCGGTCTGCTGGAGGTTCCGCTGCTCGGTGAGGCGTTGGGCGCCGAGGAGATCGAGCACGAGTTGCGTACCAACGCCCAGTCGATCCTGGGTTACGTGGTGCGCTGGGTGGGCCTGGGGATCGGTTGCTCCACCGTGCCCGACCTGGAGGGCGTCGGCCTGATGGAGGATCGGGCGACCCTGCGGATCTCCAGCCAGCACATCGCAAACTGGCTGCGTCACGGCCTCGTGGACGAAGCCCAGGTGCGTGCGGTCTTCGCCGAGATGGCCGCCTTCGTCGACGCGCAGAACGCCGGGGAGCCCGGCTATCGTCCGATGACCGAGGATCTTGCCGGCAGCGAATCGTTCCAGGCCGCGCTCGACCTGGTGTTCACCGGACGCACCGAGCCCAACGGCTACACCGAGCGCGCGCTCACCCACTGGCGGAAGCAGGCCAAGGCGCGGCAGGCCTGACCTCGGGTCGACCTCGGGTTGGGCACATCGGGTCGACCGCCTCAGGCGGGACGTCCGCGATCCTCGGCGATGGTGCCGTCGTCCGTCAGGCCGTCCAGTCTCCAGAGCATGAGTTGTTCGACCGCGCTGGTGCCGTTGCCTGGGTCGTCGGGGGTGAGGTTCGTCGTGCCGTCCGTGCCCACGCGATAGAGCTGATCGCGCGGCGAACGCCACCAGAACACGCCTGGTCGAGGCTGCCAGAGCCGCCAGTTTCCGTGGGTCTTGCCCCGATGAGGACGTTTGGAGAGCGGGCCGAGGTTGGAAGCGCGGGTCTGGCGCTTGAGTCCTTCGCGGTAGGCGTCGGTGTGGTCGAGCTCAGACTGGCGGGCTTCGCGGCTGCTGTACGGGAAGATCTCGTAGCGGTCGCGGAGGATCACCTCGGCCCGGATCGGTTTCGGTATCTCGTACTCGTCGACAGCGACCTCGGCGCCACCTGTGTGCACCACGGGGGTGAGGCGGATCGGAGCGGAGCCGGTGAGTTCCTTCAGCTGGCCGACCAGCAGCGGCCCGCGTCCCTCCACTCGGGCCACCCCGCCGGACCGCAGGTCGCTGGCCGAGACGTGGACGAACACCCGGGTGGCCGGACGCCGGTCCCGGCGGCGTCGGGCAGGCGGAGGCGTATCGGACGCCATCGGCTTGTCGGGGCGGTCGGTTGAGTGCTGCTCCAGGAGAGCGACCGCGTCCTGCGGATCGGCCAGGATGCCCACGGCACGAGCGCGCAGGGCCTGCCTGGTTCCTACCTGACCTGCCTGGGACAAGGCGTCGGCGAGATCGTCCAGCAGCGAGCTGAACGCCACCGCGTCCCCGGTGTCGAGTCGTCCGGCCAGGTAGCTGCAGGCGGGATCGTCGATGACCGGGCTCGTCCGGACATAGCGATCCGCCGCGGCGCGTTCGGCCAGTTCACGCACCTGATCGGCGGCGACCTTCATCACCGCCGCGCGGTAGAGCCACCACAGGCGCTTCCAGCCCACTCGCCCGATTGCCTCGCTGATCGCCTCGTCGGCAGCCTGGGCCTGGTCGAGGGAGAGATCGAGGGTGCCGGCGTACTCGGCGAACCGACGGGCTCGCCACAGCGGCAACTGGCCTGCTTGCAGGGCCTGCCACACCCGGGGATGACGAGCGTGCAGGTTCACGACATCACGGATCAGCCAGCTCGCCGCATCGACACTGGAGGCGCTGGCTGCGGCGACCTCCAGCGGCAGATGCTCATCGACCAGACGGCTGCCGTCCGAACCGATCCGGATCGGCCGTGTGCCGACGACGTCGAACTCTGCGTGCTCGTCCCACGCGACCTCCGTCGCGAGATCGAGCACAGCCTGCGCCTCAGCCGCATCGAGCGCAGCGCGGAGGGCATGCACCTGTCGCAGCCGGACGACTGCCGGTGCCTCCCGCTCCACCAACTCGATCATGTCTCCATGGTGGTGGGAGGCTCTGACAGAAATTCCTGACGCGCCCGGCCTGGCTACTCGACCTGGCGCGGCACCTTTCCGAACCAGGTGAAGAGCCGGCACATCACCTTGTGGCCGCCGTCCGAAACCGGATCGAACATGAGTGGGCAGCCGCCGTCGATCACCCGGACGCCGTGCTCGCGGCCGTAGGCCGTGGCCTCGTCCGAGACGCTGCCGGCGTCGATCGACCGGTGCATCCAGACCTGGCTGATGCCCAGGTCGACGGCCTCCTTCATGGTGTCGAGGGCGCGGGTTGGCGCGGTTGCGATGACGACCGCCTCCACGCTGCCGGGGATGGTGGCGAGTGACGGGTAGACGGTCCGGCCGCCGATCTCGGTGGCATGTGGGTTGACCGGGATCGCGTCATAGCCGCGTTCGACCAGGCGGTCGAAGATCACGTTGCTGCCATGGCTCCCCGGGGTGCGTGAGACACCGGTGACGGCGATTCGACGACAGGACAGGAACTCCTGCGCCGCAGTGGCGATGGTAACCATCGGATACCTCCTGCCTAGAGGCTAGATCGCCTGCTGCGGCCCCGCTGTTGAATCGGGTTGAGGTCAGGGTGCGCTCAGGGTCGGCGAGGTTGGCGCGAGCACCTGAGGATCCGTAGTACAGTTTCCAGCCGGGCCCACTTGGCCCGGACAACTGAAGTAACGGGATGTGGCGCAGCTTGGTAGCGCACTTGACTGGGGGTCAAGGGGTCGCAGGTTCAAATCCTGTCATCCCGACAAAGAGCTCTGGTGAGAGGCGACTCTCACCAGAGCTTCGTCGTTTCTGGGCGTGGTCACTGGCGGGTCCACTCGCCCGATCCGCGCGATCTGCCCGAGGGCGAGCTAGATGAAGACGGCCGAGACGATCGCGCCTACGGCTACCCCAGATGATGGTGGCGCGCTTGTTCTTCTTCAGGGCTGGGGGTTTCCTTACGGTGGGTTCGTGGCGCTCCCGCTACTCGGCCCGGTGCCCTATTCGACTGCCGCCTGGCGGGCGCCGATGTCGCGGCGCGTGAGCGCGATGGTTGCGGCTGTGACCGCTGCGATGCACCAGATGGCGAGGGTGATGGCTGCGGCGAGGACGGTGATGTCGGGTGGGCTGAGCCAGTCGGAGGTCTGGTTCTCTCGGTCGATGTACATGAGCACGCCCGCGTTGGTGGGCAGGTACTGGAAGACCGGGAGGGCGATCATCAGCGGTGTGCCGCCGAAGGCCAGCACGATCATCGCGGCGAGCGCGATGGTCTGTGAGCGGATGATGAACGCGAGGCTGGTGCTGATGATCCCGACCCCGATCCAGGACGCTATGGCGAGGGCGAGGCTGGACAGCAGGGTGTTTGCGGTGCCGGTGGCGTAGACGGACTGGTCACCCAGGGGTGCTTGCGTGATCGTGGCGATGTAGACGGCCAGCACGAGGCCGAGCCCGGCGGTGATGATGGCGGATAGGACGAGCTTCGCTGCGAGGACTTTCCCGCGGCGCGGGACGGCGAGAGCGGTGGCGGTGAGTTGTCCGCCCGCGTACTCGGAGGAGGCGATCAGCACGCCGGCGATAGCGGCGAAGAAGGAGAGGTTTGCCATCGCGTAGACACCAGCGGTCTGCGGAGTGCTGAACCTGAGCTCCGGCCCGGCATCGAGAATGCAGTAGGCGAGGGTGAGGATGATCGACGCGAGGATGGTGAGGATCAGCGCGCGGTAGGTGCATACCTTGACGATTTCGCCGCGCAGCACGTCCGCGAACCTCATCGGGCTTCTCCTGCCTCGGTGCCGTGCCGGCGGGATGATTCGAGGCGGTCGAAGAACGCCTTTTCGAGGTTGCCGTGTGCCGTGACGAGGTCGTTGACCTCGCCGTCCCCAATCACGCGGCCGCGGTCCATCAGCACGACCCGGTCGGCGACCATCTCGGTCTCGCTCATCAGGTGTGAACTGAGCAGCACGGTCTTGCCCTCGCGCGCGAGCCCGGTGAGCAGGCCACGGAGCCATTGGATGCCGATGGGGTCGAGCCCGTTGGCGGGTTCATCGAAGATCACGGCTTGCGGATCGCCGAGCAGCGCCGAGGCGATCCCGAGTCGCTGCTGCATGCCGAGGGAGTATTCCTTGACACGGCGCTTCCAGTCGCGCGGTTCCAGGTCGACCATCTCCAGGACTTCGGTGACACGGGAGTCGGGCAGCCGGTTGGTGCGGGCGATCCAGCGCAGGTGGTCGATCGCGCGGCGGGAGGGGTGCGCGCCGGACCACTCGAACTGCGCACCGACGATCCGCATCGGGAAGGGATGGTCTCGGTAGCGTTTGCCGCACACGGTCGCGGTGCCGGAGTCGGCGCGGTCCAGGTCGCAGATGATCCGCATCACGGAGGACTTGCCGGCGCCGTTCGGTCCCAGCAGCCCGGTGACGACCCCGGCCTCCGCGGTGAAGCTCACCCGGTGAGCCGAGGTGATCTCGCCGTGCGTCTTGGTCACATCGGTAACTTCGATCATGGGCATCTTCCTTTCGGTGAAGCGATGAGAGGCGGCAGCTACCCGACGTCGCGTCGCATGTACGGAACGGTGCTGAGTGAGAGCGCCACGACGAGCTGAACGGCCGTCGAGGTCAGAGCAGCGGGTGAAGGCGCAATGCCGCCTTGGAGGTAGGCGGATTTGAGCACCTGGTCGAGCGCGCCGGTCAGCGCAGGGACTTGCACGGACAGCAGATCGGAAAGCCCGATGGTCCACACCAGGATTGGGACGACGGTGAAGGTGAGGCTGCGTGTCGCGGCGACCAGCGCCGTCGTGACCACTGCGAGCACCACCCAATAGCCGATGAGCCAGACGAAGGGGGCAAGCGAGATGGTGTCGCTGGTAGAGTCGCCGCCCGCGACAGCCAAGGGGCCGACCGCGGCGATCGTGCACACGACCCCGGCGATCAACGCCACGAGTGCAGCGCTGACGAGTTTGATCACGATCAAGGTGCCGCGCCGCGCCGTGGCGAGGAACGCGGAGTGTCGCGGACCGACCGGGATGTCCTGACCGATCGTCCACGCTCCCAGCAGGATCGGGATGATCTGCCCGTAGTGCAACAGCAGCATCAACACGTCGGCCGTGGTCAAGCCGCCCAGTTCGTCTTCCCTTCCCTGCGCGATGAACTGCCCCGCCTGCGTGATCGTGAACACCGCCGCCGCAAGCAGCCCGAGCACGCCGAAGAGCATCGTGGATGGGATCGCCGGGAACGAGCGCGCCTTCCGCAACTCGGCGGAGAACGCGCCGAGCACGCGGGACGGGGCGGAGTCGGTGGTGATGGACATGCCTCAATGCCATCGCAAACCAGAACGGCTCGGATCACCGCCAGCGGTGAGATTCGAACCGGATGCGGAGGTCGTCTCACCCCTGGGTAGGAGGAAACTCCCGTCAGACCTTCCTACCCTTGAGGGCATGGAGACCATCGAACGGCCAGCGCGACAGCGATCGCTCGCCTGGATCGTGGTCGCCTGCCTTGCTTCCGTTCCGGTCATCACCGCGCTGATCCTCGGCTCGAACAGCGCCGTGCTCCTGGTCACAGCGATTCTCTCGGGCACGATCGTCGTCCTCGCCGCGCTCGTCTGGGCCATCCAGCGCACCCGCCGCCAGGGCCGCGAGTTCGAGGAACGTCTCGCCGCATGGGCGGCCGAACGAGCCATCACGCAGGAACGACTCCGCATCGCCCGGGACCTGCACGACCTCAGCTCCCACGGGCTCGGCATCATCACCGTCCGCGCCGCGTCCACCGGCTACCTCAGCGGCCCCGACGCGGACGCCGAACGACAGCACGCGATGCTTGACATCGAACGCACCGCCAGGGCAACCACGACCGAACTGCGCCGCATGCTGTCGCTCCTGCGCGGAAGCGGGGACGAGCAGGCACCATTGCAGCCGGCAGATACACTCGCCGCGCTCCCCGGAATCATCGAGGAAGCCCAGCGCAACGGACTCATCATCGCCTCCACCATCGAGAACCTCGGCAACGAGCGAAACTCATTCGCCGGACTCAACCACGGTGTCCAGCTCGCGATCTGCGCGATCGTTCGCGAAGCACTCACCAATGTCCTCCGTCACGCCGGTCCCACCACCGTCCGGCTCACCGTAGCCCGCAGCGAGGACACCGTGAGGATCGAGGTGGACGACGACGGCAAGAACCCCGGCTGGCAGGCAGAACCAGGTGCCGGCCACGGACTCACCGGGCTCCGCGAGCGCGTCAAAGCTCACCGTGGCACGCTCGCGACCTCCCCGACCCGGCAAGGGTTCCGCCTGCGCGCAACCCTCCCCACCGGAGCACGCACGTGACCCCGCAGCCGGAGCACACACGACAGGAGCACCCGATCGGCGTGCTCCTCGCCGATGACGAACCGCTGCTGCGCCAGAGCCTGCGCATCGTCATCGACAGCCAGCCAGACCTCCACGTCGTCGGAGAGGCCGAGACGGGAACCGAAACCGTCCACGCGGCGAAGACGCTCTCACCTGACGTGATCCTGATGGACATCCGGATGCCCGGAAGCGACGGCATCCACGCCACCCGGGCAATCGCAAACGACCCAGAGTTGAACGGAGTCCGTGTGCTCGTGCTGAGCATGTACGAACTCGATGAATACGTCTACGGCGCCCTCCGAGCCGGCGCCAGCGGCTTCCTCCTCAAAGACACACACCCCGCCGCGCTCCTCGACGCCATACGCCGCGTCCACATTGGCGAGGCACTGTTCGCACCGACCATCCTCACCAAGCTGGTCGAGCATTACGTCTCCCAACCCGCATCGCAGGCAGGCGACGAGCTTCCCCACGTCACTGGGCTCACCCGCCGCGAACGAGAAGTGCTGGCCTTGATAGGGCAAGGATTCTCCAATGATGAGATCACCGCGCACCTCCACATCAGCGCGAACACCGTGAAGACTCATGTCGGGAACCTCCTTGCGAAGCTTCACGCGCGTGACCGCGCGCAACTCGTGATCGCCGCCTACCAGCGCGGCCTCGCGTCCACCTGGCCCCGCCCGTGAGCATCGCCCGCCGCCCGAGAACCCACAAGTCACTGTCAGCCGGACGGAAAAGCCCTGGTGAGAGTAGGTTTCTCGCCTGGGCTTCGTCATCTCACGGGTCGTCGAGAAGGAGTTGGCCGGCTCGGGATATCGGCTGTCGGCGATCTTTGCGGCTCTTGGTCGGCCGGGCCACCGGGCCGTCCTTGCCGGGGAAGGCTTGTCGCCCGATCTCCTCAGTGGCCAGCGGCCAAGACCCCTCTCGCTC
Organism: Propionicimonas sp.; assembly: GCA_049841235.1. Classification (GTDB taxonomy): domain Bacteria; phylum Actinomycetota; class Actinomycetes; order Propionibacteriales; family Propionibacteriaceae; genus Propionicimonas. The sequence goes on along the minus strand of JASGEM010000017.1, from coordinate 33,362 downwards.
GTCGGAGGAGAGCGGACGCTCAATCCTCGCGAGCACAGGCGGTGAGGCGCTCGAATCGGATCCACGCCGGGCCTCGTCGAGGCGCTGCGATCAGCCCGGCCTCCGACGAAGGCGCTCCTGCCGTTCGCGGACGAGACCGTCCTACGGGCTACCTCGGTGGCGACGAGTCCTGCCCTCCGTGCTCGACAGCAGTCAATGCAACCCGCTCCTGTCGCGGTCGAGTTCGACCGCTCTACTCGGAATGAGCCGAAGCGCGACGACGGAGGCGACGACGGTGAGTCCGGCTGCGATGAGCGAGGTCGTCTGCATCGCGGAGGTGAATGCCGACTGTGCGCCGATGAGGAGTTCTTCGAACGGCCCGTCGGTCAGATGCTTGGCAGCCGAGGCGAGGGATTCCGTCGCCGCGCGGGATATCTCGGCCGGAAGGTCCTCGGGAAGGGTGAGCCTGTTCCGGTAGAACAACGTCATCAAGGAGCCGAGAATCCCGATGCCCAGTGCGACACCGAGCTCGTAGGCGGTCTCCGAGATCGCGGCCGCTGCTCCGGCGCGGCGAGGCGGGACGGAGGCGACGACCGCATCTGTGGCGAGCGTCATCGTGACCCCGATCCCGAGACCGATGGGTATCAGCGCCAGAGCGAGCCAGACGTACGCGTCTGCGCCCTCGGCAAGTGCCAGCAGCACCAGTCCGATCCCAGCGCTGAACAGCGCGGCTGAGATCGCACGCCCGATGCCCAGCCAGGTGACGAGCACCCCGATGATCAGAACGACGGCGATCGAGGCGATCGTGAGGGGAAGCTCGGCCAGCCCGGCCATCAGCGGGCTGAATCCACGAACAAGCTGGAGGTACTGCGAGAAGAAGAACAGCAGCCCGCTGAGGGAGAAGATGGCGATGGTCGTGGACAGCAACGCCCCGGTGAACGCCGGACGGGCGAACAGTGTCACATCGATCAGCGGCACGGTCAGGCGGCGTTGGCGCAAGACGAACCAGCATCCGCTCAGGAGTGAGATGGCGACTCCCGCCAGTGTGTCGAAGCCGAAGCCGTATCCGAGGAGCTGCTTGATCGCATAGACCAGAGGAACGATCGCTGCGACCGAGAGGACGCAGGAGAGCAGGTCGGTGCGTCCTGCTGCGGGGTTCCGGGACTCCGGAAGGAGGAAGTACCCGCCGACGATGAGGATGAGCATCACGGGGATGTTGATGAGGAAGACCGCTCCCCACCAGAAGTGTTCGAGCAGCGCGCCACCCACCAGCGGACCGATCGCGGCGCCCCCGGAGGCTCCGGCGGACCAGATCGCGATCGCACGGGTGCGTTGGCGGGGGTGGTGGAAGACGTTGCGGATGATCGAGAGCGTCGAGGGCATGATGGTCGCCCCGAACATGCCGAGGAGGGCGCGTGCGGCGATGAGCGTCTCTGCGGACGGGGCGAACGCGGCGATCGCGGAGGAGATGCCGAAGCCTGCGGCGCCAATGAGCAGGAGCCTCTTGCGCCCGATGCGATCGGCGAGATTGCCCGCCGTGATCAGCAGACCGGCCAGGGCGAACGAATAGATGTTGCCGATCCACAGCAGCTGAGTCGCCGTGGGCTCGAGCGCCGTGGTGAGCGCGGGCACGGCAAGCGCCAGGACGGTGTTGTCGATCGCCAAGAGCGTCACGGCGAGGGTGAGCACCCCGAGCGCCGCCCATTCACGTGGCCCCACCGGGCGGTCTTCTGAGGATGTCATCAGCTCGTGCTTTCGAGTCGGTGATGCGGGGCGCTTCCCTGATGCCGGGAGCGAGGAGCGGTTGACGTACCACAAAGTGATACGTGCGTACCACTTTAGCATCAGGAAGAATGGGCTCGTGTCACGTCGACTCACGGAAGGCGGAACTGGTGAAGCTTCGCGAGCAGGCCCGCGCGCTCCACAAGAGAGCTCGCATTCTCGAAGTGACGATGAGGCTCGCGCTTGAGGGTGGGCTGGGCGCGGTCACACATCGCAAGGTCTCCGAGGCTGCAGATGTGTCCTTGAGCGCCATCCGCTACTACTACCGCAATCGCGAGGACCTTCTGCTGGCCTGCATCGACGAAGCCGAGCGGGTCCGCTCGATCGAGGCGAAGCTCGTGATCGACACTCTCGACGGCCCTGTGGCCGATCCGTCCCGCGTCGCACAGCTGTTGCTGCATGCGTACTACGGGGCCGAGGTGAGCGACGCCGACCTCGCGGGAATACTCCGGTTCACAGTTGGCTGCTCGCGTGAGACATCGCAGATCGCCGCCGCTCTAGCGCGCATCCGCGAGGAGTCGATCAACCCGCAGCTCACCGAGCTGCTGAGCTCGTGCGGGTGGTCGGTCCTGGATGTCGCCCTCGCCTCAGCCGTGCTCGACGGCAGCATCCTCGCATCCACCGCGGAGGGGCGAAGCGGGATCGCCGATCGTGCGGTCGCCGCGCTCGCGGGCGTGCTCCAACTGGCCAGGGACGCGTCGGCGAGCTCGGCCTGACGCGTCTGCGAACCTTGGTCGTCTGAACCTCGGCAACCCGCACTCGGCCGTTTGGAGGAGTCTGGGGGAGTCTGGCCGCAACGCCGCATCGTCGGTTCGATTGCCTCAGGATCCGCCGTGCTGCCGGTGCGCGGCGATGCGATCCCTGAACCACGCCGCAGCCGTGTGCGCGGCTGCGATGGGGCTTGTGGCTTTGTGGTCCAGCCCGTCTTCATCAGTGATGTCGATGCCTGCCTCGACGGCACGGAGGCCGTGATCCCGGTTCAGCAGGCTGGGGCTCCGTCCGCCACGCAGGCGCTGACCGTCGTAGTCGCATCGGAGGGTGGCGTGGAGCACGCCGACATCCGGGATGTCGAAGCTGGCGATCATCCACAAGGAGCCGTCCGGATCCTCGTAGTACCGATCTCGGACGCCAGGCACCAGTTCTTCGAGGGCATCGAAGAAGGCAATCTCGTCGGCGGTCGGATCCGCGTCGCGCACCTGACCAGTGTCGCATGCCGTGTGGCAGGGTGGGGGAGTGACCATCCTGCCTCCCACGCCCGGCGAACCGCGCCGACCCTCAGGCCCACGCGATCCCGGGGATGCCTGGGTGGTGGCTCCGGACGGCACCCGCTACTGGGGACGGTTCGGAGCCGCTGGACTTCTCGCCCTCGATCCCGAGCGCGGCGTGCTGCTGCAGCACCGCGCGTCGTGGAGTCATTTCGGTGACACCTGGGGCCTGCCGGGCGGTGCACGTCACGAGGGTGAGTCGGCGGTCGCCGGGGCGCTGCGGGAGTCTGCCGAGGAGGCCGGAGTCCCTGAGGACGCGATTCGTCCTCGGCTGGTGAGCGTGCTCGACCTCGACTACTGGTCGTACACGACCCTGATCGGCGATGTCACGGCGTCGTTCGAGCCGGTGATCGGCGATCCCGAGAGCCATGCGCTGGAGTGGGTGCCTGCGGAGGCGGTCATCGGGCGCCCGCTGCATCCGGGTTTCGCGGCGGCCTGGGGGCACCTTCGGCCACTGCTGAGCCTGCGGCCGGCGATCGTGGTGGACGCGGCAAACGTGATCGGAGCGGTTCCCGACGGCTGGTGGAAGGACCGCGCCGGCGCTGCCCAGCGGCTGCTTGCCCGCCTCAACGAACTGGTGTCCGGTGGTGTGCCGGCAGCTGCGCTGGACCTTCCGGAACTGGCCTGGTTCCCGGAGTGGACGGTGGTGGTCGAGGGAAGGGCGCGATCGGTCGCGACCGCCGAAGGCATGGACGTGGTGAGGGCCGAGGCGTCGGGGGACGACGCGATCGCCGCCGAGGCCGCCCGGTTGGTGACTCACGGCCGGACCGTGACGGTGGTCACCAGCGACCGCGGCCTGGCCGAGCGGGTCCGAGAGGCCGGCGCGGACGTCCGCGGCGCCCGCTGGCTGCTGGATCTGCTGGCCTAGAGTTCCAGTTCGACGATGGCCAGAGCGGGCTTCGGGCGGGCCACCTCGTGGAAGCCGGCGGCGCGGAATACCGACAGCACTCCGTGGAACAGGTCGTTCGACCGGTGCTTCCCTGTGCCGGCGTCGATCGGGTAGGCCTCGATCACACGCGCCCCACCGAGCCGCGCGTAGTCGATGGCAGCCGCGAGCATCCTGGTGTTGAGCCCCTGGCCCCGGTGCTCCCGCCGGACGACGAAGCAACTCACCGTCCATACCGATGGGTCATCCCAGGGCTGCGGTGAGTTCGGCGCGATCGCCCGGGTGCGAGACAACCGGACGTGGCTGGGGCGGGGCCCGATCCGGACGAAGCCCGCCGCCTCGCCGTCGACGTAGGCGATCAGCGCGGGCGGCGGGCCCTCCTCGACCTCGGTGCGCAGCCGTGCCTCACGCTCGGGCTGCGTGGTGCGGTTCCATGCGGCATTGGTCATCACCCACCACTGGCATTGACAGCCGCGGCCATCGCCGCCGCCCGACAGCGCGTACTGGGCGTCCTCGAAACGCTCGGGCGTCAGGGGTTCGATCGTGATCACGGACATGTACTGACCGTACGCCGAGGCGCCGACATTCCAACAGTGCTCCGGCGTCACCGCCGGAGCCTCACCTCAGTGAGGTGTGGTTGCCGATCGACCTCAGCGTCCAGACGATGTAGACCGGGATCGTCGCCAGAAGCACCGGCAACCAACCCAGGGGCAGGAAGGAGGGTTCGGCGCCGTTCAGTGCCTCGATCAGTTCGGGGACGAAGCTGGCGAAGACCACCCGGTCGAGTTCGAGCGTGACGCCGATCGGAATCACCACCAGCGAGACCAGGGTGACCACCTGCAGCACGGCGTAGCTGATGAACCACACCAGCACAGGTCCGCCCAGGCCCATGGGGCGGAAGCGTTCCTCCATGCCGAAGGTGACGATCCAGCCGAACTGTGCGACATAGGTGACGATTGCGATCACGAACCACATCGCGAGCAGGATCGTTGTCCCCGTGCTGAGGCCGGCCAGGGCCTCGCCCAGGACTGCCCAGGCGTCGGAGGCCGTACCCCCGCCAGCAACGGTCTGGCCGACGAAGAACCCGAGCGCCATCCCGAGGGCGATCAGGAGCGCGGCCAACCAGACCACCAGTGCCCAGCTGAACTTCGCCCCGTACAGGGTGGTGTGCTTCGCCGGGAGGGCATGGGTGAAGTAGCCCTCCCGGCCGTACATCGACGCGTAGTAGCGCTGCAACAGGAGCGCCGGCACGCCGATCGCCAGCAGCAGGGGAGCGCCGATCGCCGCGATGCTTCCCAGGCTGGCGAGCAGCGGAATCCGGAGCAGCATCAGCGCCATTCCGCTGGCGTAGACCGCGAGTGAGATGCCCAGGTAGGAGGCGAGCGTGCGGGTCTGGAGTCGGGCTTCGTGCTTCAGTAGTGCGGCGAACATGATCAGCTCCTGACAGGGATCTGGTAGGTGGAACGGAACAGCCGGTCGAGGCTCATGCCGTGGGCGGCGCGCAGGTCGTCGGCGTCCCCGGCGAGCAGGACGCGTCCCTCCCGCAGGAAGACCGCCGCATCCGCGACCGGCTCGATATCGGCGATCAGGTGGGTTGAGATGACGACCAGCGCCTCGGGGTCGTACTGGGTGAGGATCGTGCTCAGGATGGTCTCCCGTGCGGCGGGATCGACCCCCGAGATCGGCTCGTCCAGCAGGTAGAGGCGGGCACGCCGGCTCATCGCGAGGGCGAGTTGCACCTTCTCCCGCTGACCCTTCGACAATGTCTTGAGGGGCCGCGCCGGATCGATCCCGAAGTCGGCGATCAGGGCCTTGGCCCGCGCGGCATCGAAGTCGGCGAAGAAGTCGGTGAACATCGCCACGGCGCCACGGCCGGAGACCGTGCCGGGCAGGAAGCTCTCATCAGGCAGGAACGAGACCATCGCCTTGCTCGCCGGCCCGGGCGGCTCGCCGTGAACCAGAACCTCGCCGGTGTATTCGGCCAGCAGTCCGGACACGACCTTCAGCAGGGTGGTCTTCCCCGAGCCGTTCTCCCCGAACAGGGCGACGATCCGGCCGGAGTCCAGGCTCAGGCTGAGACCCGCCAGAGCCGGGACGGGACCGTAGTGGCGGCTGAGGTTGCGGATCTCCAGGGCGGTGCTCATCGGTTCTCTCCAATGGACGGTGTTGCGTTGACGGGATTCAGGGACCAGCGCCGGGCGACCAGATCGACGGCGGCGTCCAGGTCGAGTCGCAGCCCGTGAGCTGCTGCGATGTAGGCATCGGTCGCGGCCTGGGCCAAGCCGAGCTGGGCATCGGTGATCAGGCGGGCGTCGGTGGTGACGAACCGGCCGGCGGTGCGTTCGGCGACCGCCAGCCGGGTGCGTTCCAGCTCGGCGAGGGCGCGCTGGACGGTGTTCGGGTTCACCCCGAGTTCGGCGGCCAGGTCACGGACGCTGGGGACGCGCTGGCCGGCGCGCCACTCGCCGGTGGCGATCCGGCGAGTGAACTCGCGGACCAGTTGGAGCCAGATCGGCTGTCCCGGGTCGAAGTTCATCCTGTCCTCCTGTATTAAGTCAGTAATACAGTAGCACGGATCGGTGCGAGGAAGTGGCGACGAAATCAGCCTTTGACGGTGGAGGGGTTACTCCGTGACGGTGGAGAGCCTGTCGTCGTCCTGCGCGGCGTATAGGCGATGGGAGTTTTCCAGCATCTCGCGCAGCACGTCCAGGTCGAGGTCGGCCAACTTGGTCGCGTACAGGCAGGAGACGCTCGTGCTGTGCTTGCCGAGCCGGGCGAGTTGTTCGCTGTAGCGCTCGAAGCCTTCACTGAAGTAGAGGGTGAGGCGGGCCTTTCGCGGGCTGAAGGCGAGCAACGGCATGTCGCCCTCGCGACCGCTGTCATAGCGATAGTGCACGCTGCCGAAGCCGATGATGCTCGGCCCCCACAGCACCGCTTCCTGTCCGGAGATGCTGCGCATCAACGCGATCAGCGCCTCGGCCTCCTCGCGTCGCCGCGGGGCGAGGCCGGCGAGGAAGTCGGCAATGCTGGCGGTGGTCGGCTGGGTCTTGTTCTCCGGCATGCCCGAAGGTTACTTCGCCGCCGGTGTCGGCGGGAGAGGGGGATCGGGTTCGAGAAGTGCCACCATGGACTGCATCGCCAGCAGCGCGGCGCGCAGTCGCTCGGGTTGGAGCGGACCGAGATGCCTGGACGCGGTGAGCAGGCCAAGGGTCGTGCTGGAGAGCGTCAGGGCGAGGGCCTCGGGATCGAGATCGGCGGAGAGCCGTCCCTGCTGCTGCAGTCGGGCGACCCACTCCGCCGTGGCCAGGTACCGCCGCCGGTAGCGGCCGTCGGTGACGGTGTCGATGTAGCTGCCCAGCACACCCGCGTCGTCCAGGAAGGCTGCCGTCATCAGCGGGTCCTCGAGCAGCACCTCTGCGCCCACTCGGTACGCGAGGCTGAGCGGTGGGTACGGATCGTCCCCGAGTCGCTCCCGGCTGGCCGAGAGCATGCGTTCCATCGAGCGCTGCAGCAGTACGTCGAGGATCTCGTGTTTGCTGGCGAACTCCCGGTAGATCGCGCCCTTGGCGATGCCGACCTGCTCGGCGATGGCCTGAACGCTCACGGCATCGAACCCGTGCTCCAGGATGAGCGCTTCGGCTGCATCGAGGATTCGCTCGCGACGGTGCGGGATGAGCGGACGAGGCATCAGGTCAGTCCGGCGAGGAAGTCGAGCAGGACAGCGATGACAACGGCCGGCTGGTCACGCTGCACCCAGTGCCCGGCATCGGGCACCACCACCAGGCGGGCGTCCGGGATGAGCCTGGCCGCGTCTCTCGCGCGGTTCACCGGGACGCCCGTGTCACGATCGCCATGAATGAGCAGGACGGGAATGGCGATCGACGGGAGTCGGCCGGAGTAATTGGTCCTGGCCCTCCGCCACCCGAACTGGTCGAACTGCCACTGCTCGAAGGCCACCCCCGCCTCGGGTCGCCGGGCCTCGGCCATCACGGCGTCCAGCAGTTCCGTCGTCCGCTCCTCCGGGTTGCGGACGATGGCTCGCAGTCCGCTGTCCATCTTCTTGCGGTCGTTGGCGTACGACCGGGTGAGCCAGCGCAGTACCCGCGTCTTCAGCATCAACCAGGTCAGCAGATGGGCCGGCAACGTGAGCGGGCCTTCGAACTGGTGATCCATCAATCCATAGCTCCCCAGCAGGATCGCACCTCTGGCCCGTGACGGATGGGCGAGCAGGTGCCCGATGGTCAGGCCGCCGCCGAGCGAGAGTCCGCCGATGACGTAGTCGCGAAGCTCCAGCGCATCGACCAACTCTCCGATGTAGGAGACCTGGCGCTCCTGGGTTGCCCTCCAATCGGCGAGCGGGCTTTCGCCGTAGCCCGGATGGTCCGGCGCGATCACCCGGTAGCCCGCCTCGGACAGCGCGAGCCCGACGCCGCCCCAGGAGAGCTCGGCGCAATCGACACCGCCGCCGTGCAACAGCAGAACGTCGGCCTTCGCCGCGCCGTCTGGGAGCCATTCCAGATAGGACACCGGGCCCCACTCAAGATCGATCGACAGTCGCCGTTTCTGCATCGAAACTCCTTAGTGACCAGAAGCTCAAGCTTGGTCACTAACTTAGCACGGGCCGCACGGGTTACGCTGAGACGTGCTGATCGCAGGTTTGGTGCTGGCGGGCGTAGCCGCCCTGATCCACGTCTACATCTTCTATCTGGAGTCACTGGCGTGGACCAGGGCTCCGGGACGCGCGGTCTTCGGACTCACCGCCGAACAGGCCGAATCCACCCGTGAGCTCGCCTTCAACCAGGGGTTCTACAACCTCTTCCTGGCGATCATCACGGCGCTAGGGATCGTCTTCGTGGCCACCGGCCGGTTGGTCATCGGATCGACGCTGGTGTTGGCGGGCGTCGGTTCGATGCTGGCGGCCTCGCTGGTGCTGGTCGGTGCCGATCGACGGCGTGCCAAGGCCGCCCTCGCGCAGGGACTGGTGCCGTTGCTGGCACTCCTGCTGGTCGGGGCCGGACTGCTGGCGTAGCCGGGGCGAGGACGTGGCAGAGTGAGGGTTCACCGAACGCCGCCCGTCTCCGAGAGGAACCGATGAAGTCCGTGCGCCTGGTCGCGTCCGACATGGACCACACCCTGCTGACCGGGGACGGCGAGTTGCCGGGCGGCTTTCTCGAGGAGATCCGGCAGTTGAACGAAGCGGGAGTGCTGTTCGTCGCGGCGAGCGGACGCCCGCTGGTGACCTTGCGGAGGTTGTTCCCGCCCAGTGACGGCGTCGCGTACATCGCCGACAACGGCGGCACCCTGGTCTATCGCGGCGAGATCCTGTTCCAGAGCATCCTGCCGACCGCCAGCTACCACGAGATGACCGAACTCACGCTCTCCCGGACCACCGGAATCCCGGTCATCTGCGGAACCGAATCGGCCTACGCCTGGGTGGGGCACCTCGAGCACGAGGAGGTGCTGCGGCGCTTCCAGACGACCATCGAGTTCGTGGACGACCTCACCCAGGTGGACGTTCCGGCGGACAAGTTCACCGCCCACTTCGCCGACGGCGAGGCGCGGCACTACTACCAGACCGTCTTCCAGCCGGCCTACGGTGCCGGCTACTCGGTCACCATCGGCGGGGCGGCCTGGATGGACATCATGAACCAGGGCGTCACCAAGGGCCATGCGCTCGGCGTGCTGGCCGGCCATCTCGGTCTGGCGCGCGACGAGCTGATGGCCTTCGGCGACGCCCTCAACGACCTGGAGATGCTCGGCTCGGTCTACCACAGCTACGCGGTCAGCAACGCCGACGAGGCGATCCATGAGGTGGCCCGGTTCACCACCGCCTCCAATGAGGAGCACGGCGTTCCCCGGATCATCCGCGCCCTGATTGCCGCGCGCACGGAGAACGGCGGAGCGAGCATCGGGCGCGCCGACCGATGACGGGCCACCGGTCGGCACCGGAGGTGCTCGTGCTGCACGGCGTCCGGGTGCTGGGCGGGCCGTCGGCCGCGGCGATCGCCGAGCGGTTCGGGCTCGATCCCGCGGAGGTGCGGGAACAGCTGCTGGACGCCCAGGCGTACGGCTGGGTGAGCCGCCACGAGTACTTCGGGGAGACCTGGTCGCTGACCGAACGTGGACGCGCGCAGAACGAGCGACTGCTGGCGGACGAACTGGGGCTCCTCGGGCTCCGGGACACCGTGATCGAGGCTCACCGCGACTTCCTGCCGCTGAACCTCCGGCACGGGGTGGCCTCCACGCGTTGGCAGCTACGACCCACGCGATGGGATCCACAGGCGTTCAACGACCACACCGATCCGGCCTGGGACGACGACGTCCTGGCTGAGCTGGGGGCGATCGACCAGGAGTTCTCCGTGATCGCGAACCGTCTGGCGATCGAACTCCGGCGCTTCGACAGCTATGCCGAGCGCCATGCGGCCGCGGTTCGTCTGGCTCGCGCCGGCCGGCACGCCTGGGTTGACGCACCGGATCGGGCCTCCTGCCAGCTGGTCTGGATCCAATTCCACGAGGATCTGCTGGCGAGCCTGGGAATCCCGCGGGGCACCGACGGCTGAGCCCCGGCTCAGCCACCCTCTCGGAGCAGTTCCGGAGAGCTCCGGGCCGGGGCTCGGGACGACGATCTACAGTTCCTCGCCGTTGGAGGCGACCACCTTGCGGTACCAGTCGTAGCTGTCCTTGGGGGTGCGCTTGCCGGTCCCCTGGCCGTAGTCGTCCAGGTCGACGTAGATGAAGCCGTACCGCTTGCTCATCTCCGAGGACGAGCAGCTGACGATGTCGATCGGGCCCCACGGGAAGTACCCGATCAGGTCCACCCCGTCCTTGACCGCCTCCCGCATCGCCGCGACGTGGTCGCGGTAGTACTCGATCCGGTAGTCGTCGTGCACTACGCCGTTCTCGTCCGGGGTGTCGAAGCAGCCAAGGCCGTTCTCGGTGATCATGATCGGCACCTGGTAGCGATCCCAGTACTGATTGAGCGCCACCCGCAGGCCGATCGGGTTGATCGCCCAGCCCCAGGGATTGGCCTCCAGGTACGGATTGTCGGTGCCGTGACTCTGGCCGGCGGCCCAGCCGGCCTGGTCGATGATCCTGGTGTAGTAGTACGAGAAGGTCATGAAGTCGGCCGTGCCCGCCGCCAGCTCCGCCTCGTCCTCGGGCCCGAACCGCAATTCGATCCCGTGATCGGCGAAGTAGCGCAGTGCGTAGCCGGGGTAGCGCCCACGCAGCATGACGTCGGAGAAGTAGAGCTCCATCTGGTTCTGCTGCAGCGAGGCCAGGATGTCCTCCGGCTTGCAGGTGGCCGGGTCGGTGTTGCCGTGACAGAGCATCATGCCGATCCGCAGCTCGGGGAACCGTTGGTGGGCCAACACCGTGGCCCGGGCGCAGGCCACCATCTCGTTGTGCACCGCCTGGTACTTCGCCTCTTCGAGGTTCTCGACCTTGTCGGCGGCCACCCCGAGGTGGTTGAACGACTCGTGGGTGATCAGGTTGATCTGGTTCACTCCGATCCAGTACTTCACCCGGCCGCGGAACCGCTCGAAGAGCACCTCGCAGTAGCGGACGAAGAAGTCGATCAGCTCACGGGAGTACCAGCCGCTGTAGGCGGTGGTGAGGTGCACCGGCATCTCGTAGTGGGAGACGGTGAGCACCGGTTCCATGCCGTTGGCGAGGATCTCGTCCACCAGCCGGTCGTAGAAGGCCAGGCCGGCTTCGTTCGGCTCCGTCTCGTCGCCGTTGGGGAAGATCCGCGCCCAGTTGATCGACGTCCGGAACGCGTTCATCCCGGTGCCGGCCAGCAGCCGCAGATCCTCGGGATAGGTGTAGTAGAAGTCGATCGCATCCCGCTTCGGGTAGCGGCCCACCTCATCCACCATCGCCGCCTCGACGTCGGCGGTGGTCAGTTCCGTGTTGCCCCGTTTCTCCAACGGCAGGTCGCCGCGGAACAGGTTGATGTCGGCCAGGCACCAGCCCTTCCCGTCCGCCTGCCAGGCACCTTCGGCCTGGTTCGCCGCAATCGCGCCACCCCAGAGGAAGTCCTTGGGGAATCCGGTCGGAACGCTCATCGTGATGCCACCTCTTGGTTCTCCAGCGCGGTCAGCCGCGCGTCGATCGCCTCGAACACACCGGCGAGCTTCCGCACCAGCCGGAACTCGCTGTTCACCGTCATCAGGGTGTCCTGAGCGTGGGTGAACAACATGGAGTAGGGCAGGTGCTCGCCGGCCGCCGCCGCCTGGATGCAGTCGGTGTGAATCCGGTGCGCATCCCGTACCTTGTCCTGCGCGACGTCGAGTTGCTCGGCCGCCTTGGCGAAATCCGCGGCGGCCAGTGCGTCACCCGCCTCGAAGGTGAGTTTGCGGGCGTCCCCGGCGAGGATGATGATCTGCATGGCCGCGCTGACCAGGCTGTCCTCAGTGATGTCCATGTCGTGCTCTCTTTCGTGGGTGATCAGGCGGGAACCGACTCGGCGAGCTCGTCGGCGGACTCGGCGGCCAGGGTCTGCTTCTCGTAGGACTTGAAGAACGGGTACCAGATCGCCGCCGACAGGACGAAGATCACCAGCATCAGGAGGATCGCGGTCACCGAACCGGTGGCCAGCCAGGTGGAGATCGGGAACGGCGCGTACCACATGTCGAACTGGTACATCGGGATGGGGGCGAACGGGATCACCTTGGTGAACAGCCAGACCACCAGCGGCAGGATGATGCCCTGCAGCCACATCGGGATCATCAGGGTCGGGTTCCAGGCGATCGCGCCGAAGACCACCGGCTCGTTGATGTTGAAGATCGCCGGCGGCAGGCAGGCCCGGCCCAGGGCCTTGAGCTTGGGCGCCTTGGAGAGCATCAGCATGATCACCAGCGGGAAGGTGGCACCGATGCCGCCGATCCACAGGTACGCCGAGTACACGGTGGACTGGGTGACCAGGTTGGCGGCGGTGCCGTCCATGTTGGCCTGCATCGCGGCCAGCATCACCGGGGTGAACACCGGGGTCAGCACCCAGGACGAGATGCCCATCGAGTACAGGAAGCAGAAGATGAACAGCATCAGGGCGAAGCCCCACGGGGTCTCGATCACACCGGCGAGCGGCATGAAGATGGCCATCACAACGTTGTACAGGTCGAATCCCACCACGTCCACCAGCAGCCATCCGGTCACCACGACGACGGCGATCGGCAACATGGAGTCGAACCAGGCGCGGACGAAATCCGGGATCACCGACTCGTCGGAGAAGAAGGAGAACTTTCCGAACAGGCTCATCACCCAGCCGGAGAAGAGACCGGCGACGATCGCCACGAACATGCCGCCGGCGCCGAGCGCGCTGTGGCCGAAGCCGGGAGCGCCGTCGGCGATCACCTGCGGGCTGATGATGATCAGGAAGAGCGAGACGCCGGAGAGCCCGGCGATGATCCGCTGCTTGCGCAGCCGCTTCTTCTCCATCAGGTTGAACGGGATCAGGAACGAGATGAACAGCGAGATCAGGCCCATCGTCCAGCCGAACGGGGTCCAGAAGCTGGGCAGCCAGGGCAGGTAGTCGTTGAGGATCGCCAGCATCACGAACAGCGATCCGAGGAAGATGAACGGCAGCGTCTGCATGATCGAGTCCTTGAGGGTCACGATCCAGACGTTGTTGTTGATCTTCATCATCCGTGGCGAGAACGAGGTCTCCAGCCAGTCCATGAACTTCTTCATCAGTTGACGCCCTTTGCAGCCAGTTCCGCGAGCAGGTGGTCGACTGCCTTCTCGCCGTCGAGAGTCGAGTAGTAGTCCGGCTTCATCTGGATCACGGTGACCGGGGCGTCGCCGACATACTCGTCAACCTCGTCGAGGATGTAGGCCAGGTGCGGACCGACCATCAGGACGTCAATCTCCTCGATGTAGTTCTCGATCTCGGCCTCGCCGCGAGCCACCACCTTGGTGTCGAGGCCACGGGCTGCCGCGGCCTTGCGGATGTTAGCTGCCATGAACCCGCTGCTGGCGCCGGAACCACACACGAGTAGGATCCGAATCTGCTTCATTCTGCGCTCCTTGCCGTTGCGACGCCCGGATCGGCGCCATCGGTTCCACAGTGGCCGATCCGACACGGTGCTGCCACCAGAGCCTCTTCCGCACCTTAGGAAGGCGGGCGGCGCCCCTTCCTGGGGTGCGGAAGGAAGCGTGGTGGCATTTCGCGGGCCCAGGGTTCATGATCGGCCAGCAGGAGGGTCAACGACGAACCATGGAGACACGCGAAGAACGACTACAGCAGCTTCTCAACGAGCTGCGCGCGGCGGACGGCCGGCTGACCGGCCGCGAGCTGGCATTGCGCCTGGGCGTGACCACCCGCAGCGTCCGCGACTACGTGCGCGTCATCAACGCCGCTGCCGGAGCTCAGCTGGTGTTCTCCGATCAGGACGGCTATCGGCTGGACGATCGCGCCTACCGGAGATACCGGAATCGGCAGGGCAGTCGCACCACCGGCTATCACAGCCCCGAGCAGCGGCTGTACTACATCGTGCGCTTCCTGGTCGGCCACACCGAGGGCGCGGACGTGTTCGTGTTGGGCGAGCAGCTCAGCGTGAGCCCAGCCACCATCGAGGCCGATCTCGGTCGGGCCAGGGAACTGCTTCGCGAGCACCAGTTGGTGATCCGGCGGGAACGCGAGATCGTCCGGATCGAGGGGCCGGAGCGACAACAGCGCAAGCTGGTCCGTCACCTGTTGCTGAGCTCGGGGCAGGCGGGCCTGCCGAGCCTGGACGGCCCGCAGCGGCCAGGACGGGCGCGGCAGCTCCACGATGCCGCGATCGGTCACCTGGCCGAGGCCGGGCTGGAGGTCAACGAGTACGTCCTGAACGACCTGGTGATGCACCTGACCATCGCGGCCGAGCGGATCGGCGCCGGGCACATGCTGGCGACCGCCGGGGATCCGCTGCCGACCGGCCGTCACGCCGCGGTCTGGGAGGCCACCCAGGGTCTTGCCGACGCCGTGCGGCAGGTCTTCGACGTGGACCTGTCCGAAGCGGATCTGAGGAACCTGCACGACATCCTGGCCACCCGGGTATCCGAGCGCGCGGTCCGCACCGCGGTCGCCGAACCCGCCCTGACGATCACCCGCGAGGCATTGCGGGATCTCTCCAGCCACTTCCTGCTCGACCTCTACGACGAAGCCACCGTGCTGGCCTTGGCGCTGCACGTTCAGGCGCTGATCCTCCGAGCCCGGCAGGGCGAGAGCCTGGCCACCCCGCTGGGCCCCGACTTCCGGAACATGCATCCGCTGATCCACGAGCTGGCGCTGCAGTTCGCTCACCGGATCGAGGCGCGGACGCAGATCGAGGTGGGCGCGGGCGAGGTCGACTTCCTCGCCTTCCACCTGGGAAATCAGGTGCAGCGCCAGATGACCCAGGGCGCCCCGGTCACGATCACCTGCGTGGCACCGCGCTACAGCGACCTGCACGAGCAACTCGCCAGCCGATTGGGGCAGGCGGTGCAGGAGAACGCCGTGGTGGAGAAGCTGGTCACCAGCCTCAGCTACGACTGGTCGACGGTCACCAGCGATCTGGTGGTGTCGGTGGTGGATCTCGAGCTGGACACCCTTCCCGTCCTGCGGATCAGCCCCTTCCTGACCGAGGCGGATGTCGACAAGGTGGTGGCCGCCGTCCGCGCCGAGCGGGCGCGAGCGGCACGGGCCAAGCTGCGGGCGAACGTGATCTCGCTGCTGGATCCGAGCCTGTTCCATCGCACCGAACAGGTCGCGGGCAAGCTCGACGCCCTCACCCTGCTGAGCGACAGCCTGCAGCGCGAGGGCTACGTGGGCCGCGGCTTCCTGGCCGACGTGCTGGATCGGGAACGTCGCTCGCCGACGGCCTTCGGTGGCCAGTTCGCGATCCCGCACTCGATGTACATGGATGCGGCCAAGACGGGTATCGCCGTGCTGATCACCGACACCTCGATTCCCTGGGGACCGTCAGCGGTGCGACTGGTGCTGATGTTCGCGGTCAGCCCCGAGGGACGGCCGGTCTTCCGCGACGTCCTCGACGAGTTGATCGGCGTGCTCAACGATCCGGCCAACATCGTCACCCTGTTGGATGCCTGCCACGACCACCACGGTTTCGTCCGCCGGCTCAGCAGCCTGCTGACCGACTGACCCGAGCCCCACCGCGGCTCAGTAGCCGTGCCGCAGTCGGCTCTCCTGCTCCTGGGCGCGGAAGAGATTGAAGCGAGGCAGGAACTTGTCCCAGTCGATGGCATGACCGTCGATCTCGGGGCCGTCGATGCAGGCGTGCTTGCGCACCAGCTGGTCGCCCTCGGTGACCGGGACCATGCAGGCACCGCACATCCCGGTGGCGTCGACCATGATCGAGTTCAGGCTGGCCACGGTGGGGACGCCGTAGGGCTTGGTGAGGTCGGAGACCGAACGCATCATCAGCGGTGGTCCGATCGTCACCACCTCGGCGATCCGGCGGCGCTTGCCGCGTCCGTTGCGCTCGGCCTGCAGCATGTCCTCCAGCGGAGCCGTGACGAAGCCCCGGACGCCGAAGGAGCCGTCGTTGGTGGCGTAGATCACCTCCAGCTGCTTGCCGTACTCGGCCTGCAGGGCACCGATCCGCTCGTCCGGAGTGTCCCAGAACATCAGATCCGCGGAGCGGAAGCCGGAGATCAGGGTGACATGGTTCCCCAGCCGCAGGTGCTCGCGCATGATCGGGTAGACCGGCGGCAGGCCCAGCCCGCCGGCGGTGAACACCACGGTCGAGGTGTCGTCGTGACGGTGCAGTTCGCTGGGCCGGCCGAGCGGACCGGCGATGCCGGCCAACGCCTGGCCGACGGTCATCTCGTTCATCGCCAGCGTGGTGGTGCCCATGCCCTGCACGACGAGGGTGACGGTGCCCGCCTCGGCGTCCCAGTCGGCCAGGGTGAGCGGGATCAGCTCGCCGTGAGGATCGATCAGCACCCGGACGAACTGGCCGGCCTGGGCGGTGCGGGCGATCACCGGCGCCCGGACGGTGAACTCCTCGATCCCGTAGCTGAGGTGCTGCTTGGCGACGATCACCGGGAGTTCGGCGGCCATGTCGGTGTAGACCGAGGCCCGGCTGACCTTGTCGATCACCTCGGCCGGATCCAGCATCTCCAGAGTGTCGATGATCTCCCTGGCCGCGGACTGCCCGTCGCCGGCCGCCCGGATCGCCGTGGAGCCGCCCCGCGCGGCGTCGCCGCCGGTGTAGACACCGGTCAGCGAGGTCTGCTTGGAGGCATCGTCGGGCTGCTCGATGGTGCCGTACTTCGACACCTCCAGCCGGGGTTCGGAATCCTTGATGATCGGGTTCGCCGTGTTGCCCAGCGCCATGATCACCAGATCGGCGTCCAGCTTCTCGGTGAGGCCGGTCGGCAACGGGCGGCGCCGGCCGGAGGCGTCCGGCTCGCCGAGGCCCATGGTCTCGCAGACCGCGCTGGTGACGAAGCCCTTCTCATCCCCGGTGAACTCCACTGGCGAGCGCAGCACGGCCAGCTCGATGCCCTCCTCCAGGGCGTGTTCGAGCTCCTCGACCCGGGCCGGCATCTCGGCGCGGGTACGGCGGTAGACGATCGTGACGTGCCCGCCCAGCCGGCGGGCGGTGCGGGCGGCGTCCATCGCGGTGTTGCCGCCGCCGATCACCAGGACGTGCTTGCCCTTGACGAACGGCAGCGGCGTCTCCCGGTCGGACTTGTGCGCCTGCATCAGGTTGACCCGGGTGAGGAACTCGTTGGCGCTCATCACGTTCAGCAGGTGTTCGCCGGGCACGTTCAGGAAGCGGGGGAGACCCGCGCCCGAGCCCACGAAGACGCGCGCGAAGCCGGCCTCCTTCAGCTGTTCCAGGGTGGCGGTCTTGCCGACCACGAAGTTGGTGACGAAGCGGCCGCCCAGCAGCCGGATCTTCGCCACCACGTCGTCGATCAGCTGGTTCGGCAGCCGGAACTCCGGGATGCCGTAGCGCAGCACGCCACCGAGTTCGTGGAAGGCCTCGAAGACCGTGACCGGGAAGCCTTCCTCGGCCAGCAGATAGGCGGTGATCAGCCCGGACGGGCCGGAGCCCACGATCGCCACCGGCGGCTTGGTGGCCAGCAGCCACGGATCCCGGACGTGGGCGAAACGGCGGGTGGTGGCCTCCGGATCGGCCAGCTTCTCCCACTCGGGCAGGAACCACTCCACCTGCCCGATGGTCATCGCCTGCTTGTGGATGCACATCCCCTGGCACTGCAGCTCCTGCGGGCAGACCCGGCCGGTGACGTTCGGCAGCGGATTGCAGGATTCGAGCAGTTGCAGCGCCTCGGTGAACTGGCCGTTGCCGAGCAGTTCGAACATCTGCGGGATGTGGATCCGCACCGGGCAGCCGCCCTGTGGCTCACGGTGGCCGGCGAGCAGGACGCCGAGCTCGCAGGGGGCTTCGGCGCACTGCTTGTCGCGCAGTGCCTCCAGCCAGACGAAGAGCTCGACATCCCGGCGGGTGTAGCCCAGATCCATGTAGCCCAGGTAGCCCTTGTTGACCAGCTCGAAGTCCTCGCTGCGATCCTCCGGCTCGCGGATGTACGGCGGGATAGCCGAGCCGGCCGGCCAGTTGAGCGCGAGTCCGGCGAACATCGGGTACCGGTCGGAGAGATGGGCATCGATCGCGCGGATGAAGGCGCGCTTCTTGCCCACCGGCAGCCGCCACAGGAACCGCATCATCACCCGGGCGGCGTCGTCGTCGCGGGACAGCACCTCCCACAGGGCATTGGTGAACGGGGCGGAGAGCTCCGGCTGCTGGAATTCCCAGGCCACCGCCTCCATGCCGTCGGCGGTGAAGAGCTCGCGGAAGGAACGCGGATCGGCCGAGAGCCGGCGTTCCAGCAGGCCCAGCTGATTGACGAAGGAGATGGTGCTCATTGGATGATCTCCGCGTCGCAGGTGGCCTTCACCCGGGCGATCCGGGCCGTCAGCTCGGGAGTCAGCTCCAGCTTGTCCAGCCCGTCCTCCCGCATTCGTCCGACCGTCTGCGGAGCGCCGTCGACGACGATCGTCGCCTTCTCGAACAGCTGCGGCAGCTCCTGGTAGCAGGTCGCGCAGTCGTTGCAGCGGGGCAGGTCGGCCTCGTCCAGCCAGATCGGCCGCTCTGCGACCGCGGTGGCGACCGGAGCCGCGACCGGGGCAGCGGAGGGACCGGGGAAGCCCAGACCCAGCTGCAGCGGACCGCCCACCGGGGCGCCGCTGGAGGTGGCCAGATCGGCCATCGCCTGGGCGATGGTGTCCAGCGACACCTCGCGGGCGTCGACCGCCTCGCTGTAGCGGCTGGTGAGCGCCTCCAGCTCGGTGCGATGCTGCGCGCTGAGGGCCGCTTCGCTCTGCCCGGCCAGGAACTGCAGCAGCTGCCAGTGCCGCTTGCGCTCCTCGACCAGGTCGACGATCGTCGCCGAACAGGCCATCCGGACCAGCTGCTTGCGCCGGTCGGTGGTGTAGACGAAGGGGATCTTCCCGGTCCGCTGCTCGGGCGGCAGCTCGATGTACTCCGCGATCGGGACGGCGGATGCCTCCTCGTGCACGGCCAGCCAGCGGAACTGCTTGGCGAAGCGCACCTCGCCCAGTGCGAAGTCGGCCGGGGTGAGCGGCATCGTCATTAACTGCAGGGTGCGGGCGTCGTCCAGGTAGTCCAGTGTGGTCATGGTCCAGCACTGGTCGACGGCGGGGTTGCCGTCCAGGCTGAACCGCTCGGCCAGGCTCGTCCCGCGCCGCGGGTCGTGGACGAACAGCGGGCTCATCCGGCTCTCCACGGCCAGCCGCGACCGGGCGTTGGCGAGATCCTCGGCCATGCCGTTCTCGGTGTCACAAGGAGCGTAGGTGACCATCAGCGCGGCGCCGTCGTGGTAGCCGAGCATGTCCGCGGTTGCCCGCAGGAAATGGCCGTGGAAGGCCGCCGCGGTCGAGGCCACGAAGACCCCGGGGTGGAAGACGGCCAGCAGGCCGAGCTCCTTGCGTGCCTCCTGCTTGCCGGTGTGGGCGCCGCCGAACCGGGCGAGGTCGGCGTCCTGGCCGCGGAAGCTCGCGGTGGAGGCCTGGCCGCCGGTGTTGGAGTAGCCGCCGGTGTCCAGCACCAGGGACTTGATCGGGGTGCCGGCCGCCAGCACCCGCGACATCGCGCCGAAACCGATGTCGAAGGCCGCGCCGTCGCCGCTGATCGTGAGGACCACCGGCACCAGCGCCCGCTCCGCCGGGGTGAAGTCGTGCCAGGAGAGGGTGCGCAGTGCCGCATCGTGCACCGCGGGGTTGTAGCTGCCGGCCAGCTCGAGCCTGGCCACCCGCAGTGCCCGCACCTCGTCCACCAGCGAGGAGACGATGCCCTCGTAGATACCTGAGGCCAGCGGCTGGGCGTCCTGGAAGAGGCCGTTCACCCACGGGTCGAGATAGGGCGAGAACGGCATCGTCGAGGCGTAGACGCTGGAACAGCCGGTCGAGTTCGCGATCACCGTCGAGGACGGGCCGTTCCCGGTCGGGCCGGATTCGTACAGGTACAGCCGGCGTTCGAGTTCGGCGATGGTGCCCTCGACGCGCTTCGCCCGCGGGCTGCCCTCGGGGACGCCGTCCAGCAGTGTCCGCAACTCCTCGATGGTGGCATCCAGGTCGCGCAGGTGGGTCTGCCGGTTGAGCTCGCCGAGGCTCCGGCTGATCGCGGTGACCAGGTGGATCGCGGTCACCTCGCCACAGCCGCGGCAGGCGCCGTGGCCGCCGGTCATCGAGTAGTAGGTGTCGCGGGCCAGCAGCAACCGCTTCAGGTCGCCGGCCGGCGCGGTGGCGTCGGCGGTCAGCCGGGCGGGAGTGTCCGGCAGCTGGGTGAGCCGGGCGAAGCGGGTCTCCAGCATGCCCAGCAGCACGTCGTCCTGGTCGGCCGGGGCCAGCGCGTCCGGTCCGCAGACGTCGATGCACTGCAGACAGCCGGTGCACTTCCACGGGTCGACCACGGCCGAGAACAGCACGCCGCTGCCGGGGGACTGCTTCTCCATCGCATCGAACAGGGGACGGGTGCGTGCCACCGGGAAGGCGGCCAGCGCCTCGAGCACGGCGTCCACGTCGCGGGCGAGCACCCGCTTGGGCGGCAGCAGGTCGGTGGCCCGCCGGGCCAGCGCCGCGAAGTCCTCGGCCTGGTTGTCGGCGAGGAAGAGCCGGCGGATCTCCAGCGCCCAGTCGGTGACCAATTCCCGGACCCGGGCTCGTGCGGTCTCCGGCAGGTCGGTGGCATCGATCGCCGCGTGCAACAGGTCGCCGAGCTCGTGGCCGGTGTTGGGGATCGCGTTGTCCGGGCAGGCCAGCGCGCATTCCATGCAGGCGGTGCAGGCGTCGGGACTGAAGATCGGCAGGGTGCGCCGGAACAGGCCCTTGTTCTTGACCGCACCGGTGCCGACCGGCATGAACAGACCGGTACCCGGGATCACCGGCGCTTCGTCGATGGTTCCCTCGCGGAAGGGCCGTGCCACCACTTCCTCGAAGTAGTCCGGGTCGAACAGGCCCGTGGCGCGCTGCTTGCCGACGGTGGGCGTCATCAGCGCCGACAGCGGGACGGACGTCCGCTCGGCGACGGGCGAGGCCTCCAGCGCCTCGAAGGCGGGATCGGCATAGTCGACCGCGACCGCCTGCATGCCGTCGCTGATCACGGCCATGTTGGCCTCGACCACCGACAGTCCCTTGCGTCCGAACTTCTTCGACAGCTCGGACTTGACCTCGTTCTGGACCACCTCCAGGTCTGCCCCGCGGGCGACCCGGTCGACGTGGCCGATGATCGCGCCGATGAAGGCCATGCCCATCATCCGGGTCTCCAACTCCGGGTTCGGGGCGTGCTTGCGGGCGACGGCGAAGGCGTCCAGCACGAAGAAGCGGATCTTGCGTTCCCGGATCGCCCGCCGGGCGAAAGCGGGCAGGCCGGCCCACACCTGCTGCGGATCTCCGGTCGACTGCAGGATCAGGGTGCCACCGGGTACCAGGCCCTTCAGCGGGTTGGAGTGGGAGAAGACCTGGTGGTCGGGGCAGACCACGACCTCGACATCCTCGAGTTCGGCGTTGGTGAGCAGCACCGGCTCCGGCGAGAGGGTGATGTAGAAGTTGGTCGGCGCACCGGACTTCTCCGAACCGTACTTCGGCGCGGATTTCGAGTGCATCTCCAGCATGGACGCCAGAATGTCGGTGAGCAGCTTGCCGGTCGCGATGGTGCCGTAGCCGCCGACCGAGTGGAAGCGGATCCGTAGCGCCTCCGCCGGCAGGACCGCGGGGTTCGGCTCGGTGGTCAGGGCCATGAGCTCGGTCTCGGGGTAGGCCGCCCGCAACCGGTCCTGGATCTCGGCGACCGCCGGCGTCGGGTGCTCGATGAAGAACTGCGAACCCAGGTAGACCAGGCCAGCGCCGTCCTGCCGGGTCATGTGCTTGGCGGCGGCCACCAGGTGGCGGGGCTGCACGTCGTGGCCACCCAGGCCGAAGATCGCGGTGGTCAGCTTGGGGAACACCCGGGCGTGGTAGAGCGCCTGGGTGACGAACCGGGTCAGCGCGGTGTCGTCGGAACGCTCCAGGATGGTCACGGCCTTGGCGTTGCCCAGCGCGGCGACCAGTTCGGCCTCGGGGAAGGGCTGCAGCAACTTCACCGACACCACGCCGACCTTGAGCCCGATCGAACGCAGGTAGGGCACCACCGCGCGCACGTCGTCGGTGATCGAGCCCAAGCCCACGAAGACGTAATCGGCATCGGCGGTGTCGTAGGCGACGACCGGGGAGTACTCGCGTCCGGTCAGGTCGGCGTACTCGGCCATCGCCTGCCGTACCAGCGCCGGGACCGCGTTGGCGAAGTGGGTGCGGTGGTCGGCCGAGCCGGCCTGGAAGTCGGGCTGGTTCTGCACCGGACCGGTGAGACCGGGGTTGTGCGGGTCGACCAGGGCCGGGACGAGCTGCCGGGTGCCCTTGCGCCAGGCGCCGAGCCACTGCCGGCGCCACTGGCCGCGCAGGTCCTCGGGCAGCCAGGTGAGGGTCTGCTCGACGAGGTCACCGCTGTCGTCGATCTCGACCTGGTCGGCGCGCGCGGAGAGCAGCCCGCGCAGCGGGGCCAGATCCTCGGCGGGGATGGCGCCGGAGTGCCGATCGAGGAACTGGGTGAGCTGGAAGACCCTCCCCTTGGCGCCGAACAGCAGTTCCTGGGCGACGGTGGGGCAGTCGATCCGCCCGGCCGGGTCGCCGAGATACTCGGCCAGCAATTCCGGTTCGGGGAGCAGCACTTCGCTCATCATGTGGCTGGTGGCGAAGCCGTCCATCGCATTGGCGACCGGGATCAGCGACAACGCCGAGGCGCGGTAGGAGATCGCCGCCAGATCGGCGGCCTCCTGCGGATTCGAGCCGAACAGGATGGTGTATCCGGTGGGCAGCAGGGCGTAGACGTCGTCGTGGCCGGCCATCACGTTCAGCGAGTGGCGGGTGACCACCCGCGCGGCGACCTGCAGGACGAAGCCGCCGATCTTCTTGCCGACGGTGACGTAGTGCGATTCCAGGCCGTAGAGGATTCCCTGACTGGAGGAGGCGTTGGAGATGAAGTTGCCGCCGGTCAGGGCGGCGCCGAGCGCGCCGCTCTGCGCGGAATGCTCGCCCTCGGTCTCCACGAAGAAGGGGTGCTTGCCCCAGGCGTTGAGCTGGCCCTCGGCCCGGGCGGCCTCGAACAGTTCGGCGATCTCGGTCGAGGGTGTGATCGGGTAGCCGATCACACCGCCGCAGACGTGCTTCATCACGTGCGCGATGGCACCGTTGCCGTTGATGACCTCAGAGAGGCCGGGGTAGCGCGGAAGTGTGGTCATGAGCGTGTCCTGTCGAGTGCCACTTTGCCGCGCCAACGTCTCACTTCACGCGGCCTAGCAGCATTCTCGTCCGCGCCCACTCATCCGGTGCTGAAATCGAATAAGAGGAAGAAACTGGACCGTATTGTTTATTTCGTGACCCCGGGCTGGTCTATTTGTCAGGCGGCGGCCAGCACCGGATCGGACTCGGTGGCGGCGAGCCGCCGAAGGGTGAGATACGAGGCTGCCGCGATGACGGCGGCGACGGCGGCGGAGATCACCACGACCCAGAAGCCGGCGTGATAGCCGGAGGTGTCGATCGCCTTGCCCGCCACGCTGGACCCGAGCGAGGCGCCGATTCCGATGCCGGTGCCCATCCAGGCCAGGCTCTCGGTGAGCCGGGGTGCCGGGGCGAGGCGTTTGATCAGGGTGTTGCCGTTGATCAGGGTGGGCGCGATGGTGACGCCCACGGCCAACCCGACCACGGCGAGCAGCAGCACGGAGTTCGCGGCCAGCAGCCAGGCCGATGCCACCAGCAGAGCGATCACGCCCACCAGGAAACGGGCCGGCAGCGGGGAGTTCCAGTGCCGGGCACCGTAGTAGAAGCCTGCCGCGGCCGAACCCACCGAGAAGACGGCGAGAATGACTCCCGCCGCGCCGCGGGCGTCCATCGACGTGGCGGCGGCGACCACGGTGATGTCGATGCTGCCGAACACCGCACCGATCAGCAGGTTGACCGCGATCACCGCCCCGACCCCGGGGAACAGGATGACCAGCCGCTCTCGCAACGGCGGGCGGGCGCCCGTCCGCAACTGACGGGGCAGGATCGGCGGCTCGGTGTCGCGCTGGGAGTAGAACACCAGGGCGCCGACCAGCGACAGGACGACCGGCAGCACCAGGCCCGCCGCCGGGTGCACCAGGGTGGCCAGCGCGGTGGCCGCCACCGGGCCGACGACGAAGGTGAGCTCGTCCAGGGTCGACTCCAGCGCGAAGGCCGTGTGGAGCTTGCCGGGATCGGCCGTCACATGGTTCCACCGGGCTCGAACCAGGGCGCCGGGTGCGCCGCCGGTGGCGCCGCTCAGGACCGTCGGTGCGAACAACACCCAGATCGGGGCCTGCAGCACGGCCAGCACGACCAGTGCCGTCAGGCCCGCGCTGCTGACGATCGCGGCGGGCAGCATCACCCGGCGCTGGCCGAACCGGTCGACCAGATTGGAGAGCACAGCGGTGCCGATCGCCCACGCGAACCCATTGGCAGCGGCCAGGGCCCCGGCCAGCTCGTAGCTGCCGTACAGTCCCGAGACCATCAGCACCAGACCGATGCCCATCATGGCGCCGCCGGAACGGGCCAATAGGCCGGCTGAGGAGAACTTCAGGGCGCCCGGAATACTCAGAATTTCACGATACGGACGCATTGACCCATTCTCTCACGCTTCCGCAGTTGCGCCGAATCAGGACGCGTCCGCAAGAGGGTCACCTGAGCGCGTCGTCCTCTGCCGCCCGCGCGATGTGCAGCGCCAGGTAGGCGAGCTCCTCGTCCGGAATCCGCACCTGGTGTTCCTGCTCGATGTAGCTGCGGACCCGCTCGGCCGCTGCCAGCGAACGCGGGTAGCGGTTGCCCATGGTCCGGAAGAGGAAGTCGTCCTCGCTGCGCAGCAGACGATCGCCGAACAGCCTCTCGGCGAAGAACTGCAGGTGGATCACGAACCGGGAACCGTGCAGGTCGTCGCGGTCGATGGTGACCGCGGCCGCGTTGGTCACGATCGTCATGATGGCGCTGATCAGGCCGATGACGCGCACCGAGTCGACCGCCGGCCGTCCCAGCTCGGCGTTCACCAGGTGGAAGGCGATGTTGGCTGCCTCCTGGTGGGGGAGTTCCACCTCGAGACGGTCGCGCATCAGGCTGAGCGCGCGCACCCCGATCGCGTACTCGGTCGGGTAGACGTTGCGTACCTCCCAGGCGAGCCGGTTGGCGACGACCAACCCCTCGCGGTGGCGGGAGACCGCGAAGTGCAGGTGGTCGGTCAGGGTCAGGTAGATATGCGGGTCGAGCTGGATGCCCGATTCCTCCGCCGCGGCCACGATGGCCCGCGTCAATTCGACGTACTCGGCAGGGATCTGGGCCAGGAGCTCCACCAGGTTGCGGTGATCGGCGTCGTCGAGCGCGATGAACACCCGGTCGGCCTGATCCTGTGGGACCACCTCGCCCGCCTTGCGGTTGAAGCCGATGCCGCGGCCGAGCAGCACCCGCTCCAGCCCGCGTTCGTCCGCCACCAGGACGACGCTGGAGTTGAGTACCTTCTTGATGATCTGCATGGCTCTCCTGTAGCCCTGCCGGACCGGAGCTCTCAGGCGAGGTCGGCGCCGTTGGAGGCGATGACCTTCCGGTACCAGTGGAAGGAATCCTTGCGAATCCGATCGCCTGTCCCCTTGCCCAGGTCGTCGTAGTCGACGTAGATGAAACCGTACCTCTTGCTGATCTGCGAGGTCGATGCGCTGATCGAGTCGATCGGCGCCCAGCTGGTGTAGCCCAT
This sequence comes from Propionicimonas sp., assembly GCA_049841235.1. Classification (GTDB taxonomy): domain Bacteria; phylum Actinomycetota; class Actinomycetes; order Propionibacteriales; family Propionibacteriaceae; genus Propionicimonas. The sequence continues at coordinate 7,134 of JASGEM010000017.1, read as the reverse complement.
CAACTCCACCCCTTCGTCAACCGCGCGGATCATCTCGGTGAAGTGGGCTCGGAAGTAGTCGATCCGGTACGGGTCGTGGACGCGGCCCTCCGGCGTCAGTTCGTCCCGCATGCCCAGACCGTTCTCCACGATGAACAGCGGCTTGCCGTAGCGGTCGTAGAGCTCGATCAACGAGATCCGCAGGCCGACCGGATCGATCTGCCAGCCCCATTCCGACGATTCGAGGTAGGGGTTCTTCACCCCCAGGACGGTGTTGCCGGGAGTGCGTTCGGCGTCCGGGCGCACCGACTCGGTCATCGTCATGTAGTAGGAGAACGAGATGAAGTCCACCGGATGAGCCTTGAGCAACTCGCGGTCGCCGGGTGCGAAGGGGATGGTGATCCCCTTCTTCTCCAGGGCGCGCAACGCCAACCGGGGGTATTCGCCCTCGGCCTGGACATCGGTGCACAGGTAGAGCATCCGCTCCTTGGCCTGGGTCGCGGCGACGTCGTCGGGATGACAGGTGTTCGGATACGTGGTGAGCATGGTCAGCATGCAGCCCAGCTTCGATTCCGGCCAGCGTTCGTGGAGCATCCGGGTGACCGACGCCGAAGCGACGAACTGGTGGTGCAGGGCCGTGTAGCAGGCCTGCTCCAGGTCACCCTCGACGGTCTCCTCGACGATGCCGCCCGAGGTGAACGGATGCCGGATGATGCTGTCGATCTCGTTGAACGACAGCCACAGCCTCACCAGGTGCCCGAACCGCTCGAAGCAGGTCTGCGCGAACCGTTCGAACAGGGCGATCGTGCCGCGATCCACCCAGCAGTTGTTCTTCAGCACCAGCGCCAGTGGCGGATCGTAGTGCGACAACGTGACCAGCGGCTCGATGCCGAGTTCCCGCATCCGGGTGAACAGGGCCAGGTAGAAGGCGACACCCTCCTCGTTCGGCTCAAGCTCCTCACCGGTGGGGTACAGCCGCGTCCAGGCGATCGAGACCCGCAGCACGGTGAAGCCCATTTCGGCGAAGAGCTCCAGATCCTCGGGGTAGCGGTGGTAGAAGTCGATGCCACGCCGTTTCGGATAGTACGTGGTGTCGTCATCGGCCATCGCCTCGGCGATGCTCTCCAGGGTGTGGATGTGATGGATCCGGTACTCCTTGGGATCGGCCAGGGGGCGGTACCTGGCGACATCGCAGGCCGCCGGTCCGCGTCCACCTTCGCGCCAGGCGCCCTCGCACTGATTCGCGGCCAGCGCGCCGCCCCAGAGGAATCCTTCGGGCAGGCTCACTGGGTCGCCACCTTCTGCCGCACGGCCAGCACAGGGGTCCCGGCCGTCACCTCACCCAGGTCGTGCACCGTGACCTCGGCGTCCGGGTTGAGCACGACCACGGGGGTCGTGGTGTCCAGGCCGGCGGCCTTGATGGCGGCGAGGTCGGCCGTGATCACAAGCTGTCCGGCGGTCACCTGATCGCCCTGCTTGACGTGCGCGGTGAACGGCGCGCCCTGCAACTGGACGGTGTCCATGCCGACGTGGACCAGCACCTCGGTGCCGTCCGCGGCACGGATCCCGATCGCGTGCTTGGAGTCGAGCAGGCTGACCACCTCGCCCGAGATGGGTGCCCGCACCTCGCCGCTGGACGGCCGGATGGCCAGGCCGGAGCCCAGGATGCCGCCGGAGAAGACGGCGTCGTTGACCTGGTCCAACGCGATGGCCTCGCCGGTGAGCGGGGACACGATCTCGGCAGTCCCGTCGATGACCAGCGCCGACGGTGTGAGGTCTTCGGCTTTCGCTTGGGCGTCGAGCGCCTTGACGGTGGCCGAATCCGCGTCGCTCCAGGTGATGAACGAGACCACGAAGGCGGTGCCGATGGAGATCAGCGCACCGATGATGGCATTGATGAAATTCCATGGGTTGTCGGCATCGATGTACATCGAGATGCTCGCCGCACCGGGGCCGACCACCGCGAAGGCCGAGACCAGCGTGAGGCCGAGGTAGGCGCCACCGGCCAGGGCGCCGGCGATCACCGCGATCAGGGCGCGCCGGTTCTGCAGCGTGACGCCGTACAGGGCCGGCTCGGTGATGCCGAAGAAGGCCGACACGCCGGCGGAGATGGCGGTGCCGCGCAGCGCCTTGTTCTTCGTCCGCACGGCCACGCCGAAGCTCGAGCCGGACTCGGCCAGGTTGTGCGCCAGCGAGGCGACCAGGTAGAACGACTCCTTGTTGTACTCCGCCATCGTCGCGATCGTCGGGGGCAGGAAGGCCTTGTGCATGCCGACGGAGATGAAGAACGGGAGCACCGCTGCCAGCAGCGCGACCGCGACCCAGCCGAGGGTGCCGTACAGCCACAGCATGGCGGTGGTCAGCATCGAGCCGAGCCAGAAGCCGAGCGGGCCCAGCAGGAAGATCATGATCGGGGAGACGATCAGGAAGCACACCAGGGGGACGAAGAAGGTGCGGATCGGCCCGGGTGTGATCTTCGTCACGTACTTCTCGACCACCGACAGCAGCAGCACGGTCAGGATGGGCGGGAAGACCTGGGCGTTGTAGGCGATCACCGGGACGGTCAGTCCGAACAGCGACGCGCCGCCTTCACCCCCGATGAGTGCAGTGAACCCTGGGAAGACCAGCAGTCCGACCAGTCCCAGGGCCAGCGGGATGTTGGTCTGGAGCTTCTTCGCCGCCGTGTAGGTGACCAGCAAGGGCAGGAAGTAGAAGACCGCGTCGGGGATGGCCGACAGCACCAGGAAGGTCGGATCGGCCTTGTCGAGCCACTGCATGGCCGAGGCGAGGATCAGGAAGGACTTGAAGATGCCCGCGCCGGCGATCGCCGGGATGATCGGCACGAACACGCTGACCACGAAGTCCATCGTGACCGCGCCCGCCCGCTTCCAGCTGAAGGGCTGCTTCGCCGCCGGGGCCGTTGCCGCCCCCGGCCCGCGCAGCTTCTCCAGCGCCGAGTAGAAGTCGGCCACCTTGCTGCCGACGATCACCTGGGTCTGCGGGCCGCGCACCACGCCGATGACGCCCGGGACCGCCTTGAGGGCGGCTTCGTCGACCAGGCTGTCGTCGGCCAGGCTGAACCGGAGCCTGGTCGAACAGTGCTGCAGCGCTGTCACGTTCTGCGATCCACCCACCTTGGCCAGGATGTCGCGGGCGCTGTCTGTCGTAGTCATCCCAACTCCTTCGTTCGTTCGCCTGCGCAGGCAACAAAAAAGGATCCGGGGCGTCGCTTTCGCATTGCCCGGATCCTGCCTGCGTGACCAGTCACATGTCCGATCTGTAGTGTGACAGAACGGTTCAGGGGCTGCAAGCACTTCCCGCCTCGGTCCCCTCGGCGGCGTAGCGGCGGGGCTTTCCCGGACCGAGGCCGGCGAGGGTGGCGACCGGTTCGATCGCCGGCTCGCGGCCCAGCAGGGCGCGGAGCGCGGCGCCGATCTGTCGGGGATCGCCCTGGACGACGCGAACGCGGACGGCACCGTCGGCACTTTGATGCACGGTCCAGCCGAGCGCGCCGGCGGCCTGGAGTTGCTGGGTGAGGTCGATGCTGGAGACCAGTGAGCCGTCGGCGGCCCGGAACCGGACGTGCGCCCGTCCTTCCAGGTCGGCAAGGGCGGGACGGCCGTCCACCACCACCAGCCGGGCGTGATCGCCGGTGCGGTAGCGCACCAGCGGCAGCAGCGGGTTCTCTCCGGCGGTGACCACGATCTCGCCGACGTCGCCCGGAGGTACCGGCTCGCCGTGATCGTCGAGGATCTCGACCACCAGGCGACGGTCGAGGATGCGGAACGGGCCGTCGTCGGTGCGGACGGCGATCGGCCGCGTCTCATGCAGGCCGTAGAGGTCGAACACCGGGCAGCCGAACGTCTCGGCCAGCTTCGCCCGAAGCGGCGCCGAGAGGGCCATCGCCCCGGAGAACAGGGCGAGCGGGCGGATCGCGTCCACCAGGTCGGGAGCCAGCAGTTCGGCGAGCGTGGAGGGATCGCCGGTGATCACCTGGGGATCCTGGGCGAGCAGGAAGTCCCGCCGGGCGCCGGGGTAGGGCCACTCGGCCTCGGCAAGGTTGATGCGGGCCATGGTGGTCTGCTCGAATCCGCTGATTACCGAGGCGTAGGTGAACGCCTGATGCTGGAGCACGAGGTTCACCAGCGCCATCCTTCCTCCGATCCCTGAGCTTGGTTCACCCCGAGCCTGTCGAGGGGACGGAGGGTCGGGTTGCCAGTCGACGCCCTCGGCGCGCACCAGTTCGACCAGCAGGTGGAAGGAACGGGCGACCTCCTCGATGTCGTCGGGGATCATCAGTGCCGCGCCGGTGGAACCGGAGCTGGAACCGTGGACCAGCCGGCTGAAGTCCGCGTCCAGCGGGACGAAGGCCGAGACATCGGCGGCCAGGTCGGCCCGGCCGACCGTGGGGAAGTCGGCCAGCGTGTCCAGGCCGGTCAACCGGCGATAGGCGGGCAGCTTCCGGGCCACCACCAGGTGCTCGGTCAGCCAGCCCGCGGTGGGGAGCGGTTGCCTGGTGCGTTCGAGCTGGTCGGCGGTGAGCCGGTCACCGGTGGCGTGCGTCCATCGGGGTGCGGCCGGGTGATGCCGGACGGACGCCAGCCGTGCGGCACCCTCGGCAGTCAACGTGGGCCAACGCTCCGTGTCGGAGAGCACGGCGGAGGCTGAGGGTGCGTATTCCGCGATCGCGAGCGGATCGTCCTCACTCACGGGTGTACCTCGCCGCCGCCTCCCGGGCACGGGCCTCCTCCAGCCGGCGGCGTAGTTCGTCGCGGTGGCGATGTTCGGCGAAGCTGGTCGCCAGCGCCTCGTTGAACCGGAGCGAATCCCGGGCCGCCAGCGCCGCTCGGGCCGCCTCACGCGTCTCGCCGTGCGGAAGCTGCCCGTTCCAGAGCAGGAAGGTTCGGGTGGCCTCCTCGCGTCGCTCGGCATCGGCGATCCACTCTGCCGGATCGACCACCGGCGCCAGCCGGAGCCCGAGCGCGTCCAGGGCCAGGGTGTCGTGCGGATGGACCAGCGGCACAGACCGACCCTCCCGCGGTGGCCCGACGCTCAGCGGCGGATCGAGCGGACCCAGCAGGATCTCGCTGGCGACGAGCCACAGCCCGACTGCCATCCCGCGGCGTACCCGCTCGTCGTTCGCGAAGCGCAGGGCCGCCAGCTGCGGCAGGTTGTGGGCGCCGAGCAGGTCGCCGGCCAGAGCGCGGACCGACACCTGCTCGTCGGAGAACTCCGAGGGCACGGTGGAGAGCCGTGTGGCGACCGCCACCACCGACGGGCCCGGCCGCAGTGCTTCCCATTGGTGTTCCTCGACTGGCGCGATCGCGCTCCAGGCGGCGAGCAGTTCTTCGGTCTCAGCCATGAATCACCTCCGCGAGCCGGGCGCAGACCGCCGGGGCGTCGTCCATCGATGGCAGGTAGGCGACGTCGTAGCCCGCCCGGTCGGCCAACGGTGCCACGACCCGGCTGGAATCCAGCAGCACCAGGGTGGCCGTGGTCAGCTTGGGACGCACCTGCGCCGCCACCTGCGCGTAGGGGTCGTTGCCCACCCCGAACATGGAACTCAGCCCGTCGTCGGAGAGCACCACCAGGTGCCGCCGGACGGTGTCGTCGGCGTCCGGCAGGTTCGTGTAACGGGCGTGTAGCAGGTCGAGCGGGAAGGAGGTGCCGCCGGCGTAGAAGTAGGCGATCCCCGCCATCACCGCCACCGGATCCCGCAGGAACCGGTCCGGTCCGGCGACCTGGCCTGGGCTCGCCCAGCTGGTCGGACGCACCGCACCGCCGCCCCGCAGCACCGACAGCGCCAGGATCGCGCCGGCCAGGACGGCCGGGGAGCCCCGTCTCGGGTCGGGCATCGAACCGGAGGAATCGATGTAGAGGTCGAGCCGGACGCTGACCTGCGCGGGACGTTCCGGGTCGTCGATCCGGGCTCGGCGGCGGGTCGTGACGCCGGGCAGGATCATGGGGGCCGCGGTGAGGCTGCCCGGCCAGTCCAGGTCGGTCAGATCGTCGCCGAGTTCCCACTGCTCCAGGGGACCGGGCAGGTCGGCGGTGTCGCTGTTCGGGCGCAGTTCGGTGAGCGGCTTCACCCAGGGCCGGGCACGGGTGCGGTACCAGGCCGCCATGACGGCCTCCGCCAGGGAGGGGTCGTACAGCGCGAGGGTCTCGGCCAGTCCGTAGCCCTGGGCGCCGGAGGGCGGATTGTCGGGCTGTGGCTCGGCGTCCGGATCGAGCTTCCCGTTCCAGGTGGCGTCACCGGCCGGGTGGACCGGCGGCGCGCCGAGGCGTGGATCGCCGAGCACCGCACCGATCTCCGCGGCGGTGGGCGGGCCCGCGTCCGCTTCGCCGGCGCAACCGACCGCGATGGTCTCGTCCGCCTCGCCGGTGCGTGGCAGGTAGGGCGCCACCAGCATCCCGAAGGAGAGCGCGCCGGAGATCGGGTCGTGGGCGAAGACCCTGGTCAACCGGGCCAGTAGGTGGGCATCCGCCACCGGGTCGGCGGTCACGCCGGCGTCGATCGCCTGCTCCGCGGCCTGGACGGCGGCCTTGGCCTGTTGCAGCGTCCGTTCCTGTTCGGCGTAGCGATCCCCACCCTTCGCGACCGGCGCTTCGCGTCGTTTCGGTGGGCGGGTGCGCCACAGCCCGTGGTTGGGGCCGGCGTGCGGCCCTGGGTGTCGAACGCCGGGCGGATCGACCTGGCACAGCGTGCCCGGCGGCAGCGCCCAGGAGAGCTCGTAGGCCCGGCGGAGCACCCAGCTGAACGGGTCAACCGGCGGTTGGGCCGACAGCCCCCGCCAGAGCCGGATCATGCCCGGCTCGGCTTCGGGGTCCAAGCGGCGTTGCAGTGCGGCGACGCGGAGGTTGATCAGCTGATCCGACCACAGGTTGCTCAGCAGGTTCAGCAACTCGGGTTTCGCCGGACGGTCGCTGGCCAGCAGAGCGCGGCCGAGCTGATGGCGTAGCTTCAGCGAATCCAGCCGGGTGCTGGGGGAGAGCACATGGTGGCCGATCTCGTGGGCGAAGACACTTTCCAGCTCGGCCGCGGCACCGGCTGCCACGAGCGCCGGTACGTCCACGGTGATCTGGGGTGGGAAGGAGAACCAGGCGAAGCTGGGCGGATGCGGTTCTGCCACGAGTTCGGGATCGTGCAGCTGG
>JASGEM010000016.1:0-56390 GCA_049841235.1 Propionicimonas sp. | reverse complement strand
GTGCGGCGCTGGCCGGCCTCGCGATCTGGGCGGCGCGCCGGCGGCGGCGAGCCTGAGGAACTATTGACCCGGCACCACGGCAAGCAGGTCGAGGACGACCGCCTCTGCCTCCATCTCGTTCTCCTCGTCGGCGGGGTACACCAGCAGCAGCCGTGAGCCGACCGGCAGGCCGATCGTGTCCTCCCCGCCGCCATACTCTGCCTGTTCGAAGGAACCCGACCAGCTGGAGGAGGATTCCTCGCCCCACGCGGCACCCGCCACGTGGTAGATCAGGGTGTCGGCTTCGGTGATGAGCGGGCCATCGCCCTTGGCGATCAGGATGGTCTGGGCCTCGGCCGGCGCCGGTGCGTTCTCGGAGAACACCAGGGTGGGCTCCTCGCCGAGGTCACCGGAGATCGTCAGTCCTTCTGGCAGGTCGGCGCCGGTCGGCGTCGCCCGGGTGAGCGCGTCGGTGGTGATCGCAGCGGCGTCGAGGATGTCCACCACGAAGACCAACGTGGAGCCGGCCGGAATGGTCTCGTCCTCGAGATCCCCGTAGCCGTAGTCCGGCGGTACGACCAGGAGCAGGCGGTCGCCCACCTTCGTGCCCGCCAACCCGTACACCCAGCCGTCCACCACTTCGGAGAGCAGGAAGCTGACCGGCTCGGCGGTGTCGAAGGAGGAGTCGAAGACGCTGCCGTCACTCCACAGGAAGCCCGCGTAGTGGACGGTGATGAAGTCGTCGGAACCGATGGCCGCACCCGTGCCTGCCTGGAGCGTCTTGACGCTGATCACGGTGGGCGGGTCGGCCTCGACAGGGGTCATGGTGGGGATGCCGTCGGCATCGAAGGTGATCGTGGGCAGCGGGCCCTGCGGATCGCGGTCCACCACCGGGGCCTCCGTGATCTCGTCCGGGGTGCTGGCGGTGGGGGAGGGGTCTGTGGTGCCGACCGGGCTCGAGCAGGCGCCGAGCACCAGGGCGAGCAGCGCTCCGATCACGGCGGCGGTCAGCGTCTTCTTCGTCTTCATCAGGTGGAACTCCCCGTTGTCGGTGCCGGATCGGCCAGATGCGAGCAGCGGTGCGTCGCCCGGCAAGGACGTCGCGCCGTGCGCCACGCTAGCCGCCGAACCTGTGCGCCCCCTGAGATCCCGCTCACGCTGGGATGCTGCGCGTCGTCAGAGCGCCCGGCCGTCGGGCGGTTGCGCGGTGGCGATCGCCTCGTGGTGCCGGACGACCTCGGCGACGATGAAGCCCAGCAGCTTCTCGGCGAACTCCGGATCCAGGTTGGACGCGACCGCCAGTTGGCGCAGCCGGGCGATCTGCTGTACCTCGCGTTCGGGGTCGGCGGCGGCCAGCCCCCGGTCGTGCTTCAGCACGCCGATCTGCTGGGTGACCTTGAAGCGCTCGGCGAGCAGGGCGATGATCGCGGTATCCAAGTTGTCGATCGAGCCACGCAGGCGGTCGAGTTCGGGATCGGTCTGCACGGTGGAAGCCTAGGCGACGATGTCGCCAGGGGAGGTGTTCGCCGGGATCCCGGTCACCACTGAGTTGGGCGGGACGTCCTTGACCACCAGCGCGTTGGCGCCGATCTTGGTGCCGTCGCCGATGGTGATCGGACCGATGATTTTCGCTCCGGCGCCCAGCAGGACGTTGCTGCCGATCGTGGGGTGACGCTTGAACCGGCCGCGGGAGCGTCCGCCCAGGGTGACCTGGTGGTACATCAGGACGTCGTCGCCGACCTCGGCGGTTTCGCCGATCACCACCCCCATGCCGTGATCGATGAAGAACCGCCGCCCGATCGTGGCGCCGGGATGGATCTCGACGCCGGTGAAGAACCGGGCGAGCTGGGAGAGGATGCGGGCCAGCGGCTTGGTCGCCGGGCCGCTCAGCCACAGCCGGTGCGCCAGCCGGTACACCCACACGGCGTGCACCCCGGGGTAGGTCAGCGCCACCAGCATCCGCGAGGTGGCAGCCGGATCCTCGCGCATCGCAGCGTCCAGATCCTCCCGGATCCGGTTCCGGGCGGCCTTGAGAAGGGGATGCATCGTGCTCCGTCCGCGTGGCTGGGCTTCGCCTACTTTCCCACCGCCGCCGGCCCCGCTGTCAACCGTGTGCCCGCCGTCCAGCATCTGACGCCCCGGCCGCTCTCGTCCCCGCCGCCGAGCGCTTCCCTTCGCGTCGAGCGCTTGCCCCAGGGGCGTGGCGCTCGACGGTAGGGGAAGCGCTCGGTGGTGGGGCGGCTGGGCGGCGCGTGGACGGCTGGGGGTGGACGGGCTTCGGCCCGCCCTGGAGATCCGATCGAGGGCGGGCCGAAGGTATGGGGTGCGTCAGTCGAGCAGGTCGGCGTACAGCGGCGTGGTCAGGTAGCGCTCGCCCCAGTCGGGGGTGACCACCACGATGGTCTTGCCGGCGTTGGCCGGATCGGCGGCCAGGTCGGCGGCGGCCCGCAGCGCGGCACCGGAGGAGATGCCCAGCAGCAGGCCCTCCTCCTTGGCCACTCGGCGGGCCCATTCGATGGCGTCGTCGGAACTCACCTTGATGATCCCGTCGACCACCCCGAGATCCAGGATGGACGGGATGAAGCCGGGGCTGATGCCCTGGATCTTGTGCGGGCCCTTCGGTTCGCCGGAGAGCACCGCCGACTCGGCGGACTCCACCGCGTAGAGCTGCACCGAGGGCTTGCGCTCCTTCAGCACCTGCCCGACGCCGGTGATGGTGCCGCCGGTGCCCACGCCGGATACCACGATGTCGACCTGGCCGTCGGTGTCCGCCCAGATCTCCTCAGCGGTGGTCTTGCGGTGGATCTCGACGTTGGCCTGATTGTCGAACTGATGGGCCACGATCGCGCCCGGGGTGTTGGCCGCGATCTCCTCGGCCCTCGCATTGGCGCCCGGGACGCCCTCGGCGGCCGGGGTGAGCACCAATTCCGCGCCCAGCGCGCGCAGGACCGCGCGGCGTTCCTTGGAGAATGTTTCGGGCAGGGTGATGATCACCTTGTAGCCACGGGCCGCGCCGACCCAGGCCAGCGCGATGCCGGTGTTGCCCGAGGTGCCTTCGACGATGGTGCCGCCTGGCTGCAGCGAGCCGTCCGCCTCGGCGGCGTCGATGATCGAGACGCCGATCCGGTCCTTCACGGAGTTGGCCGGGTTGTAGTACTCCAGCTTCGCCAGGACGGTCGCCTGGGAGTCGCCGTAGAGCCGGTTGATCCTCACCAGCGGGGTGCGCCCGATGAGTTCGGTCGCATCTTTGAAGTAGGTCATCGGTATTCCTTCTTTCTTTGTATTGCGTGCGTGGTGGGTTCCGCCGGTTCAGGCGGCCGCGGACTGGTCGATGGCGGCGAGCGCCTGCTCGATGTCCGCGATCAGGTCGTCCGGGTGCTCGATCCCGAGCGAGAGCCGGACCATCTCGGGGGCGACCCCGGCGGCGATCAGTTCGTCCTCGGTGAGCTGGGAGTGAGTCGTGGTGGCGTTGTGAATCACCAGCGACTTCGCGTCGCCGATGTTGGCCAGGTGGCTGAACAGGTTCAGCGCCTCGACGAACTTGCTGCCGGCCTCGCGTCCGGCCTTCAGGCCGAAGGAGAGGATGCCGCCGTAGCCGCGTCCGGTGAACACCCGGTCGGCCGCGGCCTTGGACGGCGAGGATTCCAGCCCGGGATAGTTCACCCACGCCACTGCGGGGTGCTGTTCCAGGTACCGGGCCACGGCCAGGGCGTTGGACGAGTGGCGCTCCAGCCGCAGGTGCAGCGTCTCCAGACCCTGCAGCACCTGCCAGGCGTTGAACGGTGAGATCGCGGCACCGGTGTTTCGGAGCAGCACCGTGCGCGCCCGGATGATGTAGGCGGCCGGGCCCACGGCCTCGGTCCACACCACGCCGTGGTAGGCGCCGTCCGGCGCGGTGAGCCCACCGAAGCGCTCGGCGTGCGCCGTCCAGTCGAAGTTGCCGGAGTCGACGATCACGCCGCCGATCGTGGTGCCGTGGCCGCCGAGGTACTTGGTGGCGGAGTGCACGGCGATGTCGACGCCATGCTCGAAGACCTTCGACAGGATCGGGGTCGGCACGGTGTTGTCAACGATGAACGGCAGCCCCTGGGCGTGCGCGGCCTGGGACCAGGCGTCGAGGTCGATCACGTTGATCGCCGGGTTGCCGATGGTCTCACCGAAGACCAGCCGGGTGCGATCGTCGACGTACCGCGCCAGGTCCTCCGGCCGCTCCGGATCGACGAACCGGGTCTCGATGCCGAACTGCGGCAGGGTGTGCGCGAACAGAGCGTAGGTGCCGCCGTAGAGGGTCGACAGGGCGACGATGTTGTCGCCGGACGAGGCCAGGTTGAGCACTGAGTAGGTGACCGCGGCCGAGCCGGAGGCGGTGGCCAGCGCGCCGATGCCGCCCTCGAGGGCGTTCACGCGGGTCTCGAACACGTTCTGGGTCGGATTCATGATCCGGGTGTAGATATTGCCCGGCACCCGCAGCGCGAACAGGTCGGCAGCGTGCTGGGTGTCGTCGAAGACGTACGACGTCGTCTGGTAGATCGGGACGGCGCGGGAGTTCGTCGTCGGGTCGGCTTCCTCCTGGCCGGCGTGAACGGCGAGAGTGTCTGGGCTGAGGGTCATCGGATCTCCTGTGATGCGGATGGTGCTGGGCTAGGGCCGAAAGCTCTGGAGACGCGAAACCCGCACCCAGGTACTTCCGGGCGTCGGATGGAGTGGATGTCGGCGGATACTCAGAACGCGCGACGGCAGTCCATCGACGGCACGCGACAGCAACACATCAGTGCGGCGTGCGTCGAGAACATGGCCGGAACGGTAGCGGGTTTCTCAACGTGCGGTCAAGCCGTCCGTGCAGCGAGATGGACCCAGGGTGGCCGGACATCGGCGGCGGGGGGTACGGCATCATGCTCGGCGAGGCGGGGATACCTGGGCGAGTCGCGGGCCGCCGGTGGAGGCCCAATAGACTGCGGCCCATGACCCGTGAGCATGACCTGGTGCTGGTCGTCGACTATGGCGCCCAGTATGCGCAACTGATCGCACGACGCGTCCGGGAGGCGAGGGTCTACTCCGAGATCGTGCCGCACACCGCCAGCGTTGCCGACATCCTCGCGCGGAGACCGTCCGCTGTCATCCTCTCCGGCGGGCCGAGTTCGGTGTATGAGCCTGGGGCGCCGCAGCTGGACGCGGACCTGCTCGCTCACCAGGTGCCGGTCTTCGGCATCTGTTACGGCTTCATGGCGATGGCGCAGGCGCTGGGCGGCACCGTCGCGCGGACCGGGCAGCGGGAGTACGGCCGGACGGCCGTCTCGGTGCTGGAACCCGGAATCCTGCTGCGCGGCCTGCCTCCCGCGCTGACGTCGTGGATGTCCCACGGCGACGAGGTCACCGCGGCACCAGAGGGCTTCCTGGTCACCGCCCGATCCCCACGGGCCACCGTCGCGGCCTTCGAGGACGTCGAGCGGCGGCTGGCCGGCGTCCAGTGGCACCCCGAGGTACTGCATTCCGAGCACGGCCAGCAGGTCCTGGAGCACTTCCTGTACGACATCGCCGGCTGTGCCCCGACCTGGACCAGTTCGAGCATCGTGGACGAGCAGGTGGCTCGGATCCGTGCCCAGGTGGGCTCCGACCGGGTGATCTGCGGGCTCTCGGGCGGGGTCGACTCCGCGGTCGCCGCAGCCCTCGTCCAGCGGGCGGTGGGCGATCAGCTGACCTGTGTCTTCGTCGACCACGGGCTGCTGCGCGCGGGGGAGCGCGAGCAGGTCGAGCAGGACTTCGTCGCTGCCACCGGAGCCACCCTGAAGACCGTGGACGCCGCGGACCAGTTCCTCGGCTTCCTGGCCGGGGTGACCGATCCGGAGACCAAGCGCAAGATCATCGGCCGGGAGTTCATCCGGGTGTTCGAGGCCGCCGAGCGCGAGCTGATCGCGTCCGCCCCCGAAGGGGCACCGGTCCGCTTCCTGGTGCAGGGGACGCTCTATCCCGACGTGGTGGAATCCGGTGGCGGCGAGGGCGCGGCGAACATCAAGAGCCACCACAATGTCGGCGGGCTGCCCGAGGACCTGGAATTCGAGCTGGTCGAGCCGCTGCGTGCGCTGTTCAAGGACGAGGTGCGCGAGGTCGGCCGCGAACTGGGGCTGCCCGAGAAGATCGTCGGACGCCACCCGTTCCCCGGACCGGGCCTCGGCATCCGGATCGTCGGCGCGGTGGACGCCGAGCGGCTGCGCATCCTGCGCGCCGCCGACGCGATCGTCCGCGAGGAGACCACCGCCGCCGGTCTGGACGGCGAGATCTGGCAGTTCCCGGTGGTGCTGCTGGCCGACGTCCGCTCGGTGGGAGTGCAGGGCGACGGACGCACCTACGGCCACCCGATCGTGTTGCGCCCGGTGACCAGCGAGGACGCCATGACCGCCGACTGGGGCCGGCTGCCCTATCAGCTGCTGGAACGGATCAGCACCCGGATCACGAACGAGGTGCCCGAGGTGAACCGGGTGGTGCTGGACATCACCAGCAAGCCACCCGGCACCATCGAGTGGGAGTGACCCGGCTGAGTTCCGGCGTCCCAGGCGTGCCGAACGCCACCCTTGTTGTCGAGCGCTCCAGCCTGGGGTGAAGCGCTCGACGCGAAGGATGGCGCTCGATTGTTCCCGGGTCGTGTGATTCCCGGCGGAAGGGTCAGCGCAGGTCGTCGCCGTTGGGCATGTTCGGGTCGCGCGGCTGCGGGTTGTTCGAGGTGAACATGCGCTTCGCCTCGTCGACACCGGTCGGGCCGCCGCCCTCCTGCGGGAGCACCGCCCACAGCACCAGGTAGGCGATCCAGCCGACCTGGGTGAAGATGCCCAGCAGCACGGTGACGATCCGCACGATGCTGGCGTCCACCCCCAGCGATGCGGCCAGTCCGCCACAGACGCCGCCGACGAACTTGTCGGTACGAGAACGGGTCAGGGGAGTTTTCATGGTTGTTTCCTTTCGATAACTAGCGAGTACGGAGGCGGGAGAGGATCAGCATCACGATGCCGATCACGATCAGGACGACCGGGAGCGCGCGGCCCACCACCAGCCAGTGGACTTCGGCCATCGAGGCCCAGAGCGCGAGAACGCCGAAGACGAGGGCGAGCGCGCCCAGGCCGAAGGCGGTGATATCGAGTTTCATGGCCGTACCTCCAGCGCGCCGGCGCCGAGGCTGACGTCGATCAGGATGGTGGAAGCGTTGTCGTCCACCTGTCGATCGAAGTTTCCGGTGAGGCCTGCGCCGGCGTGATCCTGATCGTCCGCCACGGTGACCGCGCCCACGCCGACCGACCAGGTCACCGAGGAGTTCACGCCCTCGGGAAGGCGGAGGGTCACGTCAGCGGCCCCGACCTCCACGTGGATCGTGGCGTCATCGGCGAGCGCGAGCTGGGTGAAGTCGAGGTCGAGCGCGCCGGCGGAGAGGGAGAGTGTCGCGGGCAGGTCGTCGGCGGAGGTGAAGACGTGGCTCTGGTCGGCGACTCCGGCCACGGCCGCCGTCTGGGGTGCCTGGGCCACCCAGGTGATGCCGGTCGCCAGCATCACAAGCACCGTCACCAGGCCCATAAGCCGGGGACGGCCCAGCCAGGTGCCGACCAGCAGAGTGATGCCGAGGCTGATCAGGACGACCGCCAGATAGTCGACCCCCGCGATGTGGTAGCCCCCGCTGCCCGTGCCCGGGCTGAGCAGCGCGACCGCGGTGCAGCCGACCGCCATCAGCCCCAGCGCCAGCCACCACAACCGGTTGTTGCGCGGCCGGCGGCGGGCGAGTTCGGACGGCGCAGGGCTGGGTGGGACAGCCGGCGTGAAGGACGCGGCCGTCGTTGCCGGGACGGCCAGCGCGCCGGAGTTCGACTGGTGCTCCAGGAGCCGGAGCCGCCAGGCGTCGGCGGCCCGTTCGAACGGGGTGGGATCGGGGGAGGTGGCCGGACGTCCGCTCCGCCGGCTGGCGGCGTACCAGATGCCCAGCGCCACCAGCACCGGCAGCAGGCCGATTCCCGACCAGCCGCCGAGCATCCCGAAGACGACGAAACCGACCGCGGTGAGCGTGAGCACCAGCGCGTGCAGCGGCCAGTCCTTGGTGAACGGCAGCAGCCGGCGGGCCGGAGCCGGCGTGGCCTCGTCCGCGGGAAGCACCAGATATCCCACGCCGTAGAGCACCAGCCCCAGCCCGGAGGCGAAGGAGAGGATGATCAGCGCGACGCGCAAGAGGTTGGCGTCGACTCCCCACCGGCGCGCCAGCCCGGCGCAGACGCCGGTGAGCACGGCGTTCTCGCGGGTCCGGCGGACAGGGAGGTTCATGGCCTCCATCCTTCCCGGCGCACCGGCGTCCCACCATGGGGGACAACCCTGAACGCCCCCGCGACGCCCCCGGCATCAGGCCGAGGTCGGGGTCAGGGCCGCCACTCGCGTCCGTGGAGTCTCCTCAGCGCGGTGGGCGACGGGTTGCTGAGATCGGCGCGGTGGTCAGGCACGGCACCACGAGCACGGACGCGGTCGCTGTTGTCGAAAGGTTGCCCGGGCCATGGTCGCGGCGACCCCGTCGTTATCGAACTGAAACCAGCGTCCCCTTGACGATGAGAGCGCTTTCATCATGTAATGGAAGCGCTCTCAGTGGTCCGTCCACCGAGCCCAGCGCGGTATCCCATAGACGAAGGAGTCCCGATGCGCTCATCCATCCTGCTACGAGGCGCGGCCGCGGCCGCGTTCGCAGCGATCCTGTTCGCGGGTTGCTCTCCGGCACCCGCTCCGGCGCCGACCGACACCGGTGCGGCGCCGACCGATTCTGCCCCACCGGCCGAAGAGATCACGCTCACCGTCGCGACGTTCAATGAGTTCGGCTACAACGACCTGCTGGCCGAGTACACCACGCTCAACCCCAATGTGAAGGTCGTCGAGAAGAAGGCCGCCACTTCCGACGAGGCCCGTGAGAACTTCATGACCAAGCTCGCCGCCGGCTCCGGCCTCTCCGACGTCGAGGGCGTCGAGGTCGACTGGCTGCCCGAGATCATGCAGAGCGCGGACAAGCTCGCCGATCTCACCGATCCGGCGCTCGACGGCCGCTGGCTGGACTGGAAGGCCGCCCAGGCCACCACCGCCGACGGCAAGCTGGTCGGCTACGGGACCGACATCGGCCCGGAGGGCGTCTGCTACCGCGCCGACCTGTTCGAGGCCGCCGGCCTGCCTACCGACCGCGAAGAGGTCGCCAAGGCGCTCGGCTCCACCTGGGACGACTACTTCAACCTCGGCAAGCAGTTCGTCGCCAAGTCGGACGCCGCCTGGTTCGACTCCGCCGATGCCATCTTCCAGGGCATGGTGAACCAGGTCGCGAACCCCTTCTCCTCCACCGAGCCCGAAGAGACCCTGATCCCGCTCGACCAGAACACCCAGATCAAGGCGATCTACGACCAGATCGTCAAGGCCGCGGTGGACGACGGGCTGTCGGCGAACCTGCAGCAGTGGCAGCCGGACTGGCAGAACGCGTTCCAGAACAACGGCTTCGCCACCATGCTCTGCCCGGGCTGGATGCTCGGTGTCATCGAGGGCAACGCCGCAGGCGTTGAGGGCTGGGACATCGCCAACGCCTTCCCCGGCGGCGGCGGCAACTGGGGCGGCTCGTTCCTGACCGTTCCGGCGCAGGGCGCCCACGTCGAGGAAGCCAAGAAGCTGGCCGCCTGGCTGACCGCTCCCGAGCAGCAGATCAAGGCCTTCAAGCTGAAGGGCACCTTCCCGAGCCAGACCGAGGCCCTGACCAGCCAAGACCTGCTGAGCGTCACCAACGCCTTCTTCAACGACGCGCCGACCGGGCAGATCCTCGCCGACCGCGCCAAGGCCGTGACCGTGGTTCCGTTCAAGGGCCCGAACTACTTCGGTTACCGGGCTGCCATCTCCAACGCGATCAACCGGGTCGACGTCGACAAGACCCACAATGCCGCTGACTCCTGGGCCACGGCGGTCTCCGACGTCGCCGCCCTCGGCTGACGAGTGACGAGGTCTGGCCGGCTCTTCGGGGCCGGCCAGACCAGGAGTTCCTGCCTGGGACCGCGCTGAGCGGACCGGGCGACAGATAATCCTGTTGCCGGCAGCCGGGGCCGTGGTCGCACAGGTCCCGGCTGCGCCGGAGCAGCCCCACAATGCCGAGGAGGTCACCGTGTCCGCACCGCCCGAAGTGGCCGCACCCCCGTCATCATCTCCCGCCTCGGGTTTCGACTGGCGTTCCTTCCTGAGCCGGCTTGACGTCAAGACGGCGCCCTACCTCTACATCGCGCCGTTCTTCCTGCTGTTCGCCCTGGTGGGCCTCTTCCCGCTGCTGTACACGGCATTCGTCTCGGTGCACAAGTGGGGATTGGTGACCGGGAACCAGGGGTTCATCGGCTTCGAGAACTACAGCGCCGTGCTCGACCAGCCACGGTTCTGGCAGGGGATGGGCAACACGTTCAGCATCTTCCTGCTTTCCTCGGTGCCGCAGCTCATCCTGGCGATCTTCATCGCCGCAGTGCTGGATGCCAATCTCCGCGCCAAGACCTTCTGGCGGATGGGCGTCCTGGTGCCCTACGTGGTGGCGCCGGTGGCCGTCGGCCTGATCTTCAACCAGATGTTCGCCGACCAGTCCGGCTTCGTGAACGCCCTGCTCACCGGCATCGGGCTGCCGGCGGTGGGCTGGCACGCCGATGCGTTCGCCTCGCACGTCGCGATCGCGACCATGGTCAACTTCCGCTGGACCGGCTACAACGCCCTGATCATCCTCGCCGCGATGCAGGCGATCCCGCGCGACATCATCGAGGCCGCGGTGGTGGACGGCGCCTCCCGGGTGCGGACCTTCTTCTCGATCACCATTCCGCTGCTGCGGCCCACCCTGATCTTCGTGATCATCACCTCCACCATCGGCGGCCTGCAGATCTTCGATGAGCCCCGGATGTTCGACCAGATCGGCCTGGGCGGCAACGACCGGCAGTGGATGACCATCACGATGTTCATGTACGAGGTCGGCTGGGGCAACCAGCGCAACTTCGGGCGAGCGGCAGCGGTGGCCTGGATCCTCTTCGTGGTGATCGTCGTGATCGCCCTGCTGAACTACTGGCTGACCAGCCGGATCGCCAGTTCCGGCTCCGCCTCGAAGTTGACCGGCGCCTCGAAACTCCTCAGCACCACCAAGGGAGGCCGGCGATGAATGCCCCGCAGATGTCCGTCGGCATGATCGAACAGGTCGCGGGAAAGGGCGCGGCCCGGGCGGCCCGCCGCAGGCGCGGGCTGGATCAGGGCGTCCGCCGGCCGGGTTGGCTGACCTACCTGATGCTCGCCGTCGTCCTGGCTATCTGCGCCTTCCCGCTCTACTACGCCTTCCTGCTGGCCTCCACGAACGCGACCTACATCGCGCAGAACCCCATCCCGTCGCTGATCCCGCAGGGCCAGCTGCTGGAGAACATCACTCGGGTGCTCACCGCCGACATCAAGTTCTGGCAGGCGGTGGTGAACTCGGTGATCGTCGCGGTGACAACCTCGGTCTCGGTGGTTTTCTTCGCCACCCTCGCCGGCTTCTCCTTCGCCAAACTGCGGTTCCGCGGCCGCAATTGGCTGCTCGCCTTCGTGATCGGGACGATGGCCGTCCCCACCCAGCTGGGCATCATCCCGCTGTTCATCGTGATGGCCCGGCTCGGCTGGGTCGGCAATCTGCTGGCGGTGATCGTGCCCGCCATGGTCACCGCCTTCGGCGTGTTCTGGATGACCCAGTACCTCTCCGAAGCACTGCCGTACGAGCTGATCGAGGCCGCCCGGGTGGACGGCTGCTCGATGATCCGCACCTTCTGGCATGTGGCGCTGCCCGCGGCCCGGCCGGCTGCGGCCATGCTCGCGCTGTTCACCTTCGTCGCGTCCTGGACCAATTTCTTCTGGCCGTTCGTGGTGCTCGGCTCCAGCAATCCGACGTTGCCGGTCGCACTGCAATTGCTCCAGGGCACCTACTTCAAGGACATGGCCCTGATCATGGCGGGGGTGGTGCTGGCCACCGTCCCGCTGCTGGTGATGTTCGTCGTCGCAGGACGCCACCTGGTGTCCGGAATCATGGCAGGAGCAGTGAAGGGATGACCATGTTGCAGTTCCCACCGGGATTCTTGTGGGGGACGGCCACCTCGGCCTTCCAGATCGAGGGCGCCCACGACGTCGACGGACGTCAGCCGTCGATCTGGGACGAGTTCTGCCAGACCCCCGGCGCGATCGAGAACGGGGACGACGGGCGTCTGGGCGTCGACCACTACCACCGCTACCGCGAGGACGTCGCGCTGATGGCCGGCCTGGGCCTGAACAGCTACCGGTTCAGCGTCAGCTGGCCACGGGTGCTCGACGGCGAGCGGGCCAACCCCGCCGGCATGGACTTCTACTCCCGGCTGGTCGACGAGTTGCTGAGCGTCGGCATCGAGCCGTGGCTCACCCTCTACCACTGGGATCTGCCGGCCAGCCTGCCCGGTGGCTGGACCAACCGCGACACCGCGTACCGGTTCGCCGACTATGCCGCGCTGCTCTACGACCGCCTGGGCGACCGGGTGCCGACCTGGACGACGCTGAACGAGCCGTGGTGCTCGTCCTTCCTCAGCTACGCCGGGGGCGAGCACGCTCCGGGACACACCGAGCCGCGAGAGGCCGTCCGGGCAACCCACCATCTGCTGCTCGGCCACGGCCTGGCGATGCAGGCGCTGCGGGCGGCCGGTGCGGGCAAGCTGGGCATCACGCTGAACTTCAGCCCGGTGCTGCCGGCCAGCGACGACCCGGCGGACCTGTCGGTGGTCAGGCGGGTCGACGGCACCGCGAACCGGGTCTTCGTCCACCCGCTGTTCACCGGGGAGTACCCGGCCGACGTCCGCGCCGACCTCGACCCCTGGTGGGACGGCGACCTGGTCGCCGAGGGTGACATGGCCCTGATCGCCAGCCCGATCGACGTGCTGGGAGTCAACTACTACGCGACCTCGGTCGTGCGCGCCGGTGAGCCGGTCGAGCCCTGGACGGTGCGCGGCCGCCGCCGGTACACCCCCAACATCGCCGCGCCGGACGCCGTGTACGTCCCGCGCGACCTGCCGCAGACCGCGATGGGCTGGGAGGTCGAGGCCGACGGCCTGCGCCGGTTGCTGATGTGGTTGCACCGCGACTACACCGGGCCGGCGGGCATCCCGCTGGTGGTGACCGAGAACGGCGCCGCCTACCCCGACGACCAGCTCGCGCCGGACGGCACCGTGAAGGACGCCGATCGGATCGCCTACCTGCGGGACCACCTGGCCGCCGTCCACGCTGCGATCACCGAGGGTGCCGACGTGCGGGGCTATCTGGAATGGTCCCTGCTGGACAACTTCGAGTGGGCCTGGGGCTACGACAAGAAGTTCGGAATCGTCGCGGTGGACGCCGCGATGAACCGGACGCCCAAGGCCAGCGCGGCCTGGTACGGTGCCGTGGCGCAGCGAGGCGGCGTAGAGCGCTGACGGAGGTCGATGCGATGACGCAGGTTTCCAACGGGAGCCTTCCCACGCTCGACGATGTCGCGCGGGTGGCCGGAGTCTCCCGCGCGACCGTCTCCAGGGTGGTCAACGGCGGGCAGCTGGTCTCCGAGCAGACCTGCGAGGTGGTCAATCGTGCGATCGCCGAACTCGGCTACCGGCCCAACCGCGCGGCGCGCGCGCTGGTCACCCGGCGGGCCGGAGCGGTGGCGGTCGTGGTGCCCGAGACCGACGACCGGGTGTTCACCGATCCCTTCTTCCCCCAGGCGTACCACGGAGCACTGACCGCCTTCGCCGGTGTCGACGTCCAGGTCCTGCTGGTGATGGCACCGCCGGGCGAGGGTGCCGCGCGGATGACCCGCTACCTCGACAGCGGCCATGTGGACGGCGCCATCGTGATCTCCCATCACGGGCCGGAACTGGGTCGTCGGCTGCTGAACAACGCACACCCGGTCGTCTTCGTCGGTGACCCGGGGGTGCCGGGGTTGCCCTATGTCGAACTCGACCAGGCGGCGGCCGCGATCGCGGCGACGGAACACCTGATCGGGCAGGGAGCAACCCGGATCGCCACGGTCACCGGGCCGATGGACATGAACGCCGGCATCGCCAGACGCCAGGGTTTCGAGGCCGCGATGGCCCGGGCCGGCCTGCAGCCGGCTGGGCTCGCACCGGGCGACTTCACCGTCCGCGGCGGGGAACTCGCCGCCCGCCAGCTGCTGGAGCAGGCGCCCGACCTGGACGGGCTGTTCGTCGCCTCCGATCTGATGGCACTCGGCGTCCTGCGGGCGCTGCGTCGCGCCGGACGCCGAGTGCCGGGCGACGTGCGGGTGGTCGGGTTCGACAACTCCAGCGCCGCGCTACAGGCCAGCCCGCAGCTCACCACCATGACCAACCCGCCCAGCGAACTCGCCCGGATCGCCGGCGAGATGCTGCTCGGCCTGCTCTCCGGGGTGGTGCCGGCATCCCCGGTGATCCTCACCAGCGAGTTGATCGTCCGCAACTCGGCGTGATTCGCCCGCGGATGTGGCGCCGGCGCGTTACTTGGGCCGGCGCAGCCGCACTCGCTGGCCCTTGGAGGGTTTGTCGAGTTCAACCAGGCTGGCGCGGGACTTCAGGAAGTCGCTGAAGGAGCTGTAGCCCAGGGACTTCTCGTGAAAGGCGGGATCCATCCGCTTGATCTGCTGCTTCACCGCGGAGGTGTGCAACCACTCGTCGTGACCGGCCTTGTCATGTCCGAGTTCCAGGGCCCGACGCAACAGCGTGGTTGCCGCTCGCGGTGACATCTTCGCCGCCGGCTCGTCGGGGGTGCCCGCCGGCTCCTCCGCCTCGGCGTCGGCGACCTTGGCTGGCGGCTTCCTGCTCGGCTTCACGCTCAGATCGGGCGGAGGGGCCGGGTTTTCGACGGGGATCTCGGCCTCCGCGGTCTCCTCAGCCTCGGCCGTGCCGACCCCCGGTAGGTCGTCGTACAGCGAGAACTCGTTGCAGGCAGCGGGCAGCGACCTGCTGGTCGCGCCGGCCACCCCGACCGCGACGATGTAGCGTCCGAGCCGCTTCACCCGCTGGGCGAGCGCGACGTAATCGGAGTCACCGGCCACCAGCACGACATGGGACACGTCGGACAACCTGAAGAGATCCTCCACGACATCGACCGCCAGCCGGATGTCGGCGCCGTTCTTGGTCGCCGAGAGTGGGAACATCTGGGTCAGATCAACCGCGCGGTCGATCAGCTGTCGACGGTAGGCGGCGTTGACCGGCTGGGACCAGTCGGCGTAGGCGTTGCTGCTGACGATCTGGCCGTACGACGACGCATAGTCCAGGATCGCGCCGATGTCGACGGTGGCCTGCCGGATCCGTTCCGCGACCGATGGCTCTGCTGCTGGGTGGGCAGGGTCGACATCCCGGACCCGATCGGCCTGGAAGGCTCCCCGGCCGTGAAGTTGGTTGTAGCGGGAGATGACGATGTTGTCGAAGTCGATGTACACCGCCACCCGGCCGTCGGTCTCGTCCGCCATCCACACTCCTCGCCTCGGGTGGCCCAGCCACCGTCCCAGTCTGGTCGATGCCTGGGCCGCGAACAACCAGGCATGCCGAGCGGCGCCGTCGAGGTCGCTGACCGATCGGACCTTGAGGTGACGGTGACGCAAGCGTGCAGCACACTGGTGGGGTGACTGACGTCGTTCCCCGTTCCAGCCGGCCGCTGAATGCTGCCTGGCTCGGCGGGGTCTGCGCGGGTCTGGCCGATCACCTCCGCTGGTCGCCGCTGGTGTTGCGGGTGCTGTTCGTGGTGCTGGCGGCCACCGGACTGATCGGGGTGGCGCTCTATCTGGTGCTCTGGCTGGTGATGCCGCGCTCGACCGCCCAGGCGCAGGCGCCGGGGATCGAGGCGGCCACCCGTACCGGGATGCGTCAGGCGGCGGCAGGGTTGCGTCCGGTCGACTACAGCGTGGCCGGCGCGCTCGCGCTGCTGGGGATCGGTCTGCTGTGGATCTTCCAGACCAGTGCCTGGGGGCTGGATCCGCTGCTGTTCGCGGCGGGGCTGCTGGCCTCCGCCGGGTTGGCGTTGATCTGGTGGCAGGCCGATCAGGCCTCGACCCGCGAGGTGCGTAGCTCGGGACTGCGGCGCTGGCTGACACCGCTGGTCGCGCACCGCTCCACCATCGCGGCGATCATGCTGGGGCTGCTCGCGCTGGGTGCGGCGATTAGCCTGATGGCGATCCGGCAGCAGCACCTGGGAGAGGTGGGACGCCTGCTGCTGGTGCTGGGCCTGGTGGTGGTCGCCATCGTGCTGGCCGGGCTGCCCTGGCTGCTGCGGATCCGCCACGCGCTGGCACAGGCCCGGGACGACAAGCTGCTGGCCGATGCCCACGCGGACATGGCCGCCCACCTGCACGACTCGGTGCTGCAGACTCTGGCGTTGATCCAGCGGCAGGCCCAGGATCCCCGGGCCGTGGTGCGGCTCGCCCGGCGCCAGGAACGCGACCTGCGGCAGTGGCTCTACGGCGAGACCACCGACGAATCCAGCTTCACCCGGGCGCTCAGCGTCATCGCCGAGGACGTGGAGGCCGACCACGGCATCGACATCGATCTGGTGACCGTCGGGGACTGCGAGCTGACCGGGGAAGTGACCTCGGTGGTGCGCGCTGCCCGGGAGGCGATGGTGAATGCCGCCCGGCATGCCGGCGTCGAGCGGATCGACGTCTACGCCGAGGTCGACGACGACCAGGTGAGCGTGTACGTCCGCGACCGGGGGGTGGGTTTCGACCCGGCCGGGATCGACGCCGACCGGATGGGAGTGCGGGGATCGATCGTCGAACGGGTGAAGCGGGCCGGCGGACGCGCGATAATACGTTCCAGCCCTGGTGACGGAACCGAAGTGAGACTGGAAACCCGAGTGAGGCGAGCGGGGAGCGCGCAAGCTCGCTTCCCCGAGCCGATTGAGGGTTCCGACGAGCGAAGCGAGTGATGCCCCGATGACCGACCAGCCGTTCGAGACCGAATCGACGCCGCCCTCGGCGGCCTGGCGCGTGGTGGTGGTCGATGACCATGCGATGTTCCGCAGCGGCGTCCGGCACGACATCGGTGCCCGGGTGCAGATCGTCGGCGAGGGCGAGGACGTGCCCACCGCTGTCGCGGCGATCCTGGCGGCCAGCCCGCACGTGGTGCTGCTGGATGTCCATCTGCCCGGCGGCGGTGGCGTCGAGGTGCTGAAGCAGGTGCTGGCCACCGAGCCCGAGATCCGCTTCCTGGCGCTGAGCGTCTCGGACGCCGCCGAGGACGTGATCGGCGTGATCCGGGCCGGCGCCCGTGGCTACGTCACCAAGTCGATCTCGGCGGACGAGCTGGTCGAGGCGATCGGACGGGTGGCCGAGGGGGACGCGGTGTTCTCCCCCCGGCTCGCAGGCTTCGTCCTGGACGCCTTTTCGGGCAGCATCGATGTCGCCAGCATCGACGAGGATCTCGACCGGCTCTCACAGCGGGAACGCGAGGTGCTGAGGCTGATCGCCCGCGGCTACGCCTACAAGGAGATCGCCCGGGAGCTGTTCATCTCGATCAAGACCGTCGAGACCCATGTCTCCAGCGTGCTGCGCAAGCTGCAGCTGTCGAACCGGCACCAGCTCACCCGCTGGGCCACCGACCGCAAGCTGGTCTGATCGCGGCACGCCGTCCCAGCTGGTCAGCGGGCATAGCAACGGGCCCGGCCGGGGGAAAGCGAGCCGGACCCGTTGGCTTGGGACGTGGTCAGGACTTGCGGGTGATCAGGCTGTAGATCCAGATCACCAGTGCCGAGCCGCCGATGGCCAGCAGCCACGACCACAGCGAGAAGAAGTAGAGATCGCCGTTGTTGAACAGTGCAGCACCGATCCAGCCACCCACGATCGCGCCGACGATGCCGGTGACCAGGGTGGAGACCCAGCTGCCGCCGTCCTTCTTCATGAGCGACTTGGCGATCGTGCCCGCGATCAACCCCATCAGAATCCAACCGAGAATGTTCATGCTTCAACGGTAGATCGTTCCCGGTGTCACGCAACCCTTCCGACAGCCGGTCCGACCCTGACTGGTCCCTGAGCGGGCGGTGGTGCACCGGCTCGATCCGGCGCCGACCGGCCGAAGAGCTCAGGGCGGCTGTGCAACGGATGTTGCGGCCCGGCACAATCGGAAGGTGCGTGCGGGAATGACGGAGGTGGACGCGGTCGTCGTCGGCTCTGGTCCGAACGGGCTGGTCGCTGCCGTGATGCTCGCGGAGGCCGGCTGGAAGGTGGTCGTCCTCGAGGCGGCTGACACCCCCGGCGGGGGCACCCGGACCGAGGAGCTCACCCTGCCTGGCTTCCGGCACGACGTCTGCTCGGCGGTGCACCCGATGGCGCTGGCCTCGCCGGCCTTCCAGGAACTGCGGCTGGAGCGGGACGGGCTGGAACTGGCCCAGCCGCCGATCCCGCTCGCGCACCCGCTGGCCCCGGGCTACTCGGCCTATCTGCGCCGCGACGTCGCCCAGACCGCCTCGGGGTTGGGACGGGACCGGCGCTACTGGGAGACCGTGGTGGGTGGGCTGGCATCGCGGTGGGAACGGATGGTCGCCGGGGTGCTCGATCCGACCGCGCTGCCGCCGAACGCACCGCTGGTCACTCTCGGCTTCGGGGTCGCCGGCGTCTGGCCGGCCACCCTGGTCACCCGGGTGCTGCGCGACCAGCCGGCCAAGGCGCTGCTGGCAGGCCTGGCCGGACACACCTTCCTCGATCTCGGCGAGCCGATGACCACCGGGATGGGGATGCTGCTCGGGGTGCTCGGCCACGCGGTCGGCTGGCCGGTGGCGGTGGGCGGCTCGCAGTCGATCGCGGACGCGCTGGTGCGCCGGCTCGCCTCGCTCGGTGGCGAGGTGGTCACCGGACACCGGGTGACTACCGTTGACGCCCTGCCGACCGCCCGGGCCGTGGTGCTCGACCTCACCCCGCGGCAGGTGCTCGCCGTCGCGGGGCACCGGCTGCCGGCCACATACACCAACCGGCTGGCGCGCTGGACGTACGGACCCGGGGTGTTCAAGGTCGACTGGGCGCTGGACGGCCCGGTGCCGTGGACGGATGCCGAACTCGCAGGTGCGGGCACCGTCCATCTGGCGGGGCCGGCGGCGAAGGTGATCGCTGCCGAGCGGACGGTCGCCCGCGGCGGCCTTCCTGACGAGCCGTTCGTGCTGTTCTCCCAGCCCTGCGTGGCCGATCCCTCCCGGGCACCGGCCGGCAAGCACACCGCATGGGCCTACTGCCACGTCCCCAACGGCAGCGACGCCGACATGACCGCCGCCATCGAGGCGCAGGTGGAGAAGTTCGCCCCCGGCTTCCGCGACCGGGTGCTGGCGCGGCACGTGATGGGCACCGCGGCGATGGAGGCCCACAACCCCAACAACGTCGGCGGCTCGGTGGACGGCGGCTCGTCCACCTGGCGGCAGCTGGCCGCCCGTCCGTCCCTGCGCCGGACGCCCTGGGCCACTCCCGATCCGTCCCTCTTCCTGTGCTCGTCCTCGACCCTGCCCGGCGGCGGCGTCCACGGCATGGGCGGCCGTCAGGCCGCCCGGACGGTGCTCGCCCGGCTCGGCTGAGGACAGGAACGATCCCAGAGCCTGTCGAAGGGTCGTTGATCGGCCCTTCCCTCGAGGTGCGGGACTGTCGGTGCGCTGGCGTACGCTGGGACGGCCATGACTGAAGCCCTGTTGCCCGACCTTTTCACCGACGCCCCGGCGGAGCCGGTGCGCCGCCGGCGGATCACCGAGGAGGAGCTGCTGGCCGACCTCAACCCGCCGCAGCGCGAGGCTGTGGTGCACGCGGGCGGACCGGTGCTGGTGGTGGCCGGAGCAGGCTCCGGCAAGACCCGGGTGCTGACCCGGCGGATCGCGCATCTGGTGAGCCAGCGGGACGTCCACCCCGGCTCGATCCTGGCGATCACCTTCACCAACAAGGCGGCCGCCGAGATGCGGCACCGGGTGGTCGAGCTGGTCGGCAACCGGGCCAAGCTGATGTGGGTCTCCACCTTCCACTCGGCCTGCGTCCGGATCCTGCGCTCCGACATCAACCGGTTCGGGATGTCACGCACCTTCTCGATCTACGACGACACCGATTCCAAGCGGCTGATGCAGCTGGTGCTGCGGGATGCCGATCTCGACCCGAAGCGTTACCCGGTCCGGGCGGTGCTGAACTGGGTGTCGAACTGCAAGAACGAACTGGTGGACGAGGACACGGCGCGGAGCCGCGCCGCGGCGGGCAACGAAGAGGTCTACGCCGACGCCTACGCCGAATACCAGCGCCGGCTCCGGGCGGCCAACGCGCTGGACTTCGACGACATCATCATGACCACCGTCCACCTGCTGCAGTCCTTCCCCGACCTGCGCGAGCAGTACCGGCGCCGGTTCCGGCACGTGCTGGTGGACGAGTACCAGGACACCAACCACGCCCAGTACGCGTTGGTCCGGGAGCTGTGTGGCGTCCATCCCGTTCCGGAGGGGATGCCGGTGGTCGAGCCGCCTGAGCTCATGGTGGTGGGCGACTCCGACCAGTCGATCTACGCCTTCCGAGGGGCGACGATCCGCAACATCCTCGACTTCGAGCAGGACTTCCCCGGGGCGACGACCATCGTCCTCGACCAGAACTATCGCTCCACCCAGAACATCCTGAACGCCGCCAACGCGGTGATCACCCGCAATCCCGGGCGACCCGAGAAGAAGCTGTGGTCGGCCGAGGGGGACGGTGACCTGCTGGTCGGCTACGTCGCCGACACCGAGCACGACGAGGCCCGGTTCGTCGCCGAGGAGATCGACCGGCTGACCGACGCCGGCCAGGTGAGGCCATCGGGGGTGGCGGTGTTCTACCGCACGAACGCCCAGTCCCGGGCCTTCGAGGATGTGTTCATCCGGGTCGGCATGCCCTACCGGGTGGTCGGTGGCGTCCGGTTCTACGAGCGGCGTGAGATCCGGGACGCGATCGCCTACCTGCGCGGGATCGCCAACCCGGACGACGACGTGTCGATTCGGCGGGTGCTCAACGTCCCCAAGCGGGGGATCGGCGACCGCGCCGAGGCGGTGGTCGAGGCCTTCGCCTCCGCTAGCCGAATCCCGTTCTACCAAGGGCTGCAGCGAGCCACCGAGGTACCCGGCCTGGCCACCCGCTCGCTGAACCAGATCCAGGGCTTCGTCGCGCTGGTCGAGAAGCACCGGCAGCAGGTCGCGGATTCCAAACCCGCCGACCACGTGCTGGCCAGCATCCTGAAGGAATCCGGCTACCTCGCCGAACTGCAGAACTCGAACGATCCGCAGGACGAGACCCGGCTGGAGAACCTGATCGAGTTCGTCAGCGTCGCCCAGGAGTTCGTCGCGGCCGCCCACGCCATCGACATCACCCCGGACGGCGGCGAGGTGGCCGAGCTGGCCGGTGAGCTGGCCGCGGCAGCCCCGGAGCCGGACGACTCGCTGCCCGCCTTCCTGGAGCGGATCGCGCTGGTCGCCGACTCCGACCAGCTGCCGGACGCCGACGAGGACAGCGACGGGGTGGTGACGCTGATGACCCTGCACACCGCCAAGGGGCTGGAATTCGACACCGTCTTCCTGACCGGCTTCGAGGACGCGATCTTCCCCCATCAGCGGGCGATGACCGACCCCGCCGAACTCCAGGAGGAGCGCCGGCTCGCCTACGTCGGGATCACCCGTGCCCGCAAGCGGCTCTACCTGACCCGCGCGACCGTTCGCACCATGTGGGGGGCTCCGCAGTACAACCCGGCCAGCCGGTTCACCGAGGAGATCCCGGCCCACCTGCTCGACTGGCGGCGGCTCGGGGTGGCCCGAACCGGCTGGTCGTCCTCGGCCTCGACCCGGACCACGACCGCCCGGCAGCAGGTCAGTTTCGGCAGCCGTCCGCCGATCAAGACGGTGCCCTCGGTCACGGTAGGCGATCGGGTGCTGCACACCAGCTTCGGGATGGGGACGGTGGTGGCCACGTCGGGCGCCGGGGACAATGCCAAGGCCGATGTCGATTTCGGCTCGGTCGGCGTCAAGCGGCTCTCGCTGCGCCACGCCCCGATGGAGAAGCTGTAGGGGGAGCCGGAAGTCCACCGAATCGTCAGCGGGGTCCTGGCCGGGCTGGCAGGATCGACAGCGAGCCCGCTTCCGGGCCGTGACGATCCCATGACCAGGAGGAGTGCGTGAGCGCACAGACCACCCCGAACCGGCTACCTCATCGGAGCTACTGGCTGGCCACCTGGTTCACCTTCGGGGCGGTGGCGCTGGGATCGGCGGTCTGCGCCACCGAATCCGGTCTTGCCTGCCCGACCTGGCCGGGATGTTTCGCTCATCAGATCACCCCCGACGGGCTGCATTCGGCCATCGAGTTCACCCACCGGGTGGTTGCCTTCGGATCGCTCGTCACCCTTGCCGTGGCCTCCTGGCACGGACGTCGCCTGCCGGATCGGCGGCTGCGCTGGTTCCCGCTGATCGCGCTGATCCTGGCGATCGCGTCAGGCGTCTTCGGGATGGTGATCGTGCTCTTCTCGCTGCCGATGCTGCTCGGCCTGATCGACGTCTCGGCGGCGCTGGTGGCGCTCTGCCTGATCTCCTGGGCGGCGGTCCGGCTTCCCGAGCCACGTCCGGCAGGCGGTCTCTCGCGGCTGACCTGGGGTACCGCCGCGGCGGTGATCGCGATGCACCTGCTGGGTATTGCGGTGGCCGGGCCGGGTTCCTTCGTCCGCTGTCTCGGCTGGCCGGTATGGCGGATCGTCGAGGCGGATCAGTATCCCGGATTGCAGTGGATCCGGCTGGCGATCGGCGTGGTGGCGGCGATCCTGTTGCTGATGGTGCTGGTGCTCGCCTGGCGTCGTGCGGAACTGCGGCGGCTGGCGGCCGGCCTGGCGGTGGTGTGGCTGGCCGAACTGGTGATGGGCCAGCTCATCGTGGGGCAGTTCACCGGTGCCGAGGAGCGCCACATCTATCTGGCCGCGGCCTATTCGATGCTGGCCGGCGGCGTGGTCTGGCTGCTTGCCCTGCTCGCATCCAGAGCGGCCGACCCCCAGAGGTGAAGCAGAGGCCGTTCGTCAGGCGGGGACCACGTCGGCCGGAGCGCCCTCGCTGCCGAGTTCGTTGTCGGCGGAGTTCTCGTTGCCCTTGACTTCCTTCTTGCCCTGCTTGGCGGGCTTCTTGACGTACTCCAGCGGATCGCTGTTGTCGCCGTTCTTGTAGAGCGAAAGATGCAAGTGGCAGGAGGTCGACAGGCCGGTGTTGCCCACATTGCCGATCAGGTCGCCCTTGTTGACCTGCTGGCCGTCGGAGACCACGACCTCGCTCATGTGCAGGTAGGCCGTCTCGATGCGAATGCCATTGATGTCGCCGTGGTCGATCCGGACGTTGTTGCCCGAACCGCCGTTGTAACCGCCGGTGGCGGCCTTGGTGACCGTGCCGGACTGGGCGGCATAGATCGGCTGGCCGCAGCGTCCGCCGATGTCGGCGCCGCCGTGCAGCCGGTAGTAGCGCAGGATGGGATGCAGCCGCTGGCCCCAGGGCGAGCCCACGCCGCCCTCGGTGGGCCACAGGAAGTTCGCCAGGTTGCGCAGCCGCTCGGCTTCGTCCTCGACGGACGCCGCGGCCTTCTTCAGCAGGGAGTTCCGCTTCGCGGCGGCATCGGAGTAGCGCTGGGTCTCGACCTGCTCGCCGGTCTGGGCGATGGCCTTGGCGCGCTGCTTGACCAGTTCCTCCAGGGTCGGGGCGACTCGTGCCGCGCTCCGGCTGGGGTCGTCCTCTCGAGCCTGCTCGATGCCCGCTGGCGACGGTGAGGACTGATTGGCGAAGGCGAGGACGGTGCTGGGGTAGTTCGAGAGCCCGAAGGCGCCGACCGCGGTCAGCGCGAGGCCGGAGGCGACTGCCACCGCCACACCGTGTCGCAGACGCTTCGAGAACCGGGTGACGGGTCGGGGAGTGGGGTCGATAACAGCACGTCGCGGCTTGTCAGCGCGCATCTGCTCGGATACCACGAAACCCCTGTCGAAAGTTGGTGAGGCGGCCACCCCACTGCTGCCTCGATACCGGACGAAAGCTTAGCATTTCTCAGGATGTTTCTCAGAATCAAGGACGAAGAACGACGAGAGCTTGCTCTCGATCGGGCTGAGGACGCAGATTCGCCGAGCCAGCGAGGTAGAGAATCAAGGACGAAGAACGACGAGAGCTTGCTCTCGATCGGGCTGAGGACGCAGATTCGCCGAGCCAGCGAGGTAGGTGACTCCCTGTCGTACCTGCCCAAAATCGTTTCAGATACGGTTGGTCCCGCGGCTCGGGCTCTCGCCTGCCGACCTGCGGAGATGCGGCTGGTGCCGATGGGAAGTTAGGCTTCGGCACGGCCGGCCATCGACTGGAGATGACCAAGAACGGAGGAGCCGTGGATCTCTTCGAGTACCAGGCCCGGGATCTCTTCGACGCGTACGGGGTGCCCGTGTTGCGCGGCATCGTCGCCACCACGCCGGAGCAGGCGCGGGCGGCGGCCGAGGAACTCGGCACACCGGTGGTGGTCGTCAAGGCCCAGGTGAAGACGGGTGGCCGGGGCAAGGCGGGCGGTGTGAAGCTGGCCCGCTCCCCTGAGGAGGCCGAGCAGCGCGCCGCCGAGATCCTCGGGATGGACATCAAGGGGCACACGGTCCGGGCCGTCATGGTCACCGAGGGCGCCGACATCGCCGAGGAGTACTACTTCTCGCTGCTGCTGGATCGGGCCCACCGCAACTACCTGGCGATGTGCAGTGTCGAAGGCGGCATGGACATCGAGACGCTGGCGGTCGAACGTCCCGAGGCGCTGGCCCGGATCGCGGTCGACCCGCTGGTGGGAGTCGATCAGGCCAAGGCCGACGAGATCGTCGCTGCCGCCGGTTTTGCCGAGGCGGATCGCGCCGAGGTGGCCCGCGTCCTGGTGCTCCTCGGCAATGTCTACCGTGAGGTGGATGCCACGCTGGTCGAGGTCAACCCGCTGGTGAAGACCGGCGACGGACGGATCATCGCCCTTGACGGCAAGGTCACCCTGGACGGCAACGCCGGCATCCGGCACCCGGAATGGACGGCCTACGCCGACGAGGCCAGCGATGATCCGCTGGAGGTCCGCGCCCGTGAGAAGGGCCTGAACTACGTGAAGCTCGACGGTTCGGTGGGCGTGATCGGCAACGGGGCCGGCCTGGTGATGAGCACCCTGGATGTGGTGGCCAAGGCCGGTGCCGACCTGCCCGGCAGCCCGAGCCCGGCCAACTTCCTCGATATCGGTGGCGGCGCCTCGGCCGAGGTGATGGCCGACGGGCTGGAGATCATTCTCTCCGACGCGCAGGTGAGGTCGGTCTTCGTCAACGTCTTCGGTGGCATCACCGCCTGCAGCGAGGTGGCCCGCGGCATCATCGACGCCCTGGCGATCCTGGGCGACAAGGCCACCAAGCCTCTCGTGGTGCGGCTGGACGGCAACGCCGTCGAGATCGGACGCCACATGCTGACCGAGGCGGCCCATCCGCTGATCAGCCTCGAGGACACCATGGACGCCGCGGCCCGCCGGGCCGCCGAACTGGCCGCGGCCGAATAAGGGGAGCACGCGCTATGTCGATCTGGCTGGATCAGAACTCCAAGGTGATCGTCCAGGGAATGACCGGTTCCGAGGGACGCAAGCACACCGCGCGGATGGTCGCCTACGGCACCCGCATCGTTGCCGGGGTGACCCCCGGCAAGGGCGGCGAGTCGGTCACCTTCGAGGAACACCCCGTGCCGGTCTTCAACTCGGTAGCCGAGGCCAAGGAGGCCACCGGTGCCAACACCTCGGTCGTGTTCGTCCCCGGCAAGTTCACCAAGGCGGCCGTGATCGAAGCGGTGGACGCCGGCCTCGACCTGGTGGTGGTGATCACCGAGGGTGTGCCGGTCAAGGACACCGCCGAGTTCTTCTCCTACGCGCAGGACAGGGGGACGACCCGGGTGATCGGGCCGAACTGCCCGGGCCTGATCAGCCCGGGGAAGTCGAACGTCGGCATCATCCCGCCGAACATCTCAGGCCCCGGCAGGATCGGTCTGGTCTCGAAGTCGGGCACGCTGACCTACCAGATGATGTTCGAACTGCGCGACCTCGGCTTCTCGACCGCGGTCGGGATCGGCGGCGACCCGATCATCGGCACCACCCACATCGACGCACTGGAGGCCTTCGAGGCCGACCCGGAGACCGCCGCCGTGGTGCTGATCGGTGAGATCGGCGGTGACGCCGAGGAGCGGGCGGCCGACTACATCCAGCAGCACATGACCAAGCCGGTGGTCGGCTACGTCGCCGGCTTCACCGCCCCCGAGGGCAAGACGATGGGTCACGCCGGTGCGATCGTGACCGGTTCGGCCGGCACCGCTCAGGCCAAGAAGGAAGCACTGGAGGCGGCCGGTGTCCGGGTCGGAACCACGCCCAGCGAAACCGCCCGCCTGATGCGGGAGATCATCCAGGGGCTGTAGGCCTTCCTTGCCGAGGGTGCGGAGGGGCGAATGAGCCCTCTTGCTGAGCGCACGCGGCTGCTGCTCGATCGGGCCCCTCGTGTGGCAAGGGGGTCGCCGTCAGGGCATCTGGCTGACGCGCTCGCCGGCGCGCTGCAGGATGTCCTTCCACTGGGCGTCGGTGAAGTCGAAGTCGGCGCTGGGGTTGGCCAGCAGGTAGGCGACCCGGTCGGCGATCCGGATCACACCGACTCGGTAGGTGACCGAGTTGTTGGTGCCGGTCTGCTGGGTGACCAGGAACGACTTGCCCGAGAATGCGATGGCCTCGGCTCCCTCGCCCTTGACCGCAGGTCCCTTCTCGACGGTAGCGGTGGGGACGCTGTCGGAGCAGTCGGTCACATTGCCGCTGATCTTGTCGGCGAAGGACTTCGCGGTCTTGGCATCGGGGAAGGTGTAGACCACCTGATCGACGCCGAAGACCGTCGGAGCGGCCGGATCGTCGGCCAGCAGCAGGGTGCGCTGGGCGCTCGCGGTGACGCCTTCCACCTGCTTGAGGGTGACCGCCTCACACTGGCTGCCGACGATCGTCAGCTTCGAGTCGGGGCGACTCGCGGCCCAGCGCCCGGCGCCCGGCGTGATCCGGGGCAGGTCGGCTTCGACCAGCCAGCCGGGGTTCTGCCCGGCTGCCGGCACGGACGCCACCAGTTCCGGGGTGCTCGGGCAACTGCCCTGACCGCCGCCGCAGAGCCGGGACAACGGCTTGGTCGCGATGGCGACGACCTCCCTCGCCGGTACCGGGTCGGTGGCGGAGATGTCGATCATCGACAGGTTGCGTCCGGTCTGGCTGACCAGCACAGTGTGGTTCTCGACCGTTCGGCCCTGGATCTGGATCCGGGTGACGAAGGCGTTGTCGGCCAGGCCGGTGACAGTGTCGGTGCCCACGATCAGCGCGTCGGTCTCGGCGCAGCTGCCGGCCTGCAGCAGCCGCTGCTGGTAGGCCCGTGCGGCCGAGGCCAGGTCGGGGTAGCTGTCCACCACATGGTTCACGTAGTCGATGTCGGTGGTCTCGGAGGTCAGTACCCGGCGGTCGGTCCGGTCCGCGGTCGGCATCGTGTCGGTGAGCGGCAGGCAGACCGGATTGCCATCGCCACCGCCTGGAGCGGCCGCGACCGTAACCCAGGGAGTGCTCCCCAGGCCGGCCAGGTCACCGGCGCCGAGCAGGGGGTCGAGGCTGGGCGACGAGGTGACGACCGGCGGAGCGAGCGAAGCCGGCGACTTCGGCGCCAGCCAGGTGACGCCACCGATCACCAGGCCCGTGATGGCGGCGACCCCGCCGAGCACGATCAGGGCGCGTTTGCCAGAACGGCGTGAGGCCAGGCCCCGCCCGGCGGAGGAAGGTTCGGCACGCAGCGGAGCCGGATCGGCACGCAGCGGGGCCGGATCGGCCGGCAACCCGGTCGGATCGGCCAGCCGCGATGCGGGGACGAAATACTCCTCGGGCGGGCTGGCGACGCTGGTGGCCGAGCGGCGCGGCGTGTAGCCACGCTCGACCGGTGAGTCACTGGAGAAGCGGCGCCCGGCGGACGCCGGAAGCGTGCTCGATCCCGGCAGTACCGGACGCGGCGGTGGCACCGGACCGGGCGTCCACTTCCGGCTCGAGGCGGGCGGGCTGACCGGACTCGCCGGGCTCTCGGGCGGGATCGCCCGTCGCAGCACCTGGGTTTCGACGTCGATCGGCTCCCGCACGTCGTCGGGGGCGATGGCGCTCAGCCCGCGACGGCCGATCGTGACAGGTGCCTCGATGTCATCGTCGGGCAGCGGAGCGAGTGCGCGCCTGGGGCGCGCGGGTCCGCTGTCGGTCACGGGGAGATCCTTCGCTACAAGGGTTGTCGCAGGACAGTCTATGTCGTCTCCCCGGGTCGGTCCGACGGCGGGGCGAATCCCGATCCGCAGCAGGTGGCGTCCGCGTGTCACCGTGTCGGGGGCGCTGCGGTGAGCGAGCATGGAGGTCAGATGCCACGATCTCTCCGTTCCGGCCCCGAGACGATTCAGCTCCGGGTCACCTCTCCGCCGTCCGCCAACGAGCGAACGGCGAGGCTGGCGACCGTCCCCATCGTCCCCTGGCTTCCGGCCGCGATGATCGGCGGCGCGGGTGCCGCGCTGCTCGGCTGGCTGCTGATCGTCGGCGTTGCGGGGGTCGCCTGGTTCACCGCGAGCGCCATCCCACTGCCGGACGTGCTGGCCTTCTGCGCTGGGATCTGGCTGCTCGCCCACGGGGGCACCGCGGGGATTGCGGACTCGTCGCTCACCCTGGCACCCCTGGGATTGACGCTGATCGGCGCTGCTCTGGCGATGACGGTCGGACGGTTCGCGGCCGGTCAGGCCTGGCTGGCCCGTCCGGGCGCGCAACTGGTCCCCGATCGGCTTCGGCTGGCGCTGCAGGTCGCCGGGTTGACCGGGCTGGGCTACGCGGTGGTCGCCGTCGCGTTGGGCGCGAGTACCGGTGACCTGGGTGCTCTGATCGTGCCGGCAGCGGGAGCCTTCGGGATCGCCGCGGTGGCCGGGCTCGTGGGTGCGCTGCGGGGCCTGTCGCTGCGCGTGGACGATCTGCTGCCCGGCTGGCTGGCCGCCGCGCTGCGGGGGGGCTGGGCCGGTTTCCTCGCGCTGCTTGCCGTGGGCGCGATCGTGCTGGGGCTGGCGATGCTGCAGGGCGCCGAGCGGGTCGCCGCGATCGAGCACGGACTCGGCCTGGATGGGGCGGCGATGTTCGTCTGGGCGGTGCTGGCGCTGGCCTACCTGCCGACCGTGCTGTTGTGGGGCCTGGCCTGGGCGCTGGGCGGCGGGATCACCGTCGGCACCGGCTCGCTGGTGACCATCTCCGGCACCAAGCTGGGAATGCTTCCGGCGATCCCGCTGTTCGGTGGCCTGCCGTCCACCGGGCTCACCCCGGATCTCACGATCGCCTGGCTGGCGTCCGGTGTGGTGGCCGGCCTGCTGGCGGGCCTGGTGGCGGCCGGACGCCGCGACGCTGCCGCGGAGGGCCTGTCTGGCGCTGGTCGCGCGGTCGCGCGGTCGCTGGTCGCGGGCCTGGTGACCACTTGCCTGCTGTTGGGCGCCGCCTGGGCCAGCATCGGCTCGCTGGGCGCGCTCCGGCTGGTCGACCTGGGCCCGAGGTTGCCGGAATTGGCGCTGATCGCCGGACCGATGATCGTGCTGTCCGCGCTGTTCGGTGGGCTGGGGAGCTGGCTGGTGGGCATGCTGCGAGGTCGCCGGGCAGCGGCCCTAAACTGAGCCCATGCCGTTGCGCCTGGTGGTCCTGGTTTCGGGCTCGGGCACCCTGTTGCAGGCGCTGCTGGACGCTTCCGCCGACGGGCAGTTGGCCGCGCAGGTGGTGGCGGTCGGCTCCGACCGGGCGGATGCCTATGGGCTGCGGCGTGCCGAACAGGCAGGAGTGCCCACCTTCGTCCATCCGCTCGCCAAGGGCGCCGATCGGGCCGCTTGGGATGCCGGGCTGGCCGAGATCGTCGCCGGGTTCACCCCCGATCTGGTGGTGAGCGCGGGATTCATGAAGCTGGTCGGGACGGGCTTCCTGGCGCGGTTCGCCATGGTGAACACGCATCCGGCGCTGCTTCCGTCCTTCCCCGGGAGGCATGGGGTCGCCGACGCGCTGGCCCACGGAGTGAAGGTGTCCGGCGCCACCCTGTTCGCGGTGGACGAAGGGGTCGACACCGGCCGCATCCTCGCCCAGGAGGCGGTCCGGGTGCTTCCCGACGACACCGTGGAGAGCCTGCACGAGCGGATCAAAGTCGTGGAACGCCGGATCCTGGTCGATTACGTGAACGACTACGCGAGCGGCCCTGACGATCCGCCGCCGGCAATCAGCAACAAGGAGAGCAATGACTGATCGGCAACCCATCCGCCGCGCCCTGGTGTCGGTGTACGACAAGACCGGGCTGGTCGAGCTCGGACAGTCCCTGGCGGCCGCCGGAGTGGAGTTGGTCTCCACCGGGTCGACCGCCAGGACGCTCGCTGAGGCCGGAGTCCCGGTGACGCCGGTCGAGCAGGTGACCGGGTTCCCGGAATGCCTGGATGGGCGCGTGAAGACCTTGCACCCAGCGATCCACGCCGGCCTGCTCGCCGACCGGCGGCTGGAATCACACCAGCAGGCGCTGCTCGACCTGGACATCGCTCCCTTCGACCTGGTGGTGAGCAACCTCTACCCGTTCGAGGCCACGGTGGCCTCGGGCGCCACCCCCGACGAATGCGTCGAGCAGATCGACATCGGCGGGCCGTCGATGGTGCGCGCGGCGGCGAAGAACCATCCCTCGGTGGCGATCGTGACCTCTCCCGATCAGTACCCTCTGCTGGTGGACGCGCTGGCCGCCGGTGGCTTCACCCTCGGCCAGCGGAAGTCGCTCGCGGCGGCGGCCTTCGTCCACACCGCGACCTACGACGTGGCGGTCGCCTCGTGGATGGGCTCGGTGCTCACCGACTCGTCGGACGGCGACGGCTTCCCGACCTGGATCGGCGCCACCTGGCGGAAGGCTGGGACGCTGCGTTACGGCGAGAACTCCCACCAGCGGGCGGCCCGCTACGTCAATGGCCACGCCCCGGCCGGGATAGCCGTCGCTGAACAGCTCCACGGCAAGGAGATGAGCTACAACAACTACACCGACGCCGACGCCGCCTACCGGGCCGCCTACGACTTCGAGGCGCCGGCGGTGGCGATCATCAAGCACGCCAACCCGTGTGGCGTCGCGGTGGGCGCCGACATCGCCGAGGCGCATCGCAAGGCGCATGCCTGTGATCCGGTCTCCGCCTTCG
The DNA here is from genome assembly GCA_049841235.1 of Propionicimonas sp. Classification (GTDB taxonomy): domain Bacteria; phylum Actinomycetota; class Actinomycetes; order Propionibacteriales; family Propionibacteriaceae; genus Propionicimonas. The sequence continues at coordinate 25,163 of JASGEM010000016.1, read as the reverse complement.
GCGGGGTGATCGCGGCCAACCGTCCGATCTCCGTGGAGGCTGCCCGGCAGATCGCCGAGGTCTTCACCGAGGTGTTGATCGCCCCGGGCTACGACGAGGGCGCACTCGAAGTGCTGCAAGCCAAGAAGAATCTGCGGCTGCTGGTGGGCGAGCCCTACCCGCGGGGCCGGGTGGAGATCCGTCCGATCACCGGAGGGCTGTTGCTGCAGGCAGCCGACGCGATCGACGCCCCGGGCGACGCTCCGGCGGACTGGCAGCTGGTCGCGGGTGAGCCTGCCGATGCGGCCACCCTGGCCGACCTCGAGTTCGCCTGGCGGGCCTGCCGGGCGGTCAAGAGCAACGCCATCCTGCTGGCTTCCGGGCAAGCGTCGGTGGGCGTGGGGATGGGTCAGGTGAACCGGGTGGATTCCTGCCGGCTCGCGGTCGAGCGGGCGGGGGAGCGCGCCGCCGGTTCTGTCGCGGCCTCCGATGCCTTCTTCCCGTTCGCCGACGGTCCGCAGATCCTGATCGACGCCGGGGTGAAGGCGATCGTCCAGCCCGGTGGGTCAGTGCGCGACGCAGACACCATCGCCGCGGCCCAGGCCGCCGGTGTCACCATGTACACCACCGGCACCCGGCACTTCTTCCACTGAGGGCACTCGATGACCGCGCAGATCCTGGACGGACGGTCGGCCGCCGCCGCGATCAAGACGGAGCTGGCCACCCGGGTCGCCGCGCTGGCCGAGCGCGGCGTGCGGCCGGGGCTGGGCACCGTCCTGGTCGGAGAGGATCCGGGCAGCCAGTCCTACGTCCGGATGAAGCACCGCGACTGCGCCGAGATCGGCATCGAGTCGATCCGGGTCGATCTGCCGGCCTCCGCCTCCGCCCGAACCGTCCGTGCCGCTATCGCGGAGCTGAACGCCGATCCGGCCTGCACCGGCTACATCGTCCAGCTGCCGCTGCCGCGACACCTGGACGAGAACGCGATTCTGGAACTGGTCGATCCGGCGAAGGATGCCGACGGACTCCACCCGGTGAACCTCGGCAAGCTGGTGCTGAACGAGCCCGCACCGCTGCCGTGCACCCCGCGCGGCATCGTCGAACTGCTGAGGCGGCACGACATCCCGCTGGCAGGTGCGGAGGTGTGCGTGGTCGGCCGTGGCATCACGGTCGGACGTCCGCTCGGGCTGATCCTCACCCGCCGCAGCGAGAACGCGACCGTGACGCTGTGCCATACCGGCACGCGGGATCTGGCAGGGCACACCCGCCGCGCCGACATTGTGGTGGCGGCCGCCGGCGTTCCCGGGCTGATCACCGCCGATCTGGTGGCGGCCGGGGCCGTGGTGCTGGATGTCGGGGTCAGCCGGGTGGACGGCAAACTGGTCGGTGACGTAGCGCCGAACGTGATGGAGAAGGCGGCCTGGGTGGCGCCGAATCCCGGTGGAGTCGGCCCGATGACCCGGGCGATGCTGCTGCGCAATGTGGTCGAACGGGCCGAGGCGCTGGCATGACCGGGCCCACCATCCCTGAGCCTGCCGAAGGGTCATCCGTCCGAGGCCTCGACAAGCTCAGCCATCGTCCGCCGAAGAACTTCTTCCAGCAGGTGCTGGGCCAGTGGCCGCTGGCGATCGTGCTGGCTGGTGTCGCCACCGGCCTGGCCATCGTCGCCTCGAGCCACTGGCGGATGGGGACGACGCTGATCGGTGCCGCCATCACGGTGGGCGGCCTGCTGCGGCTACTGCCCCAACAGCGGGTCGGTCTGCTCGCCGTCCGCAACAAGGCGCTGGACACCGTGGTGCTGCTCACCCTCGGCCTCGGCATCATCATCCTTGCCTTCTGGGTGCCGGCCAGCCGAGGCTGAGGCTCACCCGGGCGAGGTCAGCGGAAATCCGATTCCCGGAACTGGCCGGCCTCGGACGCCTCGGCCACCCGCTCGGCCTCCTGCTCGCGCAGTTCGACCCGGCGGATCTTGCCCGAGATGGTCTTGGGCAGTTCTTGGACGAACTCCAGGATGCGCACCCGCTGGAACCCGGAGAGACGCTGGCGGGCGTGAGCGAAGATCGCGCGGGCGGCGACGTCCTGCTCGGCGGCGAAGTCCTGCACCAGGCAGACGAAGGCCTTCGGCACGGCGGCGCGCACCGGGTCCGGGCTGGGGACGATGGCGACCTCGGTGACGTAGGGATGCTCCAGCAGGATCGATTCGAGTTCGAACGGTGAGATCTTGTAGTCGGAGGCCTTGAACACGTCGTCGGCCCGCCCCACATAGGTGAGATATCCCTCAACATCGGTAGAGGCGATGTCACCGGTGTGGTAGAACCCCTCCCGGCAGGCCTCGGCGGTCATCTCGGGATCGTCGTGGTAGCCGGCCATCAGGCCGAGGATCGGCTGGGAGAGGTCGAGGCAGATCTCACCCTCGTCCGAGCTGGGCTCGCCGGTCACCGGATCGAGCAGGACGATCGGGTAGCCCGGCATCGGGCGTCCCATCGAACCGTCCTTGACCCGCTGGCCAGGGGAGTTGCCGATGGCGCAGGTCATCTCGGTCTGGCCGAAGCCGTCGCGGATCGTGCCTCCCCAGGCCTGGCGGACCTGGGTGATCACCTCGGGATTGAGCGGCTCGCCGGCGCCCACCAGTTCCCGTGGCGGGCGGGAAAGCTGGCTGAGGTCGGCCTGGATCAGCATTCGCCACACCGTCGGCGGTGCGCAGAAGGTGGTCACCTCATGGGTCTCCATCACCTGCATCAGGGTGGCGGCGTCGAACCGCTCGTAGTTGAACACGAAGACCGTCGCCTGTGCCAGGAAGGGTGAGAAGAAGTTGCTCCAGGCGTGCTTGCCCCAGCCCGGGGATGAGATGTTGAGGTGGATGTCGCCCGGCTGCACGCCCAGCCACCACATCGTCGACAGGTGCCCGACCGGGTAGGAGACGTGGGTGTGTCCGACCAGCTTGGGGCGGGCGGTGGTGCCGGAGGTGAAGTAGAGCAGGCTGAGTGCGTCCGCGGGGGTTGGACGGCTCGGGTTGTACTGCGCCGGGGCGTTGTACGAGTCGGCCATCGGGGCCCAGCCCAGCGGGACGTCCGGGCCGATCCCGATCCGCACCACGGAGCGGGGCACCTCATCCAGCCGGGCGCGCAGCGCGCCGGGCGCCGCGACCGCCCGGGCACGCCCGTGCTCGACCCGGTACGCCAGATCGGTTGCCGAGAGCAGGGTGGAGGTGGGGATCGCCACCGCGCGGATCTTCAGCAGCGCCAGCAGCAACTCCCACAGCTCGATGGTGTTGTTCAGCATCACGATCACTCGGTCGCCCTCGCCGATGCCCAGCCCGCGCAGCCAGCGCGCCACCTGGTCGGAGCGGCGGGACAGCTCGGCGTAGCTCCAGCTGCGGGCCTTGAGGTCGGCCGAGACGATCGTCACCGCGGCGCGATCGGGGTGCTCGCCGGCCACCACGTCGAACCATTCGGTGGCGAAGTTGAATTCGTCCAGCTCGGGCCAGCGGAAGCCGGCGACCGCGCCGTCGTAGTCGTCGTGGTGGGCGAACAGGAAGTCGCGGGCTTCCCGTACCGCGAGCGTGGCGGCGGTGGCTGGCCGACCGGTGAAAGCCATTCGACACTCCCTAGTTACGAAACCGTAGGTTACGGATACGTAGCTTACCGTGTCGATCCCGTCCTGCCGTCCGTCCCGCAGAAACCGGGCAAACGAGGCCGGCTGCGTGCGTCATCCCCGCAGGTGGGCTCGTTTGCCCGGTTTCTGCGCGGGGGAAGCAGGGCTGGGTGGGGGCGGCCGAGACTCAGGAGAAGTTCCGGACAGGGAAAGAGGGGCCCCGGGTCTCCCGGAGCCCCTCTCTCGCGACTGCGTCAGATCAGGCCGAGCTCGGTGACCGCGTTCTTCTCGTCCAGCAGTTCGGCGACCGAGGCGTCGATCTTGCCGCGGGAGAAGTCGTCGATCTCCAGGCCCTGGACGATCTCGTAGCCGCCGCCGGTGTTGACCACCGGGAAGGACGAGATGATCCCCTCGGGCACGCCGTAGGAGCCGTCGGAGGGAACCGCCGCCGACACCCAGTCGCCCTCGGCGGAGCCCAGCACCCAGTCGTGCATGTGCTCGACGGTGGCGTTGGCGGCCGACGCCGCGGAGGAGGCGCCGCGGGCGGCGATGATGGCCGCGCCACGCTTGGCGACGGTCGGGATGAAGTACTCCTCGATCCAGGCCTGGTCACCCACCGCCTCGGCGGCGTTGCGTCCGTCGACCTCGGCGTGGAACAGGTCGGGGTACTGGGTGGCGGAGTGGTTACCCCAGATCGTCATGTGCTTGATCGCCGTGACCGGGACGCTCAGCTTGGCAGCGACCTGCGAGATGGCGCGGTTGTGGTCGAGCCGGGTGAGGGCGTTGAAGCGCTCCTTGGGGATGTCGGGGGCGTTGCTCATCGCGATCAGGGCGTTGGTGTTGGCCGGGTTGCCGGTGACCAGGATCTTGATGTCATCGGCGGCCACCTCGTTGAGGGCCTTGCCCTGGGCGGTGAAGATGGCGCCGTTGGCGCTCAGCAGATCGCCGCGCTCCATGCCGGCGGTCCGCGGCCGGGCCCCGACCAGCATGGCCAGGTTCACGCCGTCGAAGACCTGCTTGGCATCGTCGCCGATCTCGACCTTGCTCAGCAGTGGGAAGGCGCAGTCGTCCAGTTCCATGACGACGCCTTCGAGCGCCTTCAGGGCGGGAGTGATCTCCAGCAGGCGCAGCTCGACCGGCTGATCGGGTCCCAGCAGTGCCCCGCTGGCGATGCGGAACAGCAGGCTGTAGCAGATCTGGCCGGCCGCGCCGGTCACCGCGACTTTGACGGGGGGATTGCTCACGATGTTCTCCTCAGTGAGGTGGTTTTCGGGTCTCTTCTGACGCTAGCAGTTGGCTGCACCGCGGGTGCCCGATCTGCGGACTCCGTTGCCGCGAATCGGTGCAGGCCGGTTGAGCTCCGGTGGGCGAAGATGCAGCGGACGAGGACGACGTGGTCGCGACTCCGTTGCTTTGGGGGCCGTTTTGTGTCCGCCGGGGCTCGCTTCGGTCGCCGGATTGGGAGGGCGCCGGTGGGCTCGGTTATGGTCGAACCATGCGCTTGATCCTGGTTCGTCACGGTCGTACGTCGTCCAATGTCGGGTTGCTGCTCGACACCGGCGAACCCGGCGCCGATCTGGACGAGCACGGGCGACAGCAGGCCGAGACCCTGGTGGAGCGCCTCGCCGATCACCGGATCGACGCCATCTTCGCCTCCAACCTGGTGCGCACCCAGCAGACCGCCGCGCCGGTGGCCGCCGCCCGCGGGCTGACCGTCCGGGTGCTGGCCGGTTTGCGGGAGGTCCCCGCCGGCGAGGACGAGATGACACCGGACGCCACCCGCTACATCGGCGCGATGATCGCCTGGGGCCAGGGAGACCTCCTGGCCAAGGTGCCCGGCGGCGAGGACGCGGTGGAGTTCATGGCCCGCTACGACGCGGCCATCGATCAGGTGGTCGCCAGCGGCGTGGAATCGGCGATGGTGGTCAGCCACGGCGCGGCGCTGCGCTCCTGGGCAGGGGCGCGGGTGGAGGGTTTCAACGCGGCGCTGGCCGACCGTCACCTCGACAACACCGGCATCATCATCGCCGAGGGATCCCCCTCCGAAGGCTGGTACCTGATCGAGTTGGACGGCACCAAGCACCGCCACGGCTACGACATGGCCGAAGCGCAGGGGTAGCTTCACCGGCGCCCCGCACGGGCAGCCGGGACTCCGTAGCCTGTTGCGTCAGACACGGCTCCGCATCGGCGTGCAACGAAACCGTTCGGAGTTGACTTGTCTTCGGGTGTGGAGGCAGGTGCACTGAAGGGAGCCACGGCCGTGGCCATCGCGGACGACGAGTCGTTCGTGGAGTTCGTGCGATCCCGATCCGACCGGTTCCTGGATCTCGCCTGGCTGGTGACCCGGGATCCCGAGGACGCCCGCGACGCGGTGCAGGACGCGCTGGCCGGGTTGTACGCGCGGTGGGCGCTACTACCCACCGGCGACGAGTTCGAGGCCTATGTGTACCGGACGGTGGTGAACTCCTGCCTCGGGGTGATCCGGCGTCGTCCACGGTCGCTGCCGGTGGCGCAGCCGGAGGGCCTGCCGATGGCGCCGGTGGGCGCAGACCCCGCGCAGGCGGTCGCGGCCACCGACGAGGTGTGGCGGCTGTGCGGCACGTTGTCGCCGGATCAGCGGGCGGCGGTGGTGCTGCGGTTCTACCAGGACCTGAGTTTCGCCGAGATCGCCGCCGTCCTGGAGTGCAAGGAGTCGACGGCCCGCTCGCACGTGCACCGCGCTGTGCTGGCGCTGCGAGAGCAGGTGGAGGGAGACCGATGATGAACGAGTACGAACGGATGTTCCGCGACGGACTGCGGCAGGCGGCTCTCCGGCGTCCAGCGCTGGGTACGATCGATCCAGCCGAGGTGATGGCTCCGCGATCCGCCGATCACCAGCCGGCCACGGAGCCGGTCGCGCCTGAGGTGGTGCCGCCGAAAGTCCCGCTGGCACGGCGTCACCCCGGGGTGCGCTGGGCGATCGGCCTCTCCGCCGCTGCCGCCGTGCTCCTGCTCGTCCCGGGTCTGCTGGCTCCGAAGCCGATGCCGGCGGTCCCGGTCGCCACACCACAACCGACCTCGGAAACGGTCGAGCCTGCGCCGACGATCGAACCGACCCCCACCTCGGCACCAGAGCAGGAGCCGAGAGTGGAGCTCGCTGAGCTCACGGTCAGCACGGCGGGCTGGAAGACCTTCTCGTCGCCGGAGTACCCGATCACCTTCTCCTATCCCGCGGATTGGGAGATCAGCCACACCAGGTACACGGCGGTTAGCGCCAAGGCGGACGAGCTGACCAGCGCCGGCATCGTGGACGGCTGCGGGGTCAGCGGCTGCACTGTGTACGTGTCGCCGCCCGGCCAGAACATCGAGGGCGGGCACGCCGTCGTTCTCCAGCGCAGTGGGTTCCTTGGCGACTCGATCGGCGGCTCGTACCCCGGCGCCTGGCTGCTGGCGAGCGTCCCCGACCTGCAGGTGTGGACGTCGGCCGACCCGGCCATGCCGGCATCGCCCGCCGCCCTCGTCACCCGATCGGAGAGCGCGTTCACCGTCCGCGGGCCGGCCAAGGATTTCGGCCCTCCCTACGAACTCATGCTGAGCACCACCGAGCTGGTTCAGAACCTCGCGATGGGGGAGGTCAATCCGGTGCTGGAGCGTCCGGAGGCATCGTTCAGCTTCGGGACCAACTGGGGTCCGGAGGGGGACGATGTGAAGACGGTGGCGACGATCTTGGTGAGCAGCCGCGTCAATCCCGCCTTCGATCCCACCCAGCCTGCGCGGGACAAGTCGGGCAGGCCGAAGTTCTGGATGCGCTCGATGGACGCGCCAACCCTTGGCCTCGATTCCAGCGACTGGGAGACCCTCGACGTGCCAGAGGGCAACATCAGCCTGCGTGTGCCGCCGAAATGGAAGGTCAGCACCATGGCTGACGACGAGGACGGCACCCGCTCCGGCATCACCTACATCGAGGCTCCCAGCGGCTACGTGATCGTGGTGCTCACCAATGACGAAGCGGAACTCCGCTGCCAGAGCATTTCCCAGTGGCGGGACCCCCGACGCCTTGTCTACCTGCCGAACCTGACCGCCTCCGATGCCGACGGAGTGGCACGGACGGTGGACCTCTGGTGGCAGGACGCGACCTGGCACCCCGCCGAGGTCTGGTTGGGCCTGACCAAACCGTCGGAGGGGAGTGTCCTCTGTTCCCAGAGGTTCATCGACTACGGCGGCGAGCACCCGGTCTCCGTGGGTTCGGCCGACAACCTGAAGAACCCGACCCAGGCGGAACTCGACCAGGCCGCCGCGATCCTCACCAGCCTGGAGCGGCTGAACTGACCGAGGTGACCGCAGCTGATCCGCAATCCTCACCACAGGCGAGTTGAGGCAGGATCCGCGGCCTCGGATAGCCGCTCGCCGGGGGGCGTGGTTGGATCGGGGGATGGAGACCGCAGCGGTCGCGGAGAGCATGCGACGCTTCGTGCAGAGCACGACGGGTCGAGCGCCCTTGTACGCCCGGCTTGCCTCCGGGCTGGCCGAGCAGCCGGCGGTGCTGGCGATCCTGGCCGCGGCACCGGCGACCCACCGCTCTCCAGTGGGCTTGTTCGCCGCCGTCCATGACCGGTTGCTGGCCGAACCGGATCAGGAACTGGCGGCCTGGTATCCCAACCTCACCGAGGGTCCCCGGACGGACGATCCGGTGCCGGCCTTCGTCGCCTTCTGCCGTGCTTACCATCGCGAACTGAGCGAACTGGTCGCCGACCGGATTCCGCAGACCAACGAGATCGGACGCAGCGCACTGCTGCTGGTGGGGCTGGCGGACATCGCTGCGCGGTCGGGAGCGCTGGCCCACCTGGACGTCGGCGCGAGCGCCGGGCTGAACCTGCTGATCGAGCACTATGGCTACGACTACTCCGGTCACCGACTGGGTGGTGACCGGCTCGTCCTGGAGTGCGAGGTCAAGGGTGGCCCGGGTGGATTGCCGGACGCGATCCCCGGTTTCGCCACGCATCAGGGGCTGGACGCCCAGCCGGTCGATCTCACCGATCCCGAGCAGGTTCGCTGGCTGGAGGCCTGCGTCTGGCCCGACCAGACGGACCGCTTCGAGCGGCTCCGCACCGCCATCGAGATCGGGCGCGAGCAGGAGGTGAGGGTACGGCGTGGCGACGCTGTGGCCGACCTCGCCGACGCGCTGGACGGGCTGGGGGAGGATGGCCACCCGGTGGTCACCACGAGTTGGGTGCTGGCCTACCTTTCCGACCGGCACCGCGCGGACTTCGTCGCCGCGCTCGACGCTCGTGGGCAGCAGCAGGATCTTTCCTGGGTGTACCTCGAAGCACCGGCCTACGCCCCCGGACTGCCGCGTCCGTCCCGGACCGACGATCCGGAACTGACGGCGCTCACCGTGGTGGAATGGCGTGGCGGCAGACGGTCCGTCCGCCAGTTGGCGACCTGCCATCCGCACGGCTACTCCCTCCGCTGGACACCGGAGCGCGCCGTTTCGTGATCTTGCTCGGCGTCGTCCCGGCCACGTCTCGCACCGCCGGGGCCCCCGCAATCGGGTTCGGCCGGGCGGAACAGGAGGTGCTTGGCCGATCCACAGCCCGCGGAGGTGCGCGAACTGCCGGCAGCCCGGTGGCCGGCGTGCGATCCTTGGGGTATGGGCGACGATCTCGGACCATTGCTGCCGATCGGCTGGGAGTGGATCGCGGTCACCCTGACGGTCTTCGTGCCGCTGGTGATGGCCGCGGTCGTCACCGCGATCCTGCTGCATCGGAACCGGCGGAGAAGTGCGGTCTCGGAGCTGCCCCAGGGCGGCCGTCCGGCGATCGGGCCGACATCCCTGGAGGCACAGCTCGTCGAGCTGGACGGGCTCCTCGCGCAAGGCCGGATCACCAGGGACGAGTACACCGCCATGCGGTCCCGGATCCTCGACCTCCAGTAGGCGCCCGACACTGCGGTGACTTACGACAACACGCCTCCGGAAACGACTCATCGTCGCTGGCGGACGATCCTGGCCGCCTGGGTCATCGGCTTCCTGATCGGTACGACAACGCACATCGCCGATCTGGTCGCGGGGGGATTGCAGACCTATGCCGAGTTCCCGACCCCCTTGCGCCTGTTCTGGATTTCGCTCACTGTTCTCGACCCGATCACGGTGGCGCTCCTGCTCCTGCGGCAGCGGACGGGCATCGTTCTTGCGCTCATCGTCATTCTCACCGACATCGCGGTGAACTGGACGGTCTTCCTCACCCTCGCAGGCAACCCGCTGTTCGGCGTGGTGAACCAGACGGTCTTCGCCGCCTTCCTGCTCGTGACGACGCCAACGCTCTGGCGATCGTTCCAGGGGCGGCGGGGTGATGGGCGCCCTGACCGGGAGTCCTCGTCAGAGGAGACCTGAGACGGCGGGAACGCTGCTGCCGCCAGCTGCCACCCGTGAGGCGCTCAGAGCAACTGCGCAGTTGGGCATGCTTCGGTTACCGGTTCGGTGTGGTAGGGGGTGTGCCGCCCGGGTCTGAGCTGGATGTGCCGTCAGTCGGCGGTGGCGCCGGTCGGGTTCGACGACGAGCGGTGCGGACACACCACGACGAGGTTTCGAGGTCTGTTGGGCTGCCCATCAGCCGACGGAGTTCGGCACTGTTGTGGGTGGGGGTGAAGTCGACCATCAGTTCTTGGGCATGATCGAGTCGGTGGGAGCTCCGGTGGTAGCCGGCTCAGGACGTGGGCGATCGCAGAGGCTTGAGCGGGCAGGAATAGGCCGGATGGGGCCGTCGCCAACGATCGGGACCGGCGCACCCAGGAGCATTGCGAGCATCCCAAGACCTTGGTCGCGTGTGTGCTTGGTTCTCCAGTGAATCCTCCTTTTGGAGGACGCGCAGGATCCGCTGGGAGGACGTGAGCCGAGCGCTTTCTCCGTAGCCTCTGGTCATGGACGTCGAAGCCTGCGATGCAACCTCGAGAGGGTCGCGTGACTGTCCCGTGGGAGCTGTTGCTCGTCCCGGTGCCGGGATAGTGCGGAGGCTGCTCGCGCTGGTGTGCGTGGCTTTCGTCGTCGCGCTGGCAGGGTGCAGTTCGCCCGGCGACGTCAGTCAGGCAACGGTCACGCTCGGTGAGTCCGAGGAGTTCAGCCAGGCTGATCTCCAGTCGGCTGCCGACGCCGTCCTGGAGAGGTTCCGCGGATTCGAGGGCTGCATTCTGATGCGACTCAGCTTCGACGAGGGTTTCTCCCGGCGGCAGCTGTCCCTGGCCTCGCCGCCGTTGCCCGAGGGGGAGGACGCCGTGGTGTTCACCTCGGAGTTCCGGGTGGATTCGACCGGGCACAACAACGGACTGGTTCCCAACTCGATCTACAGCGACTGGACATGGACGGTGACCCGCGCCGACGCGTCCGCCCCGTGGGTGGTGACGAACTACGGCGTTGCGTAGAGCGTGTGTCGCGAGCTCGCGGGTTCAGAATCCCGAAGTCCGGACCTGAGCGCTCAGCGGAAGATGCGCTCAGCGGAAGATGACGGTGCGGGCGCCGTCCAGCAGGACGCGGTGCTCGCTGAACAGGCGGACGGCCTCGGTCAGCGTCCGGGCCTCCTGCTCCTGGCCGATCGCGACCAGTTGCGGTACCTCCATCGAGTGGTCCACCCGGCGGACGTTCTGCTCGATGATCGGGCCCTCGTCCAGTTCGGAGGTGACGAAGTGGGCGGTCGCGCCGATCAGCTTCACCCCGCGGGAGTGGGCCTGGCGGTAGGGGTTGGCGCCCTTGAATCCCGGGAGGAAGGAGTGGTGGATGTTGATCGCCCGGCCCTCGAGTTCCCGGCACAGCTCGGGGGAGAGGATCTGCATGTACCGGGCCAGCACCACCAGTTCGATGTCGTACTCGGCGACCGCGTCCAGAATGCGCCGCTCGGCCTCGGCCTTGGTCTCGGGCGTCACCACCAGCTCCTCGAAGGGCACGGCGTAGAAGGTGGCCAGGCTCTCCAGGTCTGGATGGTTCGCCATGATCACCGGGATCTGGATCGGCAGGTAGCCCGAGCGGGTGCGGAACAGCAGGTCGTTGACGCAGTGGCCGGCCTTGGAGGCCAGCACCAGGGTGCGGCGGCGGCGTCCGACGAAGTCGAGATTCCAGTCGGCCGACAGCCCGGACGCGATGGACGCGAACTTCTCCTCGAAGAAGGAGCGATCGAACCCCGACTGCACCTGCACCCGCATGAAGAAGCGCCCCGACTCCGTCGAGGTGAACTGCTGCAGCTCGGTGATGTTGCCCTGCGCCTCGACGATCGCACCGGTCACGGCATGGACGATCCCGGGGCGGTCGGGGCAGGTCAGCGTCAGCAGCCAATGGGTGGAGTCGATCACGAGGAGACAGGTTACCGGGGGAACCGCCCGCGGTTGGTATCTTGAGCCCCGACGGAACGCGGCTGAAGGAGCGCAAGGCATGGCGAAGATCAAGGTGCAGGGCACCGTTGTCGAACTCGACGGCGACGAGATGACCCGGATCATGTGGCAGTTCATCAAGGACCGCCTGATCCACCCGTACCTCGACGTGAACCTGGAGTACTACGACCTCGGCATCGAGGAGCGGGACGCCACCGACGACCAGATCACCATCGACGCCGCCCTCGCCATCAAGCGCCACGGAGTGGGCGTGAAGTGCGCCACCATCACCCCCGACGAGGCCCGCGTCGAGGAGTTCGGGCTGAAGAAGATGTGGGTCTCGCCCAATGGCACGATCCGCAACATCCTGGGCGGCGTGGTCTTCCGCGAGCCGATCATCATCTCCAACATCCCGCGGCTGGTCCCCGGCTGGACCAAGCCGATCGTGATCGGCCGTCACGCCCACGGCGACCAGTACAAGGCGACCAACTTCAAGGTGCCCGGCGCCGGGCAGCTCACCATCACCTTCACCCCGGCTGACGGCTCCGAGCCGATCCAGCACGTGGTGGCCAACTACGGCGACGACGGCGGCGTGGCAATGGGTATGTACAACTTCAACGCCTCGATCGCCGACTTTGCCCGGGCCTCCTTCAGCTACGGCCTGATGCGCAACTACCCGGTCTACCTGTCGACCAAGAACACCATCCTGAAGGCCTACGACGGCGCCTTCAAGGACATCTTCGCCGAGGTGTTCGAGACCGAGTTCGCCGCCGAGTTCGCCGCCCGCGGCCTCACCTACGAGCACCGGCTGATCGACGACATGGTCGCCTCGGCGATGAAGTGGGAGGGCGGCTACGTCTGGGCCTGCAAGAACTACGACGGCGACGTCCAGTCCGACACTGTCGCCCAGGGGTTCGGCTCTCTCGGCCTGATGACCTCGGTGCTGATGACCCCGGATGGCCGGACCGTCGAGGCGGAGGCCGCCCACGGCACGGTCACCCGGCACTACCGGCTGCACCAGCAGGGCAAGCCGACCTCCACCAACCCGATCGCCTCGATCTTCGCCTGGACCGGCGGGCTGAAGCACCGTGGCAAGCTGGACGGCACCCCCGAGGTCACCGGTTTCGCCGAGACCTTGGAGCGGGTCTGCGTCGAGACGGTCGAGAGCGGCAAGATGACCAAGGATCTCGCTCTGCTGGTCGGCCCGAGCCAGCCCTTCCTCACCACGGAGGACTTCCTGGCCGCCCTGGACGAGAATCTGGCCGCCGAACTCGCCTGACCGAGTCGACTGCTGCGTAGGCAGCGCTCGCCTAGGCGCGCAACGGCACCGGATATCACGGACGATCCGTCCGGTTCGTGTGCGACTCGCGCATCCACGCCGGATACGCCGCCACGAAACGCGCCGTTTTCCGGTCTGAATGTGCGGCAGCGAGTCAGCGGCCTCGGCCGGAGGAGTGATGAGCGGCGGGGATGCGCCGTGGGTGCCACGGCGGGTTCGATCTGCATTCCTTAAGCGGATCGCAAGATTCGGTGCGGCCCCTGCTTAACACCGCTGCGGTGGAGTGTGGGCATGGCTTCCTTCGCTCGTCCCACGGTGAGACCGTGGGCCAGACCCGTCCGCGTCATGTTCCTGCTGGTGGCAACGGCGGTCGCCTGCCTGCTGTGGCTGCAGTCGGGCGGCTGGGCGGCATTGGCCGATCGAGACCAGGAGGTGGACGGTCCGCTGCTGGTGAACGCGGAGCATCCGTTGCCGGCCGATCTCGGCGAACCGGAACTGGTCGGCCTGGCCGGGAAGGTGCCGGTCGCCCATCGTGAGGTGTCGGTCGCGGCCGAGATCGAGAAGCCGTTGCTCACGTTGTTCAAGGCCGCCCGGAAGGCGGGGTTGAAGAACCTCTATGTGGCCAGCGGCTACCGCACCGCCGAGGAGCAACGGGCGCTGTGGGAGGATTCGCCCGACCGGTCCTATGTGCAGCCACCGGGCCACAGCGAGCACCAGACCGGGCTGGCCGTCGATCTGGCCGATCTCAAGGTCGGCGCGAAGGGGTTCGGTGAGACCAAGGCGGGCAGGTGGCTCGCCCGCCACTCCTGGAAGTACGGCTTCCTGCTGCGCTACCCGGCCGGGAAGGAGGAGATCACGGGCATCTCCTACGAACCCTGGCATTTCCGCTACGTCGGGCGTGATGTCGCCGAACAGTGCCACGACAACGAATGGACGCTGGAAGAGTATGTGGCCGCTCTTTGAACCCCTGCCCGACCGGCATGATGGGTACCGAACCACCACGCGGGAGCGGAGGCCCATGCGTCCGGCAGCTGAACACACCATCCTGGTCTGCGACGACGACCCGGACATCCTGGCTGCGCTGCGGATCTACCTGATCGGCGAGGGCTACCAGGTGCTCTCGGCCACCGACGGCACCGAGGCGGTCCGGCTGGTGGCCGAGAGCGAGGTGCATCTGGTGCTGCTGGACGTCATGATGCCCGGTCTGGACGGCATCGGCGCCGCCGCGCGAATCCGGCAGGCCTCCAACGTCCCGATCATCTTCCTCTCCGCCAAGGGCGAGGAGGCCGACCGGGTGCTCGGCCTGCACGCCGGCGGCGACGACTACATCGTCAAGCCGTTCTCGCCCGGGGAACTGTTCGCCCGGGTCCGCTCGGCGCTGCGGCGCTACACCCAGCTCGGCGGGATGCCCACCGCGGAGGACGCGGTGTGGCGCACCGGTGGTCTGGAAGTGGACGACCATCGCAAACTGGTCAGGGTGGACGGCGCCGAGGTCAGCCTGACCGCGCTCGAGTTCGGCATTCTGCGGCACCTGATCGCCAGTCTGGACCGGGTCTACTCCTCAACACAGATCTACGAGGCGGTCTGGGCCGAGCCCGCCTTCGACCCGGGACGGACGGTGGCCGTCCACGTCCGCCACATCAGGGAGAAGATCGAGACCGACCCGCGGAACCCGCGGTACCTCAAGGTCGTCTACGGCCTCGGCTACAAGGTGGTGTCGCTGCCATGAAACACCTGTTGCGGAATCCCTGGCTGGGGCTGGCCGGCTACCTGCTGGCCGCCCTAGGCCTGGTCGTCTACCTCTACGGACAGATCACCCCGTTCGCGAGCTACGGCTACCTGCTGGGCATTCAGGGGACGCCGGGCGCCGCGATCGGCGGTCTGCTCGCGGTGCCGGCCGGGGGCGTGCTCGCCACCTCGTCCGCGCTACTGGACGCCGAGCGCCGCGCGACCTGGCGGCTGCACCGGTTCGACTACTTCTTCGCGCTGGTGGGCTCCGTCCTCGTGAGCACCCTGGCGGCGGCGATGCTCGAATGGGGCCGGGGAGCGGCCTTCGTCCACGTGATGTCATGGGGCGTTCTGGTCGCCCTCGCCGGGTACTGCTGGGAGACCACCCTGGTACGGCTGCGGGGACGGACGCTGGCGGAAACGATCTGCTGGCGGCGGGTGTTCGGCACCCTGCCGGTGCGGCAGTTCTCGGGTGCCTTCATCCTGATCGTGGTGGTGCTCGCCACCGCGGTGCTGCTGTTGGGGCTGTGGAGCGCGCTGGATGCGGCGACCAGCCGCACCGACTACAGCGAACTGCCGATGACCTCCTGGATGTCGGGCTACTGGATCCCGCTGGTGCTGTTGCCGGCCGCTGTACTCGGGGTGGTGGCGATCCTCGGCCTGAACATCGTCTCGGTCACCGCCGACCGGCAACGGGCGATCGAGGCTCAGCTGCGGGAGGAACGCTTCCGGGCCGAGCTGATCACCAACGTCACCCACGACCTGCGCACCCCGCTGACCTCGATCATGAACTACGCCGACCTGATCGGACGCCAGCCGACCACCGACCCGGCCCTGGGCGAGTACGCCGCGGTGCTGGGCCGCAAGGCCGAGCGGCTGCGGGTGCTGATCGGCGATCTGCTGGAGGCGTCGCGGGCGAGCGCGGGGGCCGTGGGAGTGCGGCTGGAGCCGATCGAGCTCACCGAGATTCTCGGCCAGGTGGCGGGTGACTTCGATGCGGCCTTCGCCGCCCGCGAGCTGGAGTGGGTCTCGACGCCCGTCCAGCCCTGCCTGGTCAGCGCGGACGGTGCCCACCTGTGGCGGATCCTGGAGAACCTGGTGGGCAATGTGGTGAAGTACGCCTGCCCCGGCAGCGTGGTGCGGGCCGAGGTGCTGGCGTTGCCCGGTGCCGGTGCGATCCGGCTGCGCAACCGGATGGAGGCCCCGCTGGCGGTGGCACCCGAGGCGCTGACCGCCCAGTTCGTCCGTGGTGATGCCGCCCGCCACGGAGAGGGCAGCGGGCTGGGGCTGTTCATCGCCGACCGGCTGGCGCGGCTGATGGGCGCCTCGCTCAGCCTTGAGGCCGACGGTCACGACTTCGTCGCCACCATCACGCTTCCGCTGGCCCAGGCGTCCCACCTGCCCGTCCATGCCAGAATGGCCGGGTGAGCGAGCCGGCCGAACCCCGTCCCGTCCTGGAGCCGTTGCCCGAGCGGGTGGCGGTTTCCTATGTCATGCCCGTGCTGAACGAGGCCGGGCACCTGGAGCGCGCGGTCGACGCGATCCTCTCCCAGGAGTACGAGGGGGAATCCGAGCTCGTCCTGGCGCTTGGCGCCTCCACCGACGAGACCGACGCGATCGCGGCGGAACTGGCCGCTGCCGACCCGCGGATCCGGTTGGTCGACAACCCGCTCAACGACATCCCCAAGGGCGTCAACGCCGCCATCCGTGCCAGCCGGCATCCGGTGGTGATCCGGGTGGACGCCCACGCCGAACTGCCCCCTGGCTATACGGCGGCCGCGGTGGAGATCCTGCGGCGCACCGGCTGCGGGAACCTGGGCGGCGTGATGGTCGCCAAGGGCTCCGGACGTGTTCAGCAGGCGATCGCCCGGGCCTACAACAGTCCCTTCGGACTCGGTGGCGGTGTCTACCACCACGGTGAGGACGAGATGCCGGCCGACTCCGCCTACCTCGGCGTGTTCCGTCGCGAGGTGCTGTTCGCGGTCGGATTGTTCGACCCCGGTCTGCGTCGCGCCGAGGATTGGGAGCTCAATTCCCGGATCCGGGCGGCCGGCTATCAGGTGCTCTTCACCCCGAAGCTGAAGGTCACCTACTGGCCGCGGGCGAGCCTGGATGCGCTGCGGCGCCAGATGTACGCGACCGGGGTCTGGCGCGGCCACCTGGTACGGCGGCAGAAGGGGACGCCCTGGCGTTACCTGCCGCCGCCGGCCGTCGCGCTGATCATGGGGATCAGCCTCACCTGCCTCCTGCTCCAGGCGCTCGGCGTGCTCCGAGGCCCGGCAGGAAGACTGGCCGGCGTGGCACATCTGGCCGCGGTGGGGTACCTGGTCGGGGCCTCCGTGGTGGGGGTCACCCGGCTGGACGGCGACCGGCTGACCGATCGGCTGCTCAACGCCGCCGTCCTGATCACCATGCACCTCTCCTGGGGCGCCGGCTTCCTGCGCGGCGTCCTCTTCGGAGCCGAGCGCACCGTCGATCGCTCCCGCGTCACCTGACCCAGGCCAGGGCGATACCCTGGCAGGCATGGAGAACCCGGTGGACCCCACGGTCGAGCGACTCGAGAAGCGGCTGCGGGGGGCGCGCTGGCTGAACCTGGGACTGGCCCTGGTGATCGCGTTGTTGGCCGGCGTGCTGCTGGCCGGGGGAGGCCGCAATCCGGTCCTCGCGCCGATGGTGTCGGCCAGTCCCTCCGTGCCCGCCTCGGAGCCACCTGCCCAGACCCAGCCGCCGGCGTCGGCCGAGCCGGGAGAACCGGTCGACATCGTGCGGCGCGACCCCGCCGACACCCTGGCGATCGGTGACATCGACGCACCGGTCGTCCTCAGCGAATGGGCCGACCTGCGCTGCCCCTACTGCGCCCGGGTGACCACCGAGATCATGCCCACCCTGATCGCCGAGTACGTCGACACCGGCAAGGTCCGGATCGAATTCCACGATGTCTCCTTCTTCGGCGAGGATTCCACCGCCGCGGCGGTGGCCCTTCGGGCAGCCGCCGAACAGGGCCGGTTCGCCGAGTACCTGCACACCGTGCATGCCGCGGCCCCTCCCGAGGGCGGCCACCCCGACATGCCCCGGGAGACGCTGGTCGAGTTCGCGGTCACCGCCGGTGTGGCCGACATCGACCGGTTCACCGCCGACCTGGATCGCGAGGATCTCCGCACGGCGGTCGAGGCCAGCACTGCGTGGTCGCAGCAACTGGGCATCAGCAGCGTCCCGTTCTTCGTCGCCGGCAACCAGGCGATCTCGGGCGCCCAGCCGATCGAGGTCTTCCGTCAGCTGCTGGACGAGCAGCTGGCCGCTGCCTGAGCACCGGCGCCGCCTACGCCCGGAAACGCTCCCGGACCAGGGCGGCCGCGGTCTCGGCCACCCGCTGGGCGTTGCGGCCGTCGGTGAAGGTATGGAACCGGGTGGCAAGCTCGCGACTCCGTTCTGCCGCTGCGGCATGGCACTCCGGATCGCTGAACAGTCTGTCCAGTTCGGCCAGGGCCTGCACCCAGGTGGTGCACCACCGCTCACCGGCGAGCTCGGTGTAGTCGACGTAGAGTCCACGGGTGGCCTGGTAGCGCGCCAGATCAGGAGCCAGCAGAAGGATCGGACGTCCCGTCACCGCGTAGTCGATCAGCATCGAGGAGTAGTCGGTGATCAGCGCCGAGACGCCCCAGAGCAGCGGCATCGATTCCGGCTGCACCGCCGGCGGCAGCAACTTCACCCGGTCGCTGGTGTGCTGGTAGGCGCCGACCCCGAGTGGATGGGGTCGTATCACGAGCATCGCGTCATGCCGCTCGCAGAAGGCCTCGATCGCCTCCCACTCTGCCGCCGTCGGGATGGACGGATCCGGCTCACCATCGCGCCAGGTCGGGGCGAACAGCACGACGCGGCGGTCCCGCAACTCACCCAACTGGCGGCTCAACAGCGCACGAGAGGCAGCGGTGAGACTGGCCGGATCAGCGCTGAACAGCACGTCCGTTCGCGGCTCGCCCAGCACCCGCACCTGGTCGGTGAGGTGGAAGGCGCTGCGCAGGAAGGGCTCGAAGTAGGGCGACGAGACCGGCAACAGGCTGATCCGCTGGCTGCCCCAGCGATAGGCCCGGCGCATCAACGACGGCATGCCTGGAATCCGGCCCAGCAGGCCGGCGCCGACCACCGCAGGGGAGTCGGCGTGCAATTTCTTCAGCGGGGCGCCGTGCCACAGCTGGACGATCACCGCCCCGGTGACCCCGTACCGGTTGACGTCGCCGAAGCCATGCGTGATGGCGATCAGACCGGCCTCCTGGGTGGCTCGCAGGCCGGCGTCGCTGTCGCGGGGCAGCGTCTCGAAGCCGGCGGTCCGGGCCGCGGCAGCCTCGTCCTCGCTCCCGGCCAGCCAGATCAGTCGCGGTGGATCGGGCAGGGCGAGCGCCGCCCGGGCGAAGGCCAGGGCGCCGTCCGCCACCCCGAAGGCAGAGCCGATCACCCAGGTGGCCGGATCGCGCCGGGAGCGGCGGGCGCGCAGCGAACCGAGCAGATAGCGGGGGGCGGCCAGCAGCTGGCGCAGGTTTCCTGCAGCGAAGGAGAATCCACCGGCAGCCACTCCGGGAGGGTACCGCACGCGCCGAGACGCGGGGCCAGGCTCCGGGCACCGGGAAACCCGGACGGCGCGGTGCCCGTAGAATGTGTGCGCCACGGGAGAGGAGCCGGATGAACGAGATCGTCGGCAACATCGCGCTGATCTTCGTCTTCATCCTGATCGGTGGCATCTTCGCCGCCGCCGAGATGGCGCTGGTATCGCTGCGCGAGAGTCAGTTGAAGCAACTCGCCGTGCGCGGCAAACGCGGGCGCACCGTCGCCGAGCTCAGCGCCGATCCGAACCTCTTCCTTTCCGCGGTTCAGATCGGCGTCACGCTTTCCGGGTTCCTCTCGGCGGCCTTCGGTGGCGCGCTGCTCTCCGACGCCTTCGGCGACGTGCTGGAGACCTGGGGCGTCCCGACCGCGATCGCGGATCCACTGGCGCTGGTGCTGATCACGATCGTGATCTCGTACTTCTCGATCGTGATCGGCGAGCTCACCGCCAAGCGGCTGGCGATGCAGCGGGCGGAGTCCTTCGCGATGGCGCTCGGCCCGCTGGTCAAGGCGATCGCCACCATCGCCAAGCCGGTGATCTGGTTCCTCGGCGTCTCCACCAACGGACTGGTCCGGCTGCTGGGCGGCGACCCGCAGGCCTCCCGCGAGGAGGTCACCGATGCCGAACTGCGTTCGATGGTCGGTTCCTCCACCACCCTGGGCGACGAGGAGCGCCAGATCGTGGACGAGGTCTTCGCCGCCGGTGAGGTCTCGCTGCGCGAGGCGATGATCCCGCGCACCGAGGTCGACTTCCTGGACGGGGACCTGCCCGCCCAGAGGGCGCTGCAGGAGGTGCAGGCCGGCGCCCACAGCCGGTATCCGGTGAGCGGCCGGGACTTCGACGATGTGCTGGGGTTCGTCCACCTGCGGGATCTGGTCGGGCTCGACAGCGTGGAACGTGCAGCGCCGGTGCGCGACCTGGTGCGTCCGGTGATCAGCCTGCCGCACACCATGCGCATCCTGCGGGCCCTGACCGAGATGCGACAGAGCAAGGCGCACCTGGCGATCGTCCGCGACGAGTACGGCGGCACCGCCGGCATCGTCACCATCGAGGACCTGATCGAGGAACTGATCGGCGACATCACCGACGAGTTCGACGACGAGACTGCCGGCAGCCTGGCCAACACCGACTCCTCGGTCGACCTGGACGGACTGACCACGCTGGAGGATTTCGCCGACGAGTTCGGCTACGCCCTGCCCGAGGGTCCCTACGACACGGTCGCCGGCTACCTGATGGCACAGCTGGGCACGCTGCCGCAGCTGGACGACCACTGCGAGGTGACGCTGGAACCCGCCGAGCCGCAGGAATCCGGCGCCGCCCGCTTCGAGCTGCGGGTCACCGAGCTCGACGGACGCCGGGTCGCCCGCGTCCGGCTGACCAATGTGGGTGGGGTCATCCCGACCGACCAGTCCTGAGCATCGCCGATCGGTGAGCCGCAACGCTCGACCGTCGACCATCACCGATACTGCGACGCCCTGCCGGACGACGGCCTCGACTCCCGAGGACGGCGAGTCTCGCGAGTCGAAGGGATGACGGCAGGAGTGGGGAATATCCTGACGCCGTCGACGGGCAGGAGGTGAGCGTGACCCGGCAGGATCCGGACGGTTCGGCGTTGCTCACGTCCGCCGAAGCGGGTGGCCTGCTGCAGGCCGCCGTGGAACATGCCGGCGGCCGGCTGGTCAGCTGGACCCTCGATCACGTGGACGCCAACCCGCCGCACTCCACCACAGCGACCTATTCGGCGGTGGTCGACTGGTCCTACGGGCGTCGTGAGGAATTGCTCGGAGTCAGCGCCCGGGCCTCGGGCCCGGTCGCCAGCGACGCCGCGGCGGAGATCTTCGCCGACGGCGAGCGCGAGGTGGCGGTCTGGATCTACCCGCAGGATCCCGATCTGCCCGGCCTCGCCCGGGCCGCCTACGCCGAGTCGATGGCCGAGGTGTGCAACGCCCATCAGGTGTTCGGCCACCCGGTGACCGCCGCGGATCTCGACCTGCACATGGTGGGCTACCGGCCACGTCGGCGCGCGGTGGTCCGCGTGGCGGCGGCCGAGGACGAGGTGGTGTACGTCAAGGTGCTACGGCCCCGGCTGTTCGACGACGTGGTGCACCGTCATCGGCTGCTCGCCGAGGCCGGCGTCCCGGTGGCGCCGATCGCCGCGACCACCGATGACCAGCTGCTGATCCTGCGGGAGTTGCGGGGGGTCCCGCTGGCGCAGGCGGTGTTCGACCCGGTTCCGCCGTGCACCGCCGAGCAACTGATCGACCTGCTCGATTCGCTGCCGGCCAGCGTGGCGCGGTTGGAGCGGCGCCCGCCGTGGAGCGACGCCGTCCACCACTACGCCAATGTGGTGGCGAAGGCCGTCCCGCGGCTGGAGGAGCGGCTCGAGCGCCTGGTCGACACCATCGCCGCCGGGTTGGCGCCGGTCGGGCCGGGGAATGAGCCCACCCACGGCGACTTCCACGAGGGACAGGTGCACGTGGCCGATGGACGGATCTCGGGCCTGCTCGACATCGACACCATCGGCCCGGGCCACCGGGTCGATGATCTGGCCTGCCTGGTGGCGCACCTGTCCACCATCCAGCGGATGAACCCCGCCCAGGAGAGCCGCGTCCACGATCTGGTGCGGGCCTGGGTGCCGGTCTTCGACACCCGCGTCGATCCCACCCAGTTGCGGCTGCGCGCGGCCGCCGTGATCATCTCACTGGCCACCGGCCCGTTCCGTGGCCAGGAGCCGGAGTGGGAGCGCGAGACCGCCACCATGATCCGCTCCGCCGAGGCCCTGGTCCACCAGGTCGCCTAACCCCTCCCTCCGCCCCGCCCTCCTCTCTTCGCCCCCGGGTCTCCTCCACCGCCGAGCGCCATCCTTCCCGTCGAGCGCTTGTGTCTGGGGAGTGGCTCTCGGCGGGAAGAGTGGCGCTCGACGCTCGGGGCGGATGCGAGGTCCACCTAGTGAGCGGGGGAGTATCACCGACCGGGGTTTTTGGTCGGACCGCCAGCGCGGGCCGGACTGCGCCATTACGCTGAAACCCATGACCGATACCCCGTTGCTGCTGGCCGGGGACTTCGCCACTCCCTCTCGTGAACAGTGGGAAGCCGAAGTTCTCAAGGTGCTCAATCGCGGCCGCCCCGAAGGCAAGGAACTCACCCTCGACAAGGCGATGGCGCGACTGCGCACCAGCACTGTCGACGGCCTGACGATCGAGCCGCTCTACACCCGTACCGATGCCCCGCTGGGCCACCCGGGCGTGATGCCGTTCACCCGCGGCACCATGGTGAAGACCAGCCCGATGGCCACCTGGGACGTCCGCCAGCTCCACGAGGATCCGGATGTCGCCTTCACCAAGCGCGAGATCCTGGCCGACCTGGAACGCGGCGCGAGCTCGGTCTGGCTGCGGGTCGGCAGCGACGCGATCGCCGCCGACGACCTGGCCACGGTGCTGGACGGGGTCGAGCCCGACCTGGCGCCGATCTCGGTCACCAGCGCCGAGGATCAGGTGGCCGCCGCGAAGGCGCTGGTCGCCTTCTGGAAGGCCAAGGGAGCCAGCTTCGCCCGCGGCAACCTGGGCCTTGACGCCCTCGGTCTTGCTGCCCGGACCGGTCAGGCTCCCGACCTGAGCCAGCAGGCCGAATGGGTCAGGGCAACGCTTGCCGAGCTGCCCGCGGTGCGGGCGCTGTCGGTCGACGTGCTGCCCTACGACGATGCCGGCGCCAGCGATGTCGACCAGCTCGCCTTCGCGATCGCCACCGGCGTGGCCTACCTGCGCGACCTGGAGGCGGCCGGCATCCCGGCGGCCGATGGCGCCGGGCAGATCGCCTTCCGGGTCAGCGCCAACGCCGACCAGTTCATGACCATCGCCCGCCTGCGCGCGCTGCGCCGGCTCTGGGCCAGGGTCTGCGAGGTCAGCGGAGTGCCCGCCGGCGCCAGCGGCGCCGTCCAGCATGCCGTGACCAGCTGGCGGATGATCAGCCGGGACGACCCGTGGGTCAACCTGCTGCGCGGCACGATCGCCAGCTTCGCCGCCGCCGTCGGCGGTGCCGAGATCATCACCTGCCTGCCGTTCGACACCGCCCAGGGCCTGCCGGACGAGTTCAGCCGCCGGATGGCGCGCAACACCCAGATCCTGGCGGCCGAGGAATCCAACGTCGGCAAGGTCTCCGACCCTGCCGGCGGGGCCTGGTTCGTCGAGTCGCTCACCGACCAGCTGGCGGCGAAGGCCTGGGAGGTCTTCCAGCAGATCGAGGCCGCCGGCGGCATGGCCGCAGCGCTCACCTCGGGCCTGATCGCCGAGCGGATCGAGGCGTCGAAGGCCGAGCGCGCTAAGCGCCTGGCCAACCGCAGCCAGCCGCTGACCGGTGTCTCGATGTTCCCGAACCCGGCCGAGGAGCCGCTCACCGTCCGTCCGCGTCCGGCCGCGCCCGAGCGCGCCGGCCTGGCGCCGCAGCGGGACAGCGAGATCTTCGAGGCGCTGCGCGATCGCGCAGCGGCCGCCGATCCGAAGCCGGCCGTCTTCCTGGCCCGGCTCGGCGCCCAGCGTGACTTCGGCGCGCGGGAGACCTTCGTCGGCGCCCTGCTGGGTGTGGCCGGCTTCGACCTTCCGGCCAGTGCGGGCGGGACGCCGGACGAGATCGTCGCCAAGGTGACCGAATCCGGTGCGAAGTTCGTCATCCTGTGTTCTTCGGCCAAGGTCTACGCCGCCCAGGCGGTGGACGTGGCCCGGGCGCTGAAGGAAGCCGGCATCCCGACGGTCTACATCGCCGGCAACCGCCGCGAGGCAGCGTCCGACGACGTCAACGACTGGATCGACGGTGAAGTGTTCATGGGTATGGACGTGGTCGCCTTCCTCTCCGAGGCGATGGACCGGATTGGAGTGGCACGGTGACACATTCGAAGGGGACCAGCATCCCCAGCTTTGAAGGCATCGATCTGGGGGCCGCGGTGCCCCCGGCCGATTCGGCTGCGCAGTTCGACGCGCTGCTGCATGCCTCTCCGATGTACTCCGAGGGCTGGCAGACCCCCGAGCACATCCTCGTCCCGCCGATGTACGACGAGCGGGCCTACGAGGGCCTGGACTTCCTCAACACCTACCCGGGCATCCCGCCCTTCCTGCGCGGGCCGTACGCCACCATGTACGTCAACCAGCCGTGGACGATCCGGCAGTACGCCGGCTTCTCCACCGCCGAGGAGTCGAACGCCTTCTACCGGCGCAACCTGGCCGCCGGCCAGAAGGGCCTGTCGATCGCCTTCGACCTGGCCACCCACCGTGGCTACGACTCCGACCACCCGCGGGTGACCGGCGACGTCGGCATGGCCGGCGTGGCGGTGGATTCGATCCTGGACATGCGGCAGCTCTTCGAGGGCATTCCGCTGGACCAGATGTCGGTCTCGATGACCATGAACGGAGCGGTGCTCCCCGTCCTGGCCCTCTACGTGGTGGCGGCCGAGGAGCAGGGGGTGAAGCTGGAGCAGCTCGCGGGCACGATCCAGAACGACATCCTCAAGGAGTTCATGGTTCGTAACACCTACATCTACCCGCCGGCGCCGTCGATGCGGATCATCGCCGACATCTTCGCCTTCACCTCGGCGAACATGCCGAAGTTCAACTCGATCTCGATCTCCGGCTACCACATGCAGGAGGCCGGGGCGACCGC
>JASGEM010000015.1:0-17180 GCA_049841235.1 Propionicimonas sp. | reverse complement strand
GAGGGAGCCGCGCCGACCGACCTGTGCGAAGCCGCCCGTGGCGCTGCGACGCCGCCGGGACGCCCGCCCGGCCGAGACGACGGCGCCGGACGAGCGGTCGGGCTCGTCGCCGGACGATCGGCGACCGGACGCGGGCTGCTGACATGCACCCAGCGGCGGTCGGCGGCGGAAGCCGGTGCCGGGGCCAGCGGAAGATCGACCAGCATGACGGCCATTTCGGGACTCCTTCTTCGGGTCGAACACCTGTTCGATACATTCCTACCCGGTCCGAGGCCTGGTTGGCAAGAGTATTCGAACAAATGTTCTCTGCGTGTCGTTGCCACCACTCCACCACCCCGCTCTGACAGTTTCCTCCGAGCACCCCCTTCGCAGCCTGCCGGCGGCTTGCCGGAACCTCTCTGCGGCCCGGTAGGCGACACGCTCGAACAGATGTTTCATTTCCTGGTGGGACTCCCCTACTGTGAAGTCATGGCTAACGACGGCACCACCTCCCCCGCGCGACGCCGCGGGCGTCCGAGCAAGCAGGACATCGCGGATCAGCTGGGCACCAATGTCTCCGAGCTGCCGGACGGGCCGACCGACGCCGACGGCCTGACCCCGCGGCAGCGCCGGATGCTGGAGGTGATCCGCGACACCATCGAGGCTCGCGGCTACCCGCCGAGCATCCGGGAGATCGCCGATGCCGCCGGATTGGCGTCCTCGTCCTCGGTCGCCCATCAGCTGAAGGTGCTGGAGGGCAAGGGCTACCTGCGACGCGATCCCCACCGGCCACGCGCGATGGAGGTCCGGCTGCCGGGCTCGCTGGCGCCGGTTCGTCCCGCTCTGGAGAGCACCATCGACGAGACCGGGATCGACGACTACGCCGCGCCGGCGGTGCACGTCCCGATCCTGGGACAGATCGCGGCCGGCGGTCCGATCCTCGCCGAGGAGGCGGTCTCGGACGTCTTCGCCCTGCCCAAGCAGCTGGTCGGGGAAGGAACCCTGTTCCTGCTGGAGGTCAGGGGCGACTCGATGATCGAGGCTGCGATCTGCGACGGCGACTACGTCGTGGTGCGTCAGCAGCCCAGCGCGGACAATGGCGACATCGTCGCGGCGCTGCTCGGCGACGAGGCCACCGTGAAGACCTTCAAGCGCACTCCCGGGCAGGTGTGGCTGCTGCCCCACAACCCCGCCTACGAACCCATCGACGGCAACCAGGCCAGCATCCTGGGCAAGGTGGTCGCGGTTCTACGCAGGGTCTGACCCATCTGGCTCGCGGAGTCTGCGCAGCGCGCCGATGGCGGTCTCGCGGTCGGTGGTGGCCCAGAAGTCGGGCATCGAGGCGCGCAGGAAGCTGCCGTAGCGAGCGGTGACCAGCCGTGGGTCGAGGACGGCGACCACGCCGCGGTCGGTCAGCGTGCGGATCAGCCGTCCGGAGCCCTGGGCGAGCAGCAGCCCGGCATGCGTGGCGGCCACGGCCATAAAGCCGTTGCCACCCGCCTCGGCCACCACTCGCTGCCGGGCCTGCATCAGCGGGTCGTCCGGGCGCGGGAACGGGATCTTGTCGATGATCACCAGAGCGCAGGTGTCCCCGGGAACGTCGATGCCCTGCCACAGCGACAGGGTGCCGAACAGCGATGCCTCGGGATTCTCGATGAACTGCCGGGTGAGCTCAGGCAGGGCACGGTCGCCTTGGCACAGAATCGTCGACGCCGGAAGCTCGGCGCGACAGTACCGGGCCGCCGCCTCGGCGGAGCGCTGTGAGGCGAACAGTCCCAGCGTCCGCCCGCCGGCCGCCCAGAGCAGTTCCGCCACCTCGGTCAGGGTCTCGGGGCCGATCCCGTCGCGATGCGGCGGCGGTAGGTGCCGGGCGACGTAGAGGATGCCCTGGCGGCGATAGTCGAAGGGCGAGCCGACATCGATTCCCCGATAGCCCTCCTCGCCCAGCCCAAGACTGCGCGCGACGGGCGCGAATTCCCCGCCCAGCTTCAGAGTCGCCGAGGTCAGCACCCCAGGCACGTCGCCCAGGATGCGCTCGGCGATCAGTCCGGCCACGCTGAGCGGCGCGGAGTAGGCCTGGCGTCCGAACCGTTCCCGCTCCCCCACCCAGATCACATCGTGATCCGCCAGGGCGGCCATCTGCCCGGCGACGTCGAAGATCTCCTTCGCGACCGCGGCGGCCTGGGTGGCGTCCGGATCCTCCTTGCCGGCCATCCCGGAGACCGCGGCCCGGGCCGCATCCCGAACCGCCGCGAAGGCGGCGACGACCGCGGAATCCGGATCCTCAACGCGCCCGGGCTCGGTCTCGTCCAGGGCGATCTGCAGGGTGTCGGCGGCATCCAGGAAGGTCGCGCCGACGTCGTCGGAGAGCCAGGGCAGGCAACGTTTCGCCACCCGCTCCACGCCTTGCGGGCTGAGCTCGTGGGAAGCCGCACCGGTCACCCGCGCGACCAGCTCGTGGGCCTCGTCCACGATCACAAGTTCGTGCTCGGGCAGTGCGGTGCGGCCATGCATCGCGTCGATCGCCAGCAGTGCGTGGTTGGTGACCACCAGCTGGCTGCTCCTGGCCCGTTCCCGGGACTTCTCCACCAGGCACTCGCCACCGAACGGGCACTTCGCCACGCCCAGGCACTCCCGGACCGGCACGGACACCTGGTTCCAGGCCGCCGGGGTATGACTGGGTGCGTCGTCACGGTCCGCCAGGCCGCCGCCGGCCGCCTCCTCCTCTGCCCATTCCCGGAGCGCGACCACCTCGGCGCCCAGCACGCTGGTCGCATCCGCGCCGGAGGCGGAGACCGTCTCGATCAGTTCGGCTCCGCCGAGCAGGGTGTCCTGCCCCGAGGCTCCGATCCCGTCCCGCACCCTGTGCAGGCAGGCGTAGTTGCTGCGGCCCTTCAGCACGGCATGGCTGATCGCTCGTCCGGTGACCAGTTCACAGGCCGCGACCGCAGCCGGAATGTCCTTGGTGGCCAGCTGGGTCTGCAGCGCCAGGGTGGCGGTGGCGATCACGATCCGCTGGTCGGGATGCTCGGCAAGGTGGGCCAGCGCCGGGGCGAGGTAGCCCAACGACTTTCCGGTGCCGGTGCCGGCCTGCACCAACAGGTGCTCACCGGTCTCGATGGTCCGGGCCACCTCGGTGGCCATCTGCTGCTGGCCCGGACGCGGCGTGCCACCGATCGCCGCCACCGCGGCAGTGAGCACCGCCTGGCCCGGCTGGTCGGTCAGGGGTTCTCCCCGGCGGCGTAGCGGGACAGCTCACCGGCCAGGTCGGCGTTCACCCGTGCCCGCACCAGGGTGCCGTCCGCGGTGTGCTCGGTGGAGAGGAACTCTCCAGATTGGTGGATCCGGTTGATCAGGTCACCGCGGTCGTAGGGCACCAGCGCCTCGACCTCGAGTTCCGGGCGGGGCAGCCGCTCCTCCAGCCGGGCGCACAGCTCGTCGATGCCTTCGCCGGTGCGGGCGGAGACGAAGACGGCATCGCCGTAGGCGCCACGCAATGCCAGCAACGCATCCGGTGCGGCCTGATCGATCTTGTTGATCACCAGCTGTTCGGCGATGCCGGCCGCGCCGATACCGGAGAGCACCTCGCGGACGGCCTGGATCTGGCCCAACGGATCGGCGTCCGAGCCGTCCACCACATGCAGCAGCAGGTCGGCCCGGGTCGACTCCTCCAGGGTGGAGCGGAAGGCCTCCACCAGGTCGTGCGGCAGGTGACGGATGAACCCGACGGTGTCGGTCAGGGTGTACTCCCTGCCCTCCGGCGTCGCGGTCCGCCGGGTGGTCGGGTCGAGGGTGGCGAACAGCGCGTCCTCCACCAGCACGCCGGCACCGGTCAGCCGGTTCAGCAGTGACGACTTGCCGGCGTTGGTGTAGCCGACGATCGCCACCGAGGGCACCTGGTTGCGGCGGCGCTGGGAGCGCGTGGTCTCGCGGACGGAGTCCAGCTCGCGCAGCCGGCGCCGCAGCACGGAGATCCGGGTCTTGATCCGGCGCCGGTCCACCTCGATCTTGGTCTCGCCCGGGCCGCGGCCGCCGATCCCCGCGCCGCCGGCAGCCCGTCCGCCCGCCTGCCTGGAGAGGTTGCCGCCCCAGCCGCGCAGCCGCTGTCGCAGGTACTGTAGCTGCGCCAGTTCGACCTGCGCCTTGCCCTCGGCGCTCTTGGCGTGCTGGGCGAAGATATCCAGGATCAGCGCGGTGCGGTCCACCACCTTGACCCCGATCCGGTCCTCGAGGTTGCGCAGCTGGGCCGGTTCGAGTTCACCGTCGCAGATCACCGTGTCCGCGCCGGTGGCCTGCACCACCTGCTTCAGCTCGTCCACCTTGCCGCGTCCGATGAAGGTCGCCGGATCGGCATGGCCGCGGCGCTGCACCAGGCCGTCCAGCACTTCGGAACCGGCCGTCTCCGCCAGCAGTTTCAACTCGGCCAGCGAGTTCTCCGCGTCCACCTGGCTGCCGGTCGTCCACACGCTCACCAGGACCACCCGTTCCAGTTGCAGCTCGCGGTACTCGACCTCGGTGATGTCGGCCAGCTGAGTGGACATGCCGGCCACCCGGCGCAGCGAGTTGCGCTCGGCCAGGTCGAGTTGTTCACCGTCGAAATCGAGTTCGATGTCGATATCGGTTGGCTGGGTCATCAGCCGATCACCTCCAGATCGAGTACGCCACGGGCCACCAGGACGGCCGGGCCGGTGAGCACCGCTTCGCCGTCGGGCCGGACGTGCACCTCCAGGTCGCCACCAGGGGTGGTCACGCGCACCGGTGCGCCGCCGGGTGCCGCGCCGCCGATCGCCACCGCCACCGCCACGACTCCGGTGCCGCAGGCCTCGGTCTCCCCCGAACCCCGCTCGTGAACCCGCATCCGGACGTGACCGGGCTGCAGCAGGACAGTGAACTCGGCGTTCACACCGTGGGGGAACCTGCCAGCAGGCACCCGCGGGGGGGCCGACAGATCCAGCGAGTCGAGCTCGGCCTCGTCCGTCACCAGGCTCACCACGTGGGGATTGCCGACATCAGCCGGGATGCCCGTCCAGCGCCGGTCGCCGACCCCCACCTCAGGGCGATCCGGGTCGACGCGGACCAATCCCATGGTGACCGCTATCCGCCCGTCGGGCAGGAAGGTGCCGGTCCGCTCTCCGGCGCGCGTGCCCACCGTCACCTGATCGGCATGGACGAGGCCCTCGGCGGCCAGGTAGCGCAGGAAGACCCGCAGCCCGTTGCCGCACATCTCCGCCAGCGACCCGTCGGCGTTGCGGTAATCCATGAACCACTGGCCGTCGGCGTCATGGACGGCACGGAGCACCCCGTCCGCGCCGATCCCGGCTCGGCGATCGCACACTGCGGCGACCTCCGCATCGCTCAGCTCCACCCGTCCCTCGGGATCGGTGAACAGCACGAAGTCGTTGCGGGCACCATGGCCCTTCACGAACGCAAGCTCACGCATCACTTCTCCCTGGTATCTGCCCGAGCCTACCCCGCACCGCGGACACCATCGGTGCGACCGCTTCCGGGCTCGCCGGCAGCCAGACGATTCGCGGGTCCCGGCGGAACCAGCCCAGCTGCTTGCGCGCGAACCGGCGGGTACCCGAGACGGTCCGCTCCTTGGCCTCGGCCTCCGTGCCCCGGCCATCCAGGAAGTCCAGGATCTGCCGGTAGCCGAGGGCTCGGGACGCGGTCTTACCCTGTTTCAGGCCCCGCGGGATGAGCGCCTGCACCTCGTCGACGAAGCCCTGCTGCCACATCCGCTCCACCCGGGTCTCGATCCGGGCGTCCAGCTCAGCCCGATCCAGTGCGAGACCGAACTGCAACACTGGTTCGATCGCGTAGCTGCCTTCGGGCAGCACCGGACGGAAGGAGCCGGTCAGCTCGATCACCTCCAGCGCCCTGACGATCCGTCGGCCGTTGCCCGGCAGGATGCCGGCAGCGGTCTCCGGGGCGATCTCCGCGAGCCGCGCGTGCAGCGCCGCCGAGCCGATGTCGGCGAGTTCGGCTTCCAGCCGCGCACGCACCACCGGGTCGGTACCCGGGAACTCGAACTCATCCAGGATCGCCCGCATGTAGAGCGCCGAGCCGCCGGCCACGATCGGTACCACTGCCCGGGCCCGGCAGTCGGCGATGGCATCCCGCGCCAGCTCCTGGAAAGCCGCCACGCTGGCGGTCTCGGTCACCTCGGCGATGTCGATCAGGTGGTGCGGGACGCCTCCGCGCTCGGCGAGCGTGGGCTTGGCGGTGCCGACGTCCATCCCGCGGTAGACCAGCATCGAATCGGCGTTCACCACCTCGGCGCCTATCCCGTCCGCGGCCAGCCGGTGCGCGGCGGCGACCGCCAGCGCTGTCTTGCCACTGGCGGTGGGACCGTTGACGACCAGCACCGGAAGCTCACTCATGAGGTGACCCATTCTGCCGTTTCTGGCGCGCCTCTTCCCTCCGGCGCCCTGGTGAGGTACAACTGACCTACAGCCTGAAGACGGCCTTCTGGCGCTGGTGAGAGAGAGGAGGTCGCATGGATATCGTTGAACAGATCAAAGATGCCGTTGCCGACCATTCCGACGCGGTCAAGCAGGGAATCGACTCTGTCGGTGACGCTGTTGACAACGCAACTGGCGGCAAGTACGAGGCACAGGTCGATCAGGCACAGGGCTTTCTGAAGGACCAGGTGGACAACCTGTCCCAGTGAGTCGCGCTGGTCGCGATCTGACAACGAACCCAGGGGGTCGGCGGGATGCCGGCCCCCTGGTCTTTGTGCGCTCCCGGACGATCCTTCGACAAGATCAAAGATCGTCCGCTCATCGGTCGGAGTCAAACCGGGCAACGATGGCTGAGCCTGTCGAAGCCCTCGCTCCGTGGCCTCAGGCCCGGCGGGGCATCCCCAGGCCGACCAGCGGGCGGGCGTCCGGCGCGGCGTTGCGGGCCTGCCAGGCGTCCCCGCCGCGGCTGCGGCGCAGACTCAGCAGCCCGCCGTCGGCGTTCAGGTGGTGGGGAGCCGCATAGGTCACCTCGACTTCGGCGAAGTCGCCCGGACGCGGACGGTCGGCCTCGTTCTCCGGCACCCTGACGTGGACCAGGCGGTTGTCGCGGGCTCGGCCCGACATCCGCGCGGTGGCGGCGTCCTTGCGTCCCTCGCCGTCGGCGAACATGACCTCGACCCGCTGCCCGACCAGGGCCTGGTTCTCGTCGTGGGTGACCCGGCCGACCAACTCCACCAGCCGCTCGTACCTCTCCTGGACGACCTCGCGCGGCACCTGATCGGGCATCGTGGCGGCCGGCGTTCCCGGACGGATGGAGTACTGGAAGGTGAAGGCCGCGGCGAAGCGGGAGGCCTCGACCACGTCGAGGGTCGCCCGGAAGTCAGCCTCGGTCTCGCCCGGGAAACCCACGATGATGTCAGTGGTGATGGCCGCCTGCGGCATCGCCGCCCGCACCCGGTCGAGGATGCCGAGGTACTTCGTGCTGCGGTAGGAGCGGCGCATCGCCTTCAGCACCACGTCCGAGCCGGACTGCAGCGGCATGTGGAGCGAGGGCATCACGTTCGGGGTCCCGGCCATCGCCGCGATCACGTCGTCGGTGAAGGCCGCCGGGTGTGGCGAGGTGAAGCGCACCCGCTCCAGGCCGTCGATCCCGCCGCAGGCCCGCAGCAGCTTGCCGAAGGCCTGGCGGTCGCCGAACTCGACCCCGTAGCTGTTCACGTTCTGGCCCAGCAGGGTGATCTCCTGGACGCCCTCGGCCACCAGGGCCTGGATCTCGGCCAGGATGTCGCCGGGCCGCCGGTCGGTCTCCTTGCCGCGCAGCGCCGGGACGATGCAGAAGGTGCAGGTGTTGTTGCAGCCCACGCTGATCGACACCCAGGCCGCGTAGGCCGAATCCCGCCGGGTCGGCAGCGTGGAGGGGAAGCGTTCCAGCGATTCCAGGATCTCGACCTGGGATTCCTCGGCGATCCGGGCCCGTTCCAGCAGCACCGGAAGCGAGCCGAGATTGTGCGTGCCGAAGACCACGTCGACCCAGGGGGCCTTGCGGACCACCACGTCGGAGTCCTTCTGCGCCATGCAGCCACCGACCGCGATCTGCATACCGGGGTGGGAGGCCTTGACCGGTGCCAGGTGGCCGAGATTGCCGTAGAGCCGGTTGTCGGCGTTCTCGCGCACCGCGCAGGTGTTGAACACCACGACGTCGGCCTGCTCGCCCTCGGGGGCGCGCGCGTAGCCCGCGTCCTCCAGGACTCCGGAGATCCGCTCGGAGTCGTGGACGTTCATCTGGCAGCCGTAGGTGACCACCTCATAGGTGCGGGACATGGACCGTGGAGTTTCCTTACCTTCGCCGGGACTCCGGCGACTTTACCTCCCGCCGCAGTCAGCAGCACATTCTGCCGGCCGGCACGGTGGACAGTTTCCTGACGTACCCGCCAGAAGAAGTCCACTTCGACGGGCGCGGCCGGCACCTGCGCCGACTTGGGCCAAGGTCAGCGGGCCAGCGCCACCGCGCGGGATTCGCGTACCACGGTCACCTTGATGCTGCCGGGGTAGGTCAGTTGGCCCTCCACCTCTTTGGCGATCTCGCGGGCGATCGCCTGCGATTCGGCATCGCTGACCTGATCGGGGGCGACCATCACCCGCACCTCGCGGCCGGCCTGCATGGCGAAGACCTTGTCCACCCCGGCATGGGAGCGGGCGATCTCCTCCAGCCGCTGCAGCCGCTTCACGTAGATCTCCAGGCTCTCCCGGCGGGCGCCAGGACGGCTGCCGCTGATCGCGTCAGCGGCCTGCACCAGCACGGCCTCGACGGTGACCGGCTCGATCTCGTTGTGATGAGCGGCGATCGCGTGGACGATATCGGGATGCTCGCCGTGCCGGCGGGCCAGATCGGCGCCGATCGCGGCGTGGGAGCCCTCCATCTCATGGGTGAGCGCCTTGCCGATGTCGTGCAGGAAGGCCGCGCGCCGGCAGACCTGGATATCCAGGCCGAGTTCGGCGGCCATCATGGCGGCGATGTGACCGCACTCGACCAGGTGGGCAAGGACGTTCTGGCCGTAAGAGGTGCGGTAGCGCAGCGCGCCGATGTGGGGCACCAGCCCAGGGTCGAGGTCGGTGATGCCCATCTCCAGCAGGGCATCCTCGGCGGCCCGCTGGCAGAGCTCCTCGATCTGACGCTGACTGCGCAGGTGCACCTCCTCGATGCGTGCCGGGTGGATGCGTCCGTCCGCCACCAGTTCGGTCAGGGTGAGCCGCGCAGTCTCCCGGCGCACCGGATCGAAACAGGAGAGCAGGACGCTCTCGGGAGTGTCGTCGATCATCACGTTCACCCCGGTGACCTGCTCGAAGGCGCGGATGTTGCGGCCCTCCCGGCCGATGATCCTTCCCTTCATCTCGTCGCTGGGCAACGGGACCGTGGCCACCACCGATTCCGTGGTCTGTTCGGCCGCCAGCCGCTGGATGGCGCCGGTGATGATCTGCCGGGCCCGGTCCTCACCGGTCCGCCGGGCTTCCGCTTCGATCTCCCGGGCCAGTTGGGCGGAGCGCAGACGCTCCTCCCGTTCGATAGTGGCCTTCAGCTCGGAGCGGGCCTGAGCCGATGTGGTGCCGGCCAGTTGCGCGAGCCGCTCCAGGTGTGTCGCCTCGGCGGCGACGAGTTCAGCGGCGCGCCGTTCGAGTTCCGCGCTCAGCTGGTTCAGGCGGGCCTGTTCGACCGCCAGGGTCTCTCGCTCGGACGTCAGCAGTGCCACATCCTGAGGGCTCAACTGCGGCACCTCCTCCGCCGGCGGCGTGGCCTGGCCCTGACGTTTGGTCGCGGCCGCGCGCGGCTTGCGCGGCTTGCGGGCCGGGCGGGACTCCTCACCGGTGGCCTCGCCGCCCGAACGTGGTTTGCGGACGGATTTCGGACGCAGATCGGGCAGTTGCAGGGCATTGCTGCGGCGTTCCTCCTCGATCGCCCGCCGAGCCGCCTGATGAACGCTGCGCTGCTGGATCCGGATGTTGATGAAGAAGCCGATGGCCAGTACCAGGATCGCTACTCCCAGCACGACCGTGGCGATCACCAGCACCTGCGTGATGTCCACCTTGGCCTCCTCTTCGTCAGCGGCCGCCAGGAGGCACCAGTGAGCAGATTCGGCGGTCAGCGCCGCCTAGGCGTCCCGGAAAGCCCGAGACGCCTCGCAGTGGGGTGTCAGTCCCCGTTCAGAATCACTCAGCAGTGGTGTCGCCATAACGCACCTTTCAGGCAAAGGTAGGCCGGTTACGACCGTTCTGCAAGCAGCTCAGGAATCCCCCTCGACCCAGGGTTGATCCTCGATCTCGTCCAGCACCTCACGACTCACCTGTGCGATCACTCCCCAGCTGAAGCCACGGCGCTGCAGCAAACCGCACAGGCGCCGGTAGCGCACCTGGCGGTCCAGCCCGGCCAGGGAGGGCATCCGCCGCCTGGCCAGTTCCCGTGCCGCGCCGAGGTCGTCATCGGCTGAGCGTTCCGCCAGCGCCTCCTCGATCACCTCATCGGAGACGCCTTTGCCGGCCAGTTCAGCAGCCAGCACGCGCCGTCCGCGCTGCCGGCGACCGCCTGCGGCAACCCAATCCCGGGCGAAGGCGGCATCGTCCAGCAGACCGACTTCGGTGAACCGGTCGAGCACCTGCCGTGCCGCGTCCTCCGGAACCTTGTGGCGGGCCATCGCCTGAGCCAATTCGGCACGCGTGCGTTGTCGGACGGTGAGTTGCCGCAACGCGATCTCTCGCGCCACCGCTACCGGGTCGCCCGGAGCAACCTCGGACGGCTCGTTCAGATCTTCGCCGGGTTCGGGCATGTCACCTGTGGCTAGAACTCGACCTCGCCGGTCACCGGATCAATACCCTCGGGAACCTGCTCGGCGCCGATCCCCAGGTGGCTCAGGATGCGTCGTTCGATCTCGTCGGCGACCTCAGGATTGTTCTTGAGGTAGTTGCGGGCGTTCTCCTTGCCCTGGCCCAGTTGTTCTCCGTCGTAGGTGAACCAGGCACCGGCCTTGCGGATGATGCCGCATTCGACGCCCAGGTCGATCAGGCCGCCCTCGCGGCTGATGCCCTGGCCGTACAGGATGTCGAACTCCGCCTGCTTGAAGGGCGGGGCGACCTTGTTCTTCACCACCTTGACCCGGGTGCGGTTGCCGACCATGTCGGAACCGTCCTTGAGGGTCTCGATCCGGCGGACGTCCAGCCGCACCGAGGAGTAGAACTTCAGCGCGCGGCCACCGGTGGTGGTCTCGGGCGAACCGAACATCACACCGATCTTCTCGCGCAGCTGGTTGATGAAGATCGCAGTGGTGCCGGCGGTGGAAAGAGCACCGGTCATCTTGCGCAATGCCTGGCTCATCAACCGGGCCTGCAGGCCGACGTGGCTGTCGCCCATCTCGCCCTCGATCTCAGCCCGCGGGGTGAGCGCGGCCACCGAGTCGATCACGATCAGCGACAGGGCTCCTGACCGCACCAGGGTGTCGGCGATCTCCAGTGCCTGCTCACCGTTGTCGGGCTGGCTGACCAGCAGTTCGTCGGTGTTGACGCCGAGCTTGGCGGCGTAGTCGGGATCGAGGGCATGCTCGGCGTCGATGAACGCACAGATGCCGCCGGCGGCCTGGGCGTTGGCGATCACGTGCAACGCCACCGTCGTCTTGCCGCTGGATTCGGGGCCATAGATCTCGACCACCCGGCCACGGGGCAGACCACCGATCCCGAGCGCCACGTCGAGCGCGATCGACCCCGTCGGGATGATCTCGATCGGCTGCCTGGTTTCCTCGCCCAGCCGCATCACCGAACCACGGCCATGCTGCTTCTCGATCTGGGCCAGCGCTGCCTCGAGCGCCTTGGTGCGATCCGCTACCGCCATCATCTGTCCTTTCTTCGAACGCTGCCCCACACCATAGGAACCGGCACTGACAGTTGTGCCAACGATCTTCCGGGCCTGTGGATGACCGGTACCGGCCTCGACGTCGTCCACAGCCTAGGCGAACGTCTGTTCGAAATCGAGTGCGGGGATCGGCGTGTCGTGACGTGTCGCGGACGACTTGTCCGCAGCCCGACCATCATCGAGTGCCAGCCTTAACCATCGAGAGCCAGCACTGGAGGCTGGCTCTCGACAAACAAAGCTGGTTCTCGCTGCGGGGGAAGGAGGCCGACAGCCCCGGAATGCATGCCGGCTACTGCAGCAGGGTGGCGTCGGAGAGTTCGGCGTCCTTGATCTTCTGGAACTCGGCGAGCAGATCGCCGACCTCCATGCCGGCCTTCTGCTCGTCGCGGATGTCCAGCACGATCCGGCCGGCGTGCATCATGATCAGCCGGTTGCCCAGGTGCAGCGCCTGCTTCATGTTATGGGTCACCATCAGCGTGGTCAGATGGTGTTCCTCGACCAACTCCCTGGTGAGGCGGGTGACCAGGGCGGCACGCTGCGGATCGAGCGCGGCGGTGTGCTCGTCCAGCAACAGGATCCGCGGCTGCGAGAAGGTCGCCATCAGCAGCGACAGCGATTGGCGCTGACCGCCGGAGAGCAGTCCCACCCAGTCGTGCAGCCGGTGCTCCAGGCCCTGCTCCAGCACGGTCAGCTCCGAGCGGAAGCGCTCTCGCTTGGCCTTGGTGACGCCCAGCCGGAGCATCCGGCGCTTGCCGCGCTCCAGGGCCATCGCGAGATTCTCTTCAATGGTCATGTGCGGCGCGGTGCCCGCCGACGGGTTCTGGAAGACCCGGCCGATGTAGGCGGCGCGCTGGAAATCGGTCAGCCTGGTGACATCCTTCCCGTCGATCGTCACCTTCCCGGTGTCGGCCGGATAGGTGCCGGAGACCACGTTCAGCAGGGTCGACTTGCCCGCGCCGTTGGAACCGATCACCGTGGCGAAGTCGCGCGGCTCCAGATGCAGGTCGACGTCGACCAGTGCCCGGCGCTCGTTGACCGTGCCGGGGAAGAAGGTCCGGTTGATCCCCTCGAGTCGCAACATCAGCGTTCCTCCTGCTTGACCGCTTCGAGGCCCGGTTGCTCGAACTCGGGATCCGCAGCCCCGGCCGGGACGGGATCGGGTTCGGCCTGCCCCGGACGACGCCGGAAGGCTGCCGGCACCTTGTGGAAGACCCGCCACTGCGGCAGCACCAGCGCCAGCACCACCAGCACCGCCGAGATCAGCTTCATGTCGTTGGGGTTCAGCCCGGCCGACAACGCGATCTGGATCACCACGCGGTACAGCACCGATCCGACCACCACCGCCGAGGCGGCGCGCAGCACGTTCAGCCGGCCGATCAGCGCCTGACCGATGATCACCGAAGCGAGCCCCGCGACGATCATGCCGATGCCCATGCCGACATCGGCGAAGCCCTGGTACTGGGCGATCATCGAGCCGGCGATGGCGACCAGGCCGTTGGAGAGCGCCAGACCGAGGATCTTCTGGGCATCGGTCGAGACGCCGAAGGAGCGGACCATCTCCGGGCTGTCCCCGGTGCCCCGCATGGCCAGACCCAGATCGGTATGCAGAAACCAGACGATCAGCGCGAGGGTGACCAGTGCCACCACCGACAGGATCGCCGGGCCGACCCAGGTGCCCAGCAGCTTCTGCTCGCGCAGACCCGAGAAGAAGGTGTCGGCGCGCAGCAGCGACACGTTCGCCGAACCCATGATCCGCAGGTTGATCGAGTACAGCCCGATCATGGTGAGGATGCCGGCCAGCAGACCGTCGATATTGCCCTTGGTGTGCAGCAGGCCGGTGATCGTCCCGGCGACCAGCCCGCCGAGGCAGGCCAGCAGGGTCGCCGTCCACGGATCCAGCCCGTTGACGATCGAGATCGCCGCGATGGCGCCGCCGGTGGTGAAGCTGCCGTCCACCGTCAGGTCGGGGAACTCCAGGACACGGAAGGTCAGGTACACCCCGAGCGCCATGATCGCGTAGATCAGGCCCAGGTCGACGGCGGTGATCATGGGCTTCCCCTATCGGACCGCGTGGGCGGGAGAGCTGGCTCCCCCGCCCACGACGTGAGGCTACTGGGTGACGTTCTCCGGCTTGGCCCGGTCGATCAGCTCCTGCGGCAGGGTCACGCCCATCCGCTCGGCAGCACCCAGGTTGAGGTACACCTCGAGGTTGGTCTGGGTCTCCACCGGCATGGTGGCCGGGTCGGCGCCCTCGGTGAGGATGCGGACGGCCTGCTCGCCGGTCTGCCGGCCCAGTTCGTAGTAGGAGATGCCGTAGGTCGCAATGGCCCCGCCGACCACCGTGCCGGCCTCGGCGCCGAAGACCGGGATCTGCTTGGCCTCGGCGACACCGATCAGCCCGTCGAGCGAGGAGACCACGGTGTTGTCGGTCGGGACGTAGATCGCGTCCACCTCGCCCAGCGACTCGGTGGCCTGCTGCACATCGGCGGAGGTCGGCGCGGCCGCCTCCTTGATCTCCAGTCCGAGGGTCGGTGCGATCTCCTTCAGCCAGCTCACCTGGGTGACCGAGTTCGCCTCGCCGCTGTTGTAGACCACGCCGATCGTCTTCGCGTCCGGCACGATCTGCTTCACCATCTCCAGCTGCTCCTTGACCGGGTTGGCGTCGGAGGTGCCGGTGACGTTGCCTCCCGGCGCCTCCAACGAGGCGACCAGTTCGGAGCCGACCGGGTCGGTGACGGCGGTGAACAGCACCGGCACGTCGCTGATCTTCTGTGCCACCGCCTGGGCGGTCGGAGTGGCGATCGCCAGGATCAGGTCGTGGCTGGCGTCGGCGAAGGTGCCCGCGATGCTCGCGGCCACCGACGGGTCGCCCTGAGCGTTCTGCTCGTCGTAGGTGGTCTGCAGGCCGGCATCGGCCAGGGCCTCCTTGAAACCCTCGCGCGCGGCGTCAAGGGCCTCGTGGGTGACGATCTGGGTGATGCCGATCGAGTAGGTCTTCGCCGGCTGCTCAGTGGGCTGCTCCGAGGCAGCAGGCGACTCGGCCGGCGGAGTGGTGGCGGCGGGAGCGCCGGCACAGGCGGTAAGGACGAGGGCGGCCAGTGCCGCACCGGCAGCCAACCTGAGGGGCTTGAACACTGCGAATCCTTTCAATGGCCCCACCACCAGCAGCGGCGGAGCGGTCGTGAGTCGAAATCCTAGGGTGTGCATCCCGGCGGTACGCACAAATCCCACCCAGCGGGTGGGATTCAGCGCTGGGATTCCGGCACGTCCAGATTCGCGCACGCGGCCAGCCAGATCCTGCGGACCGCGAGACCGTCGGCCAGCGCCTGGATGACGGTTCGTCCGCCGAGGTCGGCGTGCACCACGGAGTCGGCCCAGACCGGGGCGTACGTCTCACCCAGCAGGGCGCGCAGTCGCGTCCACAGTTCGGTCTCGCGCACCCGCGGGCTCAGGCGGCCGCGACGGTCTGGCGGCGCACCGGCAGCGTGGTCACGCTGGCGCGGGCATCCATCTGGTCGCCGACCTGACGCAGCAGGTGGGAGAGCGGGACGTCCAGAGCGCCGCAGATCGCGTTCAGCAACTCGCTGGAGGCTTCCTTCTGGCCGCGCTCGATCTCAGAGAGATAGCCCAGGCTGACGCGTGCCTTGGCGGAGACCTCGCGCAACGTGAGGTTCTCGGTCCGCCGCAGTTCGCGCAGCGTCTCACCGAGCGCTTCGCGCATCAGCACCGGGCGGTCCGGGAGCGTCATCACCATGAAAAGAACTCTACCTGTCGATCTGGCACCGGGTATGGACGCTGGTACAACACCACGCCGGTGTCGCCTTGTTCCCGTCACGGTTCGGCGGGCCGGCTGCGCTGCTCATTCTCGGCGAGCGCCTTGGCACGCAGCCGCATGGCCTCCAGCACATACTGCGCACCGGTCACCACGGTGAGCACCACGGCAGCCCCCATCACCAGCCAGGCCAGCCAGAACCAGAACGGCAGCATCTGGGCGGTCGGCCAGATCGGGTAGGGCAGGAACATCAGCAGTGCGATCGACTGCAGCACGGTCTTCAGCTTGCCGCCCGGCGCGGCGGCCATCACCGCGTACTTCAGCATCCGCACCCGCATCCAGGTGATGCCCCACTCCCGGACCAGGATCAGCACCGTCACCCACCAGGGCAGCTCCCCGAGGATGCTCAGGCTGATGAAGGCCGCGCCGGTGAGTGCCTTGTCGGCGATCGGATCCCAGATCTTGCCGAAGTCGCTGACCAGCCCGTAACGCCGGGCCAGCCGGCCGTCGAACAGGTCGGTGAGGATGGCGATGCCGAAGGCCGCCGTCGCGGTGAAGCGCCACCAAAAGCTGGCCGGGTCGATGAACAACAGCCAGACGAAGACAGGGACGAGAGCCAGCCTGAGCACCGTCAGGGCGTTCGGCAGCCAGGCCGGTATGCCCCGGCCGCTGCCCGGCTGCTGCGTCATCGCTGCTCCGCTTCCACCACGAGATCCACCCCGTCCGCTCTGGCGACCCTACCCCACCCCAGCGCGCCAGGTAACGTTTTGTTATCAAGCCCCAGAATCGTGGCCGCGCCGTCGGTCTCCGGACCCTGTTGCGCGATCCGTCCGGCAACCCCCGCCTCGCCGGGCTCCTCCACCAGGAACCGCACCCGCTCCCCGACTCTTTCCTCGGCCCGCTGGGCCAGCAACTCGTCCACCACCGTGCTCACGTGATCGACGCGCTCGGCTATCTCGGTCTCGGAGACCTTGCCCGGCAGGGCTGCCCCCTCGGTGCCCTCCTCGTCGGAGTAGCCGAAGACGCCCACCGCGTCGAGTCGCGCTGCGGCAAGGAAATCGGTGAGCACCGCGATGTCCTCCTCCGTCTCTCCCGGGAAGCCGACGATGACATTGCTGCGCACCCCAGCCTGGGGATCGCGAGCGCGGATCGACTCGAGCAGGCTGAGGAAGGACCCGGAGTCCCCGAACCGGCGCATCCGGCGCAGCACCGGCCCCGAGGCGTGCTGGAACGGCAGGTCGAAGTAGGGCACCACCCGCTCCAGATCGCAGATCGCGGCCACCAGGTCGGGACGGATCTCGGCCGGCTGCAGATAGGAGATCCGGATCCACTCCAGCCCGTTCACGCCGTCCAGCTGCCGCAGCAGTGCGACCAGGTCTGCACCCGGCAGGTCCTTGCCGTAGGAGGAGGAGTTCTCCGAGACCAGCACGACCTCCTTCACACCCTCGGAGACCAGCCAGCGGGCTTCGGCGACCACGTCGTCGATCGGCCGGGAGAGGTAGGAACCACGGAAGCTCGGAATGGCGCAGAAGGCACAGCGCCGGTCGCAGCCGGAGGCGATCTTCAGCGG
>JASGEM010000014.1:0-6561 GCA_049841235.1 Propionicimonas sp. | reverse complement strand
GGCGGGGGCGGCGGGGTCGGCGGCGCGACAGGCTGGCCGCAGCGTTCACACCAGGTCCGGTCGAGCGCATTGCCGAAGCCGCAGGCCGGGCACGGCCTGGTGGGCACCGAGGCGACCGGCGTCACCACCGGCGGTGGCGGCGGCTCGGGCTTCGGCTCGGCAACCGGGGTTGGCGTCTCCAGCCCCTGGGCCTCGGCCTCCAGGCGTGGCGACCGGTCGACGAAGACCAGTGGATAGCTGCACTTGCGGCACAGTTTCGGCGCCGGATCCGGAATCGGCTCGCCGCACTGCGGACAGACCGGCGCCGCGTCGAGCAGGGTCATGAGGCACCTCCGACGACCAGTTTCAGCTGCACTCCGACCGGAAGCTCGCGCTGAGCGATGGCCGTGAGCCGCTCGGCGCCCAGCGGACCGGCCTGTGCCAACCGGGCCACCACCAGGTCACTGGCCGGCGGCAGCGGCAGGTCGGGGCCGATCACACAACCCGGATCCTGCACCGACACCTCGCTGTCGCTCAGCACCTCCAGCAGCGCCGCCAGCGAGGCCGCGGTGCCGCGGGTCCGGATGATCGGGCCGATCCGCTTCAGCAGCCGCCTGATGAGTTCGGCGTCGGTGGTGGCATCGAAGGCGAACCCGAACCAGCTGGCCAGGTACCCCAGCATGGCGTCGGTGGTGGTCTCCGGATCGAGTTGGTGATCGAGGCCGAGCAGTTGGAAGCGGACGGAGTCGCCGACCTCCTCACCGGCCTGGGCGAAGGCGGCCAGCAACTCCTGCCGCTGCATCGCTTCGGGCAGTTGCGAGACCAGCCAGCCGCTCATGGCTTGCCCGGCCCCTCGGAGACCACGATCTGGTGTTTGTGGGAAAGCACCAGAGCGTCCGGTGGCAGGGTGATCCGCTGCAGTTCCTTCTGATCGACCTCGCCGGAGCGCAGGTTCACCATGAAGAACAGCACCCTGGTGACCCCGCCCACCCCCGGCACACCCCGCAGCACGGCGTGCATGTCGCCATCGCCCAGGGCCTGACCGAACGGCCAGCCGCGTCCGTCCGCACCGCCGTGGAGCGGATGCAGGAACTGGTAGACCGCCTCGGTGGCCGCTTCCCGGACGGTCTCCGGCCGCAGCCCGAGCAGGGGCGTGACCTGGGCGACCACCATCACGCCCAGGTAGCGGGGCTCCCCGAGCTGGACCCGCGTGGTCACCAGCCGCCGCTGGTCGAGATAGCCGGCGACCTCGCCCACCAGGCCCTGATCGAGCACCAGGTGATCGAGCTCCACCTCGCGGGCCGGACGGTCGGTGCGCGGCACGATCAGAACGCGCACCGAGCCGTCGTCCCCGGGCAGGCAGCGGGCCCTTCCCACCGCCTCGGTGGCCTCGTGTGCCAGACGTTCGAAGTCCTCGGCGGTCACCGCGCGGTCGGAGGTCCGCAGGCTGAGCGGCCCGCGCACCTTGACGTCCTCGACGGTCTCGGCGTCCACTCCATTGCGGGCGTGTGCCAGGTTGGTGACGCCTGACACGAACGGAATGGACGTCCGCAGCACCGTCAGGCGCCCCGCGCTGACATTGCCCCGCCGTCCGCCGCCGTGCCGGTAGCCGGTGACCATCACCCGCGCGTCGGCCGGTGGGATCGCGCCATACTGGCGCATCAGTCCGCTGGGCAGCCGTACCTGCGGGCCGAACCGCACCTCGCCGCTGGCCGAATCCCAGGTGAACACCGGGTCCGCCGCACCGGCACCGCCGAAGTGCGGCACCTCCCGCCAGGTCTGCTCACTGCCGCCGCCGGTCTCCGAGCCGGCCAGCTGCAGGTAGACCGTCTCGGTCACCTCGCGCTTGAGCACGGGGTAACGGCTCACCCGGAAGGTCTGGCTGGGCTCTCCGCTGGAGATGCCCAGGAACTCCGCCGGCGCGGTATCGGCGTGAATCGCCGGTGCCGCCCCACCGACGCTCACCACCTCCAGCTTGTGGATCACCGGCGACTTGGCGTACCCCGGCGCACCGTCGGAGGGTTCCACCAGCCGGCAGCGCAGCCAGTGCGCCCGGGTCTGGCCCAGCGCCAGGGGCGCCTGCGC
Organism: Propionicimonas sp.; assembly: GCA_049841235.1. GTDB lineage: Bacteria > Actinomycetota > Actinomycetes > Propionibacteriales > Propionibacteriaceae > Propionicimonas. The sequence goes on along the minus strand of JASGEM010000014.1, from coordinate 4,497 downwards.
GGCGGCCAGCAAGAGCAACACCTCCCCGCCGTCGTCGACGTTCAGCCCCAGTGTCGTGTCCTCCAGCACCTGGGCGGGCGTCCATTCGTCGCCGTCCCACGACTCCCAGCGCAGCGGCGGCCGGTTGGGGTCGACTCCGGCGCCCTCGGTACCGGTGAGCAGGCTGATCCGCAGCAGGTTGGCGGCCAGCGACTGCTCGAAGCCGAGATAGAACGCATCGCCAGGGGTGAGAGAGGTGAAGCAGGTCACCGCTCCCCCGGTGAGCAACAGCCGCTCGGACTGGTCGACCACCTTCTCCTTGCTGCCGGTCAGGCAGTGCACCAGCGTGGGCGGGGTGATCTGCAGTTCCGCGGTGGTCTGGAAGACGACCGGCTCGGCATCCTCGCGCCGGTCGCTGGCCACCTGGGTGCCGGACGGAATCCGCACCGCCGCGGGCTGCGGAGCGGTCAGCCGGAACAGCAGGTCGGTGGTGGCCGCCACCGCGCCGTGACGCTCGATGCCCAGCAGTTCCAGGAACTTCAGGTAGAGCCGGTCGGGTACCTGGTTGAGCCGGTAGAGGATCATCTCGGTCATCCAGGCAAAGAGTTCGATCAGCGCGACGCCGGGATCGGAGACGTTGTGATCGGTCCAGTCGGGGGCAAGCCGGTGGATCCGGCGTTTCGCCTCGTCGACGATGTCCTGGAAGCTGCGGTCGTCCAGGCGCGGGGCGGGCAGCGTCACCGGTGGGCCTCCTTCGGAATCGTGTAGAACGGGTAGACCAGGTTGCGGCGGTCGTTGGTGGCGCGGATCCGGTAGCCGATGTCGAGGAGCACCAGGCCTTCGGCCTCGCCGGGCTGGGCGGTGACCTGCTCGAGTGTGATCCGCGGTTCCCAGCGGCTGATCGCGCTGCGGGCGGCCTCCTCGATCAGGCCGAGGGTACGAGCGGTGATCGGCTCGAACACGAAGTCGCTGATCCGGCTGCCGAACTCGGGCCGCATCACGCGCTCGCCCACCCGGGTTTCCAGGATGCACCGGATCGCGCCGTCCAGTTCGGTGGTACCGGTGACCAGTTGCACGGTGCCGTTGGCGGCGACCCGGGCCGGGTAGGCCCAGCCGGCGCCGATCAGATCGTTGGCGGAGGTGCTCATGCGGGGTCCCCGCGACGTTGTTCGGGGGAGCGCAGCGGAGGAGAAGAACGTCGTGGGGTGCTCATCCGACCATCACATTCGGTGAACCGCCCGTGATGGACGAGGTGGGTGCCGGCACCGGATCGTTGCAGGTCTGCACCTGGTCGCCCAGCCGCGCGAGCGGCCTGCCGCCCACCAGAACGGTCGGCGAACCGGCCGTCACGGTGCCCTGCCCGGTCGGCGGGACGGCGAAGCTGCCCGCGGGCGGAATCGGGATGTGCGGTGCGTAGAGCATGGATCCGCTGCCCTGGATCGCGGCCGGCTGGCCGTTGATCAGCACGTCGCCGGCGCAACCGCTGGTGATCCGGCCGGCGTAGGGGTGCGGAGTGGGCAGGGGCGGCCCGCCGGAGGCCGGGATGATGCCGTGGGTATCCGTCCCGGTGACCGGGTCGTTCATTCTCGCGGCGGGCTGCGACATCGTCCCCCCTAGTTGAGCTTGATCATGCCGCCGGTGACGGCCACCTCGGCCTGGCCGGCGAGCTTGAGGTTCTGCTGTGCCTTGATCTCGATCTGCTGGGCCTCGATCACCAGCTTCTGCGCCCCTACCAGCGCGACCTCGTCGCGGCTCATGGTCAGGCTGGTGCCGGTGTCGGCGACCACGATCTCGATCTTCTCGGTCGGATCGTCGTGCAGGATCACCCTGGTTCCCTTCCGGCTGACGAAGGACCACCGCTGCGTGCGGCCGCCGTCGGCTGCGCTCGGATCGGGTGCTGCGTCCGCGTCGTTCCAGAGCCCGCCCAGCAGGTAGGGACGGGTGGGATCGCCCTGCTCGAAACCGACCACCACCTCGTCGCCGACCTCGGGCAGCCATTGGATCCCCCGCTCCGGGCCGGCTCCGGGCGCGACCACCCGCGCCCACCAGCTCTCGTCCTCGCTGCTCAGGGCGGGGAGCCTGACCTTCGCCCGGCCCAGCTTCAGCGGATCGTCGGTGTTGGTCACCTCACCGGCCATCAGGTGCGGCAGCACCGCCCGCAGTTCGCCCTGGGCCGGAGCCACCAGATCGGCCAGCCCGCTGGGCTGCTGCGGACCGCAGCTGAACTGCGTGGTGTAGGGCTCGCTCGCGCTCCACCGATGGATCACCGCCGTGGCCACGTAGCGGCCGGCCAACCGCTGCCCGACCTCTTCGAGCACCAGCTGCGCGCCGGCCGCGATCTCCGGATCTCCCACCGCCACCCCGCGCAGCAGCACTCCGTCGTCGGCGCTGCGGGCGAGCAGCGCGGCGGCGACCGCATCCGCCTCCTCCTGGTCGGCCACCACGACCGCGACCGAGGTCCGCTCCACCCGGCCGAAGGCGTCCCTGGCGCCGTTGACCGCCCGCCCTGCCGCATCCGCGTCGCTGCGCGCCTCGGGATCGGCGGCGGTCCCGACGATCGCCTGCTTGCCGACCGCGTCCCACCCCCGCACCTCCACCTGATCGGCGCGTTCGGTGCTGGAGAAGCGGGCGTCGAACTCCAGCAGGTTGTCCCCCCAGCGCAACGTGGGTGTCCGCCCGCTCGGCGACCGGCGGGCGACGTGCAGGGTGTCGCCGGTCACCCAGACCGACTGGCCGTTGCGGGCCGCGCGCCGGCGCAGGAAGGCCAGATCGGTCTCGTTCGCCTGCAGCACATGGTCGTGGGTGGCACCGCCACGATCGATCTGGCTGGTCAGCGAGTACTCGGCGGCGATCTGGTCGGCGATGTCGGCGTCCGACATCGACAGGAAGCTGCGTCGTTTCGGGACGCGGGCCAGCCGGTGGCTGAGATCCATCCCGGTGACCACGAACTCATGACGTCCGGTTCGTCCCGGCTCGACGGCCACCGCGGTCACCTCGCCGCTGGTGACGATCACCGGGTCGCCCTCGGCGCGCAGCGCGATCTCCAGCCGGGCACCGACCTCGATCGTCCCGGAGTCGAACAGGTCGAAGGTGTCGTCGGTGAAACGCAACTCGGCCAGGTCCGGTAGCGCCGTCGACTCCTCCACCCGGACGACGGCGAGCCGGCGGTAGCTGTCCGCGGAGAGCTCCCGGCCGTCCACCTTGACGACCGCGAGCCCGAGCCGGTTCTCAGCCACGGTGCCGCACCGCCGGTTCGGGGATCACCAGCACGCCTCCCAGCGGCAGGTCCAGCGGATCAAGCACCCGGTTGGCCTCCGCGATCCTCCGCCAGGCGGTGGCATCGCGGTAGTAGCGGGCGGCCAGCCGGTCCAGGGTGTCGCCGGCCACCAGGGTGTGCGTCCGGTGCGGCCGGGGAGTGAACGAGGTGGGGTTCTGCAGTGGATAGGCGTCAGCCTCATTCTCGTACTGCTTCAGCGACAGGTCGGCCTTGGCGCGCAGCGGCGTGCCTCGGTCGTCGAAGTAGGTGTAGCGCACCGCCAGACGATCGAGCACCGCCTTGAAGGTGCGGGTGGCACCCCATTCCAGCCGCAGCCAGGGGGGACGCGCTGCGTTGTTGCTGCTGGAGGCGCCCGGCAGCGAATCGTCGACGTTCATCAGCTTGAACAGCTTGTTGGTGTATTCCGAGACGTCCTGGCCGGTGAGGGAGGTGTCGAAGACCAGGCTGAGGCTGATGGTGGCCGACTCGCCACCCTGGAATTCCAGTGGCGGCGCATTCTGGCCCTTGACCTTGGCTCCGTCCCAGGAGTTCGACTTCGACAGCGAGATCTCAGCCGGGTTGAACATGCACGGGATGGGCGTTCCCGCCTCGGGGGTGAGCAGGGCCTTCTCCAGTCCCATCAGAACACCCCCTGGTACCGGCCACCGCGGCGTTCGAGCTCCCGCACCAGCCAGCGGTCGAGGAAGCCGAGCAGCCGGTCGTAGTCGATCGTGGCAGCCGGGGTGTCCTCGACGATGGTGGTCGCGGCGGTCTGGGCGGAGGGCGGCTGGGTGGCACGGGCCAGAACTCCTGCCGCCGCGGGTGCTGAGGCGTGTTGCACCTCCGGCCGGCCGGCTTCCGGCGTGGCGGGCGGAGTGGTGGACGACGTACGGGCCACCAGCACCGCGGCGCCACCGACCGGGAGCCGGGCCACCTCGGGTGCCGCGGACATGGTGCGCACGGTCGCCTGCCGGGTGGCCTGTTCGTCGGCATCGACGTGACCATGGCCGGAGAGCAGGAAGCGGGGCCGCGGCAACGGGACGCGGGCATGGGCGAGCTCGTGAACGACGAGTTCGGTGTCGGCGGCGATCGGTTCCCGCGGCAGGTGGATCACCCGGCCGGTAGTCGCACCCCGGGCTCCGCTGGCTGCCAGCGCGGCCCGGGTGGCCGGACCCGTCGTGTAGCGGACGTTCGGTGCGCCGGCCAGCCGGCGGGCCAGCGGCTGCCAGCTGGCCGGCAGCGGACGCGGTGTCTCCAGCGGC
>JASGEM010000013.1:0-11402 GCA_049841235.1 Propionicimonas sp. | reverse complement strand
GGTCAACCTCAGCGTGTCATCGACATTCGAATTCGCCGCTCGGCGACCGCCCCCCCCCGTGCCGCGGCGCGAACCAGGTCGATCGGCGTTGCCGGGATGGTGACCGGCACGGATCCGTACGCCCTGCGCGACTCAACCGAGAACTCCACCGTCTGGCCCGCTCGAGCGCGGCGGACGTCGCAAACTCAATCCAGATGCTATGGAGCGGAGCGGGTAGCCGGAATCGGGCATTCACCACTCCTACAAATGATGATCAACATCGAGCGAACCGACACGTTCAGCTCACATCGGTGGAGTCTGGTGGAATAATTCACCCGTTGCCCGATTTCCCGAATCGCTTGCCCGAGGACCCTCCCGATGCCCCGGTCGCAAAGGTGTTCTCTATCAAATTGCTGGAGGGCGTCGCAGGGGGTCCACTATTTCAATATACTTATCCTATGGGACAAGGTGGAGGCGAAAGCTGTCTTGGCCGACTATCGAGGCGTTTGCGCATCACTCGGGGCCTCCTCGCCCTTCGCCAGTGAGAGCGATTGGGCCGAGTTGACGCTGCCCAGATCAGCCACACTTGACCAGTTTAGTGGAGACGCATCCCACTCGATCGCCACGGCCCCGCTCAGTTTCATGGTGTTGAACACTCCGCGGGAGTCCTTCGCGATCTTCACCGGACTTGCGATGGGGGCAGCCATCGCGACCGGGTCAGGATTCCTTAGCATTGGTCCTGCGTCGTACACGCAATACAACGGTGATTAGTGGAGTGTCGCCGCTAGTTTGGTGGGTATGCGTGGCGGGCTGTTCAGGTTGATATCGACCAGAGGGAGTTGAATGCCGCGCCTCGTCCGAAGGAGTTCACGGTCACCGGACCGCCCGCACGAGTTCGTGCGTGCGGCGTCGCGCGCGGTGGGGTGGGCGGGGTCCTGGGCGTCGAACCAGACCGTGATCATCACCGGAGTGATCTCATCAAGGGTGAACGGGTAGAAGTAGGAGGTCCGGGGTCCGTCGAACATGCGCTTGTACTCTGCGCGCGTCTTGGGTCCCAGGTCGCGGGCCTAAAGCCATTGACCTGAGTTGCACAGGTTTAGTGCCCCACGGAGACACCAGTTCAGTGCTCATACTTTGCCTCGTGACCACCCCATCCCGCCTATCTGGCTTGCCGGCGTGGAGCCGATCGCCGTAGTACGTCCTCTGCCTTCGCCTGATCGGCAGCCACAGGCCCGTCGTGGGGCCACGCGGGACGTCTTCCGTGCCTGCGCCGCGACATTCAGCTGCCTTCGGAACGGCCCACCGTGGGGTGCAGGCCCGCGGCGACAGCGGTCAGCGGAACTTCGGATCCTCATCCTACCGACCGATTAGTGGCCCCAGGCGCAGCATCCAAACCGCCCTGACAAGCACCAATGCGAGAGAAGTCGCCGGAAATACGGTGACCTGTGCAAGTCAGGTCGCGGGCCTCCAGCCATTGGCGGCGTAGTCCTGGAACTGCACCTTGTCTGGCTCGGCCGGGGAGCGGGCTTTCAACAGTACTCCAGCAGTTCGGCGTGGCGCAGGTCGAGCCACGCAGTGGCATCGCCCTTGGTCTGGAACGTGACCGGCGCCAGGTGACCCTTGCCGCCCGCCGCACAGGACGCTTGGTACCGACCTGACCGCAGCTTCATCACTGCACAAGCGGCACAGTAGAAGTGCGCATTGCCATGCTGCCGAGGGTTGCCCGAGGTTTGTCCCAGTGGGAGGGAGTAGCCAATGTCGATCCTCGAGGTCCTGGATGTGCTCGGTCATCTCAGGGGCGTGGTAATCCCCGCCCCGGTCGAGGCCCTTCTGGGAAAGCTCGATCCCGGCCTCCCAGGACCGTTGCCGAGCGACCCTGTCGACATACCGACGAGCGGCACCATCGAGCTCAGCGCCACCGCGCCTCTTGTTCTCGGCGCGTCCCTGCGGGCGAATGCGTCCCTGGATTGGGCGGTGCATACCGTCGCCGGTGGCGCTGAGTTGCGGCTGATGGTTGCCGCGGACACCGAGACGACCGCGATTCCGCTGGTGTTCGAGGCGACGACCACCGCGGTGGGAACGGGAGCAGCAGCCCGGGTGAAGTACGCGGCGACCGCCACCGGGCTGACGCTGAAGGTCGGCGGCACCGTGATTGTCCGACTCACGTCGGACGGGGCCGCGGTGCGCATCGCCCAACTCACTGTGAAGCCGTCAACGCCCGACATCGCGCTCCAGGGCGGGTTCGGCCTAACCCTGCCGGCGGCATTTGAGATCGTCGAGGACGCGATCGGCTTCGACGAGTTCCGGCTGGCCCTGCCCGATGTCGTTCCGCTGCTCGGCTCGTTGCCGCTCAAGGCCGCGCTGACCGGCCTGCGCGGCGCCCGGACGCTCACGGTGGACGTACCGCCGACTGGCGAGGATCCGAGGGTGTCGGGCACCCTTGCATTCCAGTTGCCCGCCGGCTTCTCGATCGCCGACCTCGTCCCCACCGCGGTCGATGTGGCACTCGAGTTGCCGGTCGGTACCCAGCCGCTCGGTGCGGATGGCCCGGTGATCGGTCAGGCGGTGCGGATCCGCGCCGCACTCTCTCGTCCGCCGGACGACCGGGCAGCGGTCACGGTGGCCGTGAGCGCCGAGTCCGACGCTGTCGACGGCCTTGTCGCAGGCGAGGGCACCGGGGCTCCGGACGTCGCCCTGGGCATCGCCGTGGCACTCGCGCCCGCGATCGCGGCCCGTGCCGGCGCTGCCGGGCCGGCTGTCATCGGCTCGCTGTTCGGCACTGCGTTGGCGCTCGGGAAGTACCTTGCGGACCGTGGCGGCTGGACCCTGCACGGGGTGACCCTTGAGGCCGCACCGCTGGCCGGTCGGCTCACCGTGTTGCTCGACCTGTCGGGTGCGGTCCACCTGGTGCCCATGGAGCTCGGTGTCGCACAGGTGACCATGGCGGACGATCGACCCATGCGGGTTCGCTGGCGTGGTGTTACCGCGACCCTCGATCTCGGTGCCGCCGGCGGCCTCGGGAACGCGCTCGATCTCGATTTCCGGTCCGCGCGCTGCGACGTGGTCGACCCGGGCGGATGGCGGGTCGAGACCATGTCTCCGCTGAAGGACGTGCTGGAGGTGGTCGGCACCCGCTCCGGCAACGGGTCGACCTGGGTAGAGGTGGATTTGCGGTTCACCCTCGACCTGGGACCGGTCAAGGTATCGGGCGCCACGGTGCGGGGCACCTGGGAGTCCGGTGAGCCTTATTTCGGCGTCCGTGGCTTCGACGCGAGCCTGAACTTGCCTGGCGTCGTCGCCGGCGGTGGGTCCTTCGAACTGGCGTCGCAGGACAAGGGCATAGCGATCGCGCTCTGGGGGACCCTCATCCCACTGAATGTCGGCGGGTTCCTGCTCTTCGAGATGTATCCGGGCGGGCCGGGGCTCCCGACCCGATTCGAGTTTGCGATCGGCGTCGACCTGCCCGCGCCGATCCCGCTCGGGCCGACCGGGCTCGGCCTGTTCGGGGTGGCAGCCTCGTTCGGAGCCAACGCCGCGATGAAGGAACTCGGCACGGCCGATCCACTCGGTGAGCTGCGTGCCTGGCCGCCGTGGGCGAAGAACGAACTGCGCACGAGCGCCGGCGATGTCACCATCGGTGCCGGGGTCGTGATCGGTACCGCTCCCGACAACGGGCTCGCGTTCAGCGCCCTCGGCGTGCTCGGCCTGACGGTTCCCGACTTCGCGCTCCGGATCGGGGTGAACGCGAAGCTGCTGCAGCCCACACGCGCCCGGGTCGCCGAGGTGAGGGCCGGCGGTGCCGCGGCAGAGACCGACGGGGTCACACTGGCCGGGGGCCTGTCCGCGACCGGCGGTGCGATCGATGTCGGCATCGAAGGCACATACCTGCTGCGTCACGTCCTCGAGATTCGGATTCCGGTGGCCGCACACTTCCCGTTCCGCGATCCCAACTGGTGGTTGCGGGCCGGCAGCGACCGGGGACTCGGCTCGCGCGCCGACCGTGCCCCCGGCCCGATCCAGGCGAAGGTCTTCCCGGACCTCGAACCTCTGGAGGTGGGCGGCTGGGCCTTCCTGATGATCGCCGGCAATGACATCGAGGACCTCGCGGGCACCGGTGTCACACCCAAGGGATTCGCCGTCGCGGTCGGAATCGGCCTGTCCAAGACCTTCGGCGTGGAAGGCGTCCTGTGGGCGAAAGTGTCGGCCACGCTCATCGCCGCGATCGGCACCAACCCGTTCATGGTCTGGGCGAAGGGGCGGCTCTCCGGTGAGGTCGGCGTCGGCCCGTTCCGGCTCGGCGTGGACGCGACCATCGAGATCCAGATCGGCCCCGACGAACGGCTCGACTTCCACTTCCGGGTGTGCGCCGTCGTCGACCTCTGGTTTACGACGCTGGAGGGCTGCATCGAAATCGGCCAGATCGATCCCGACGCGGCCCCTCCGGTCATGCCCGACGCCGACGACTGGCCATGGCCCGAGGTCGTGCTCGCCGATGGGCTCGGACGTCTACTGCCCAGCTCCTCCCCACTCCACCCGCACACGGGTGCCGTCGACGATCCCAACGGCCCGGCCGTCCCGGCGAACTGGGATGCGGCGCCGACGGTATGGCCCGACGCGATCCCGCTGCTCACCTTCCCGATCGCCCCCATTCCGGGCGCCGGAACACCGTCGACCGCCGGCACCCAGAACGCCGGGCTGTCGGGAGCGGGGACGACGAGGTTCCGCTGGACCCTAACGGAACTCACCCTGCAGGAGGTGGGTCGCGAGGGCGCCCCGGTCGGACTGCCCGTGTCATTGACGAGGTCTGCCTGGCAGCCGCCGGCCGGCGTCGACGCGGCTACCGCCGCGGTGTCCACCGCCCGTCAACTCGCCCTGCTCACCCGCTCGCGAGCGATCACGATGGTGCACGCCGCCGACGGCGGCGCGAATGCTCCCGGCGACCCGCTGCGTGGTATCGCCGGCCTGTGCGGCATCCGGTTCGAGGCAGGCCGCGCCTGGACCTACGGGATCGATGCGCAGCGCGTTCAGGGCGCCGCCAGCCCGGATCTGTGGCACGTTCCGCGGCGGTCGGACGGCAGGTTCGGGTTCGGTGGCCTGTCGCCCGTGCTCGGTGCTCACGCCCGCGGCGTCCCGTTCCGTGCACTCCCGCCAGTGCGCACCGACGACAACTGGCTGTCGGGCTCTCTCGATCGGCCCAGCGGACCATGGGCCTGGCCGGACCCGCTTGAGGTAGTGCTCCCGCTGCCCGGCGGCGAATTAGCGACCGAGACTTTCCTCGGCGGCTTCCGCACCCGGTCACCCGAAGCCGCCGCCCGGAACCCCGAGGTTTTCACCAGCACCCGTTACGAGATCGCCTTCGACGAGCCTGCGATGGCTGGGGACCTATTGCTGCGCGTCCGCCCACTGGGCTTCGACGCCGACCTCGGCATCGACGGCTTCATCGACCGGGCACGCGCCGGCGCCATCGCGATCGTGGAAGGCGGATCTGTGGCGGCCCCCGTCGAGATCGACGGTGATCGCTCACCGGGGGCTGGACCGACCGACCTCATCATGCGGGTCTCAATCCCGGCCGGTGTCACCGCAGTCGGGCTGCAGTGGACGATCAGTTGGGCCGCCTCGGTGGACATTCTCGGGCTGTACGCGCTGGGCGCCTCCGACAACGCGGCAGCGAGCGCTGCGGAGGCCGATCGGAAAGCAGCCATCGCCGGCGATGCCGCGGGCCAGCAGGACAGCCTGTCCGGCACCGACCCCGGCAGTCAACGAACGATGCTGAAGCCGGGCACCCTGTACCGTCTCGCCGCTCAGCTGCAGTGGGAGCGGCTCACCGACGACGGAACCGGCACCGCCACGCCCGAAGAGGGCGAGGCGCGCACCTCGGCGTGGTTCTTCCGCACGGCGCCGGCCGCCCAGGTGATCGCCGGCGGCGCGATCTGGAAGGGCGCAAGCGCGGTCGCACTCTCAGACATCACCCTTGTTATCGACCGCTTCGACCCCCACTACCTGGAGCGGTACTTGGACGGCTATTCGCTGGCCGACCACGCCGAGTTCGTCTTCACGACGGACCGTCCCTCGGCAGTCTTCGGCGCACCCCACCTTCGCGAGCTGGCCGGGAGCTACGAGCGGGACGTCGCCCTGCTGCTGTTCCGCAGCGACCGCGAGGAGCCTCCTAGGTCGGCCAAGCCGCCCTTCGTGGGGGTCTGGTCCAAGCCTCGGTTCCCACTCGTCGACGTCGTCAGCGGCGCGGCCGAGAGGTTCGGCTGCCCGCTGCCACCGCGAGCCGTCCAGGCCACCTGGCCGGAGGATCTGCTGCCGTCGACGCCGTACGAACTCTCGGTGGCGTTCCCGAACTCCGGTCAGGACGCCGAGCGCAACACCCCGCATATCCGTGGCATCACCTTCACCACCAGCGCGTTCGACGGACCGCGGGCCCTGGTCACGTCGCTGGGGTTCACGGCGTCCGCGGCACCACTCGACATCGAGGCGGCCACCGCGAGCGGGCACCTTCGGGTCGCGAACTTCTCGCCCACCCTCCTGAGTACTGGAGTGATCCGGGGCGACGACGCGTTCGAGACCGGGCTCGCGGCCCTTGAGCTGCCCCCGCTGCGGACCGGCGGGCCGGCCCGCAGCAGCATCCTCTGGTCGAAAAACGACGGCCGATGGGCCTTCCGCGGCGTACTGCTCGAAGCGACCGAGCCACTCGTCCGCGACGACGGCACCAGGATGGACCTGGACGGCGCAGCAATCGGTCCGGACGCGCTGACGGTACGGCGACTCGACCGCTCCGCGACCCGCGTGCTGCTGCTCGCCGACACACCGATCGAGCCGGACGCGGCGCGCGTCCTGCGCCTGGACGTCACCGACCGAGGGATGTCGGCGGCCATGCGCCTGATCGTGGCACCCCTGCCGCCCTTTGCTGACTCCGCCATCGTGGGAAGGAACCGTCCGTGAGTAACCAACTCGACGGCCGCACCGAGGGGTTCGCTGAGGCCGCGCACATCGTCCCGGGCATGCTCGACCATGGCGACGACCGGATTCCGGCGGGCATCCACTGGCGCATCGTCCCGGGCCGGAATCGACTGCCCCTCGGACCGACGGTCGTCCGCGACTGGCCGAATCGACCGGACATGCGACGTGCGCCGGTCTTCACCGACCGCCAGGAGCTGCCCACCGCCGTGACGCCGGAGTCGCCCCTCACCATCACCGTGACGCGGCAGACCGATCGGATGGCCGGCTGGATGCTGGTTCACGGTGCCGGACGCCTGCGCGTCTCGGTCGTCGCTCCGACGCTCGCGCCGAACGGCACCCCGATCGAGATCACGGCTCGCGACCAGGAACCCTGGCTGGTCGCCAGCGCAGACATCGAGCAGGTACAGGTAACCGGTGAAGGCAGGGTCGATGAGATCGTCGTCTGGGACACCACCCGCGACGCGCTGGAAACCCTCGGCCGCGACAGCATCCTCGACTTTGCTTCCCTGGACATCGGACTGGCGGAGGCCGTCGACCTGTACGCGCTGCCTCTCGCCGGAGCAGAGACGCCCGAAGACCGGGTGCGCCGCGCGGCGCCCACGCGGCCCGTGCCCTACTCCCCACAACAGCCCTGGCCGGGTTGGACTGACGACGACGAACTCGCCCGGGTCGCGGAACTCGTCGGACGCGCTGACTCGGTCGTGGACTGGCTGCGCATCGCCTTCGAGGCGACCGCAAAAGGGCAGCCCGCGGGGGCACGGCTCCAGCAGAAGATCGGCGGCGAGCAGACCATCCGCTACCCGGCGTTGGCGGCACTCGGCGTGGCGTCAGCCGACCCGGGTGTGGCTCGCTGGCTCGCCCGCTGCGGGATGTTCGAGCAGCCGAGCCCCCGCTGGGGCCTGGGTGAGCCGGCGATGGCGGTCGCGATGGTTCCTGTGCTGACGCTGGTGACCCGGCTGCCGTTCATCCAGCCACCGCGCGTTCTCAACCCTGCCGAGGAGTTGTATGACGAGGTACTCGGCGGCGGCTACCGAGCGCTGCTCGATCGCGTGACACGGATTCCGGTGCCACCGCCGCTCCTGCTCGACCTTCAGCCAGGCGATGCCGGTGGTTTCCCACACGGGCGCATACGACGTGGCCAAACTGTCTGGGAGGTCGATCTGCTCCAACTGCCGATGCCACTCTTCCTGGAGTCGGTCCCCGCGATTCCGCCCGCCCCCCGCATCCGACGGCTCGGCGATCCGGCGTGGGTGATGTCCGACGCCGTGCGCGGGCCGGACGCCGGACGCACGATCGGTTGGGAGCAGCGGGTGGCGGCCGGCGGGGTCGCGCATTTCGGCCCCGTCTCCTTCGTCCGGCTCGGCCTGACTCCCGACGAGCCGGAACGCGCCACGATGCACGATCACACGTCCGGATCGCCGATGGCGAGCCCGATGCTCTTCGCCTGGCCCGAGCCGGCACAGCCAGGAACATTGCCTGTCACCGATGCCACCCTGCGCGGCCTCGTCCCGGTCGCGTCGCCGGCCCAGGCACTCCCCGCCCGCTGGGAGGTCACGCTCGGCGACTGGGTGGGTCGTTGGGGTGACCCAGCGACGGTGGATGTCACCCCACCCACCGCGGCAAGGCCGGCACCCCCGACCATCCGCGCGGTGTTCGTCCGGGCTGCGGCCGCGGGCACGGCTCCCGCCTCACCGGGTTCGGTGCGCGTGGAGATCGACGTGCCGCCGCCCAGCGCGCCGGGCGCGTTGCCGCTCGCCTCGCTGACCCTCACGGTCAACGGCGAGCCGCTGCCCGTCGAGTTGCCGATCGGTGCGACACCGCATCGGGCCACGTACGTCCACGTCGCACCGGCCTCCTCGCCCGGCGACACCCGGCGGCTTCACTTCGACAGTTGGGTGACGGACGCCTCAGGTACGGAATCCGATCGGGTGAGCGCGGAGGTCCAGGCCGATGACGCGCGCCCAGTACCCCCGCCCGTCCTGGCGCCCCGGCTCCTCGTCAGCGGGCGTCCCGGACCGGCTCCCGATATCGCGGTACGGTTGACCGTCCGAGCGGTGAAAGGTGCCGCCTACTACCGCTTCTACACCGCAGCCGAGTCGACGGTCCGGGTGCGGGCCGGGCTGGGCGAGGGTGGTGGGTTCAGAGCTCTGCCGCGGGCCCTGCGCGCTAAGGAGCTGTTTGATCGCAGAATGCCGCCCCGGGAAGGGTTCACGCTCGCGGACACCGCGCCGGTCGATCGCGCGACGGGTGCGGCGACCGGCGTTCTCCTATTGCCGAGCGGGACGGGCGACATCGTGGTGGTGCGGGCGGTCCCCGTCACTGGCGGAGTCGACGCATACGGCACGTCGGCCGAGGGCGTGGAGGCCCCGGTCGGCAGCACCGAGGCAGCCTATCTCGTGGTGCCCACCGACGAGGTGCCCCCGCTACCCCGCGTGGCGGCTATCGCCGACGGCCCCGGGCACGTGACCGTATCGGTCGAGGTTTCAGGCGCCCCTGCGGGCATGCTGGGGCGCCTACCCGGGCCGATCGAGGCACGCATCGTCGAGGCGATCGACGGGTCGGATCCGTATTACTGGCCGGAGGTCGCACGCATCGCACTGGCGGACGGCAACCATAGCGCAGGGCGGTTCTCCGCCAGCATCCCGCTGGACGTCCCACCCTGGGCACGGCTGCGCCTCGCCGCCTCCGTCCGGTACGCCGGCGAATCGACCGTGTTGCCCGGGGCGGACGTCGTCCACGATCCCGACCTCACCGTGGCCGGCCCACAGCCTGACCTGATCGTCTCCCCGTGGGGTGCCCTAGCGGCGCCGGTGACCGTGGACGTACCCGGTGCGGAACCGTCCGTGCGGTCGGAACTCGAGGGGGCCGATCTGCGCGTATTCGTCGACGGTCTGCCAAGCATGTCCGCCGGCTCGAGCCCATTCACCGCAATCGTCTACCAGGCAGCGGACGGTGGAGCGTTGACGGAGTCAGGACGCCATCAGCTGAGTGCCGACGGCAGCGAGTTCGTGCTCGCAGGCGCCGGGGGCGGCGGTCTCGCCACCACCTCGGCGGTGGTCCTGGAAGACCCGTTCGGAACGACGCGTGCGCCGGTCGTGCTGACGAGCCCATGACTCACCCATTCCCGCCCAGCCACATCCAGGAGACGACTCATGCCCGATGACGAGACCACCGCACCCCGGTTCGGTGGGATTTCGGACCTACCTTGGCGGCACGTGACCACGACGGCACCATCCCCAGCGGACAATGCGGATGCCATACCGAACTGACCTAGCGTTTCCACACAGTGAACGCCAAGGCAAAAAGGATGGCGGTAGTCAGTCGAGCGATGCAGCTCATGGCCCACAGCTCCCAGAGCCACTGCCAATCCCATAGACGCGGAACCGGTCGTCGCCCTTGCGCTTCTGAACGACGTACTGACGCATGTTGAACTCAGGGATCTTGTAGCCGAGCGTCGCCTCGTCCACCCCGCGACCGTCCCGATCAACGACGTTCAGCGTCCGCTGGTCATTGCATCGGGTCACGATGACCTGAGTGGCGTACCCAACGTCCGTCGCGCCGTGCGACGTAGTCATTAGCGGCAGGACGGTTCCTGTGTAACGAATGCCGCGCTCCTTCAGGTTGAGATAACTGCTGACATTCGCCTTGACGACAGCCGGTCCAGCCACTGCGGTCAGCAACCTCCGCATCTGCTTCTCCGTGAACGCCGGCGGGTTGTTCTCGATCCGCAAGCCCGCATCCCGGTAAGCGCCCACGGCCGCCGTCGCATCCCTCTCGACCGCGGACCACGTCTCCGTCGGAGAGGAGGTCGGCGTCACCGAAATTACCGTCGGTGACGCTGAATTGGACGGCGCCGACGAACTGGGAGAGCCAGCTGGCGTACACGCGGCCAGAAGGATGGCCACCGCGCTCGCGGTAACGACGAGCGGCGCTCATGACACCATGGCGTCTCCTTCCTACCTACCTCCCTAGGTCAGGAACAGTGGAGATTGGGGCGCCCCCGGGGCCTCAAACTTCTTCAGCAATCGGATCTTCACGCTACGTCGCGTCGTTCTTCTTGGCTACCCTAAGTTGCGACTCGCCGCGCCACCCCTAGTCACAGGAGTTTTGTCGAGCCACTTCCGATATCTAATCCGGCGAGTGCGTGCGCAGCCGGTCGCTCGGCATGTCCCAAGCCAAGTCCGGATCCGCCTAGGGAAGCTGAGGTTGACCCCGGAATCCGGACAGGTGGTTGTTTGGTCAGGCGGCTTTCGGGGCCGTCTGGGTGACCTGTCGGGCCAGGTGGTGCTCGTACTGTAGCGGGCTGATGTAGCCGATGGCGGAGTGTCGGCGGCGGGCGTTGTAGAAGCCGTCGATCCAGGCGTAGACGCCTTGGCGGGCGGCGGCGATGGTGGGGAATACGTGCCGCTGGTAGTACTCGGATTTCAGGGTGGACCAGAACGATTCCGCAGCAGCGT
>JASGEM010000012.1:0-25614 GCA_049841235.1 Propionicimonas sp. | reverse complement strand
GTGCGCGGGCTGGCGGGCGGCGTCCAGGTGCTGGCGGCGGGCACCGCCGTGATCGGGGCCCTGGTGATCGGCGGCCAGCAGGTGGCCGACGGGACCCTCGCCCCGGTGATGCTGGCGGTGCTGGTGCTCACCCCGCTCGCGTTGCACGAGGCGCTGGCCAACCTGATCTCCTCCGCTCAGACCCGTACCCGGGCAACGGCGGCGCTCGCCCGGGTCGGCGAGGTGTTGGACGCTCCGCCGGTGGGCGTGGGCGACCGCACCGACCTCGGCACCTACGTTCAACGTCCCCGCCTCACCGTCACCGGCCTGACGGCCGGCTGGCCGGACAACCCACCGGTGGTGCGGGAGCTCGACCTCTGCGTCGCGCCGGGCGAGAAGGTGGCCCTGGTCGGCCCCAGCGGCATCGGCAAGACCACGGTCGCCGCCACCGTGCTCGGCCTGATCCCGCCGGTGGCCGGCGAGGTAGAGGTGGACGGACGGATCGGCTACCTGGCCCAGGACGCCCACATCTTCACCACCACGATCGACGAGAACGTCCGGATCGGGAACCGGGACGCAACCCCCGAGCAGGTCTCCGAGGCGCTGGCCCGGGCCGGACTCGACCTCGACGCGTCCCGGATCGTCGGCGAGGCCGGGAGCACGCTCTCCGGTGGGGAGGCACGGCGGGTGGCTCTGGCTCGCATCCTGGTGGGCGACTATCAGGTGCTGGTGCTGGACGAACCGACCGAACACCTCGACGCCGCGACCGCCACCTCTCTGGTGGACGACCTCTGGGCGACCAGCAGCGACCGTCCGGTGCTGGTGATCACCCACGACCCCGCTCTGGTCGCCCGCTGCGACCGCGTGGTTGAACTCAGCTGACGCGGGCCGCGCACTCCGGGCAGGTACCGAAGACCTCGAGCACGTGTCGCGAGACGGTGTAGCCGCTCTCGCGGGCGACCTGGCGAATCCAGTCCTCCAGCGGAGGCTGGATCTCGACCGCCTTTCCGCAGGACTCGCACACCAGGTGGTGGTGATGACCCCCCGGGGCGCACACGCGATAGAGCAGGCCGGCGGCATCCGAGATGGTGTCCGCCCTGCCCTCGGCGGCGAGCGCAGCGAGCTGACGATAGACGGTGGCCAGACCGACCGACTCCCCGGCGGCGACCAGTTTCTGGTGCAGATCCTGAGCCGAGACGAAACCCGGAGAAGTCTCCAGCGCCCGCCAGACCGCCTCCTTCTGTACGGTGCGGCGAGTTGCCGGCGCGGTGCTCACCATGGTCACTCCCTCACATCATCGCTTACCGGGAATCTATATCACTTTCATAGTCATATTGCAATCTGTTTATATGAACGCCGGACATCCACGCCCGGCGCAGGAACCGGGCAACCTGGCCCCGGCGCGCGCACTATCCACGCAGGCAGCCGAGATCACCCGGTTTGTGCGGAGTTCCCGACGTCCGACAACGGCATCGCCCACCACCCCACCTCCGACCCACCAGCAGAAACCGGGCAATCCGGGCCGTGTGCGCGCACTATCCACGCGCCCCGGCGAAATCACCCGGTTTGTGCGCCGGTGCCGCCGAACCCGACGCTTAGCGAACCTCGCCCTCCCAGCGCCGGTTCGCCGCGTCGGCGTCGCGACGTCGGCGTTCCTCCGCGATCGACATGGTTCTGCCCGACCAGAAGGCTGCCCAGCAGCCGGACGCGGAGCGTCGCGGAGTACGGGCGAGACCCGCCCGGTGATGCAGGAACGGTGACGCCTCGCGCCAACGGTCAGGGACGCCGTGATGGCCCATCGGGACACCTCCTGGTAATCTAACTGAAAATGATTCCTATTTAGGATACTAGGAGGCCTCGTGTCACGGCATCCCCGCCCCGCCCCCATTCCGCTGATCGTGGTGACCGGGATCCACGCGCCCTCCATGGCCGCGGTCACCGTGGGCCTGCAGTGGGATCTCCCCCGGGCCGTCGTCGTCCGGCACCACATCGACCCGGAGACGGCCAGCCTGACCCGGACCGTGAGCGATTCCGGCGGCGTGATCGAAGAGGAAGTGGTCAGCCTCGACCACCTCTGCATCGGCTGCGCGCTGCGCGAGGATATCCTGCCCACGATCGAACGACTGGCCAGCCAGCGGCGCTGGGAGTCGATCGTCGTCCACCTCCCGCTTTCCGCCGAGGCCCGGCATCTGTGCCGGACGATCGCCGACAGCCGCGACTTGCGCCGCCTCGTCCGGGTGGCGACGGTGGTGACCGCCCTGCGCGGCAGCAGCCTCACCGAAGACCTGCTGGGCAGCGCCAGCCTGGTCGACGTCGGCGCCGAGGCCGTACCGGACGACGACCGCGGCGTCGGCGAGGTTCTCGCCGGTCAGCTCGAGTACGCCGACGCCCTGATCTGCGTGGACGGCGCCGACCAGACCGCGTCCGAACTGCTTGCCGCGCTCGCCCGACCGGGCGCCGGCATTCACACCGGCCTCTTCGGACCCAGCGCAGCGGAGCTGCTGACCACCGATCACGACACCGCGCGCAGTGAGGCCTGGACCGCGACCGTCCGGCGCGAGCCGCTGGCGCCGCCCGCCGGTCGGCAGGTGTGGCAGCTCGACCTGGTGGCCGAGCGGCCGTTCCACCCCGAGCGCTTCATGGCCGAAATCGAGGCGCTCGGCAGTGGACGCCACCGCTCCCGCGGCTGCTTCTGGCTCGCCTCGCGGCCGCACGAGGTCTGCGCCTGGGAGGGCAGTGGTGGCCATCTCAGCATCGGCGTGGTCGACGCCTGGCAGGACGAGCGGCCGCTCACCCGGCTGGTGATCACCGGCGACTGGAGTTCGGAGCAGGTCAACCAGCTCGCGGTGCGCTTCCACCGTTGCCTGCTCACCGACGCCGAACTTGCCGAGCGGGGGGCGCGGTGGCGGGTTGCGGAGGACGGCTTCGAGCCCTGGCTGGGTCCGATCGAAACGGCCGCCTTCCCGCTCACCCTGCACAGCGACGCACCCCGTCCATAGCGGAGCAGTGGCCACCGACCGCCATGCGCACCCGGCCCCCTCCCAGCACGGGTCGGGAATTTCGGGAGACCACCCCCGACTCCCTCACCATCAGACCTTCCCCATCCGTTTGCAATTGAGAATGATTGTCATTAATGTCGGAACCGCGCTGCACCTGCGCACCGCACGCGGGCGGGCGGGCACCGGTAGGCCTGCCCGCTCGTCCCTCACGAAAGGACGGGCATGACCCTGACGAAACCAAGAACGGCACTCGCCGCGCTGGCGGCCTTCGCCGTCGCCGTGGTGGCGGCGCCGTTCGCTGCCACCACGGCACACGCCGCCGACCTGGACGAACCGATCCAGTTCACCACCGGGCACATCGATGCCTTCAACGTCGCGCTCAACGACGACAACACCATCCGGCTGAACCTCAAGGAGGACGTCACCGGCTCGCATGTGATGCGGACACCTGAGTCGGTGGAACTCTTCGTCAAGAAGGCGGCCCACCAGGAGAGCCTGCCGACGAGCTTCTTGCCACCCGGCGCTCCGACCACACTGTGGTTCCTGCCGATGACCCAGGATCACAATCTGATCTGGCCCGGTTGGGACAGCATGGGCCTGGCTAGCGCCTTCGGGACGAATGCGAAGGTCGACATCTCGATCAGCTCCGTCGACGGTCCAGGCGAGGTGTACCTGTGGTCGACCGGCGTCTTCGGTGATCCAGGTCAGCTGGTCAGCGGCGGCTGGAAGCTGCCCGGCACGATCCAGCAGACCTACCTGGCCCATGTGCATGCCAACTGGGGCTTCACCGAACCCGGCACCTACACCCTGACCGCTCAGGCGACGGCCACCAGCAACGACGGCAGCCTCACCTCGACCAGCAACACCGCGACCTACACCTTCGTGGTCGAGCCGCTCGAGGAGCCGGAACCCGAGCCGGAGCCGGAGCCGGAGCCTGAACCAGAGCCGGAGCCCGGTGACACCACGCTGAGCCTCAGCGGGGTCGCCGGCCACTACCACGCCGGCGGGGTGGCCACCCTGACCGCTGTACAGTCGCCCGCCCCGGTCTCGGATCACTTCCACTGGTTCGCCCGAGGCTCGGAGGATCTCCCCTGGGTCGTGATAAACAATGCCTTCACCGAGAGCTACGGCTTCGTGGCGACCAAGGACATGCAGGTCAAGGCCGTGCTGTACGACCACGACCATCAGGTGATCGCCGAGAGCGATCCGGCGAACATCGTCGTGGATGACCACGGCAACACCCCTGGCTTCGGCCCGGAACTGGATGTCACCCTGGCCGCCACGCAGGGCGCGCTGACAATCAGCGTCTCGGACGACGGCAAGTCGAGCACGCTCAGCGACCTCACCCTCAACGAGGCAGCCGACCGGTACGTGTCGGAGGGCTCGATCACCGGCATCACGGTGACCGACACCCGCTCCGGCGCCCCGGGCTGGAGCGCCAACGGCCGGGTGCGTGGCCTGGTGACCGTGGACGGCGCTCAGCTGGCGGGCAAGTACCTGGGCTGGACGCCGAAGGTCGTCTCGGCCAGCAACGGCCAGGCGGTCACCGCCGGTGACGCGGTCCCGCCCGGCTTCACTGCCGGGAACGGGATCCAGGGCTGGAACACGCTCGGCACGGCGCCGGCTGGCGCCAGCACGGGCACGGCAGTACTCGGAGCCGATCTGGCGATCGAGGCCCCGACCACCACCGCGCCGGGCACCTACCGCGGCCTGGTGTTGATCACGGTCATCTGACCCAATCCACACTCATCCACCACGGGGTGCCGGCCGGAGCTTCCAGCCGGCACCCCACTCGTTCGAGGAGACCCATGGCCTACCCGATCCGGCTGGTTGCTGCGGTCGCGCTTCTGCTGCTCGCGGGCGTCGCCGTGACACCCGCCGTCGCTGATGACACCGACAGCTCACGGCTCACCTGGTCGGTCAGCCCGGCGGATGCCGAGGGCTCGGACGGACGCGCCCGCCTGGAGTACCTGGTCGAACCCGGGACCGAGGTGCGCGACCATGTGGTCGTCCGCAATCTCGGCTCGGAGACGATCACCATAGAGCTGGCCGCGCTGGATGCCCGCCAGACTCCCGATAACGCCTTCGAGTTGCTCGCCCCGGACGAGCGCTCCGCCCGGGTGGGACCCTGGATCAAGCTGGACGCCAGCACGGTACGCGTCTCACCCCGCAACGAGACCGTCGTCGGGTTCAGCCTCACCCTCCCGCCCGACGCCGAACCGGGCGACCACGCCGGCGGCATCGTGGCCGTCAGCACCGCCACGGCGGCCGACGGCCCCGACGTGCAGTACCGGGTGGGGACGCGCGCCTACGTCCGGGTGGTCGGCCCGATCTCCGCCGCCGTGGAACTCGACCGACTGGACGGCAGCTTCGCCGCCTCCCCAGCTCTGGTCACGCCGGGGATCCTGACCGTCGACGCCAGCCTGAGCAATGTCGGCAATATCCGCCTCACCCCGACCGCACAGCTCCGGGTGACCTCGCTGTTCGATCTCTGGAGCGCGACCCAGCCGCTCACCGGACTCGGCGAGGTGCTGCCCGGTGGCACGATCGCCGACACCACCACGCTCACGGACGTGCCTCCGTTCGGGCCGTTGTGGATAACCCTGGAACTGCCGCAAGTCGAATCACTCGGTCAGGAGATCGCCTCGGAGGTGGCCTTCGAGCACCGTACGGTGATGGTCTGGGCCGCCCCCTGGGCGTGGCCCATGGGGGCGGTGGTGGTGTTGGGCGTGGGTCTGCTCATCTGGCGGCGCCGCCGCCTCCGGCTACGGTCGGCACCGGGCCGTCTCGCTGAGTCCTGACGCCCGGGCGGCCAAGCCTCGACAGGCTCAGCCAACGTTCCCTGAGCCTGGTTACGCCGAGCCTGTCGAGGAGCCGAAGGGTCGCCGATGTGGTTCTGGCAACGACCCTTCGACAAGCTCAGGGATCGTTTGGCGCATTGTTCGGCGTTTCCTAGGTGCGGTCGCGGCGAGCCTGGACGAAGCTCGCGATCCCGAACCCGAGGTAGACCAGGAGCGTCACGAAGGTGAGGGCACTGGCGATCACGGCCCAGGGACGCTCGGCGGTGCCGGCGAACACCTCGCCCAGCCGCAGCGTGTTCATGGAGGTCGCCACGATCCCGATCAGCGCCACCAGCATGGCGACATGCATCGAGTGCCGGCGCAGCTTCGGATTGCGAGCGATCACCGCTGCCACGAGCAGCAGCGCACCCAATCCACTCGGGATCAGTGCGGTCAGGCTGACCGCTCCCGAGGCCACGTAGGCGATCACACCCACCACGACCAGCACGCCACCTGCGATGAAGGTCAATCTCGTCACGTTCGTCAATGCCGCCTCGCTTCTCTCAGTTCCAGCACCGGTGGGCCGAAAAGCCGTGGCCCCACGGCTCACCCCCGTCCGGTGGAGTATGCCGGGTGGGCGCACGCTCACCAAACCGTCCCGGAACCCGCACGACCCCCGACCCGTCGGCACAACGCCGCAACCAGCGTCGTCGACCAGTGGGCCTCGCCGGTCATGGACGTGGCACCGCGGAACCATCACCTTCGGAAACAGCTGTGCTTCGGCGTGCCACTATAGTAAACTTTGGTTAGCCGAATATTTAAGTTCTCACGTGCCGAATAGCAGGAGGATCCCGTTGAAACACTCGCTGGTGAGGGCATCCGCGGGACGTGTGGCCGCCTTGGCGCTAACCGGGTTGTTGACGACGGGTTGCGCCAACGCCCCGGTGCCCACGGCACAGCCGAGCATCGACGACTCCAGTCCCGGCACGACGCTCACCGTGTACGCCACCACCGGCTATCTGGCGGACGCGGTGGCGAACATCGCCCCGGACGCCCGGGTGACCACCATGGTCGGGCCGGGCGGCGATCCGCATACCTACCAGCCCTCAACCAGGGACATCCAGACCATCCAGGCCGCCGACGTGGTGCTGTGGAACGGGCTGCACCTGGAGGCCCAGATGATCGATCAGTTGACCTCGCTGGGTGACCGGCAACTCGCGGTGGGCGACCAGCTGCCGGCCGAGTCGCTGCTGGACTGGCCCGAGACCGACCACGAGGGGAACCCGCTGCGCGACCCGCATGTCTGGAACAGCCCGGTGGCCTGGTCGCGGGTGGTCGAGCTGGTCGCGGCCAAGCTCGGCGAGGCCGACCCCGGAAACGCCGCGGCCTACCAGGGGAACGCCGCGAACTATCTCAAGCAGATCGAGGACGCCGCAGCCGAGGCCGGACGGCTGCTCGCCACGATCCCGGACGGCGCACGCATCCTGATCACCGGCCACGACGCCTTCAACTACTTCGGCGCCACCTATGGGCTGGAGGTGCACGCCACCGACTTCGTCTCCACCGAGGCCGCGCTCAGCCCGCAGCAGCTGAGCGACCTGGCGGCGCTGATCGCCGAGCGCGAGGTCCCCGTGATCTTCCAGGACAACCAGGCGAACCCACAGGCGATCACCAGTCTGAAGGAGGCGGTCCGCGCCCGCGGCTGGGAGGTGGAGATCTCCGACCAGGAGCTGTACGCCGACTCCCTCGGCGCCGAGCCCGGGGTGGACACCTACCTGGGCGTCTTCATGCACAACGCTCGTGCGGTCGCCGAAGCCCTGGGGACGCTATGACCACGACCGACGACATCCCCGTAGCCGGACCTTCGTCCGCGCGATTGTCACCATCGTCCCCGACTCGAACCGGAACCACGCCCTCCGTCGCATGCCAGACCCGGAACCTCAGCTTCGCCTACGGGAGCGAACCGGTGCTGCGCGGGGTGGACCTCGCCATCCCGACGGGGGTGGTACTCGGGATCGTCGGCCCGAACGGCGCGGGCAAGTCGACCCTGATCAAGGCCATGCTCGGGCTGCTCAAGCCGCTCACCGGCAGCGCGGAGTTCTTCGGCCAGCCCCTGGCGGCGGTGCGTCGGAGGGTGGGCTACATGCCTCAGTCCACCACGGTGGACTGGGACTTCCCGACCCGGGTGCTGGATGTGGTGACGATGGGCACCTACGGCGACCTCGGCTGGCTGCGGCGTCCGGGCCGGGCCGAACGGGAACGCGCTCTGGTCGCGCTGGAGCAGACCGGCATCCCCGAACTGGTCGCCCAGCAGATCGGGGAGCTCTCCGGTGGCCAGCGGCAGCGGGTCTTCCTCGCCCGGGCCCTGGCCCAGGCGCCCGACCTGTACTTCATGGACGAGCCCTTCCAGGGCATCGACGCCCGCAGCCAGCAGGCGATCCTGACCGTGCTCCACCAGCTTCGCGCGCAAGGCCGCACGGTGGTGATCGTCCACCACGACCTGGCCACCGTCCCCGACTACTGCGACCATGTCGCCCTGCTGAACCGCCGGCTGATCGCCGTCGGGCCGGTGGCGGAGGTGTTCACCCGGTCGAACATCCGGATCGCCTACGAGGTACCTGCCGGGGAGGACTCCGGGTTCCTGCGATGACCCCGATCGAGTTCTTCGGCGACCACACCTACCGGATGGTGTTCTTCGGCACCGCCGTGATCGGCCTGGTGGCCGGCGCGCTGGGCAGCTTCGCCTACCTGCGCAAGCAGTCGTTGATCAGCGATGTGATCTCCCACGCCGCCCTGCCCGGAACCCTGCTGGCCTTCCTGGCTGCGGTGGCGATCGGTGCGGACGGACGCGCCATGCCGGGCCTGATCCTCGGCGCCGTGCTGGCCGGCACCGCAGCCGTCTGGTCGGCCAACGGCATCGCGCGCGGGTCGAAGATCCGGATCGACACCGCGATGGCGATCACGCTGACGATCTTCTTCGGAGTCGGGATGCTGTTGCTGCGGGTGATCTCCAACGGTCCCTTCCCGGGCAAGGGAGGCATCCAGGACTACCTCTTCGGCAACGCCTCGGTGATCACCGTCGCCGACCTGACCACCAGCCTGGTGGTGGGCGGGGTGGCGCTGGCCATCATGATCGTGCTCTGGAAGGAGTTCGCGCTGCGGACCTTCGACCCCGATCACTCCCGCGTGCTGGGCTTCAGCGGCCGCGCGGTCGACACCTGGATGTTCGCCACCATCGCGATCGCCACGGTCAGCGGGGTGAAGGCAGTCGGGCTGGTGCTGATGGTCGCCTTTGTGGTGACCCCGCCGGCGGCCGCTCGCCAGTGGACCCGCACCCTGAGCGGCATGGTGGCGCTGTCGGCGGTTTTCGGGGCCGTCGGAAGTGGTGCGGGCGCCTATCTCTCGATCGCGCTGGGCCGGGTGCCGACCGGTCCGCTGATCGTGCTCACGCTGTTCGCGATCCTGCTGGTCTCGCTGCTCTGCGCGCCACGGCGCAGCATTCTCGCCCGGGCGTTCAGCAGGGCGCGGGCACGGGCCGCCCTGCGCCGGGAGCTGACCCACCAAGACGCGCGATGAGCTTCCTGACCGGCACCATGCTGCTCGCCGTGGTCACCGCGGTGGCCTGTGCGCTGCCGGGTGCCTTCATCGTGCTGCGGCGCAACTCCATGCTGGTGGACGCGATCAGTCACGCCGTGCTGCCGGGGATCGTGGTCGGCTACTTCTTCACCCACGACCTGGACTCGCCACTGCTGATCGCCGGCGCCGCCCTCGCCGGGCTCGTGGTGGTGCTGGGCAGCGAGTACCTCGGACGTACCGGGCTGGTCACCGGCGACGCCCCTCAGGGACTGGTCTTTCCCGCCCTCTTCAGCGCTGGTGTGATCCTGGTCACGCTGAACTTCGCCAACGTCCACCTCGACACCCACGCCGTCCTGGTCGGCGACCTCAACCTCGCGGCCTTCAGCCAGCTCACCCTCGGCGGAGTCTCGCTCGGGCCGTCCTACCTGTACGTGATGCTCGGTGTGCTGGTGCTGAACGTGGCCTTCGTGACCGCCTTCTACCCCAAGCTGAAGCTCACCAGTTTCGACCCGCAGTTCGCCGGTTCGGTGGGCATCCGCGTCGGCCGGCTCAACACGGCCTTCATGTTCCTGGTGTCGCTCACCGTGACCGCGGCCTTCCATGCCGCCGGGGCGATCCTGGTGGTCGCGCTGGTGGTGGTGCCGCCGGCCACCGCGCACCTGCTCTCCACCCGGCTGCCCGCGATGCTCAGCCTCACCGTCGCGCTGGCGGCCGGTGGCGCGCTGGCCGGGTTCTGGCTGGCCTACATGCTGGACGCCGCGACCAGTGCCGGAATGGCGGTCTTCTACGGCCTCGGCTTCGCAGCGGCGCTGCTCGGCACCCGGCTTCACCGGCAGCACCGTCGGCGGGTCGCCGGACGGGAACCGCTACCGGTCGGCTGACTGGTGCCTCAGCCCTGATCCAGGCTCAGCCCGGATCCACCGATCTCCGCCTGCTACGCGACCCCATCCGGGCGCACTGGCTGCGCCGATCACGCTCGAAAGACGACCCGGTCTGCCGTCGCGCGGATCGTCTCGCCATTGCACCCGTCTGGTGCCGCTCGCGACGGCGACCATCGGTGGAACCGGGCTCAGTCGGGGTCGAGCGGTGTCACCCACACCGCGTCGGTGGCGGAACTGCCGAGGCTCATCGGTTCGGTGGCATCGACCAGCACCGTGAGCGACTCCGAGAACGGCGCTCCCGGCCGGGCGATCAGGCGTGCTCCGATGCCGATGCCGTGGTCGGCGAAAAACTGCAGCAGTTCCGGGCGGGCATCGGAGATCCGCTCCACCCGGGCAGGGGTGTCCGCCGGGAGTTGGGAGAGCAGGATCGCCTCGGGGATCTCGGCCACCCGTCCGTCGGCGCTCGGGATCGGGTCGCCGTGGGGATCCCGGTCGGGAAAGCCCAGGAACTGGTCGATCCGGTCGATCAGGAAGTCCGATACGGCATGCTCCAGACTGTCCGCCTCGTCGTGCACCTGATCCCAGCGGTAGCCGAGCGCCCCCACCAGGAAGGTCTCGATCAGCCGGTGGCGGCGCACCATCGCCAGCGCGTGCCCACGTCCCTGCTCGGTCAGGGTGACCGCGCCGTAGGGCGTGTGCTCGACCAAGCCCTGCTCGGCGAGCTTGCGCACCGCCTCCGAGACGGTCGACAGGGTGACCCCGGCCTTCGCTGCCATCGCGGAGGGAGTCACCGGATCACTCGACCATTCCTGCAGGCTCCAGATCGCCTTCAGGTAGCCCTGGGCGCTGGCCGACAACTCCGACACTGACACCGCGTCATGGTAACAAGCGGCACCCAGCCACGGCGTCAACGTGCTGAGGGCCGGGGCCGGAGGCGGGGCGTGCATGGGGGGCGCCCGCCCCCGCTTGTCGATCTTCCCCGTACCGAGGTCACCGGTCCCGGAGTCGCTCCGCGCGCTGGGCGTAGCGGTCGGCGGCGTCAGCGACCTGGTTGTTGTACGAGACCGAACGGTTGTAGGCGGCGACCGCCACGATCCAGTTGGCAGGCTTTCGTAGATCTCCTCCGGAGGCACAGAGATACCTGGCCGCCGAGTACACCGCGTCGTCGATCTGCTGCGGGTCGGCGACACCGTCCCCATTGCCATCGGTTCCCCACGCATCCCAGGTCGAGGGGATGAACTGCATCGGCCCCACCGCACGATCCCAGCGGGTGTCTCCGTCGAGTGCACCTGCATCGGTGTCGGGAATCCGGGCGCTATTGCTGCCATCGAGCGGGATGCCGACGATCGGTGGCGATGCCCGTCCGTCGGGATCCAGCGTCGCACCGCCGATCGTGCCGTGGTGCGATTCGACGAAGCCGATGCCGGCCAGCGTGTTCCAGCCGAGACCGCATCCCTGGTACTCCTCGGCCACCGCGAGCGACGCCGCGGCATAGGCCCGGAAGGCGGTTTGCGGTATCCCCAGCTCGGCGGCGAGGGCGTCTGCCCATGCGGTGTCGACGGCGGACCCGTCCCCCCGGGACTCGGCCGGCTCGGTGAGGGCCACCTCCGACGGAGCGGGCAGGGGCGTCGGGTCCCGCTTCGGTGGAGCCGACGCGAAGGGCCGGCCCACGTCACCCGGCGGCGGCGACGCCTGTTGCCCGGCCAATGCCAGGGACGCAACGCCCAGCAGCCCAGCACCGGCGACCAACGCGCCGACGGCGGCGACGAACAGCCAGCGGCCCTGCCCAGCACTGGCAACAGGGGGTCCCGCGCGGGAGGTCATGTCGGTGTTTCCACTGCCGCTCCTGTCCGGCGCAGGCGCTTCAGGTGCCACACCGTCGCTCCGGCGATGCCCGCGATGAGCAGCCCGCTACCCAGGCCAAACAGGCCGGCCAGCAGGGTCCGGCTGCCACCGTCAGGGCCGGAGATCCCGGGGAGGAGCCCTTCGTCCTCCAGCTCGGGCTGCGCCGTTGCCTGGGTGGGGCGTGGGCCGGTGGTCTGCTCGGCGACCTCAGCTTCCTGCTCGGCTGCCTCGACCTCCGCCTGCTCCGCCGCACGCGCCTCCTCGAGCGCCTCCTGCGTGGCCTTGTTGACGGCGGCGTTCACCTGCTTCGCGACCGCCGCACCCTTGCTGCGCAAGCCACAGAAGGCATCGCCGAGCGGGACGTCACCGACTTGGAAGACGTAGGTGTGGGAGGCCGTCTTGAGCGAGCGTCCGGTTGCCGGGTTGGTGGCGACAGCGTGGGCGGTGAGCTTGTAGACGCCCTTCTTGCTGAAGACCCACTGGGCGTGGGTGTGCGCCGGACGCGGCTCGCGGATCGTGCCTGGGAGCTTGTAGCGCTTGCTGGTCAGGATCGGCGCCCAGGCTCCCCAGTCACCCTGGGTGTACAGGCTGACCGTGCCGGGGCCGGTCACCTTGGTCACCTTGATCGACACATCGGAGTAGCCGCTGGTCGAGGTGCGGTTGGTGTCCCAGCCCGGCCAAATCAGATCCGAGCGCTGGGTGAGCGGCAGCACATACCCGCGCGACGGCGTCCCCTTCGGGGCTCCACGGACGGTGCCGAGGGCCGATTCCTTGACCCGCAACAGCACCGTCTCGGCCTCCCGGATCACCCGGTGCCCCGTGACATCCTCCATCAACTGCAGCACTGCTTTGCCGTTGGCGGCGGAGACGTAGAAGGCATCGATGTGACCGCGGTCGAGCGTGATGCCGGGCCGGCAGGTCTGGCCGGACGGGGCGCGCGGATCCTCGGAGCCGCCAGGTGCTTCGGAACCACCGGGTCCAGAGCCCCCCGGTGTCTCCGAGCCGCCGCCGGGGTCCGTACCCGTGCCTGGTGGCGCGACCAGGGCGAAGCGGTCCCAGCCGACGAAGCCTCCGTCTGCGTCCTTCACCACCAACTGCTGGGTGCGCGGGGTCGCATCGCCCGGATCGAGGCTGAATACCCCGCTCTGGTCGGCCTGCACCCAGCCCCGCCAGGCGGGGTTCTGACCGGTCAGCCATACCGAGAGCCAGCGTCCGGCATAGGCGGTGTCCTTCACTCTCGCGGTGACCGAGGTGCCGGCCACCACCTGCTTGCCCGCGCTCGTGATCTCGACCACGAAGCCGGGGGTCTGCGTGCTCAGTTCCGATTCCGGCACTGGCTGGGTATCGGAATGAGCCGGACGCTGCTGCACCTCGCCTTCGACGGTGAGGTTCAGCACGGCGGAGACCGAGTCCTTGTGGTCGGTGCTCCAGGTCGGGACGAACTCGGCGACGATCCGACGGGTGCCCGGGTTCAGTCCCTCGGCGACGAACTGCGCCTGCCCACCGGTCACCGGGGTATGGCCGAGCAGTGCCCCCGAGTCGAGATCGAGGAACTGGACCGCACCGGTAGCGCCGGCGGGTGCGACGTTCGCGGTGAGACGCACCGGCTCGCCCGACTGCAGGCTCGTGCTGCTGGCCTGGAGCGAGACCGACGTGGCTCGGGTGTGAGCGGCGAGATCGCCGACCACGAAGGTGTAGTCGTTCTGCGCGGTCTGGTGACGGCCGTCCACCTGCCCGCTGATCTGGAAGGTGAAGGTGTAGCTGCCGGGTGCGGTGAACACCCAGTTCATGTGGGTGTGCTGCGGAACACCTGTCCGCCAGGAGGGCAGTTCCGTGGACGAACTGAAGACGCGGTGGTCCGGGCCCATGAACACCTCGGCGCGTCCAGGACCCTCGACGCCGATCAGGCTGATGTCGAGTGAGCTGGCCTTGCCGCGCAGATTCGGGTCCTCCGTGCTGAAGCCGGGCCAGATGATCCGGGGATCCTGCACCATGGGCGCCATCCAGATCGTGTCGCCCGGGGTGCCGAGGAAGCCGAAGCCGGGAACGTCCGGCAACTGCATCTTCGCCACATCGCCGACATGGAACAGGACTTCGCTGGTGACCAGCCGGGTGCCGAGATCGATCAGGCCGTCGCCGTCGGCATCGATGTCGGCCTTGGTCTGCGCGACCAGCACTCCGTCGTCGAGGTAGGCCGAGACCGCATCGGTGTGCACATTCTCGATTACCCGCTTCTGCCGGCTGGCCGGGGCAGGATGGCCCGACTGCCCCTCGGGGTGGGGCATGGGTGGGAAGTCCGCCGGTTCCGGCTCGGCGTCCTCCTCCGGGACGGGGGATTCGCCCAGCGGTGCGATGTCAAGACTGTCGTCGCTCTCGTCGGGATCCGCCTCGTTGCCCGGTCCTGAGCTCGCCTGACCGCTAGGCTCGGGAGCAGGCTGATCGCCGGGTTCCGGGGACCGCTGGGGAGTGCCCGCTTCCGGGCTCTCGGTGCCCGTGCCGGGCTCGAGTGGCTCCGGCGCCTTCGAGGCCTCGGAGACCTCCGGAGCATCCGGCTCAGCCGGGTCGGCAGCCTTGGTCGGCGCCGGATCCCCGGAGGGCTCCTGCTGGGTGGGTGTCTGGCGGGGCTGGGCCTCCGTCTCGGTGACAGCGATCACGTCATCCGCAACCGCAGCGGGAGCAGCCGCGCCGACGTTGACCAGCGCGAGGGTGAGCGACGCGACCATTGCCAGCGGGAGTTGCGCCCACCACCTCCGGCTGGTGATCGAGGTGTTCATCTCACAGGCTCCTTCTGCGGGGTGCGCGGGACGATGGGAGAGACCGATCCGGTGCCTGGCGAGCCGTCCGCCTCGCGGTCGGCGCGGCCCTGGAGCCACGTGGCGATCAGTCCGTGCCTAGGGGCGAAGCACCAAGCCAGCAGGAACACGACCGTGGCCACCAGTACGATCGTCCCGCCCACCGGCAGGTCGAGGCTCCACGAGAGGTACATGCCGATCAGCGCCGAGAGGCCGCCGATGACGGGGCCGAGCAGCATCATCGTCCCCAGCCGGTCAGTGAGCAGCCGTGCGGCCGCGGCCGGGGTGATCAGTAGGGCCAGCACCAGAATGTTGCCGATGGTCTGGATCGAGATGACGATCGCTATCGCGACCATGACGTACAGCAGCAGGTCGAGCGCGAAGACCGGGATACCGGTGGCTCGCGCCATCTCGCGGTCGAGCGTCACCGCGACGAACTCCTTGTGGAAGACGAACAACGCGATGAGCAGCACCAGGCCGGTGATCGCCACGGTGTGGAGATCCTCGTCGGGTATTCCGGTGATCGAGCCGAAGAGGAACTGCTGCAGGGAACCGGAGTAGCCCGGCGAGGTCGAGATGATCACGATGCCGAGGGCGAAGGCGGCCACAAAGAAGACGCCGATGATCGAATCCTCCTTGATCCGCCGGTTCTGCGAGAACACCGCGACTCCGACGGCGGTGAGCACACCGGCGACAGCTCCGCCCAGCACCAGATTGCCCTGGAACACGAAAGCCACCGCGAGCCCTGGGAAGACGGCGTGCGCGACCGCGTCACCGATGAAGGCCATGCCGCGCAGCACCACATAGGTGCCGATCACGCCGCACACCACGCTCGACATGATCGCGATGATCAGGGCCTTGGGCAGGAACCGGAGATCCGGGTTGAGCAGATCCTGGATGAAGTCGAAGAGCGAGAGCATCAGGCGGCCACACCCACCGTCTTGAGCACTGGATTGGTGGCCTTGATGTTGAAGGCGCGCATCCACAACTCGGGGTCGCGCAGTTCGGACGGTGGCCCGTCGGCGACGATCGAGCGATTCAGCAGACAGATCCTCGAACACTCGTGAAGTGCCCCAACCAGGTCGTGCGTGGTCATGAGCACTGCCTTGTCCTCCTGCGAAAGCTCGCGGAAGAGCTCGAGCAACAGTTCCTGGGTGGGCATGTCGAGCCCGGTGAACGGCTCGTCGAGCAACAACAGGCGTGGGTGCAGCGCCAGGGCTCGTGCCACCAGGACGCGCTGCCGCTGGCCGCCGGAGAGCTCGCCCACCGGCCGGGTGGCCAGGCTGCTCATCTGCACCCGATCCAGCGCTTCGGCCGCCGCCTCGTAGTCATCGGTCTTTGGCCGCCGGAGCCAGCCGATCCGGCGCACCCGGCCGGTCATCACCGCGTCCTCTACCGTGATCGGGAAGTCCCAGGCGAACTCATGGCGCTGCGGCACGTAGCCGATCCGCGAACGGGCGGCCTGCCCTGCGCTGCCGTCCACCTCCACCCGGCCGGCGTCGGCGCGGAGCAGGCCGAGAATGGAGCGGAGCGCGGTCGTCTTGCCGGCTCCGTTCGGACCGATCAGCCCCATGAACTCACCGGCATCCAGGGCGAAGCTCACCTCTTCGAGCACTCTGCGCCCACCGAGGCGCACGGTGAGGCCGGTCACGTCCAACGCGGGCCTGCTCACCGCGGGGTCCCCGCGGAGTTCTTCGGGGGAGCGCAGCGGAGGAGAAGAACTTCGTGGGGTGCTCATTGCGGGGTCCCCGCGGAGTTGTTCGGGGGAGCGCAGCGGAGGAGAAGAACTTCGTGGGGTGTTCATGCTGCGTCCCTTCCGTTCCTGGTGGCGCGCGCGCGGGCCTTCGCCCTACGGGTCGAGACGATCACCACGACGAGCGCGATCAGCAGCACTGCGACCACGGCACCTACGCTGATCCAGATCAGGGCCGCCAAGCCGTGGTCGGCGGTCTCGGCCGGTTCCGGCATGGTGTCGTTGTTGGCGGCCGGGTCGCCGGCCACGAGATCCTCGTTGATGGTCCTGCCGAAGGCGGTCTGCGGGTCGGTGGCGTCCCCGACCGAAAATCGGAGGGTGTCGCGGGCGGAGACTGCTTCCCCGGAGACGAGGGCGCCCTCGAACTGCACCTCGACGAGGTAGACGCCCGGTTCACTGAACACCCAGTTGGCGTGGGTGTGGGTGTTCACCTCGATCCAGGACTCCTGCGGGAACGGTTGCAGTGTCGACCAGAGCAGCGTGGTCTCGCCGAAGTTGCCGGTCTGCAGGTAGACGGTGACGTCACCGGGTCCCTCGACCCCCAGCACCCGAAGCGTGGTACCGCGGCTCAGCGAGTCGAGCACATTCGGCTCCTGGGTGTTCCAGCCGGCCCAGATGACGTCGGGGACGCGTACCTGCGGCACGATCCAGACGTCGCTGCCGGGCGCCTGGCCGAGGAAGGCGTACTCCTCGCCCTCCGGCACCTGCCGGATCGCGGAGTCGTTCACGTGCAGCACGACATCTTCAAGGTGCCGCCAGAAGGAGGGCACGGCCGTGTCGTCGTGGATCTGGATGATCCACTCGCCGGTGTTCAGCGTCGGCCCGAAGTCGACATGCCCCGCGTCCCGCACCACCTGGCCCGTCCCCTGTGCCTGGTTCGGGTCGATCCGCTGCGTCAGGGAGTCGTCCTCGGCATGCGCAGCACCACCGAAGGCAACGACCGGGGCGAGCAGCGCGGCCGTCGCCGCACTCAGCAGAGCCCTTCTGAAGGCGCTCAGCCGGCGCGTGGCGGTGCGCGACGGCACGACCCTCCGATCGAGACCTCGGACAGTTCCGCCGTCAATCGGCATCTCCCTGACGGGGCTCTTGGTCATTCCTGGTTCTCTTTCCACGGTCGGAGTGGTCCTTGCTGGTCGGGTTGGTCTGGTCATCGCGCTCGTGTGGAGAGGCAGTTGCGGAGCGAGGTGGCGTTGAAGCGCATCATGTCGACGTAGGTCGTCACGCGCTGATCGAAGGCGTCGCCGTAGATCGGGCACACGGCGATGCCCTGCTCCTTCGCGACCTCCACGAGGGTCGATGACCGCGCCGCGAGGTTCGGTTCGAGGAATACCGCCGGAACATGCAGATTGCGGATCGTCTCGGTGAGGCGTTTGCGCTCGGCGAGCGACGGCTCGACCGCCGGATTCGGCGTGACGAATCCGGCGATCCGCAGGTCGTAGGCGCGGGCGAGGTAGCCGAAGGCATCGTGGGTGGTGACCAGGGTGCGTCTGCTCTGCGGAACCTCGGCGATGATCCGGCCCACCTCGGCGTCCAGTGCTTCGAGTTCTGCCAGATAGGCCACGGCGTTGGCCGAGTACTCCACGGCACCGGCGGGATCGACCTCGATGAGAGTGTCGCGCATGATCTCGACGTACGACATCGCATTGCGGACGTTCTGCCACAGGTGCGGGTCGATCTCGCCGTGGACGTGTTTGCCGAGCACCGCCTGAGGAAGCTGGAAGATGCGGGTGCCGGGGCGTCCCAGGAAGCGGTAGGCGGGATCGCCCGGAATCTCGTGCAGCGCCAGGTTGGGCACCTCGACAACCACATCGTCGAGCGGGTAGAACTCGCGGTGCGCCTCGCCGCCCGAGCCGTGCTCGTGATCCAGCAGCACCTCGAAGGCCTGAGCATCCAGATCAACGGTCAGGTCGGAGTGGCCGGCATTCAGCACGACGGCCCCTTCCCGTCCCGGCACCGAGTACGGATCGACGCCCACGGCGAACACCGCCTGTCCGGTCGCGACCTGGAGGGGCTTCTCCTGCTGGGAGAGTTGCAGCTTCGCCTGCAGATCGAGGGTGTAGATGCCGGGCTCGGTGAACGCCCAGCTGAGGTGGGTGTGCGCATCGGGGGGGAGCGTCACCGAGTCGTCCACGTAACCGCCGGCCGGATCGAACCCGCCGCTGGAATCGAAGTAGATGTCGACATCGCCGAAGCTGCCGGTGAGGTAGGCGATCAGCTCACCGGGGCCCTCGGCATTCGTCGCCGAGAGCAGCACGTCGGAACTGCGCGTCGCACCGAGGTCGGTTCCGTCCCCCTTCACTCGAAGCCCGAGCCAGATGGTATCCAGGGAGACGTCCTCGACCAACGGGATGATCTCAGCGGCGTACTTCACCGCCTCTTCGGCCAAGGAGACGTTCGGCACCTCGGCGGGAAGGTTGGTGTCGAGCGCCTTGATGAGGTTCTGCTCCTCCAGCATGAGGTAGTTGGAGAAGGCGACATCGGCATAGACGATGTCGCGGACATTGCGCAGCGAGGGCTCGTAGCTGTGCGGATCGCCGCCTTCGGGGACGAGCGAAATAACCTCCGCGCGGTCTCCGGCGACCTTGCGGGCGAGGTCGGCGAGGATGCCGGTGGTCGTCACCACCCGCAACTCGTCCCGCTCTCCCGCAATCGGGGACGCCGCGCACCCGGCGAGGGCCGTCAAGAGCATGCTTGCCGCCACCAGGCGATGCTGGAGTCGTGTTGCCACCGAGTTGAAACCTCTTTGCTTGCTGGAAGTGCTGGCAATCGCGTGCGCGGTGTGGCCGGTGCCGGGCATGGCGAGCCACACCGCGCGCCTTCGCGCGAACCTGTCAGCGGACCTTGAAGGTCTTGCTGACGGTGCTCGACTTGCTCGTCGAGGTCTTCGTGGCACCGTCTGGGGTGAACGTCGCCTTGACCTTGTAACTGCCCTTCTTCTTGATCGCCGGCAGCTTCACCGAGATCTCGCCCTTGCCGGTCGCGGTCAGCTTCACCGTGATGGTCTTGCCGTTCACGGTCACCTTCACCGTCCCGGTGGGGTTCTTCACCGGCGCGGTCACGGTCAGCTTCGCGGCGGACTGCTTGCCCTTGGCTACCTTCGACGGCAGGGACAGTCTGACCTTCGCCTTGACCTTCGCCACCGACTTGGCCTTCGAGGTCTTCGCCACGCTGACGTAGCCCGACTTCGAACCGGTTACCCGCACCGCGACCTTGCGCCCGGCGTCCGCCTTGACCAGCTTGTAGCTGGACTTGGTGGCCTTGGTGATCGGCTGGCCATCGCGCAGCCACTGGTACTTGGCGGTGACCTTGGACGGCCTCCATGTCCCGGCCTTCGCCTTCAGCGTCTTGCCAACCTTCCCGGCACCGGTGATCTTCGGGGTCGGCGTGGCGGTCAACTTCTTGCCGGCCCTCACCGCGGCCGAGACCGCCGTGCCGGACGGGAGGCCGGACCTGGAAGCCGTCACCTGTACAGTGAGGTCCTTGCCCGCGTCGGCCGAGACGATCGTGTAGCCGACCTTGGTCGCACCTGAGATCGCCGTACCGTTGCGCAGCCACTGATAGGCGTAGCTGAGCCCCGCCACCGACCAGGTACCAGGCTTCGCGGTCACCGTGTTGCCGACCGCCGGCGTCCCACTGATCGCCGGCTTGACCGATGCCACCGGAGCCGTCGGCGTGGGGGTCGGGCTCGGCTTCACCGTCGGAGTCGGGGTAGGCGTCGGCTCCACCGTCGGAGTCGGCGTCGGCGTCGGAGTCGGAGTCGGCTCCACCGTCGGAGTCGGCTCCACCGTCGGAGTCGGAGTAGGCGTCGGCTCCACCGTCGGCGTCGGAGTCGGAGTCGGAGTCGGAGTCGGCTCCACCGTCGGAGTCGGAGTAGGCGCCTCGTACTCGAAGGCCCAGGAACTGACCATGCCTTCGGCCAGATCGAACCCGTACGCCGCGCGGGCATTCACCGCCAGATCTTCGGTGAGCGTCAGCGCACCGGGTACCAGGGGATTGCCCGCGGCATCGGAGTAGTCGACCCACTTCAGATTCGGGATCGTGATGACATTGCCATCCTGTGTCGGCGCCTGCGGGGTCACTTTCGTCCGCTCGGCCACCACGAAGGTGTAGGTCGCGGTCTGGGTCGTGCTGGTCATGGTGTCGTCGGGGCTGGTGGCCTTGGCGTGCACCGTGAACTTGTACGTGCCCGGTGCGGTGAAAGCCCAGTTGGCGTGCACATGGGCGAGGTAGCTCTGATGGATCGTCCCCGGGAACTTCCAGCCCTCCGTCAGCAACTGTGCGGCACCGCCGAAGGCACCAGAGGTCCAGAGGAAGACCTCACCAGGACCATCCACCTCAGCGATATTGATGTCGATGTCGGCCGCCGAGGCAGTTCCATACGTCCCGGTCAGCGAGAGGCTGTCCCAGCCGGGCCAGATCAGGCCCTTGTCATGGTCCTGCGTGAGCGGAAGGTAGTACACGTCGCCAGCCAGCCCGGGCACGAAACCCGCGGGTACCGAGGTGAGCGCAGTCGGCTTGACGTAGAGTTCCACGCTCTCGGGGGTACGCAGCACGTGGGTACCGGTGTCATCCTCCTTCAGCGTCAGCCGGACGGACTCGTCCTCATTGAGGATGAGGTTGAAGGCATCGATATGCCCCTTCTCGAGCGTGATCGGCTCGTCGAGCACCGCGGGAGCCGCTGCGAACGCCGGCGCGACCGGCGCCAAGCCAGTGATAAGCCCGAGCACACCGAGTGCGACACCTCCCCGCAATCGAGTGGCTAGCTGCATGAATCGTTCCTTTCCTGAGCTGTGGTGCTGGCCGGGACACCGCCCGCAGGCGTCACCGCCTGCGAGCACGGCGAGGCCACGACAGATAGCGACACCCTATCTTAATATCGATAATCACTCCCATTTACGATACAGCTGGAGACTACCCGCACCAAACCGGCCGAGAGTTCGCCGGCCGGACGATGGCGCCAGTCCAGAGTTCCCGGGGTGCGCCTTGTTGCGAATGATTCTCATTTCTAGATCTTAGCCCGGCAACTGCCTGATGTCACATCACCTTCCCCGGCAGGAGGGCGTCCGCCAGTACGGCGTCGAGAATCGCGGTACACGGGCGAGGCCACCCCGAGGGCGCCTATCGGACCGAGGGACGCGTCCGCGTCCACACCCGGGGCCGAACGGAGCCACCTGGTGAACCTGGCTGGACGCATGATCCACGTCTCCCGCTGCCCAACCCGCCACCGGTCGATGAACTGGTCGCCATCGGCCCGCAACTCAATCGAACGCGCCCAGCTGACACTGCAAGCAGTGATCAAGGCCCCCGCTAGGCGCCCGGACACCGCAGGGCCGCGGCGGCTCGGGCGCCACCGCCGCTCAGCACGCACCCTGCCGATGCTCGGAGTGGCCGCGACGTCCGGGCGCCGGTGGACGCCACGGCAACAGCCCAGAGGGCGGCGAACCATCTTGATGGCGGGGTGGTCTTGAACGCCAGATAACCGCCGATCACAGCAGGCGGGCGGGTTCGCTGGGGCTCAGCCACCGCTCCTGAACTCGGCCGGCACCGAGCCTGGCGATCTCTGATTCTGGCTACGGGTGGTCAATAGCGCTTCCTCAGGCCTCCGCGACACGGCGTCGGAAGGCGGTCGCCGCCTTGAAGGCGGGGGCGACGCTGGCGGGGATGTCCATAGCGGCGCCGGTCTGCGGGTTGCGGCCGACCCGGGCGGCGCGGGCGCGCTGCTCGAAGGCGCCGAAGCCGGCCAGGCTGACGCTGTCGCCCGCTGCGACCGAGGCCACGATCGCCTCCAGCGTCGCAGCGACAGCGCTTTCGGCGTCTCGCGTGCTGAGTCCGGAAGCTCCGGCCACTGCGTCAACGAGCTGGGATCGGTTCATGTGGGGCTCCTGTCGTAGTAACTAATGAGTATTGGTATCAGTTCTTCTGGATTTCGTCACGCCCTGGCGTGTGGCGACCACGTTGTTGCGAATAATTCTCAATTTCTATACAGTGAGCCACCCGCGCCCACGCTGCGAGGCGCTCGGCACCACCGGCCTCAGGGCAACGCGGATGGAGCATCGCAGCGATCGAGCCGGCCCACCGCGGCGGACTTCCCGGGGCATCGCGAAGTCGGTAGGAGACGCGATGAGGCAGCGCATCCCGGCCACTGAGGACGGCCACCTCTCGACTCTGCCGATCACGAACGGCATCATCGTCCGCCAGTCCCCTGCCCCCGCCGAACCCCATTCCCGGGTGGAACACCACGGCACGCTCGATCGCCTGGAGCGGAGCCCCTTGGGCGCCGTGCTCGGTGGCGTCCTGACCGAGTACTTCGGATTCACCCTCGTGATCGTGGGCCGCACCGCCGGCACCGCCGTTGGGCTCGGCATCGCCCCTGCGTCACGGCTCTGGCGGGCGCCCACCCTCGCCACCCTCCGCGCGGCCGCCGCCTGACCATCCGGAGCTTCCCCCGTCGCCGACCACCGGGATTCGCCGCCCGAGCTTCCGCATACCAAATTATTGCGACTGATTCTCATTTGAAGTAAGCTTCAGGGATGCGTAGACACTGTCAGGTGCTCGGCACCGCCACCGGCTTCGGGAACCATGTCTCCCACTCCCATCGCCGCACCCGCCGGCGCTGGAACCCCAACCTTCAGCGCAGGCGCTACTGGGTGCCCTCACTGGGCCGGCACGTGACCCTGCTGGTCTCCGCCCGCGGCATCCACACCATCGACCAACTCGGCGTCGATGCGGTGGCGCAGCGCATCCGGGCACGGGGGGATCGGATCTGATGGCCGCCAGGCGCACCGAGCTGCGGCCTCTGGTCAGGCTCCGCTCCACCGCCGGCACCGGCTACACCTACGTCACTCGCAAGAACCGGCGCAACGACCCGGAGCGGATGGTGCTGCGTAAGTACGACCCGATCGTCCGTCGTCACGTCGAATTCAAGGAGGCCCGCTGAATGGCCAAGAGAAGCAAGATCGCCAAGGAGAAGAAGCGACGCGAGATCGTCGCACGGTACGCCGCCGTGCGGGCCGATCTGAAACGCCGATCTGTCGATCCCCACCTGCCCGCGGAGGAGCGCGAAGCCGCCATGACCGCACTCCATCGCCTGCCCCGCGACGCCAGCCCGGTCCGCTTGCGCAACCGGGACGCGGTGGACGGCCGCCCGCGGGCCCTCGTCCGCCAGTTCGGGCTGTCGCGGATCCGGCTGCGCGAGATGGCCCACCGCGGCGAACTGCCCGGCGTCGTGAAGTCGAGCTGGTGACGCGATGAAGCAGGGCATTCACCCCGAATACCGCCCGGTGGTCTTCCGGGACCGGTCGGCCGACCTGGCCTTCCTGACCCGCTCGACAGCGACCTCGTCGCGTACCACCGAGTGGACCGACGGCCAGACCTATCCGGTGATCGACGTCGAGATCTCGGCCGCCAGCCACCCATTCTGGACCGGCACCTCGCGTGTGGTCGACACCGCCGGCCGGGTCGAGAAGTTCCGCCGCCGCTATGCCCGTGAGGACCAGCAGTGAAGGTCCGGGCGTCGTTTGCGCGCCTTGAAGCTGAAGGAGGGCTCGGTGGTGGTCCCCCACCGGGGCAAGCCCACGTGATCAACAAGCGCGACCCGCACTGGAAGGCGAGGCAGGGCTGATGGCCGTCCCCAAGCGCAAGACGTCTCGCAGCAGCACCCGTTCCCGACGGGCCCAATGGAAGGCGATCACCCCGGATCTGGTCCCGGTGAAGGTGAACGGCGTGACGCACCGCGTCTCCCGCCGCCTGGTCCGCGCCGTCCAGCGCGGCCTGGTCGAACCCTGACCGCCCCCGCAGTGCGACGATTTACCATTCATTCCATCTCGACTGGAGTATCTCTCATGCACGAACAGTGGGACGTAGTAGTGGCCGGCGGCGGAGCGGCCGGCCTGTCGGCGGCGTTGATGCTGGGACGTGCCCGTCGCCGGGTACTGGTAGCGGACGCCGGGAGCCCTCGCAACCGGTTCGCCGCGCACATGCACGGCGTGCTGGGCAACGAGGGGACGAACCCCGCGGACCTGCTGGCCCGCGGCCGCCGGGAAGCCGCGGGCTACGGCGTGGAGTTCACCGGCGACACGGTCCTGCAGGTCACGGAGGTCCCCGACGGACTGCTCGTCACGCTGGCCGACGGGGGCGTCGTCCAGGCCAGGGCGCTCGTCGTGGCGACCGGGATCACCGATGAGCTGCCGGACATTCCGGGCCTGTCAGCCCAATGGGGCACCGGCGTGCTCCACTGCCCTTACTGCCACGGCTGGGAGGTCCGCGACCAGCGGCTCGGCGTTCTCGCCACCTCGCCGATGAACCTCCACCAGGCCGAGCTGGTCCGGCAGTGGAGCGACCGGCTGGTGCTGTTCACCGACGGGCTGGGGTCCCTCGCGCCCGAAGCGGCGCTGCGGCTCCGTTCGCGCGGCGTCGAACTCATCACCTCCCCCGTCGTCGAGGTGCTCAGCGAGGACGGCCGGCTCACCGGCGTCCGCACCGCCGACGAAGCGATCGTCGAACTCGATGCGATCTTCATCGCCGGCATCCCGCGTCCCCACGAGGGCTTCCTCGCGACGCTTCACCTGGAACGCCGCGACAACCCCTGGGGAAGCTTCATCGCCGTCGATGCGACCGGACGCACCAGCCACCCACGCGTCTGGGCGGCGGGCAATGTGGTCGAACCCGGCGCCAACCTGCCGTTGTCGATCGGCGCGGCCTCGATGGCCGGCGCCATGGTGAACGCCGCCCTGGTCACCGAGGAATTCGATCAGGCCGTCGCCGGCGGTGCGCAGTGGCCCGAGATCGCCACGCCGGAGTTCTGGGAGGAACGGTATGCCACCACCGACCGGGTGTGGTCGGGACGGGTGAACCACGTGCTGACCGAGGTTGCCGCGGGCCTCCCGCCGGGTACCGCGCTCGATCTGGGCTGCGGCGAGGGCGGGGACGTGATCTGGCTCGCGGGCCAGGGCTGGCAGGCCACCGGCGTCGACGTCTCGGCCACCGCCGCCGCGCGCGGGAACGAAGCCG
>JASGEM010000011.1:0-17295 GCA_049841235.1 Propionicimonas sp. | reverse complement strand
GGGGATCGCCGCCGGTCAGCTGTCCGGCACCGGCCCCGGCGGACGGGTGATCGCCCGCGACGTCGAGGCTGCGATCGCGGCCGGCCCTGCCCTGACCGCCGGCGCCCGCGCCGAGGCATCCGGTTTCGTGCCCGGTGCGGTCGGTACCGGGATCGGCGGACGGGTGACCCGCGCCGACCTGGCTGCCTCGTCGGCCGAGACGGAGACCACGAGCTCGCTCGGTGCGTCGTCCTCGGTCCCGACAAGCTCGACCAGTGGGCTGGAGTTCCCGGGCGAGGTGACCGACACCCCGCTGAAGGGCATCCGCAGGGTGATCGCCGAGCGGATGATGAACTCGCTGGCCACCTCCGCCCAACTCACCTATACCGCGACCGCACCGGCGGCCGGGCTGCTGGCGCTGCGCAAGCGGCTGAAGAACGCCGCCGATCCGGAGCTCTCCGGGGTCACCATCGGCGACCTGGTGGGCTATGCCACGGTCAAGACCCTGGCCAAGCACCCGGTGGTCAACGCCCACCTCTCGGACGGCGTGCTGCGCACCTTCGCGCACGTCCACCTGGGCATGGCGGTGGACACCCCCCGCGGCCTGCTGGTGCCGACCCTGCGGTTCGCCGACACCCTGACGCTGCGGCAGTTCTCGGTGTTCTCCAAGCAGCTCGCCAACGACGCGATCGGCGGCTCGATCAACCCCGATCTGCTCAGCGGCGCCACCTTCACGGTGTCGAACCTCGGCTCCTTCGGGATCGAGTCGTTCACCCCGCTGCTGAACGTGCCGCAGGTGGCCATCCTCGGCGTGGATGCGATCTTCCCGCGGGCGGTCGTCAACGCCGACGGCTCGGTGGGTGCCGAGCAGCGGAT
Organism: Propionicimonas sp.; assembly: GCA_049841235.1. Taxonomy (GTDB): domain Bacteria; phylum Actinomycetota; class Actinomycetes; order Propionibacteriales; family Propionibacteriaceae; genus Propionicimonas. Next base: position 16,440 of record JASGEM010000011.1, on the reverse strand, counting down.
CGGGTTCTCGCTGACCGCCGACCACCAGGTGATCGACGGCGCGGACGCCGCACGCTACCTGCGTGACCTGTGCGCGGCGATCGCCGACATCGACCTGACCGTCCTGGGCTAAGCCGATTGAGGCGAGAGAGAAGAGAACGTGTTCATTTATCCGAGCCGATTGAGGGTCCTCCGAGCGCAGCGAGGACAGCGAAGGAACTACTGATGGCTGATTACGACGTGATCGTGCTGGGCGGCGGCCCCGGCGGCTACCTGGCCGCCGAGCGGCTGGGGCACGCCAAGAAGAAGGTGCTGCTGGTCGAACAGCAGTACCTCGGCGGCACCTGCCTGAATGTGGGCTGCATCCCGACCAAGAGCCTGCTGAACTCGGCCAAGCTCTACCTGCATGCCAAGCATTCGGCTCAGTTCGGAGTGACCGCCGAGAACGTGAGTTTCGACTGGGCCAAGGTCCAGTCGTGGAAGGACGAGGTCGTGGCCACGCTGGTCGGGGGCGTGGCCATGGCCGAGAAGCGCAACGGCGTCGAGGTCGCGGACGCGCACGGCACCCTGGTCGGGCCGGGCAAGGTCGAGGTCAACGGTGAGGTCAAGACCGCCGATCACGTCATCCTGGCCACCGGCTCGGTCCCGGTGATGCCGCCCATCCCGGGCGCCAAGGACAACCCGGCGGTGGTCGACTCCACCGGCCTGCTGGCGCTGGAGCGGTTCCCGTCAAAGCTGGTGGTGATCGGCGGCGGCGTGATCGGCGTCGAGTTCGCCTCCCTCTTCGCGGCCTTCGGGGCACAGGTCGAGGTGATCGAGCTGCTCACCGAGATCGTCCCCTTCGCCGACGCCGACCTGGCTGCCAAGCTGCGCAAGGGCATCGAGGGCGTCACCTTCCACCTCGGCTGCAAGGTGACCGGCATCGAAGGCTCGACCGTGGTGTACGCCGATGCCAAGGGCGCCGAGGTGCGCACCGACGCCGACGTGATCCTGATGGCGGTGGGTCGCAAGCCGCTGGTCGAGGGCTGGGGCGCCGCCGAAGCCGGCCTGGAGTACACGCCCAAGGGCATCACGGTGGACGACACCATGCGCACCAACCTGCCGAACGTCTGGGCGGTCGGCGATGTCACCGGACGCAGTCTGCTGGCCCACGCCGCCTACCGGATGGCGGAGATCGTGGTCGCCCACATCCTCGACTCCGAGCAGGCTCGTCGCACCGGCCAGACCCTGCGGGTCGACACCATTCCGTGGGCGGTCTACTCGATCCCCGAGGCCGCCGGCGTCGGCCTCACCGAGGCCCAGGCGAAGGCTCGCGGCATCGACGTGCTCGCCGCGACCGTCCCGCTGGTGATGTCGGGACGCTTCGTCGCCGAGAACGGACTGAAGGCTCCGGGCACGGTGAAGATCATCGTTGAAAAGGACAGCCGGGTCGTTCGCGGCGTCCACATGGTCGGGCCCTACGCCCCGGAAACCATCTGGGGCGCGGCCGCCGTCCTGGAATCCGAGTACACCCTTGACGACCTGCGTCAGGTCGTCTTCCCGCATCCCACCGTCTCCGAAGGCATCCGCGAGGCCGCCTGGGCCGTCAAGGCCTGACCACCACAGACCAGTAGAACCAGAAGAAGGAAGAAATGCCCAAGTCACTCACCGTCGATCCGGTCGAGGTACGCAAGCCGCAGACGATCACCGTCCCGCCGATCCCGGTCAACGCCTACGTCCGCGACTTCGAAGCCGAGAAGGCCCGCTACGGGGCTGAGGGCCTCACCGCGATGCTGCACGACATGATCGCCATCCGCGAGTTCGAGTCGATGCTCAACTCGATCAAGACCACCGGTGGGTGGAACGGCATCGAGTACAACCACAAGGGCCCGGCCCACCTCTCGGCCGGCCAGGAGGCCGCAGCGGTCGGCCAGGCCGCAGAGCTGAATGCCGACGACTACATCTTCGGCTCCCACCGTAGCCATGGCGAGATCCTGGCCAAGAGCTTCTCGGCCGCGCGCAAGCTCGACCCGGCCGCGCTGGCGCAGATCATGGGCAGCTTCCTGGACGGCGACACCCTGCGCTACGCCGAGAAGATCGGCTACGACAGCGAGGGCGATCTGGTCGAGAACTTCATCCTGTTCGGCACCCTGGCCGAGATCTTCGCCCGGAAGGTGGGCTTCAACCGGGGCATGGGCGGCTCGATGCACGCCTTCTTCACCCCCTTCGGCTCGATGCCCAACAACGCCATCGTGGGTGGTTCGGCCCCGATCGCCACCGGCTCGGCGCTGTTCAAGCGGGTCAACCGGCAGCCCGGCATCGTGATCGCCAATATCGGTGACGCCTCGATGGGCTGTGGTCCGGTCTGGGAGGCGATGATGTTCGCCGCGATGGATCAGTACCGCACCCTGTGGCGGGAAGAGGACGGCGGCGCCCCGCCGATCATGTTCAACTTCTTCAACAACTTCTACGGTATGGGTGGCCAGACCGCCGGCGAGACCATGGGGTACGACATCCTCGCCCGGGTGGGCGCGGGTGTGAACCCCGAGGCCATGCATTCCGAGCGGGTGGACGGCTACGACCCGCTGGCCGTGGCGGACGCGGTGCGCCGCAAGAAGGAGATCCTGCTGGCCGGCCGCGGCCCCGTCCTGATGGATACCATCACCTACCGGATCTCCGGCCACAGCCCGTCCGACGCCTCCAGCTACCGCACCCGCGAGGAGATCGAGGCATGGGAGGCCGCCGACTCGATCACCAGCTTCTCCGACCTGCTGGTCAGCGAGGGCATCCTTGCCTCTACTGATGTAGAAGCCATCCGTGGCGGCATCACCGAGCGGCTCACCAAGGTGCTGGCGCTGGCGATCGACGACGAGGAATGCCCACGGGTGGACGTGGCCTACATCGAGAGCGCGATGCTCTCCAACGGCCACGTCGAGGCGATGGCCGAGGGCGATCCCGAACTGCTGCACCCGCTGGCGGAGAACCCGCGCGTCCAGGCGATCGCCAAGAAGGTGCGCTCGACCACCGACGCCGACGGAAAGCCGGTCTCCAAGGTGCGGATGTACCAGTTCCGTGACGGCCTGTTCGAGGCGATGGCCCACCGCTACTCGATCGACCCGACGATGGCAGCCTGGGGCGAGGAGAACCGCGACTGGGGCGGCGCCTTCGCCGTGTATCGCGGCCTGACCGAGCTGCTGCCCTACCGGCGGCTGTTCAACTCCCCGATCTCCGAGGCCGCGATCGTCGGCGCCGGCGTGGGCTACGCCCTCTCCGGTGGCCGCGCGGTGGTCGAGCTGATGTACTGCGACTTCCTTGGCCGCGCCGGCGACGAGGTCTTCAACCAGATGGCCAAGTGGCAGTCGATGTCCGCCGGACTGCTGACCATGCCGCTCACCCTGCGGGTGTCAGTGGGCAACAAGTACGGCGCCCAGCACTCCCAGGACTGGTCGGCGCTGGTTGCCCACATCCCCGGCCTGAAGGTCTACTTCCCGGCCACCCCGACCGATGCCAAGGGCATGCTGAACCTGGCGCTGTCCGGTACCGACCCGGTGGTCTTCCTGGAATCGCAGCTGCTCTACGACATCGGCGAGCAGTTCGAGACCGGCGGCGTCCCCGAGGGCTACTACGAGACCCCCGAGGGTGAGCCGGCGATCCGCCGCGAAGGCAGCGACGTCACCATCGCGACCCTGGGCGCCACGCTGTACCGGGCGCTGGAGGCCGCCGACACGCTCCAGGAGAAGTACGGGATGAGCGCCGAGGTGATCGACCTGCGGTTCGTCGCCCCGTTGAACTACGACACCGTGCTGGCCTCGGTGAAGAAGACCGGCCGCCTGGTGCTGGCCTCGGATGCCGTCACCCGGGCGAGCTTCCTGCAGACCGTGGCCGCGGACCTTCAGAACCTGGCCTTCGATTCGCTGGACGCCCCGGTGGTCGTGGTCGGCGCCCGCAACCACATCACCCCGGCTCCGGAGCTGGAGGACCTGTTCTTCCCGCAGCCGGAGTGGATCGTGGATGCGATCCACGAACGGATCGTCCCGCTGCCGGGCCACGTGCCGACCTCCAACTACACCGACGGCGAACTCGCCCGCCGCTCCCGCCTGGGCGTGTAGCCGACCTGCTCCTCATCGAGGGCCAGTCCTACCCATCGAGAGCCAGCGCATCGTGCTGGCTCTCGGCACGAAGGCCGGCCCTCAATGGGCGTGGGCGGGGTCAGTCGGTTGATCCCGCCGAAACTGAACTGGCCGAGGCCGAACTGGCCGAGACGACCTTGCGGGGGGCGGTTGGCTTCGGCTTGCTCTTGGCGGGTTTGGCGGCGCTCTTGGCTGAGGCAGCGGAGTCGCCGGGGGTGGTCTTCGGTGCGCTGTCGGCGCGAACCGGACTGGCCGCCGGGGCATGGGGGGCGGCCACCGGCGGCTCTCCGACAGTGACCGGCGAGAACGGGCCCGGGCCACTGGCCATCAGGCTGGCCGTGAAACCGCTGGATACCACGGCGATGGCCGCGAGGGTGCCGACGGAGACCTTCCAAGGGGTGGATGTCATCACGACTCCTGCTTAGGTGGGGCGCCCGGAACCCGGCCGGGCGCCCCGTGGGGGAGGGGGAATCAGTCGCCGGAACCTGCGGAGCGGGCCGAGTTCGACTTCGCGGAGACTGAACTCGCCGAGACGGAGCTCGCCGAGCCGGGCTTCGGGGCCTTCTTCTTCGGGGCGGGCGCCTTCTTCTTGGCCTTCGGTGCCGAGTTGGCGCTCTTCGCGGAAGCCGACTTGGGAGCCGCTTTCTTCTTCGTCGGGCTGGACTTCTTCACAGCCGGTGCAGAGTCGGCGCTCTTCGCAGAAGCCTTCGCAGGGGTGGCTGTTCCGCCCGCCGACTTGGCGGACTTCGCCGACCTCACCGAGGCTGCCGACTTGGCGGAGACTGCCTTGGTCGGGGAGGCCACGGGAACCAGCTGCCCGATCGCCACGCGGCTGCCTACTTCGCCGGGATCCTCGCCGAGGGCATTGGCCGTGAGATAGCTCCCGCCGATGAGTGCGACGGCGCTCAGACTGCCGACGGCTACCTTCCATCCTTTGGAGAACATGGCGTTCGTCCTTTCTTGTCCACCTGGGGGTCCGGGTGTGGTGTGCTGATGTATCCAGCCTCAGCCGGCTCCATAAGCCAGCGGCGAGATGTCGGTGAGGAAGCCCTTAGTTGATGAGAGATCGCTTAGCCGGCCCTCGTGATGCTCCCGCGCCGCGGTGGCCAGCAGCTGGGCGACGCGCAGCCATTCCTGTGCCAGTCTGTCGGTGTCGACGCCGCAGGCCAGCGACACCACGCAGGCCGCCGCGCGTGCCAGCAGCAGATCGGTGGGCACCTGGCGTCCGAACTCCTCGGTCAGGCGCGCGGCCAGCGCGGGTACGCCCGGGTAGGCCGGTGGGTCGAGACTGGGCAGCACCGTGAGGTGGGCGAGGAAGCAGGCCAGGTCGTCCACCCGGTGGCCCGGGCCGAGCGTGTCGACATCCAGCAGGGAGCTGACCTGCCCGGTATCGGCGAAGTACACATTGGCGGCATGGAAGTCGCCGTGGGTGGGGACGGTCGGCCCCAGATCGTGGTCCGCCCACAGCTCCTTCAGCAGGAAGCCCAGGTCGGTGGCGTCGGTTCGGCGCAGCCGCCGGTCGAGGAACTCGGCATAGATCGGGTAGTGCTCCGCCCACGGGGTGCGGCGTGGCAGGTCCACCGCAGCAGCCGGCAGGCGGTCCAGCAGGTCGGTCAGGACCTCGGCCGAGATGGCGTCGTGCTGAGCGGACGGCTCGGCGTCCGCGATCCGGTCCACTCCGCGGGTGCCTTCGGCGTGATCGAGGACGATCATGCCTTCCCGGCTGTGCTCTAGCACGGGCGGTGTCGGCACGCCGGCCTCCACCAGCAGGCGGTGCCGCCGTACAAGATCGCGCAGCGCTTTCGTCCGCACCACCTTCAGATAGATCTGGTACTCACCGCAACTGGCTCGGATCACCGCCCGGCGCATCGGACGGTAGGCGACGACCTCGACGGTCTGGTCGCCCAGCTGGGTGCCGGCCGGCAGCACCCGCTGCCAGAGCCGACTCACCGATCGCAGATCGCAGGCCCCTGCCAGGGCCGGTAGCAGCGGGTCCGCCGGATGCCGCCACAGCGTGATCGGCGGAGTGTCCGGGTCGTCGTTGATGAGCCGGACCACGCCGGAAGGAAGGTCGTGGGCATCGAAGGTGGAGGCGATCAGGTACTCCTCGAGCTGCACCGGTGCGCCGTTAAGCTCACGGGAGCTGACCACCTGATAGCCGACGGAGGTCTCCGCGCCCGGGCGGGCGTTCACGTCGTCGATCGCCCAGGACTCCAGGGTGGCTCCCTCCGGCGCCAGTGCGGCACGGAGCAGATCCTCGGCCTGCGGTGAGGTGAGGATCGACGCGCCAGGAAACCCACTGTTCACCTGACCAGTACAGACTGTGCGCCTAAGACGAGCAGGAGACGAGGATGAGAACGGTCTTATCCGGGCTGGATAGCCTGCCGATGCAATCTCCGCCGGCACGAGGAGAGGGAATGGACGACCGCAGCCTGCCCCGCCCCCGCGATGCCACGCCCGGAGGGGGCGGCGGTGACTGACTCCACTGAGCCGGCCGGCGTCTCGGCTTGGCAGCGGCTCCGCCGGGCGTGGCCCCGCTGGCGACGCAGCTCCCGGGTGCAGATCTGCCTGGTCGTGCTCGGCATGGCGCTGGTCGGGATGGCGGGCGCCGGCGCGTTCGCCTACACCGCGCAGGTGACGCGGATCACCGCACGGGTCGACCAGAGCCTCGCCAATGCCCTGGGTGAGTTGCAGGTGCTGGCCAGCGAAGGCGTCGATCCGCTGACCGGCGAGCCCTTCGCCGACCCGGAACGGCTGATCGCGGTGCTGCTCTCCCGCGAGGTCACCTACGACAACGAGGGAATCATCGGCGTGGTGGACGGTGTTCCCACCTACTTCTCGCGTACCGCGGAACTGCGGCTGCAGGACGACGCGGTGCTCATCGCACAGTTGGACCACCTGGTCGTGGACGACCGCCCAAGGATCCACTCGCTGGAGACGCCGGTCACCCAGTACCGCCTGCTGGTGGCCCCGATCGTGGACCTCGCCCAGGAGGGCGAACCCTCCGTGGTGCTGTTGGTCGGCTTCGATCTGCGCCAGGAACTCGACCAGGTGCGAGCCGCCTTCCAGGCCTACTTCGTCATCGCCGCGATCGCGCTGGCCGGAATCGCGGTCGCCGCGTGGTTGATCGTCGGGCGGCTGCTGCGTCCGGTTCGCGAGCTGATGGACGCAGCCCGTCAGATACAGCGGGCCGACCTGTCCGCCCGGCTCCCGGTGGCCGGCAATGACGACATGGCGGCGATGGCCGACGCGTTCAACGACATGGCCGCCTCGGTGGAGACGCTGGTCGAGTCGCAGCGCCAACTCGCCGACGACGTCAGCCACGAACTGCGGACACCGATGACGGTGGTTCGCGGCCACCTGGAGTTGATGGTGCCTGACGATGCTGAGAGTGTGATCGCCGCCCGCGACCGAGCGCTCGGCGAGCTGGATCGGGCCAGCCGTCTGCTGAACGACCTGATGACATTGGCCACCAGCGACCAGCCTGGCTTCGTCAAGCCGCGGCTGGTCAGCATCGCCGATCTCACCGATGAGGTGCTCGGCAAGGCGACCGTGCTGGGCCGGCGTCGCTGGCGACTGGACGCGCTCGCCGATGCCCAGGTGGAGTTGGATCCGAGCCGGATCGTCCAGGCCTGGCTGCAGCTGGCTGCGAATGCGGTGAAGTACTCCGAGCCCGACACCACGATCGGCATCGGGTCGCTGATCTCCGCGGACGGCCGCACGGTGAGCCTGTGGGTGCGGGACGAGGGCCAAGGCATCGACGCGGCCGAGCACGAGCGGATCTTCGAGCGCTTCACCCGGGTGCGTAGCACGGCTGCCCGCAAGGAGGGAGCCGGGCTGGGGCTCTCGATCGTGGCGGCGATCAGCCGCGCCCACGGCGGGCTGGTCAAGGTCGTCTCCGAGCCGGGACGGGGTGCCATCTTCACCATGGAGCTGCCGGTGCGGGCGCAGGTCGAGTTGGAGCCGACGGGCAGCGGGAAAGGCGGGGAGTTGCCATGAGCCGGATTCTGATCGTCGAGGACGAGGAGTACATCGCTGAGTTCATCGCGAAAGGGCTGACCAACATCGGCTACGCCTGCCGCGTGGCCGAGACCGCACGCCAGGCCTACGATCTGGCCATCCGCGAGGAGTTCGACCTGATCGTGCTCGACATCGGTCTGCCGGACGAGGACGGCTTCTCGCTGTTGCGTCGGCTCCGTCGCTCGAAGGTGGCCGCCGCGGTGATCATCCTGACCGCGCGGAACTCGGTGACCGACACCGTCGCGGGGCTGGAGGGCGGAGCCGACGACTACATGGCCAAGCCGTTCAAGTTCGAGGAGTTGCTGGCGCGCGTCCGGCTCCGGCTGCGTAGCTCCCACGCCGGCGAGGTGACGCTGCTGGAGCACGGCGGGCTGACGCTCGATCTGCACACCCGGATCGCCACCGGTAGCGAAGGCGAGGTGGAGCTCTCGGCCAGGGAGTTCGCCCTGCTGGAGACCTTTCTGCGCAATCCGCGGCGGGTGTTCACCCGGGAGCAACTCCTGGCGCGGGTCTGGAACTACGACTTCGACCCGGGCTCGAACGTGGTCGACGTCTACCTGGGCTACCTGCGACGCAAGCTCGGGGCCGAGCACTTCGTGACCGTCCGCGGGGTCGGCTACAGCCTGGCCCGTGGTCGGGGCGTCTCCTCGTGATCCGTCGCCGGTCCCGACGACTGCCGGTGTAGGTTCCTGATCGTGCACCTGCCTCTCATACCACTGCCGCACATCCTGGCCAGGGGCCACGAGAACTTCCGGCTCAGCAATGGCACCCACCTGCAGGGTGCGCCCGAACTGATCGAGGCGATGCTCCGGGAGCGTACCGGCCTGGCGCTGGACGGGAGCGGAACGAGGTGCATCGAGTTCGGCCTGGGAGCGGACGGCCCGCCGGAGTCGTACCAGCTGGAGGTCGGCGCCAGCCGCGTCCGCGTCGCGGCTGCCGATCCGGCGGGCCTGTTCTACGCCGGCTGCACCCTGGAGCAGTTGCTCACCCGGGACGGCGACGGATGGGTGCTGCCCGCGACGACGATCCGGGACGCGCCCCGGTTCGGCTACCGCGGGGCGATGCTGGACGTCGCCCGCCACTTCTTCGACGTCGCCACGGTCAAGCGGTTCATCGATCGGATCGCGCGGCTCAAGCTGAACGTGCTGCACCTGCACCTGACCGACGACCACGGCTGGCGGATCGAGATCGCCTCCTGGCCCGAGTTGACCGCCCGGGCCTCCGGCAGCGAGGCCGGCGGCGGCCCGGGCGGTTACTACACCCAGGCCGACTACGCCGAACTGGTCGCCCACGCCGCGGCGCGCCACGTCACGATCGTCCCGGAGATCGACCTGCCCGGGCACACCCACGCCGTCGGGCTGGCCTACCTGGATCTGGTCGAGCCGCCCGTGCTCAACGAGCAGACCCTGGCGATGCTCGATGACGGCGTGATCCCGGTGGCCGGGCAGGCGTTCACCGGACTGGGCGTCGGGTTCTCCTCGCTGCGGATCGATCACGAACCCACCTACGACTTCCTGGCCGACGTCTTCGCCGAACTCGCCGAACTCACCCCCGGTCCCTACCTCCACGTCGGAGGTGACGAGTGCCTGGGCACTCCACCGGAGGCCTACGCAACCTTCCTGCGGCGGGTCACCGCGATCGTCACCGCGCTGGGCCGGACGCCGATCGCCTGGCACGAGGCCGGCGCCGTCGGCGGCCTGTCCGCGGGTGTGGTCGGGCAGTACTGGGGGTACCTCACCCCGGAGCGCGCGGCTGCCGCCTGCGCGCGGCAGTTGGTCGCGGCCGGCTCCCGGCTGATCCTCTCGCCCTCGGATGCCGCCTACCTCGACATGTTGCACGACGCGAACGACCCGCTCGGCCAGGATTGGGCGAACGGCCCGACCAGCCTGGAGCGCAGTTACTGCTGGGAGCCCTCCGAGTTGATCGCGGGGGTCGGGGAGCCGGACATCCTGGGCGTCGAGGCGGCGCTGTGGACGGAGTTCGTCGGGACCTCTGCCCAGATCGATGCGATGGTCTTCCCGCGGCTGGCAGCGATCGCCGAGGTCGCCTGGTCGGCGCCCTCCGGGGCTCCCGGCCGCAGCTGGCCGGCATTCCGTGACCGGATCGCTGCGCTGGCTCCACTGTGGCGCTCGCAGGGCATCGGCTTCACCCAGGTCGCTGAGGTCGACTGGCCGGAGGAAGATGCTGGCGTTATCCAATCGTAACCATAAAGATTCTTTCCGGTTAGATTCTTTCCAGTAATCTCGGGATAGCCGCCCATCGATGACGCGGTCAGGATCCACACTGGAGGAGCTGCAAGGATGCGTTACCGAAAGTCCATCGTCCCCGTCGCGGCGACCGCGCTCGCGCTGTCCATGCTGGCCGGCTGCAGTCCGTCGTCGCCCACCCCCACCGAGCCCGGTGCCACCACCCCAGAGACCAGCCAGGCGCCGGCACCGGCGCGTCCGCTGCGGGTCTGGGCGGGCAACTCGACCCCGATCTCGGTCGACTTCAACCCGTTCCACGTCGACAACGCGCTGCACGCCACCTTCGGCGCCATCTACGAACCGCTGTTCTTCTTCAACGAGCTGAAAGCCGATCCGCCGACCGGGCTGATCGGCGAGAGCTTCGAGCTCAGCGAGGACGGACTGGTCCTCACCATTGTGATCAAGGCGAACCAGAAGTGGAGCGACGGCGAGCCACTGACCGCCGACGACGTGCTGTTCACCTACACCCACCCCTACAACAAGTCCGATCATCTGGTCTCCGCCGAGGCGGCGGATGCCACGACCGCCGTCCTCACCTACGACGAGCCCCAGTTCACCTCGGTGCCACTGCTGCTGGGCAACACCTGGATGCTGCCCAAGCACATCTGGGAACCGATCGGCGACAAGTGGAACGACCAGGTCAACGAGAATCCGGTCGGCTCGGGCCCCTACGTGGTCTCGGCCACCTCCGACGCCTCCTACTCCACGGTCGGCAACCCGAACTTCCGCGACGGCGTTCCCGCGGTCAGCGAGGTGCAGTACATCGGCCTGGATTCCAACCAGTCCAGCGAGGACATGCTGAAGACCGGGCAGCTCGACTGGGTCGGCCAGTTCATCGCCAATCCCGATCCGGTGGTCGCCGACGGTGTGATCGCCACCATGAACAACCAGCTCGACCCCACCGTCATCATCGCCTGCGCCACCGTCGATCTGGGCTGCAAGGGCCCGCAGACCGACCCGGCTGTCCGCCAGGCGCTGAACCTGGCGATCGACCGCGCCGCGATCGCCGAGAAGGCCTTCGCGGGCCTGACCGGTCTCTCCAACCCGGCCATGGTGCTGCTGCCCCGTGACGAGCAGTGGGTGACCGACGCGGCGCTGAAGGAAAGCCCTCAGCAGCCGGACGCCGCCGCTGCCGAGCAGATCCTGATCGGGGCCGGCTACGCCAAGAACGACAAGGGCATCTACGCCAAGGACGGCAGGGCGCTCAGCCTCGACCTGTTCTCCCCGGACGGCTGGACCGACTACAATGACGCGGCGAAGCTGATCGCGGAAGCGGCCGGCAAGGCCGGCATCGAGATCAAGTACCGCACGGTCTCCGAGGCGCAGTACTGGGATCCGGTCGGCCAGGGCGACTTCCAGCTGGCGATGTTCGGCCTGACCCAGTCCCAGGTGCCGGATCCGTATCAGGTGTACTACGAGTACTACACCACCGCCCGGACGACGGCGACCGGGGACTGGCCCAACGGCCAGAACTACTCCCGGTACTCCAACAAGGTCGTCGACGCCGCGGTCAAGCGGGCTGCCGGAACCAACGACGACGCGATCAAGAAGGCCGCCTACGCCGAGGTGCAGGCGGAGATCGCCAAGGACCTGCCCTACATCCCGGTGGTGCTGAACGCCTCGCAGGCCTTCTTCAACGTGCGCGACTTCACCGGCTGGCCGACGCCGGACGACCTCTACGCCAACCCGTTGCCCTACCGGGCGGTCGCCTCGGCCGTGGTGCTGGCCAACCTCGAGCCGGCCCAGTAGGAAGAGACCGCGTGAGCTTCTATCTGCGCCGGATCGCCTTCTATCTCATCACCCTGTGGGCGGCGATCTCGCTGAACTTCCTGCTGTCCCGGATGATGCCAGGCGATCCGGCGTCGATAATGCTCGGCAAACTGCGTCGCGCGGCCGGTGGGCGTCCGCTCACCGACGAGGCGATCCGGACCGTCCGGCTGCTGTTCGGCGCGGACAAGACCACCCCGCTGTGGGATCAGTACCTGGCCTACTGGGGGCAGATGCTCCGCTTCGACCTGGGCATCTCCTCCACCCGTTATCCGTACACCGTGGTCTCCCTGATCGCGGATGCGCTGCCCTGGACGCTCGTCCTGGTCGGCACCGCGACGCTGATCTCCTTCGTGCTGGGGATCGTGGTCGGCGGCTGGGTCGGCTGGAAACGGGGCACCTGGCTCGATCACCTGGTTCCGATCACCACCCTGCTGCAGTCGATTCCCTACTTCTGGCTGGCCCTGGTGCTGGTGGCGGTGTTCTCCGTCCAGCTGGGGCTGCTGCCGATCTTCGGCGGCTACGACCCATTCAGCTTCCCGGGCGGACCACAGTGGAGCTGGGCCTTCATCGCCAGCGCGGCGAAGCACGCCATCCTGCCGGCGATCACCATCGTGATCTCGTCGGTCGGCGGCTGGCTGCTGGGGATGCGCAACATGATGGTTTCGACCATGAGCGAGGATTTCGTCCTCACCGCCGAGGCCAAGGGGCTGCGACCCAGCCGGGTCCGCGACCGCTACGCCGCCCGGAACGCGGCCATCCCCAGCCTGGCCGGCTTCGGCATCGCGCTGGCCTTCGTGGTGGCCGGCTCGATCGTGATGGAGCAGGTCTTCACCTACCCGGGCATCGGCAAGCTGATGATCCAGGCCGTGCAGAACCTCGACTACGCCCTGATGCAAGGAGTGTTCCTGGTGATCACCCTCACCGTGCTGGCGGCCAACTTCGTGATGGACCTGATCTACGGGATCATCGACCCGCGGGTGCGCAGCCATGGTTAGGCCCGACCGCCTCGCGGGGGTGCGGCACCTGCTGCCGCGGGTGTCTGCCAAATTCGTCGTCGGCCTGATCCTGGTCGCCATGATCACCCTCTTCGGGCTGATCGGCCCGCACTTCACCGTCGACCCGCTGGATTCGTCCTTCAAGGGCCTGCTGCCGCCTGGGGGAGAGCATCCGATGGGCACCACCAAGCTGGGCTACGACGTGCTGGCACAACTGGCCACCGGCACCCGCGGCTCGCTCTACGTCGGCCTCCTGGGCGGCTTGGTGGCACTCGCGCTGGCGGTCGCCTTCGGCATCATGGCCGGCTACTTCGGTGGCTGGCTGGACGAGATCCTGACCGTCTTCACCAACATCATGCTGGTCATCCCCGGCCTGCCACTGGTGATGATCCTGGCCGCCTACGTCCAGAGCGCCGAGGGGCTGGGGGATTTCGCCCGCAGCTCCACGCTGGTCGCGCTGATCCTGGGCATCACGGGCTGGTCGGGCTCGGCGATCGTGCTGCGTGCCCAGGCCCGTTCGCTGCGGACCCGGGAGTACGTCGCGGCGGCTCGGGTGGCCGGCGAGAAGGGACTGCGGATCATCGCGGTCGAGATCCTGCCCAACCTGGTGCCGCTGATCGCCGCCCAGCTGATCTGGGGAGTGATGGCCGCGGTGCTCGGCGAGGCCGGCCTCTCCTACCTCGGCCTGGGCCCGACCGGTTCGGTCACGCTGGGCACGATGCTGAACGACGCTCAGACCGGTCAGGCGGTCGGCGCCGGCGCCTGGTGGTGGTTCGTCCCGCCCGGGTTACTGATCGCCCTGCTCGGGACGGGCCTGAGCCTGGTGAACTTCGCCATCGACGAGATCGTCAATCCCAAGCTGCGCGCCGCCCCGGAGGCCGCCCGGCAACAGCGCAAGGCCACCAAAGCCGGCAAGGGTGTCGCCTCGGGAGGTTCCTTCGCATGAGCACCCCACGACGTTCTTCTCCTCCGCTACGCTCCCCCGAACAACGTCGCGGGGACCGCGATACCACCCCGCGACGTTCTTCTCCTCCGCTACGCTCCCCCGAACAACGTCGCGGGGACCCCGCATGAGCATCTTCGACCCGATACCTTCCGTCGCGGCCGCGAACGAGCCGGGCACCCCGGTGCTGAGCGTCCGCGATGTCTCGATCACCTACGCGGTCGAACCCCCGGTGCATGCCGTCCGGCAGGTGTCGCTGACTCTGCACCGCGGTGAGATCCTCGGCCTGGCCGGCGAATCCGGCTGCGGCAAGACCACCCTGGCCTACGGCGTGAACCGGCTGCTGAAGGCGCCGGCGGTGATGACCTCGGGCGAGGTCACCTTCCACGACCGCGACGGCGAGGACGTCGACGTGGTCGGCCTCACCGGCGAGGAACTGCGCCGCTATCGCTGGGACAAGGTCTCGATGGTCTTCCAGGGCTCGATGAACTCGCTGAACCCGGTGATGAACGTTCGCAAGCAGTTGCTCGACGTCTTCGCCACCCATCGCCCCGGCATGTCCAGAACCGAGCGTGAGCAGCGGGCCGGCGATCTGCTGCGACTGGTCGGCGTCGACCCCGCCCGGCTCTCCGCCTTCCCGCACGAACTCTCCGGCGGCATGCGGCAGCGGGTGATGATCGCGATGGCCCTGGCGCTGGATCCACAGCTGATGATCATGGACGAGCCCACCACCGCGCTCGACGTGCTCGTCCAGCGGGGGATCATCCGCGAGATCATGCGGCTGCGCGAGCGGCTCGGCTTCGCGGTGATCTTCATCACCCACGACCTGCCACTGCTGATCGAGATCAGCGACCGGATCGCGATCATGCGCGAGGGCAGGATCATCGAGGAAGGGCCGGCCGAGGAGATCTACCGCCGGCCGCGGCAGGCCTACACCAAGCGACTGCTGGCCAGCTTCCCGAGCTTGACCGGTGCGCGGGGCGGGTTCGTCCGGGGCAGCGTCGTTCCGGGAGGGGCGGCATGACCACCCCACCAAGTTCCTCTCCTCGGCCGCGCTCCTCCGAACAACGTCGCGGGGACCCCGGAATGACCACCCCACCGAGTTCTTCTCCTCCGCTGCGCTCCCCGGAACAACTTTCCGGGGACCCCGGGAGTTCGATCGAGGTGCGCGGGCTGAACAAGGATTTCAAGCTGCGGCGCGGGATGCGCCACTCCGTGCTGCACGCGGTGGTGGACGCCGATTTCGTGATCGGCGCCGGCAGGACCGTCGCGCTGGTGGGGGAGAGCGGCTCGGGCAAGTCGACCATTGCCCGGATCATCGCCAAGCTGGAGACCCCGACCAGCGGCGCCGTGCTGCTGGACGGGGAGCGCACGCCGGTGCGCGGCGCCGCCCTGGGCGCCTACCGCCGGCAGGTGCAGATGGTGTTCCAGGATCCGTTCGCCTCGCTCAACCCGTTCCACAGCATCGCCCATCACATCGAGCGGCCGATCAAGCTGCATCACCCCAGGCTGACCCGCGGCCAGATCCGCGAGCGGGCGGCCGAACTGCTGGAGCGGGTGCAATTGGGACCGGCCTACCTGAACCGGCGGCCGCACGAGCTTTCCGGCGGCCAGCGGCAGCGGGTGGCGATCGCCCGGGCGCTGGCGCCCGGGGCCCGGTTCATCATCGCCGACGAGCCGGTCTCGATGCTGGACGTGTCGATCCGGGTCGGCGTGCTCAACCTGCTCGCCGATCTGCAGCGCAGCGAGGGCCTGGGCGTCCTGTACATCACCCATGATCTGGCGACCGCCCGGCACTTCTCCGATGAGATCCTGGTGATGCACCGCGGGCACATCGTGGAGCGGGGCCAGGCCGACCAGGTCATCCTGAACCCGCAGCACGAATACACCCAGGCGTTGCGCGAGGCCGCCGCCGACCCGGAGCGGCTGGGTGCGCTGCGGGACGAGGTGCGGGCCGAACTGGCGAACGAAACGAGGACATGATGGCGATCGATCCCGGCACCCCGGTCTGGCTGCGCACGGTGAACGACCGGACCGCGTTCCGGCTGCTGCTGGCCCACGGCCCGCTCAGCCGCTCCCAGCTGGGCGAGCTCTCCGGCATGTCCAAACCGACCGCGGGCCAGATGATCCAGCGCCTCGAGCGGCTCGGGCTGATCGCCCCGATGGGCGAGGTGACCGGTGCCCGGGGGCCGCATGCCGTTGCCTACGGCGTGCGGACCGACAGCCTCACCGGCGTCGCGATCAGCATTCTGGCCGACCGGATCGAGGCGGTGCTGGTCGACCCCACCGATGCCGACCACCCGGTGGCCGTGGTGCCCACCGCGGGCGAGCGCTCGCCGGCCGCGGATGTGCTTGGCGCCGCGGCTGCCGCCTGCGCC
>JASGEM010000010.1:0-13671 GCA_049841235.1 Propionicimonas sp. | reverse complement strand
TCCGGCGCAACAGCCGGGCGGGCAGGGCCGAGAGGACGGCGACCGCCGCCGCGGCGATGAAGATCCAGGCTGTCGGCACCTGCTTCACCACACCGAGATCCACGTAGGTCTCGTCCGCGCCGGAGATGACGGCCGCGCCGATGAACGGGCCGATCACCATCGGCACCAGCACCACCGCGATCATCCGGAGGCCCTGCACCTGCCCGGCCCGATCCGGCGGCGTCAGGTTGCGGACGGTGGCCGACAGCGCTGCCCCGGTGAGCAGGAAGGCGCCCATCATCAGGATTCCCGCCAGGACCACGGCCAGCATTCCGCGGGCGAGGAACATCGCCAGCAGTCCCGCTGCGTAAGCGCCGGTGGCTGGGATCACAGCGCTCACCAGATCGCGACGTCCGAGCAGCCGGGAACCGAGCACGCTCACCAGCGAGGCGCCGATCAGGACGCTGGCCAGCACCAGCGCGTAGTTCTCGATCGCCAGCGTCGTGTTCACGTAGATGATCAGGTACGGCATGAACACCTGGAAGCTGATCCCCAGCACCGCCCAGGTCGCGAAGGTCAGGTACAACCTCGGCTGCCGGCGGATCGTCGCCGGACGCAGGCCGTGCAGCACCGCCTGGAGGTAGCTGCCACTTCGTTGCGGGTTGGCGGAGGTTCGGATGCCGAACCAGGCGGCGACGCCGACCGCGGCGGTGAACCCGCCGACCAGGCCGAAGAAGGTTGTCCATTCACCTGCCTGGGTCAGCGGATCCAGCACCCCGAAGACGATCAGCATGCCGAGCAACGGCAGGGTCTGGATCACCCCGTCGACCTTCGCCCGGTTGGCCGAGGTGGTCGAATCGGTCACCCAGGCCTGGTAGGCCGCATCGTTCGCGCCCGAGCCCAGGAAGCTCATCACCGCGTCCAGGGCGATGATCGAGATCACCGCGATCGCCACTGCGTTGGGCAGCGACCGATCGACCCCGACCAGGCCGAACCCGGCCGTGGCCAGCCCCCACAGCACATAGCCCACGGCGATGAATTCGCGCCGCCGGCCCACCCGGTCCGACCAGGCGCCGACCAGCAGGGTCGCCAGCGTGGCGGCAGCGGCCGAGCTGGCCACCATCGCGGCGATCGCATTCGGATCGTCGGTGATGGTGCGGTAGACGAACACGTTGAGGTACATGTTCTCGATGGTCCAGGCGAGTTGCCCGGTCAGTCCCAGCAGCACCACCCACAGCCACAACCGGCCGCCGACCCTGGCATCGTCGCTCACACCGTGCACACTAGCGCTGGGCGCACCCCTGCGCGGTTTCGTCGGCGCGGGCCATTACGCTGGGCGATCGTGGATCTGGAACTCAGCGGCTGGCGGACGGAACTGGCGGCGGCGCTGCACGCGCCGCTGTCCGGCGTGCTGGGCGCGAAGACCGCCAAGGAGTTCACCGCGCTGCGCATCCATACCGTCGGCGATCTGCTGCGACATATTCCGCGCCGCTACCTCAGCGGTACCGAACTGACCGACCTGGCCACTCTCACCGAGGGCGACCACGTGGCGGTGTTCGCCAGAGTGGCACGGATCAACCGCATCGAGGGAAGCAACGGCGGCGGTGGGAGGCGGCCGCGTCCAGGCCGGCTCGAGGTGCTCCTCACCGACGGCAGCGGGCATCTGGCGGTCACCTTCTTCGGACGCTCCCACCTGCTGCACTGGTGGGAGGATCAGCTCAGCAACGGCGTCGGCGGGTTGTTCGTCGGCAAGATCGGCAGCTTCCGCGACCAGCTGCAGATGACCCACCCCGAGTTCGTCATGCTGGACGGGTCCGGCCGGATCGTCGGCAAGTCGGAGGAGAAGGCCCGGATGGCCACCCTGACCCAGTCCGGGCTGGTTGGGATGTACCCCGCCACCGCCAAGCTGCCCACCTGGACGGTCGCCGAATGCGCCCGGCTGGCGCTGGCCGCGCTGCCGGTGGCCGATGATCCGTGGCCGGATTGGCTGCGCGAGCGAGCCGGTGTGCTGGGGCTGGCCGACGCCCTCACCGCCGTCCACGCCCCGCTCGATCTCACCCAGGCCGAACGCGGGGCGCACCGGCTGCGGTTCGACGAGGCCTTCGCCACCCAGCTGACCATGGCCCACCGCCGCAACGACGCCAGCGCCCACGCGGCGGTACCCCGGGTGCGGCTGACGGACGGCATCCTCGATGCCTTCGACGCCCAACTGCCGTTCCGGCTCACCGACGGTCAGGTCGAGGTGAGTTCCACGATCTTCTCCGAGCTGGCCCGGCACCGCCCGATGCAGCGGCTGCTGCAGGGCGAGGTCGGCTCCGGCAAGACCGTGGTGGCCCTGCGTGCGATGCTGGCGGTGGTGGACGCCGGCGGCCAGGCGGCGCTGCTGGCTCCCACCGAGGTGCTGGCCGCACAGCACTATCAGACCATCAGGCGGCTGCTCGGCGACCTCGGCGGAGGACGCATGCTGGGCGCGCCGGAGGTGGCCACCGACGTGGTGCTGCTGACCGGCTCGATGTCCGCCGCCGCCCGCCGGGAGACTCTGCTGCGGGCTGCCAGCGGGGAGGCCGGCATCGTGATCGGCACCCACGCCCTGCTGTCCGACCGGGTGCAGTTCGCCGATCTCGGGTTGATCGTGATCGACGAACAGCACCGCTTCGGGGTGGAGCAGCGGGCCGCCCTGGTGGACAAAGCCTCGGCGCGTCCGCACGTCCTGGTGCTGACCGCCACCCCGATCCCGCGCTCGGTGGCGATGACCATCTTCGGCGACCTCAGCGTCTCGACCCTGGCCGAGATCCCCGCGGGCCGGCAACCGATCGGAACGGTGGTGGTGGACGCCTCGCTGCGTCCGGCCTGGGTGGAACGGGCCTGGCAGCGGGTGGTCGAAGAGGTCGCCTCCGGTCGTCAGGTCTTCGTCGTGTGCCCGCGGATCGGCGGTCAGGGTGGGGCCGCGGACGGCCTGGGTGTGGTCGAACTCGCCGAGCAATTGCGGAACGGTCCTCTGGCGGACGTTCGGCTGGGTGTGCTGCACGGCCAGCTGCCCAGTGATACCAAGGATCAGGTGATGGCCGGGTTCGCCGCCGGCGAGCTCGACGTGCTGGTGGCCACCACCGTGATCGAGGTCGGGGTCGACGTGCCCAACGCCACGATGATGGTGGTCTGGGACGCCGACCGGTTCGGGATCTCCCAACTGCATCAGCTACGCGGCCGGATCGGGCGAGGCGAGCATCCCGGGGTCTGCCTGCTGATCACCCGGGTGCTGCCCGGTGAACCGGCCCGGGAACGGTTGGAGGCCGTCGCCGCCACCACCGACGGCTTCGAACTCGCCGAACTCGATCTGGAGCAGCGCCGGGAGGGCGACGTGCTGGGTGCCAGCCAGTCCGGGACGCGCTCGAGCCTGCGACTGCTGCGGGTGCTGGAGCACGCGGACCTGATCAGCGAGGCCCGCGAACTCGCCGAGGAGGCGGTTCGCCGCGATCCGCAGTGCCAGATCCCCGGCTTCGCCGACGCCGTCCGCGAGATCAGCCTGCTCACCGAGGGCGACTGGAGCGACCGGGGCTAGGAGCCTGCGGAAACGATCATGTCCCGGCTGGCGCTTCGTGCCACCCTTCCTCCTCGGTGAACCCGAGCAAGCTCGCCTCACCTCGTCGTCGGGTCTGCGGCGCACCCGGACGGGCGAACTGCGGCACCCGCCCCAGTTCCTCCCGCCGGGCACGTCGTCGCTCGGAACAGCATTGTTCAGCGCACTCGTGGGAACAGCCGACCCGCGGAACGCCGGTTGAGCCTGGCGAAACCCGGGCCACCGCGGCGTCGCCGGTCCTCGGGCCTCGAGGCACGCTCCAGACGGCAGCTCGACCATCGTTGGCGGCGGAGCGGCGGCGGTTGACCAAGCGTTCCTCAAGCGTCCTGTGTGACGTATGCGACGCCCGATACGCTTGGGACTCATGAGCCGGGTCATCGCAGGGACTGCCAAGGGGCGTCGCCTGGCTATGCCGGCGCATCGCGAAACCCGTCCGACCACCGACCGGGTGCGCGAGGCGGCCTTCTCCCTGCTGGCCGACTGGGCGGGCACGGTCGGGGAGCCGGCCGAGGCGGAACTGGCTGGGCTGTCCTTTCTCGATCTGTACGCAGGCTCCGGGGCGGTCGCCCTCGAGGCCGCCAGCCGCGGCGCCTCCCCGGTCTGGGCGGTCGAACGCGACCGTGGTACCGCAGGGGTGGCCGAGCGCAACGTCGCCCAGACCGGATTGCCGGTGAAGGTCGTCACCCGGCCGGTCTCCGGGTTCCTCTCCGGAGCGCCGCAGCGCTTCGACATCGTCTGGGCGGATCCCCCCTACGACCTGCCGGATTCCGAGCTGAACCTGGTACTGGCCGCGCTGGCCGATTGGCTCGCGCCCCGCGGGCTGGTGGTGGTGGAGCGCGCCAAGCGCAGCGATCATCCGCTGTGGCCGCCAGTCATGGAGGATTCCTGGAAACGGGACTACGGTGAGACCGCTCTGCACTTCGCGATGAGAGGTGAGCAATGACCGCCATCTGCCCGGGATCCTTCGATCCCATCACCTTCGGGCATCTCGACGTCATCCGTCGCGCGGCCGCCCTCTTCGGTGATGTCATCGTCGCGGTCGGGCGCAACTCGGCCAAGAACTACCTGTTCGACCTCGACGAGCGGGTCGAGCTGGTGGCTGCCGCCACCGCGGAACTTCCCGGAGTGCGGGTGCTGCCGCTCGGCGGATTGCTGGTCGATTTCGCGCGGGCCCATGATGCGCCGGTGATCGTCAAGGGGCTCCGCTTTGCCTCGGACTTCGACTTCGAGCTGCAGATGGCACACCTCAACGCTGCGGTTGGCGGCGTCGAAACCGTGATGCTGCCGGCCTCCTCGCAGTGGTCCACGCTATCCTCCACGATGATTCGTGAGATCGCGTCCTTCGGCGGCGACGTCTCGGCCTTCGTACCGGCCGTGGTCGCCGACCGGATCCGCGCCCGACACACACCCCACGACAAGGAGCGCAGTGATGGCTGACCGAACCCAGGTGGTGCTCGCCGCCCTCCGTGAACAGGTACAGGGTGCCAAGGCGGTGCCGATGTCCGCTTCGTGCATGGTCAACCGTGCGGAGACGCTCGCGCTGATCGACAAGGCGATGGCCGCTCTCGTCGACGACACCAGGGAGGCCGAACGGGTCACCGCCACCTCCCTGGAGACGCTGGAGCGCGCCCAGGAGGAGGCCGCCCAGATCATCCGCGCCGCCGAGGAGAAGGCGGCCTACCTGGCGGGTTCCACCCCGGTGATGGAAGCGGCCAAGGCCAAGGCCGCCGAACTGGAGCGGCGTTCGATCGCCGAGACCGAGGCGCTGCGCCGGGAGGCGGACGCCTACGTGGATGGCCGGATCGCCTCCTTCGAGGCGGCGCTGCAGAAGACCATGGGACAGGTGCGGACGATGCGGGAGCGGCTGGCCCGGCGCTCCCAGCTGGACGACAACGAGACCACCGCCCTGCCCCGGCTCGGCAACTGACGGCGGCATAGGCCCGATCGATAGCGAGCTCTTTCGTCGTTCCTCGTCCTTGGTTTCCTGGCTCTCTGCGCTCGCCAACCCGCGTCCTCGGTCCGATCGAGAGCAAGCTCTCGTCGTTCCTCGTCCTTGGTTTTGCTGCCCATCGGAGGCCACGGTAGAGTTGATCCTTGGTTATGACGCTGTCGTACCGTCCATGAAGGGATCCGCCGTGTCTCGCCGTCTCCCCGACCACCGTTCTGGTCTCGTCCTCGAGATCCACGAACTGGGACGTCGGGCTGGGACGATCAAGCAGGTCACGCAGGTCGCCGACGCACCGGACGGGATCGGCATCGCCATGATCGGAGTGCCACCCGGCTCGGCCATCGACCTCGACGTCACACTCGAGGCCGTGGTGGAGGGGGTGCTGGTCACCGGAGCCGCCGAGGTCAGTCTCGGGGGACAGTGCGCCCGCTGCCTGGAGCAGATCGTGGATTCCACCACGGTCGACCTGCAGGAGCTGTACCTGTACCCCGGCAAGGAACTCGACGACGACGAGGCCAGCCGGATCGAGGACGAACTGATCGACCTCGAACCCCTGCTACGGGACGCCGTGGTGCTCGACCTGCCGTTCACGCCACTGTGCCGACCGGATTGCGCCGGGTTGTGCCCCGTCTGCGGGGCTAACCTGAATCGTGATCCCGAGCACAGTCATGCCGAGACCATCGATTCGCGATGGGCCGGACTGGCCGGCTGGACGCAGGACTGAAAGCCAACCGATGGCCCACCCGGGCCGCCTGACCGAGGAGTAACGCCGTGGCCGTTCCGAAGCGGAAGATGTCCCGCAGCAACACGCGGGCCCGCCGTTCGCAGTGGAAGACCTCCGCGCCGTCGCTGGTGACCTGCGCCAACCCGGCGTGCGCCGCCAAGCACCTGCCGCACACCGCCTGCCCCGAGTGCGGCCAGTACGGCCCGCGCGGCGCCCGCCGTCAGGTCACCGAAGCCTGAGCCTGTGGCGGCGATGAGCCGCGCGCGGCAATTGCTCGAAGAGCTGGGGATCGAGATCGACCCCCAGCTCTATTCGCTTGCCCTCACCCACCGCTCCTACGCCTACGAGAACGGTGGCCTGCCGCACAACGAGCGGCTCGAGTTCCTCGGCGACTCCGTCCTGGGCGTGGTGGTCACCGAGTACCTCTACCGGACCTACCCCGACTTCCCTGAGGGTCGGCTGGCCAAGCTCCGCGCGGCCGTGGTGAACGCCCAGTCGCTGGCGGCGGTCGCCCGGGAACTTCAGCTCGGCGACGAACTCCTGCTCGGACGGGGCGAGATCACCACCGGGGGTGCTGACAAGGCGTCCATTCTGGCCGACTCGCTGGAGGCGCTGTTCGGCGCCGTCTTGATCTCTTGCGGCCGCGACGCCGCCGACCGGTTGCTGCGCCATCTCTTCGACCCGTTGGTCAACCAGGCGGTCACCGTCGGCGCCGGGCTGGACTGGAAGACCAGCCTGCAGGAGATCTGCGCGGAGCAGGACCTGGGGCTGCCCAGCTACCGGATCACCGAGACCGGGCCGGACCACGACAAGCGCTTCACTGCCGTCGCTGTGGTGGGGGAGCAGGCATTCGATCCCGGGAACGGCCGCTCGAAGAAACAGGCCGAGCAGCGAGCCGCCGAGGCCGCCTTCGTCGCGCTGACCGCCGGCTGAACCCGATGCCCGAATTGCCTGAGGTCGAGGTGGTCCGCGGCGGCCTGGAGGCCTTCGTCCCCGGACGCACGGTTGTCACCGCCCGCGTACTGCACCCGCGCTCGGTGCGCCGTCACCTGGCCGGGCCGGCCGACTTCGAGACCCAGCTTCCCGGACGAACCTTCGCCGCTCCGCGCCGTCGCGGCAAGTTCCTCTGGCTGCCCTTCGCCGACGGCGACGCCCTGGTCGCCCACCTCGGCATGAGCGGCCAGTTCCGGGTGGACGATCCGGACGTGCCGGTGCTCCCGCACACCCGTGTCGTCCTCGGCTTCGGAGATGGTCCGCAACTGCGTTTCGTCGATCAGCGGATCTTCGGCGGCCTGTGGCTCTCGCCCGGCGGCGCCGGGCTGCCGCCCGATCTGGCTCACATCGCGCCCGACCTGTTCGACGACGGAGCCGACCTGGCCGGGCTGGCCGGTGCCGTCCGTCGTCGGCGCAGCGCCATCAAGCGCGTCCTGCTCGACCAGACGGTGGTCTCGGGCATCGGCAACATCTACGCCGACGAGGCGCTGTGGCAGGCCCGCGTCCACCCCGAGACCCCGGCCGACCGGATGAGCGCCGAGCGGATCCGCCGGGTGCTGGAATCCGCCCGCGAGGTGATGACCGACGCCCTGGCCCAGGGCGGCACCTCCTTCGACAAGCTCTACGTGAACGTCAACGGCTCCTCGGGCTACTTCAGTAGAGAACTCCGTGTCTACGGTCGTGAGGGTGAGCCATGCCATCGGTGTGGGACTCCGATTCGTCGCGTCGTGTTCATGAACCGCTCGTCCCATTTCTGCCCGAGATGCCAGCGAGAACGCTGACGGTCCTGGCACTCGAACGCCCTCAACCGCGCAACGCGCCTCATGGCCGACGCCTGATCGGCCTTGGCCGGGCGCGTGGCACTAGCCTCGTCGCGAGAACGTCAAGTGGATGACTCCGCTCGGGGACGTGACTGCTTCGATGCCGAAGCGCTGCTCGAGTCCTTCCAGACCGTCCCAGAGTCGTTCTCCCCGGCCGAGAAGGATCGGCACGACGACGATGTGCATCTGGTCGATCAGATCGGCTTGCAGGAACTCACGGACCGTTGTGGTGCCTCCGCCGATGCGGATGTCGAGGCCTCCGGCCAGCTCACGGGCCCGCGCCAGCGCGTCGGCGGGCTCGGCGTCGATGAAGTGGAAGACGGTGCCGCCCTCCAGTTCCAACGCCGGGCGTGGATGATGCGTGAGGACGACGACCGGCGTGTGGAAGGGTGGGTTGTCGCCCCACCAGCCTCGCCATTCGTCATCGGGCCACGGGCCGGGCTTGGGCGCGAACTTGTTGCGTCCCATGATCTCGGCCCCGATGCCGGTGTTCCAGCGGCTCGCGAAGATCTCGTCGATGCCCGTGGAGCCTTCCGGTTGGCCGTGGAAGCCCATCCTGGCGAAGGTGCGGGTCGGGATGGCCCATTCGAGGAGTCGGTGTCCGGCGTGACCGAACGGCGCCTCCCGCCGTTGGTCTTCGCCGACGCCGAATCCGTCGAGCGAGACGGAGAAGTTGTGGACGCGGACGAGTGACATGGTGCCTCCCGGCTATCGGTCTTTGCTTGAGATCTCGGCGAGGTAGTCCGCCAGGCTGTGGAGCGTCTGCCGGCCGCCTTCGATCGCCCGGTAGTTCTCGACCGCTTCATCCCGGAGGACCTTCGTGGGGAACACCGTGCGCATCACGATCCGCGTTCGGATTCCCAGTTGCTCGAAGGTGAGGAAGGAGTCGAAGGCGTCGGGGTCGTCGCGGAACTCTCCGTGCAGCATCGCGATCCGGCTCGGCGGAATGATCTCCCGCCACAGGATCCACTCCGGGTAGCGGGTGCCGTCCGGTCCCTGCATCATGAAGTCCCATTCGCCGCCCACTCCGAACTCGAACGATCGGGTGGTCGTGGTGAACCCGTCGGGTCCCCACCATCGCGAGAGGTGCCGAACATCGGTGAACGCCTCGAAGACGAGTTCTCGTGGGGCGTCGATGATGTGGGAGACCACGATCTCCCGGTCCGCTGTGTCACTCATGTACCTCTTCCTCCTGCCGTGCGCGGCTCAGATCCTGTACATACGCGTTGAGGCGGCCGAAGCTCTCGTCCCAGAACTGCTCGAAGCCCCCCAGCCACTCGCGCACGGGCAGCAGCCCGCACGCGTCCAGGTCGTACAGTCGCTGCTTGCCCTCCCCACGAACCCGGACCAGACCGACCTCGCGGAGAACCCGCAGGTGCTTCGAGGCCTGGGGCGGGGTCATTCCGAGTTCCCGTGCCAGGTCGCCGACCGCTCGCTCACCCCGCTGCAGCCGTACCAGGATCTCCCGGCGCTGCGGCTCGGCGATCGCGTTGAATGCATCCGAGGTCGTCGCCGCTCGTGCCATTCCTCCATCATATGCCTATATGGGAAAATATGGTGACGAAAGGCCGGGCTCAGTCCGCAGCACCGAATCGGCTGTCAGTGGAGCGCTCCGTTCGGTGATCGGCGGTGGTGCAGCATCCATCCTGGCAGCGCTCAGGCTCGCGCTTCCCGGTGAGGACGGCGACCGGGGTGGCACAGCAGGTGTCCCCGCGCCAGGCTTCGAAGCCTTCGCGAACAGCGAACCCGGCGATCACGAGCGCGGCGACGGAGTCGGCCCACGCCCACCCGAACAGGCTATTGAGCAGAAGTCCGATCAGCAGAGCCGCGGAGAGGTAGGTGCAGATCAGGGTCTGCTTGGAATCCGCGACCGCCGATGCTGAGCCGAGTTCGCGGCCGGTGCGTCGCTCGAACCAGCTCAGGAACGGCATCACCAGAAGGCTCAACGCAGCCAGCGCCATCCCCACCGTCGAGTGCTCGGGCTCCCTCAGTCCGATGAGCGAGAGGGCCGCGTCGATCGAGACGTAGGCAGCGAGCCCGAAGAACGAGATCGCGATCACCCGCAGCGCAGTCTTCTCCCGCTTCTCCGGGTGAGGTGCTGCGAACTGCCAGGCGACCGCTGCGGCGGAGAGGACTTCCACGATCGAATCCAGGCCGAACCCGATGAGCGCGGCGGAGGATGCGGCGCCGCCGGCAGCGAGAGCGACGATCGCTTCGATGACGTTCCAGGTGATCGTGATTGCCACGACGATCCTGATCCGCCGTCGCAGCACCTGGGTCCGGGACGGCGTCAGTGCCGCGGTCGTCACCTCGCCGGCTCCGGAGTGCAGCAGCCGGGGACCGGGCAGGCCGGATCCAGGCAAGGCTCGTTCTCGTCGACGGCGAGCGTCACGTCCACCAGCGCCGTCAGGGCCGCGGTGAGGTGGGGGTCGGCGATCTCGTATCGGGTCTGCCGGCCCTCGGGCTCGGCGACGACGAGCCCGCACCCCCGCAGGCATGCGAGGTGGTTCGACACGTTCGTCCGCGTCAGGTCCAGGTCACGGGCGAGCCGGGCAGGGTACCCGGGCCCCTCCAACAGGGAGAGCAGGATGCGGGAGCGGGTGGGGTCGGCCATCGCCCGGCCCAGCCGGTTCATGACCTCCACCCGTGAAGCAATGGTCAGCATGTGCTGACTATACATTGACGAGTGACTGGTCAGGGAAGTCTCGTGCTGTCCGAGGTTCCCGGCGGACGAGCGTCGCCACGCCGCGGCTCCCCGATCCGCCAAGACCCTTCGCCAACCGCCGCTGGCGCCTGCATCCCCGTCGGCAGCGGCCCGCGCAGGGCAGACTGGGCTCATGCAGATCGAGGTGGTTCGCGGGGACATCACCACTCAGCGGGTGGACGCGGTGGTGAACGCCGCCAACTCCGGCATGCGCGGCGGCGGCGGGGTGGACGGTGCGATCCACGCGGCAGGCGGTCCTGAGATCCTGGCCGACTGCGTCCGGCGGTTCCCCGAGGGACTGCCGACCGGCCAGGCGGGCTGGACCACGGCCGGACGGCTGCCGGCGCGCTGGGTGATCCACGTCGTCGGGCCGATCCACGGCCGAGGCGACCGCTCCCAGCTGGAATCCTGCTACCGCAACGCCCTCGTGGTGGCCGATGAACTGGACGCGAAGTCGATTGCCTTTCCGCTGGTTTCGGCCGGTGCCTACGGCTGGCCGCTCGAGGATGCCGCCCGGGTCGCCGTCGAAACGCTGCGCGCCTGCCGCAGCCAGGTGGAGCGCTGCGTACTGGTGGGTTTCTCAAGGCGGGCCACCGCCGTCCTGCAGCAGGCGCTGTCGCAGGAGTGACCGCCCCGAGTGCCGCGCGGCCGGAGCGCAGAGCGACCGGTAGAGTAGGCGCACTGTGAGCCCGAGCGACCTGTACCAACGCCACCGGCGCAGCCTGTTGCAGTTCGTGCGGTTCGGGTTGGTCGGCGGCGTGGGCGTGCTGGTCAACCAGGTGGTACTGGTGATCACCAATGTGATCGCTCGCGACTGGTTCGGGATGCACAACAACGATGTGGTGTTCCCGCTGCCGTTCACCGAGTTCAACGTCCGCAACTACCACGTGTACGTGATGATCGCCTTCCTGGTGGCCAACCTCTGCAACTTCCTGCTCAACCGGCACTGGACCTTCCGCAGCGCCGCCCACGCCGGGGTGTGGAAGGAATACTGGCCCTTCCTGGCGGTCGGCCTGGCCGGCCAGATGGTCGGGCTGCTGCTGATCACCGCACTGATGCATCCGCACTCGCCGATCGGGCTGCCCAGCGACGTCTTCGACAACTCGACCGGGTTCCGGACCAAGCTGTACTGGGCCAACCTGATCACGATCGCCTGCGTCACGCCGATCAACTTCGTGCTCAACAAGCTGTGGACCTTCCGGGCAGTGCGCCGGCACCGGATGGAGGTGAACTGATGTACCTGAAGAGCCTGACGCTGCGCGGCTTCAAGTCCTTCGCCTCCACCACCACCCTGCGGTTCGAACCCGGCATCACCTGCGTGGTCGGACCCAACGGCTCGGGCAAGTCGAACGTGGTGGACGCGCTCAGCTGGGTGATGGGCGAGCAGGGCGCCAAGACGCTGCGCGGCGGCAAGATGGAGGACGTCATCTTCGCCGGCACCTCGGGACGTGCTCCGCTGGGCCGGGCCGAGGTGCTGCTCACCATCGACAACTCCGACGGTGCACTGCCGATCGACTACACCGAGGTGACCATCTCGCGGACCATGTTCCGCTCCGGCGGTTCGGAGTACGCGATCAACGGCACGACCGCCCGTCTGCTGGACGTCCAGGAACTGCTGGCCGACTCCGGGATCGGCCGGGAGATGCACGTGGTGGTCGGCCAAGGCCAGCTCGACAGCATCCTGAACGCGACCCCGGAGACCCGGCGCGGGTTCATCGAGGAGGCCGCCGGCGTCCTCAAGCACCGCAAGCGCAAGGAGAAGGCCGAACGGAAGCTGGAGGCCACCGGCGCCAACCTGAACCGGCTCACCGACCTGCTGAACGAGATCCGCCGCCAGCTCAAGCCGCTCGGCCGGCAGGCCGAGGTGGCCCGCAAGGCGGCCATCATCGCGTCCGAGTTGCGCGACGCCAAGGCCCGGCTGATCGCCGACGACTACCAGGCCGCAGCCACCGCGCTGGCCAGCGATACCGAGGCCGAGCAGACCCTCAAGGCGCGGCGGCTGCAGATCGAGACCCAGCTGTCCCAGGCACGGGAGGCCGAGCAGCTCGCCGAACGTGCCTCGCGGGAGTCGGTGCCCGAGCTGACCCAGGCGCAGGAGACCTGGTATGCGCTGGCCGCGCTGGCAGAGAAGGTCACCTCCACCGCCGCGATCGCGGCCGAACGGCTGCGGTCAGCCGAGTCGATGGGCGACGCGGAACGTCCGGGCCGCGACCCCGAGGCGATCGAACGCGAGGCTGCCTCGGTGCGTGAGGCCGAGACGGCATTGCGGGCCGAGATCGCACTGAAGGCCGAGGCTCTGGCTGCCGCGACCGCCGCCCGGGAAGCCGCCGAAGCGGCCTACACCGCCGCGGAACGGCAGTATCAGGCGCACCAGCGGGCGATCGCCGATCGGCGCGAAGGGCTGGCCCGGCTGGCCGGCGAGGTGAACACCCTGCGGGGCCGGGCCGACTCCGCGGTGGCCGAGATCGGGCGATTGAGCGAGGCCCGCGACGAGGCGGAGCAGCGGGCTTCCGCCGCCCGGCACGATTTCGCCGCGCTGGAGACCCGGCTGGCCTCGTTGAGCGCGGGCGAGGCGGGCCTGGACGCCGCCTACGAGACCGCCGAGGCCGAAGTCGAGCGGCTGCGCGCCGAGGCCGAGGAACTGCGCACCGCGGAGACCGCGGCGACAGCCGACCGGGCGGCGCTGGCTGCCCGGGTGGAAGCGCTGAAGCTGGGCCTGGAACACCGTGACGGGTCGGCGGCACTACTGGCGGCCGGCGAGCGCCTCGGCGGTCTGCTGGGCAGCGTCGCCGCGCTGATCTCGGTGCACCCCGGTGCCGAAGTGGCGGTGGCGACCGCCCTCGGCGCGGCGGCCGACGCGGTGGCGGTGACCGGCGTGGACGCCGCTCTGGGCGCCTTCGAGCACCTCAAGTCGGCCGACCTTGG
>JASGEM010000009.1:0-2590 GCA_049841235.1 Propionicimonas sp. | reverse complement strand
GTGGCCCGGCAGGCGCAGCCCGGGCCAGCGGCGCAGCAGCGGGCCGAGCAGCGGATCGGGGCCGAGCGCTGCCGCGACCGCGATCGGGTCGCAATCGGCGTCCAGCAGCCGGCCGGCGCGTTCCACCGCGGCCGCGATGTCACGCAGATCGCCGAGGGCGAGTTCGACCGGAATGGTGGCGGTGCCGGGATCGGGCAGATCGGGCAGGTGGAGCCGGATCGTCCCGGGGGCGTGCGGTAGCCGCAGGGTCCGGGCGTACCAATCGTCGCCCACCACCTCGACCCCGGGAACCGCACGAGGACCGAGGAAGCGCAGCAGGCTGCTGCCGTGGAAGGGCGTGCGGACGGCCAGTCGCAGTGTGATGCTGCCCGGCGCCGTCGCCGGACGTCCCCGACCTCCGCGCAGCCGGGTGGGCGTGGTCGCGTAGACCGTGCGGACGGTGTCGTTGAACTGACGAACGGAATCGAAGCCGGCGGCGAACGCGATCTCGGTGAAGCTCAGGGAGGTGGCGTCGATCAGCGAGCGGGCGGTCTGGGCGCGCCGGGCCCGGGCCAGAGCCAGCGGTCCGGCACCGAGTTCGGTGGTGAGCACCCGGGTGAGGTGCCTGGGCGTGTAGCCGAGACGGGACGCCAGCCCGCCGACTCCCTCGCGGTCGACCACGCCGTCCGCGATCAGCCGCATGGCGCGACCGGCGGTGGTGGCGTGGACGTCCCACTGCGGACTGCCCGGCGTGGCGTCGGGAATGCACCGCTTGCAGGCCCGGTACCCCGCCGCCTGCGCGGCGGCAGCGGTCGGATAGAACGCGACGTTCGCCGGTGCCGGGGTGCGGGCGGGGCAACTGGGCCGGCAGTAGATGCCGGTGGTCGACACCGCGGTGTAGAACACCCCGTCGAACCGCCGATCCCGCGAGGAGACCGCCTTGTAGCAAGTGGCGGCATCGGGAATGACCTCACTCATCGAGGGCCAGCCTCAAGCGCCGAGGACCAGCGCAGAAGGCCGGCTCTCGATCGGGAAGACTGGCCCTCGATGAGGGGAGAGCCGGTTGGTCGTGATGTCCATGGCGTCCATCCTGCCCCGTGGCCGGCGGGATTCCTAGCGGGAATCGGACATGACGAGGACAGCGGAACCGACGCGCTGTGCTCACAGGGGTCACGCCAGGCATGGGCGGGCGACAAGGCAACGGGGGCGGTGCAGCATCTGCAGCGAAAGGCGCAGCCCGGGCGCGCGTCGCCGCCGAGATCTGACGGTCACTCGACGGAGCGTCGGAGCAGAGTTCATCGGGCCGGTTCGATTGGTCATGGATGGTCTCGAGCTTCGACAAGCTTGGGACAGGCAGGGCCCGACCGGCGACGCTCAGTGCTTCTATACGAAGATGATCTGCGCGCCCTCGGAGAGATCCATGAAGTCGGTGGCGCTGATCACGGCGTCCACCCCATCGAACAGATCGGCCTCGTTGAGCTGCATCATGTCGAAGGACATCCGGCAGGCCCACAGGTGGCCGCCCATCTCGACGATCTGCTCCAGGAGTTCGGGGACGGTCGGGATCTCCAGATCGGCGATCTGCTTGCGCATCATCGAGGTGGCCACCTTGGTCATCCCCGGAATGGCTCCGGCCAGCGCGGGGATGGGCAGCCTGGGCGCCTGGGTGAGATGCATGGCGGTGTTGCCGAGCATGGTGAACTTCAGGTCGTCCATCCGCGACTTGGTGATGATGTCGAAGCCCCAGAAGGTGAAGAACAGATGGGTCTGGATGCCCTCGCCCAGGGCGGCATTGGCCAGGATCAGGCCCGGGTAGGCCATGTCGAGGTTGCCCTTGGAGCAGATGATCACCAGCTTGCGGCCGGGCGGGGTCGGTGAGTCAGCAGCGTCCTCGGGCAGCGGGCAGTCCTCACCGCCGAAATCCGGGACGATCGGGTCGGTGGCGGTGGGGTCGGGAATCGTGGTGGTCATGGTCTCCTCCTGCAAGGTGGTCCGGGTGAACCCGTGCCGCCCGGGATGCTGATGATGGTGGGCTTCTGCGGTGTGACGAGGCGAACCACCAGGAACCGTCCCCGGTGGTCCGGGATCGATGGCGGGTGACTAGACACAGCCCTTGGGCTTGGGCAGACCGGCGACGTAGGACATCTTCTTGGCCGGTTTGCCGGGAAACAGTTCGAACAGGTCCTTGATGGGAAATCCGCCGACCGTGCTGGCCCGGCGCAGGGTCGCGGTCTCGCCGCGGGCGGGGTAGTCCATCCGGAGGAAGCGCAGCACCGCCCAGTGCCGGTCGGTGAGTTGCAGGCCGATCAGCCGGGCGAGTTCGGCGCCGAGCTTCTCGTCCCACTGGTCGTAGGCGACCAGGAAGCCCTCGTCGTTGACGTCGATCGGACGGCCGCCGATCAGAGTGGTGGGCATGACGGGCTCCTTCAGAACTTCGGGACGATCGGATGGGGCAGGACGGTGGCCGGATCAGCCGTGGAGTCGACCCCCGGACGATCGACATAGCCGCCCGCGGAGGCCATGGCCGGAGCGAGGGGCTTGGCCGAGGGGGCGGGAGCGGGACGTGCCGCCGGTGCCGGGCTGGACGGCTGCTCGGGGGCCGGCAGGCCGG
>JASGEM010000008.1:0-26105 GCA_049841235.1 Propionicimonas sp. | reverse complement strand
GGGCGATCCGCCCAGGCCGGCGACGACCCCCGGGTGGTCGTGGTCGGTGGTGGCATCGCCGGGCTGGCGGCCGCCACCGGGTTGGCTGAGCGAGGGGTCGCAGTCACCCTGCTGGAGGCCCAGCCCCAGCTCGGCGGCCGGGTGAGGGCGTGGCCGGTGGGGGACGGCGGGCGCACCATGAGCCGCGGCTTCCACGCCTTCTTCCGGCAGTACTACAACCTGCGAGCGCTGCTGCGCCGCACCGATCCGGCGCTGGAACGGCTGGTTCCCGTCCCCGACTACCCGCTGACGCTGGCCGGCGGCCCGACCGACTCCTTCGCGCGTATCCCGCGCACCCCGCCCTGGAGCATCCTCGGCTTCGTCGCCACCAGCCCCACCTTCCGGCTCCGCGAACTGGCCGAGGTGGACGCCCGGGCGGCCCTCGATCTGCTACGAGTCGATTTTCCGGGCACCTACGCGGCACTGGACGGAGTGAGTGCCGCCGAGGTCCTCGACCGGCTCCGGTTCCCGGCCCAGGCACGCCATCTTGCCCTGGAGGTCTTCGCCC
This sequence comes from Propionicimonas sp., assembly GCA_049841235.1. Classification (GTDB taxonomy): domain Bacteria; phylum Actinomycetota; class Actinomycetes; order Propionibacteriales; family Propionibacteriaceae; genus Propionicimonas. The sequence goes on along the minus strand of JASGEM010000008.1, from coordinate 25,558 downwards.
GCAGCTTCTTCGCCGACCCGCGGGAGTTCTCCGGCGGCGAACTGCTGGCGATGTTCCACACCTACTTCCTCGGTGGGGCGGAAGGACTGCTGTTCGACGTCCCCGACGACGACTACGACACCGCGCTGTGGGCTCCGCTGGGGGACTACCTGGCCGGTCTGGGTGTGCAGATCCGTACCGGCGTGCTGGCGGAGGCCCTCCTGCCCGGCAGCGACGGCGTTCGGGTGGTTCACCAGGCGGGGGAGGATCGGGCCGATGCCGTCGTTCTGGCCCTCGACACCACAGCGCTGCAGCAGGTGGTGGCGGCCTCGGCGTGGCTGGGCGACCCCGGTTGGCGTGACCGGATCGCCCGGCTGCGGGTGGCACCGGCCTTCGCGGTCGGACGCCGCTGGCTGGGCCGGGCGCAGCCAGCGCTGCCCGCCTTCCTCGGCACCAGCGGCTACGGCCCGCTGGACAACCTCTCCCGGCTGGATGCCTTCGAGATCGGTGCCGCCGGCTGGGCGGCAAGACACGACGGCGCCGTGGTCGAAGTACACGGCTACGCGCTCAGCCATCCCAGCCCCGGCACTCGCACCCGGCTCTGGATCGAAGCCGAGCGGGTCGCGCCCTCCCTGGTCGGCGCCCCGGTGATCGGCGAGGAGTGGCTGATCGAACAGGATTGCCCGCTGGTCGACCCCAGTCCGTGGACGGAGCGTCCCACGGTCGCCACCCCCGACCCTCGCGTGATGCTGGCCGGGGACCTGGTGCGTTGCGATCTCCCGATCGCCCTGATGGAGCGCGCGGCCACCACCGGGTGGCAGGCCGCCAACCACTTGCTCGCCGCGTGGGGACGACGCGGACACCAGCTGTGGTCGCCACCGGCGAAGGGTCTGCTGGCCCGGTGATTCCGGAAATCGCTGGTGACACCGGGAGATTCCGGCTTTCGCAAGGATCACGAGGCGGGGAGGCTGATGCTCGACCCGATCCACCGGGCGCCGGGCCTGGCCGATGGTGACGACCGGGTGTGCCCCGCGGTCACCATCTCGTTCAGTACGGCAGCGGCGTAGGACTCATCGGCGCCTCTTGGGCGGCCGGTCTGACGCCGCCGCTGGTGGCGACCCGGGAACGGCCGCCGCCAGAGAGGGTGTCACGCGTTGGGACGCTTACCGTGGTTCGCGCTGTTCTTCCTGCGGGAACGCCGCTTCCGGCCACCTTTGCCCATCCGAATCTCCTTATCTAGTCTCCCGCGCGCGGCGCGCGGCGGTTCATTCTGCCACCCGTCCCATCAGGCGCCCAACTCGCTCCATCGGGATGGGACAGCGCCTTTCGCATCCCGAATCGCAGGACCCCTGTTCCGGGCAACGCTCGCGCGGTGCTCGTCGTAACGCCGGCGCTCTCCGTCGCTTACGCGGCGGAGATGCTTGCCGTCTATGGTGGGGGGCATGCCGACCATGGAACAGGTGATCGAGGAGCACGCCGTCCTGAGTGAGAAGGATCAGGCCTGGCTCTCCCGCCTGGTGGAGGAGTGGTCGTTGCTCTCCGATCTGTCCTTCGCCGACCTGATCCTGTGGGTGCCCGGCGAGGACGAGAACGTGTTCTGGGCCTGTGCCCAGGTGCGTCCGACCACCGGGCCGACCTCGCTGGAGGACGACGTGGTGGGGGAGGAGATCGGCTACGACCCCGAGCACCTGGTCACCGAGGCCTACCTCTCCGGCGAGATCTGCCATGCCAGCGGCAACAGCCTGCAGGCCGGCATCCCGGTCGACATCCGGGCGATCCCGATCATGGCCGGGGAACGGTGTCTGGCGATCGTCGAGATGCATACCAACCAGATGGGCGTCCGGGCCCCCGGTGCCCTGGAGGACGCCTACCTGGAGGCTGCCAACCTGCTGGCCGGGATGGTGCACCGCCGCGAGTTCCCGATGGACGGCGATGCGCCGGTGCCCTGGGTCTCACCGCGGGTGGGGGACGGGACGATCCGGGTCAATACCGCCGGCATCATCACCTTCGCCAGCCCGAATGCGCTCAGCGCCTACCGGCGGATGGGGCTCACCGGCGACCTGGAAGGTGAGAACTTCGTCGCGATCACCCGCTCGCTGCTGCCCGACCACCGTCGCCCGGTCGAGCAGCCGATCGCGGCCTCGCTCTCCGGGCGCACCCTGCGTGAGGTCGAGCTCGAGGCGGAGACCGCCACCCTGCGGGTCCGGGTGCTGCCGCTGCGGGACGACGAGGGGCCCTGCGGCCTGCTCGTGATGTGCCGTGACACCACAGAACTGCGCTTCCAGGAACGCCAGCTGGTGACCAAGGACGCCACCATCCGCGAGATCCACCACCGGGTGAAGAACAACCTGCAGACGGTCGCGGCGTTGCTCCGGCTGCAGTCCCGGCGGATCAGTTCGCCGGACGCCAAGGGGGCGCTGGACGATGCGATGAAGCGGGTGACCTCGATCGCGGTGGTGCACGAGATCCTCTCCCAGGCCTTCGACACCACGGTGCAGTTCGACGACGTCGCCGATCGGCTGTTGCGCATGGTCGGGGATGTCGCGGCCACCGGCGGCAAGGTGAAGATGGTGCGGGAGGGAAGCTTCGGCTTCGTCCCGGCCGAGGTGGCGACCAGCCTGTCGCTGGTGCTGACCGAGTTGTGCCAGAACGCGGTCGAGCACGGCCTGCGGGACAGTTCGGGCTCGGTCTGGGTGCGACCCAGGCAGGAGGCCGGCGAGCTCGTGGTCGAGGTGGTCAATCACGGTGAGCCGCTGCCGCCGGATTTCGCGCTCGGATCGTCCACCAGCCTGGGGTTGTCGATCGTGTCGACCCTGGTGGAGGACATGGGTGGCACCTTCACCCTGGTTCCGGGAACCGACGGAATCGGAACGGTGGCCTCAGTCAGGGTGCCGCTGGCGTGAACCGGGAGCCTGGCTCGGGGATCGCGTACGGCATCAGCCGGCGCGCACCCGCATTCGGGCGGCACGGCGCTTCATCGAACGACGCTCGTCCTCGGAGAGCCCACCCCACACACCATGGTCCTGACCGGCGTCCAGCGCCCACTGCAGGCAGGTCTCACGCACCTCGCAGCGCCGGCAGACCTTCTTGGCCTCCGCGATCTGCATCAGCGCCGGCCCCGTGTTGCCGACCGGGAAGAACAACTCCGGATCCTCGGTCAGGCAGGCTGCTCGATGGCGCCAGTCCATGAAGAACACAACTCCTTAGGTGGGTGATTGCCGCAGTCGAGCCCAACGCCCGCTCTTGGCCAGGTATTCCCGTATGCGCGCGGGTCACCGGCTATAGCTGGATCGCAAACCACGCAGAGACAAGTGTAGGTGCTGGGCTCTGAAACGTCAGTAGTTGACGACGAGAAAAGTTGCGGGTCTTTACGAACCCCTACGACTTGCCTGTCTAGCCCCTCGATCTGCAAACCGTTGCCGAAGCCCGGGTGCCGGCGATGTGGCCACGGCTTCCACGATCGGATGCGCGGGGTAGAGTGCCCGGGTGCAGTCTCCAGACGGTTCCGCCGTGCCGCGTCCCCCTGGGCTGATCGTCGCCAGCGCCGGTTCGGTGGTGCTGGGCCTGATCGTGATCGGATTCTCGATCGCCTCGATCCTGGCCGGCCACGGCACCTTCAGCGGCGCGATCGGCGGCTGGCTGGCGCTCTACGGGCTGGTCGGCGTGGCAGCGGGAGTCGCGCTGTGGCGCCGTTCGCTGCTGGGACGCGGTCCGGCGCTGGTCGAGGCCGCGCTGAACCTGGTCGTCGCCTTCACCATGGCGCAGGCGGCCCCGCTGGCCTGGATCGTGATCGTGCTGTCCTGCATCACCCTGGTGGCCGTGGTGCTGCCGTCCACCACCTCGGCGCTGCGCTGGCCCCGAGCTAGGCGAGCCGCCGAGCCCCCGGCGACGGAGCAGCCAGAAAGCTGACCGGCGCGTGGTAGCCGGCCTCGGCGAAGGCCGACTCCACCGCCTCGGCGGCTGCCTTCGTCCGGCTTGCCGGCAAGAGTCCCAGGACGCAGCCGCCGAATCCGCCGCCGGTCATCCGGGCGCCGAGCGCCCCGGCGGCGAGCAGGGTCTCCACCGCGAGATCGACGGTCGGCACGGTGATCTCGTAGTCGTCCCGCATCGAGGCGTGGGAGGCCGTCATCAGCGCGCCGACTCCTGCGAAGTCGTCGGCGGCCAGCGCGGTGACCGTGTCGAGCACCCGCTGGTTCTCGGTGACCACGTGACGGACGCGGCGCGCCTCGAGCTCGGGCAATTTCGCCAGCGCGCCGTCCAGGTCGTCCACCTCGCGCAGCAGGTCGACGCCCAGGATGCGGCAGGCCGCCTCGCAGGAGGCGCGCCGCGCAGCGTACTCGCCGTCGACGTGGCTGTGCGGCGTCCGAGTGTCGATCACCAGGATCGCCAGGCCGGCTTCCGCGATCCGCAGCGGCACCTGCTGAACCGCCAGGGTGTGGCAGTCCAGGAACAACGCGTGTCCGGCTGTGCAGAGCGTGGAGGCCGCCTGATCCATCAGCCCGGTCGGAGCGCCGACGTAGGCGTTCTCGGCGCGCTGAGCCAGCCGGGCGCGGTTCATCAGGTCGATATCGAGGTGGTGCAGGTCGCACAAGGCGGTGAGGGTGGCGCATTCGATCGCCGCCGAGGATGAGAGCCCAGCCCCGATCGGCACATTCGAGGAGAGCACGAAGTCGCTCCCGCCGGCATCGTGCCCAGCTTCCCGCAGCGCCCACACCACGCCGGCGAGGTAAGCCTGCCAGCCGGTCTCACCCGGGGTGAGCTCGCTGGATTCAACGGTGGATTCCAGATCCAGCGAGCTGTACCGCCAGCGGCCGTCCGAGCGGGGACGGGCGGCCAGCAGGGCCGACTGCTCGATGGCGAAGGGCAGCACGTAGCCGCCGTTGTAGTCGGTGTGCTCGCCGATCAGGTTGATCCGGCCGGGTGCCGCCCACACCCCGGCTGGGTGGTGACCGGTCAGCTCGAAGAAGCGGGCGGAGATGTCGGTGAAGGTCATTCGTCCTCGTCGTCAAGCCGGGCCAGCCAGGTGGCCAGTCGTTCGATGGGTACCTCGAAATCGGGGTTCAGGTCGACGAACACCGCCAACTGCTCGGCCAGCCACTCGAAGCTGACCTCCTCCTCGCCACGGCGCTGCTGAAGTTCCTCGATGCCGCGATCGGTGAAGTACATCGGCCGTTCACCCGGCCATCGCGCGCAGCATCAGATCGTGGTGCTGCTGTGCGTGGACCTTCGAATCGCCCACCGAGGGTGCCGAGGCGGCCGGACGGGTGATGCCGGTCATTCTCAGCTCGTAGCCCGGGAGTTGTTGTGCGATGGCGGCCGGCAGGTACAGCTGCAGGAACCACCAGGGGCCTTGGTTCTCCGGCTCGTCCTGGACGAAGCGGACGTCGCTGACCTGCGGGTACTTGGCCAGTTCGGCGGCGAGTTCCTTGGCCGGCAGCGGGTAGAGCCGCTCCAGTGGCAGGATCGCGACCTTGCCTTCCAGGCCGGCCTCGGCGCGGGCATTGATCAGATCCCAGCGGATCTTGCCCGAGCAGAGCAGGATGCTTTCCACCGCGGTGTGATCGGTGATCGTCGGGTCGCCCTGCGCCGGTTGCCATGAGCCGTGGGTGAACTCCGAGACCGTCGAGACCGCCTGCTTGCTGCGCAGCATCGACTTCGGGGTGGCGACCACCACCGGACGGTGCCAGTTCACGTACGCGTGGGTACGCAGCAGATGGAAGTAGCTGGCCGGGCTGGAGGGCTGGCAGACCGCCAGAGCGCCCTCGGAGCACAGGTTCAGCCACCGCTCCAGCCTCGCCGAACTGTGGTCGGGGCCTTGTCCCTCGTAGCCGTGCGGCAGCAGCAGGACGACGCCCGACTTCTGCGTCCACTTGGCATTGCCCGCGGCGATGAACTCGTCGGAGATGGTCTGGGCGCCGTTGGCGAAGTCGCCGTACTGTGCCTCCCAGAGCACCAGGGCGTCAGGTGCCGCCACCGAATAGCCGTACTCGAAGCCCATCGCGGCGTACTCGCTGAGCAGGGAGTCGAAGACGTAGAACTCGCCCTGGCCCTCGGCAAGGTGCTTCAGTGGCACGTAGGCCTCGTTGGTCACCCGGTCGACGACCGCTGCGAATCGTTGGCTGAAGGTGCCGCGGCGGGAATCCTGGCCGACCAGCCGTACCGGACGTCCCTCCAGCAACAGCGAGCCGAAGGCCAGCATCTCGGCGGTGGCCCAGTCGATCGGGCCGTTGCGGATGGCGTCAGCGCGGCGCTGCAACTGGGGCAGCACCTTGGGATGCACGGTGAAGCCGTCGGGGAACACCAGATGCGCCTCGGCGATGGTCTCCATCACCGCAGGGCTGATGGACGTCCCGCCATCCTCGCCGAGCTTGGCGGGGTAGTAGGGCACCTTGCGGTAGCTCTCGCTGTCCTCCGGCTGAGCATTGCGGAAGTCGGTGAAGACACCCTCCAGCCGGGACCGGAAGTGCGCCATCACCTCCTCGGCATCCTCGGTGGAGATGTCGCCGCGTCCGATCAGCGCCTCGGTGTAGCGTCGCCGCACCGAGCGCTTCTGCTCGATCAGGTCGTACATCAGCGGCTGGGTGAAGCTGGGGTCATCGCCCTCGTTGTGGCCGCGGCGGCGGTAGCACACCAGGTCGATCACCACGTCCTTGCCGAACCGCTGCCGGAAGTCGAAGGCGATCTGGGCGACCCGGGCGACCGCCTCGGGGTCGTCGCCGTTGACATGGAAGATCGGCGAGGAGAAGCCCTTGGCGATGTCGGTGGCGTAGACCGTGGAGCGGGATTCGACCGGTGCGGTGGTGAAGCCGACCTGGTTGTTGATCACCAGGTGGATCGTTCCGCCGGTCTTGTAGGCCCGCAGCTGGCTCATCTGCAGGGTCTCGTAGACGACACCCTGGCCGGCGAAGCTGGCGTCGCCGTGGATCAGGATCGGCAGCACCGGGAAGACGCCGTCGCGGCGGGCGTGCTGATCGAGCTTGGCCCGCACGATGCCCTCCAGCACCGGGTTGACCGCCTCCAGATGGCTGGGGTTCGCGGCGACCGAGGTCTTGATCGTCCGGCCGCTGGCCGCGGCGAACTGGCCCTCGGCGCCCAGGTGGTACTTGACATCGCCGGTGCCCTGGTTGAGCCGGGGATCGAAACCGCCGTCGAACTCCCGGAAGATCTGGGCGTAGGACTTGCCGACGATGTTGGCCAGTACGTTCAGCCGGCCACGGTGCGGCATGCCGATGATGGCTTCGTCCAGCCCGGTGTTGGCTGCCTGCTCGCAGACCTCGTCCAGGAAGACGATCGCCGACTCGCCGCCCTCCAGGGAGAACCGCTTCTGCCCGACGAACTTGGTCTGCAGGAAGGTCTCGAAGATCTCGGCCTCGTTGAGCTTGTCCAGGATCCGCAGGTGTTCCTCACGGGTCCAGCGAACGAAGGGACGCTCGAACCGCTCCTGGATCCAGTCGCGCTGCTCGGTGTCGGCGATGTGCATGTACTCCACGCCCACGGTGCGGCAGTAGGAGCCGCGCAGCACGGCGAGGATCTCGCGCATCGTGAAGTCGTGACCGGACACCCCGCCCAGATCGCCGACCGGGAACCGCCGGTCGAGATCCCACAGGGTCAGGCCGTGGTGCTCGATGGCCAGTTCGGGATGGCTGCGCTGGCGGTACTCCAGCGGGTCGATGTCGGCCATGTAGTGGCCCAGCGTGCGGTAGGCGTTGATCAGCGCGAACACCCGCGCCGAGCGCGGCATGGTGCCGAGCGCCTCGTCGCTGATGTCCGATGCCCACCGGATCGGGGTGTAGGGGACGCGCAGCGAGGCGAAGATCTGATCGTAGAAGCCGTGCTTGCCGATCAGCAGCTCGTGGATGCGCTTGAGGAATTCGCCGGATTGCGCGCCCTGGATCACGCGGTGGTCGTAGGTGGAGGTGAGGGTGGTCACCTTGGAGACGCCCAGGGCGTTGATCCGGTCCAGGCTGGTTCCCTGGAATTCCGGTGGGTAGTCGATGGAGCCGACGCCGAGGATGACGCTCTGGCCGGCCATCAGCCTCGGCACCGAATGGTTGGTGCCCAGCCCGCCTGGGTTGGTCAGGCTCGCGGTGGTGCCGGCGAAGTCGTCGACGACCAGCTTTCCGTTGCGGGCGCGGTCGACGAGCTTCTCGTAGGCGCCCCAGAACTGGACGAAATCCAGGTCGGCGCAGTTCTTGATGTTGGGCACCAGAAGCTGCCGGGTGCCGTCCGGCTTGGCCACGTCGATCGCCAGGCCGAGGTTGATCGCGGCCGGCGTCACCAGGTGGGGCTTGCCCTCGATCACGTCGTAGTGGTTGTTCATCTCCGGCATGGCGGCCAGTGCCCGCACCATGGCGTAGCCGATCAGATGGGTGAAGGAGACCTTGCCGCCGGTGGAGCGGGCGAGGTGCTCGTTGATCATCTGCCGCTGGTCGATCGCGAGCTTCATCGGCACCTCGCGGACGCTGGTGGCGGTCGGCACCCCCAGCGAGGACTCCATATTGGCGGCGGTGCGCATGCTCGGGCCGCGCAGCGGGGTGACGGTGGCGTCGCTCGGCGCGGCGGCCGGGACCTCGGTGATCCGCGGAAGATCGGGGGAGACGCCCTGCCCGGAGCCGGGGACCTCGGGTCCGCCCACCCGGGTGGTCCGGCGCTCGACCTTGCCGCGTGAGGGCTGCGGTGGCGCGTCGGTGCTTGGCTCGGTGTCGGTCTCGGCGTCCGGCTCGGTGTCGGTTTCGGCGTCCGGCTCGGCCGCGTCGGCAACGGGTGGGGTTTGCTTTGGCGCGGCGGCTGCCGGCGAGGCCGGGGAAGCGGGCGATGTCGCGTTCTCAGCACGGAAATAAGCGGCCCAGGAGCTGTCGACCGATCCAGGATCGGCCTGGAACTGTTCTCTGAGTTCTTCGATCAGCCAGTCATTGGCTCCGAAGTCGGCGGTATCGCCAAGGGTCACGTCCTGCGGCGTGGTGGCCACTGTCCTCATCTTCCTTGCTCGGGCTAGGAGTTTTGCCTCGTGACGATGCTACTCACCCAGGGCCGGGCCGCGGCGCCTTCGCCACGGTGAGTCGGCTTCCGGATGGGGCGCTCGCGGCCAAGGCTACCGATTCGTCTCCGGCACCGCTCACCACCGCTCGGCGCTGGACCGTGCAGTGGCAAGAGTGCGCACCTCAACCGTCGCGGATCGCCGGTTTTCATGAGAGAACTCTCATCTGGATGAGAGGACTCTCATTCTGCCGTCCGGGCTCGGAAGGCCTGCCTGAGTAGCGTGGCGACATGACACACCTCATCGTCCGCGCGGCTGCCGCGGCTGCCGGAACCGCGCTCCTTCTCGCCGGTTGCGCGAGCACTCCTCCCACGTCTCCCACCCCTACCCAGAACACGCCCTCCCAAACCCCCACCGCCGTCGAAACCAGCACGCCGCCCACGGCAACCGAGACACCGTCCGCCTCGCCCACCGGTCAGACCCCTTCCGAGCCGCCACCCAGCGCTGCGTTGTCGGAGCACAACGCGAGCGCGCTGGTGGCGATCGAGACCGCGCAGGCCGCCACCGAGGGCGTGGCCTTCAACCTGGACTGGACGCGCAACCGCTGGGAGATCGAATTGATCGCCGGCAGCCGGATCCACGAGGTGTACCTCAGCGCCGACGGCACCAGCGTCACCAAGCAGGAATCCGAACGCGCCGAGGCTGAGGATCTTCGTCTGCTCGAGCGGGCCGAGGTGCCGATGGGCGAGGCGATCACCACCGTCGTCACCGCCACGCCGGACGCCATCGTGGTCGAGGCCGACCTCGACACCCGCCGTAGTGACGTCGTCTGGGAGGTCGACACCACGGTCGGCAACAGCCGCCAGCGCACCCTGGTGAATGCCGTCACCGGCGCGGTGATCTAGAGGGCCGGCGGCATCGGCTCTCCCCAGGCTCGACCGTGGTCCCGACCGGCTCGGCCGCGGTCGGTGCCGGGAACACGAAAGCCCCTAGCCGATCGTGTGATCGGGCTAGGGGCTTCGGCTTGCGCCCCCGAGAGGATTCGAACCTCTGCTCCCGCCTCCGGAGGGCGGTGCTCTATCCCCTGAGCTACGGGGGCCCGGCGGTTGGGCCTCGGCAACTGTAGCAAAGATCACAGGTATGGTCGCGTCGGCGGCGGGGGCCCAACCTCTGGCACAGTAGGCGGCTATGACCCACATGCATGTCGCGGGCTCGATCCATGCCGACGCGACGTCCCCGGCGCCGGTCTGGCTGACCCGGCCCGAGGACGTCAACGCGCTCACCCCGAAGCTCTGGAGTTCCGGCGTCGCCCGGGGCGCCGACGGCATCGTCGCGGTGGCCGGGCTGAAGCTGACCGAGGTGGCCGAGCAGGTGGGCACCCCGGCGTACGTCATGGACGAGGCCGACCTGCGACAGCGCGCCCGGGCCTGGCGCGACGCCTTCGCGGGCTGGACGGTCTACTACGCCGGCAAGTCCTTCCTGTGCGGGACGATCGTCCGCTGGGTCGCCGAGGAGGGCCTCAGCCTGGATGTCTGCTCGCTGGGGGAGCTCACCGTGGCGCTTCGCGGTGGCATGCCGCCCGAGCGGATCGGCATGCACGGCAACAACAAGAGCGAGACCGAACTCCGGCTCGGGCTTGAGGCCGGGGTCGGCCGGATCATCGTCGACTCCGCCGACGAGATCAGCAGGCTGGAACGATTGTGCGCCGAACTGGACACCACCGCGCAGGTGATGGTGCGGGTGACCACCGGCGTCGAGGCGCACACCCATGAGTACATCGCCACCGCCCATGAGGACCAGAAGTTCGGCTTCTCCATCCAGGGCGGCCAGGCGCTGGTGGCGATGGTCCGCTGCTTCCACAGCCCGCGGCTGAACCTGCTGGGCGTCCATTCCCACATCGGCTCGCAGATCTTCGACACCAACGGCTTCGAGGTGGCGGCCCGCCGCACCCTGAAGCTGTTCAGCCAGTTCAAGGAGGCGACCGGGGTGTCGCTTGCCGAGCTGGACCTGGGCGGCGGCTTCGGCATCGCCTACACCAAGGAGGACGATCCCTCCACGCCGGAGCAGCTGGCCGCCGGCCTGCGGGAGATCATCGACCACGAGTTGCGCGGGTTCGGGCTGACCGCCCCGGCGATCTCGATCGAGCCCGGTCGCGCCATCGTCGGGCCGTCCGCGCTGGCGCTGTACCGGGTCGGCACGGTCAAGGTGGTCGAGATCGGTGGGGGCATGTCCCGTCGCTACATCTCGGTGGACGGGGGGATGAGCGACAACATCCGTCCGGCGCTCTACGCCGCGGAGTACTCCGCCAGCCTGGTCTCCCGCGTCTCCGACGCCGAGCCTGTGGTCTCCCGGGTGGTCGGGGTGCACTGCGAGGGCGGCGACATCCTGGTTCGCGACGAGTTCCTGCCGGCCGATGTACGTCCCGGCGATCTGCTGGCGGTGCCGGCCGCGGGGGCGTACAGCCGATCGATGGCCAGCAACTACAATCACACTCCGCGGCCTCCGGTGGTATCGGTCAAGGACGGCCGGATCACCACGCTGGTACGCCGCGAAACACTGGACGACCTGCTGGCACTGGATGCCGGCTTGACCGACTGACAAGGACTGGCGATGACGACGAGTGCCCCGCTGAAGGTTGCCCTGCTCGGGTGTGGGGTGGTGGGCTCCCAGGTGGCCCGGTTGCTGCTGACCCAATCCGCCGACCTGCGGGCGCGGATCGGCCGCCCGCTGGAACTGGTCGGCATCGCGGTGCAGGACGCCGCCAAGCCGCGCGAGGGCATCGACACCGCGCTGCTGACGGCGGACGCGGAGACGCTGCTGCGGCGCGGCGACCTCGACCTGGTGATCGAGCTGATGGGCGGGATCGAGCCTGCCCGGAGCCTGTTGCTGACCGCGATCGAGGCCGGTGCCTCTGTGGTGACCGCCAACAAGGCGCTGCTCGCCCAGGAGGGCGGGACGCTCTACGCCGCGGCCGAGGCTGCGGGTGTCGACCTGTACTACGAGGCGGCGGTCGCCGGCGCGATCCCGATCATCCGGCCGCTGCGGGAATCGCTGGTCGGCGACGAGGTACTGGCGGTGAAGGGGATCGTCAACGGCACCACCAACTTCATCCTCGACAAGATGCACACCGCCGGCGCGAGCTTCGCCGACGTGCTGGCCGAGGCGCAGGCGCTGGGCTACGCCGAGGCCGATCCGACCGCCGACGTCGAGGGCTTCGATGCCGCTGCCAAGGCCGCCATCCTGGCCTCGCTGGCCTTCCACTCCCGGGTGAAGCTGGACGACGTCGACCGCGAGGGCATCACCGGCGTCACGCTCGAGGACGTCCAGGCGGCCAGGGAGATGGGCTGCGTGATCAAGCTGCTGGCCGACTGCACCCTGTCGCCGGATGGGCGGATCGCGGTCGGCGTCCACCCGACGATGGTGCCGGTGTCGCATCCGCTGGCGAGCATTCCGGGCGCCTACAACGCGGTCTTCATCGAATCCCGCAACGCCGGGCAGCTGATGTTCATGGGCCCCGGCGCCGGCGGCCAGCCGACCGCCTCGGCGGTGATGGGCGACGTGGTCACCGCAGCCCGCAACCGGGTGCGCGGGGTCGCGGGACCGGGGGAGTCGGCCTACTCGGCGCGTGCCATCACGCCGGCGGGGGAGGTCAGCTCCCGCTACTACGTCGCCCTGCAGGTGACCGACGAGCCGGGCGTGCTGGCCAGGGTCGCGGCCTGCTTCGCCGCTCACGGGGTCTCGCTGCAGGCCGTCCGTCAGGACGGCGGCGACAGCGAGGGTCGCGCCCGGCTCGGGGTGATGACCCACGTCGCGCCGCACGCGGACATCCTCGCCACGCTCGCCGGATTGGAGCAACTGCCTGAGGTCGGCGAGGGGATCTCCACCATGCGGGTGGAGGGACGATGAACCTGGTCTGCCTCGACCTCGAAGGCGTCCTGGTCCCGGAGATCTGGATCAATGTCGCCGAACGCACCGGGATCGACGCGCTGCGTCTGACCACGCGGGACGTCGCCGACTACGACGAACTGATGGCGCACCGGCTGGGCGTGTTGAACGAGCACGGGCTGAGGCTGGCCGACATCCAGGCCGTGATCGCCGAGATGGGGCCGCTGCCGGGTGCGGCGGAATTCCTGGACGGGCTGCGGCGGCGCGCCCAGGTGGTGATCCTCTCCGACACCTTCTACGAGTTCGCGATGCCGCTGATGGCCCAGTTGGGCTACCCGACCCTGTTCTGTCACCGGCTGCAGGTCAGCGAGGACGACCGGATCGTCGGCTACACGCTGCGTCAGCCCGACAGCAAGCGCGAGGCGGTGAAGGCCTTCCACGGCCTCAACTACCGGGTGGTCGCCGCAGGGGACTCCTACAACGACACCGCCATGCTGGGCGAGGCGGACACCGGCATCCTGATCCGGCCCCCGGAGTCGGTGGTGGCGGAGTTCCCTCAGTTCCCGGTCACCCGGACGCTGCCCGAGTTGGCCGAGGCTATTGAGGACGCGCTCGCGTCGATGTGACGTTGCCTGGTGGCGCGGTGCTATCCTTGGCCACGTCGCAGTTCTGCGCCACCGCTCCACCAGATCGAGCGGGGACGGGGTGAGCCCGTCATGGATGTGAATCCCTCAACGAGAGCGATTGGCTCCAGGATCTGGATCCGAGGCACTTCCGGCATCGTCCCCAGCGGTCTGTGACCGGCGCGCACTCGCTGTCATACCCCTTCCGAAAGGAACTCCGTGACCGACACACTCAACCCGACGTCGGCCGCCCGCTCTGGTTCGCAGGGCATCGATACGATGCTGCTGCCCGAACTCAAGCAGCTGGCATCCTCCATGGGCATCAAGACCTCCGGCCTGCGCAAGGGTGCGCTGGTGGAGGCGATCAAGGCCGCCGGCGGCAGCAACTCCGGCCAGCGCCCGGCGCGTGCGCGCCGCAACGCCGACGCCGGGGCCGCCGCTGAGGCGAACCCTGCCGCCGAGGCCAGCCCCGGCCAGGGCAATCCCGGCCCGGACGCCAAGCCGGCCAAGACCAGGGCGGCCAGGAAGCCGGCCGACCAGGCCGGTACCGACGATCGTCAGGCTCGCTCCGCGCAGGAGGAACGCCCGGCGCGCACGGCGCAGGACGAACGTCCGGCTCGCGCCGAGCAGCCAACCCTGCCTGCCGACGCTGCCAGCGACGATGTCGCCAGTCGCCTGGAGGCGCTGCGCGCCGAGGGGGGGCGCGGCCGCAACCGCAACAACCGCCAGCCGGCGCAGCCGAACGAGCGCGGCGAGGCCGAGCCGGCACCCGCCGAACCGCGTCAGCAGCGGATCGAGCGCGACAGTGCCGAGGACGACTTCGGTTCCGGGCGGCGCGGCCGCCGGCGTCGCAATCGCGACCGGCAGAACCGGCGCGGCAACCCCCGCACGGGTGGCGGGCTGCCGATGGATCGCCTGGAGGCCGAGCCGACGATCGGCGAGGACGACGTGGTGGTCGACATCTCCGGCATCCTCGACGTGCTCGACAACTACGCCTTCGTCCGTACCACCGGCTACCTGCCGGGCCCGAACGACGCCTATGTCTCGCTCTCGATGGTGCGCCGCTACGGCCTGCGCAAGGGCGACATCGTCACCGGCGCGATCCGCCAGCCCAAGGACGGTGAGCGGCGGGAGAAGTTCAACCCGCTGGTCCGCATCGACACGATCAACGCCGACGCGCCGGAGAAGGCCAAGGATCGTCCCGAGTTCGCCAAGCTCACCCCGCTGTACCCGCAGGAGCGGTTCAAGCTAGAGACCACCCCGCTGAACATGACCGGCCGGATCATCGACCTGGTCTCCCCGGTCGGCAAGGGGCAGCGTGGCCTGATCGTCTCGCCGCCCAAGGCCGGCAAGACCCTGGTGATGCAGGCCATCGCCAATGCGATCACGGTGAACAACCCCGAGGTGCACCTGATGATCGTCCTGGTGGACGAGCGTCCCGAGGAGGTCACCGACTTCCAGCGGACCACCTCCGGCGAGGTGATCGCCTCCACCTTCGACCGACCGGCCGACGACCACACCACGATCGCCGAACTGGCCATCGAGCGGGCCAAGCGCCTGGTCGAACTGGGCCGCGACGTGGTGGTGCTGCTGGACGGCATCACCCGGCTGGGCCGGGCCTACAACCTGGCCGCCCCGGCCTCCGGCCGGATCCTCTCCGGTGGTGTCGACTCCGCGGCTCTGTACCCGCCGAAGAAGTTCTTCGGCGCCGCCCGGAACATCGAGGACGGCGGTTCGCTGACCATCCTGGCCACCGCCCTGATCGAGACCGGCTCGAAGATGGACGAGGTGATCTTCGAGGAGTTCAAGGGCACCGGCAACATGGAGCTGCGGCTGCGCCGCGAACTGGCCGACAAGCGGATCTTCCCGGCCATCGACCCGGTCGCCTCCGGCACCCGACGCGAGGAGATGCTGATGCCGCGGGAGGAGCTGGCGATCATCTGGAAGCTGCGCCGGGTGCTCTCCGGCCAGGATCCCCAGGCCGGCCTGGAGATGCTGCTCAACCGGATGCGCAAGACCCAGAACAACCGCGAGTTCCTGATGCTGATCTCCAAGACCACCCCCACCCCGGAGTGACAGCTACGGTCCGAACCTGAACTCCCAGGTATCCAGCGGGAAGATCGAGAACACGATCAGCGCGATCAACGCCATCAGCCCGATCGTGATCAACACCGAGACCCAGGCGGGGGTCGGCCGGGGTGGACGCCGTTCGAGTTCGGCATTGGTCGGCTCGGCAGGGACGATCTCCGGCGGCGGTGACTGCGGATAGGGCTGGTAGAGCCGGCGATCGTCCTCGGACTGCAGTTCGTCCATGGCCACCACGGTAGCGACCAGGGGGGCTGGTTTGTCCTGGCTGGGTGGATCGGGCAGAATGGACAGTCGGTTCCGGTTCACGCCTGGGGTTCATCCAGCCCCGTCCATCACTGTCACGGCGACCCGGCGCCACGCGAACAGGAGAAACCATGAAGCAAGGGATCCATCCCGATTACGTGGAGACCCAGGTCACCTGCACCTGCGGCAACACGTTCACCACCCACAGCACCGCCAAGAACGGCGTGATCCACGCCGAGGTCTGCGCGGCCTGCCACCCGTTCTACACCGGCAAGCAGAAGATTCTCGACACCGGCGGCCGCGTCGCCCGCTTCGAGCGTCGCTACGCCAAGAAGAAGTAGCTCAGCTACAGCGCCGGGGAACCAGCACATCGCTGGCCCCGGCGCTTTGCTTTGGCCGACGCTGTTTGAGGAGGAGTGATGTTCGAAGCCGCGGAACCGCTGCTGGCAGAGTTCGCCGAGCTGGAACGCCAGCTGGCCGACCCGACCACGCATTCCGATCTGGCCAAGGCCCGCCGGATCGGACGCCGCTACGCCGAGCTCACCCCGATCGTGAAGGCGATGGACGCCCATCGCCGGCTCACCGGCGACCTGGAGGCCGCCACCGAGCTCGCCGAGGTCGAACCGGCCTTCGCCGCCGAGGCCGAGACGCTGACCGCCGACCTGGCCGAGGTGACCGAGCAGCTCACCCGGCTGCTCGCACCGCGCGACCCGAACGACTCGGCTGACTGCCTGATCGAGATCAAGTCCGGCGAGGGCGGCGAGGAATCGGCGCTGTTCGCCGGCGACCTGCTGCGGATGTACACCCGCTACGCCGAGACCCGGGGCTGGAAGATCGAGGTCCTCGATGCGCAGGAGACCGACCTCGGCGGGTTCAAGAGCGTCACCGTCGCGGTCAAGGCCAGTTCCACCGCCGACCCGGACAACATGCCCTACGGGGTGCTGAAGTTCGAGGGCGGGGTGCACCGCGTCCAGCGGGTGCCGGTCACCGAATCCCAGGGGCGGGTGCACACCTCGGCGGCCGGCGTGCTGGTGATGCCCGAGGTGGAGGCCACCGAGATCGAGATCAACGACGACGATCTGCGGATCGACGTCTACCGCAGTTCCGGCCCGGGCGGCCAGGGGGTCAACACCACCGACTCCGCGGTGCGGATCACCCATCTGCCGACCGGCATCGTGGTCTCCTGCCAGAACGAGCGCTCCCAGCTGCAGAACAAGGAGTCGGCGATGCGGATGCTGCGGGCCCGCCTGGTGACCCGCGCCGAGGAGGAAGCGGCCAGCGCCGCCTCCGCTGCCCGCCGTTCCCAGGTGCGCACCGTCGACCGCTCGGAGCGGATCCGTACCTACAACTTCCCCGAGAACCGGATCGCCGACCACCGGATCGGCTACAAGGCCTACAACCTCGATTCCGTCCTGGCCGGCAATCTGCAGGCGGTGATCGATGCCCTCCAGGCAGCCGACCTGGCGGAGCGGCTCTCCACGTTCGGATGACGGTGCTGGCAGGATGAGATCGTGAGCAAGCTGATCGACGTGGCTGTGGACGCCAACGGTGGTATCGACCGGGCCGTGGCAGCGATCACGGCAGGGGAGTGCGTGGTGCTGCCGACCGACACCGTCTACGGGATCGCGGCGGACGCCCTGTCGGCGACGGCCGTACAGCGGCTGCTGGAGGCCAAGCAGCGCGGACGCGACCTGCCGCCGCCGGTGATGATCGCCGAGCCGGTGATGCTGCGCTCCCTGGCGGCAGAGGTGAGCGAATCCGCGGCGGCCCTGGCCGCGGCCTTCTGGCCGGGTGCGCTCACCCTGGTGGTGACCTCTCCGCCCAACCTGCGGATGGATCTGGGGGACCGGGGCGACACCATCGCGGTCCGGATCCCCGATCACGAGTTCACCCGCGAGTTGCTGCGTGCCACCGGCCCGCTGGCGGTGAGCAGCGCCAACACCCACGGCAACCCGGCGGCCAACACGGCTGCCGAGGCTCTGGCGCAGCTCGGCGACACGGTCGCGGTCTATCTGGACGGCGGCCCCGGCAGCAGCCCGGTGCCGTCCACCATCGTCGACGTCACCTGCGATCCGCCGCGGGTGCTGCGTGAGGGCAGGATCTCCCGCGACGAACTGATCGCCGTGGTCGGAGCGCTGCAGGAGGAGCCCGACGAACCGGCGGAGGAACCGCCGCCCACCGATGCGTGAATACCTGCTGGTCGCGCTGATCGCCGCTGGGGTCACCTACCTGCTCAGCGGCCTGTGCCGGCGGCTGGCGTTCCGTTACAACGCGGTAGCGATGGTGCGAGACCGCGACGTCCACACCAAGCCGGTGCCCTACTTCGGCGGGGTCGCGATGTGGCTGGGGTTGGCGGCGGCTTTCCTGGTGGCCTCCCAATTGCCCTGGCTGGGAAGCTTCGAGGTGGTGCGCCACGACGCCTCCGCCGTGCTGATCGCCGGCGGCCTGATCTGCCTGGTGGGCGCGGTGGACGATGTCGTCGAACTCGGTGCCGTGGCGAAGATCGCCGGCCAATTGCTCGCCGCCGGTGTCGCGGTGATGAACGGCGTCAAGGTGTACTGGATCCCGCTGCCGGATGCGATCGTCTCCCTGGACGAGGGCGCCAGCATCGTGGTGACGGTGCTGCTGATCTTCTTCGCGGTCAACGCGATCAATCTGATCGACGGGCTGGACGGTCTGGCTGCCGGGGTGGTGGCGATCGGTGCCGGAGCCTTCTTCACGTACGCATATCTACTGTCCTATGAACACGAACTGGCGCGCGCCACCACCTCCAGCCTGGTCACCGTCGCCACCGTCGGCATCTGCCTGGGTTTCCTGCCCTACAACATCCACCGTGCCCGGATGTTCATGGGCGACTCGGGAGCGATGCTGCTCGGCTTCCTGATGGCGACCTCGGTGATCAGCCTCTCCGGCCAGCTCGACCCGGCGAGCCTGGAGAACCTCGGCTTCGGCGCGGTGGCCGCCTACCTGCCGCTGCTGCTTCCGTTCGCGGTGCTGGCCCTGCCGCTGCTGGATCTGATCATGGCCTACGTCCGGCGCACGCTGCGCGGCCAGCTCTGGTTCCAGGCCGACAAACAACACCTGCATCACCGGATGCTCAACCTTGGCCATCCCCACGGTCGCGCGGTCGCTCTGCTCTGGCTGTGGTCCGCGCTGGCCGGCTTCGGCGTGGTGGTGCTGGGCCTGTACCCGCATCCGCTCACCCTGGCCGGCTGGCTGCTCGCCCTGCTCATCGCGGTGGTTCTCACCTGGGGGCGGGCGATTCGCGGCCGCTGGGCACGTCGGCGGGTGGCTGGGTGACCCCGCAACGGCAGCGGGCCTGGCGGCTGTTGCTCGGCGGGCTGCTGGGGCTTGCGGCGGCCGCGGTGCCCACGCTCTCGCTGTGCTGGCTGGCGGCGGGACCGTCGGGTCTCGCCACGGGTGCCGGTGCCGTCGGGGTGGTGCTGATCTTCTTCGCGCTCGGGCAGTCCCTGCAACTGGCCGTGGCGGAGGCGTCGCCGCGGGTGGCCCTGTTCGTCGCACTGAGTTCCTACCTGCTTCGGGTCGTGCTGCTGGGCAGCCTGCTCTCGGCTGCGCTGAACACTCCGGTGCCGATCGGCCTGCACCCTGGAGCCCTGCTCGGGGCGACGCTGGCCGCCACGCTGGGCTGGATCACCGGCGAGGTGATCGCCTTCACCCGGCTCCGGATCCCGGTCTTCGATTCGACCGAATCCGTCCCGCCGCGGCGAGACGCGAGGTGAACTCGTTGGTGGATTCTTGCTAGAGTCCGACACGCTATGAGCGGGCAGGGCGGCGCAGAACAGGGCTATCGGATCCTGAGCATCATGATCGCCGGGCTGCTTGCCTATGGCGGCCTCGGCTGGCTGCTTGATCGCTGGCTGGGGACGGCGTGGTTTTTGCCCATCGGCCTGATCCTGGGGATCGGGCTCGGCGTCTACTACGTGGTCGTCAAGTTCGGTAGGTCGCAGTGAGCACGGGAAGGTTCTCGGGGATGGTCCCACTGTTGGTACCCATGGAGGGCGATGCCCACGGCTGGCCGCCCGGGGTGCACAGCTTCGACTCCCGACCGCTCTTCCCAGGGCTCGGCGAGGAGTGGGCCTGGCTGAACAACCACCTGATCCAGGCCATCATCGGCGCCGCGCTCGTCATCGGGTTCTGGCTGTGGATGGCGAAGGGCCAGCAGGTGGTTCCGGGCAGGAAGCAGTTCCTGGGCGAGTCCCTCTACAACCTGCTGCGCAATTCGATCGCCCGCGACATCCTGGGCCACGACTTCCGCAAATTCCTGCCGTACCTGGTGGCGTTGTTCAGCTTCATCCTGGTGAACAACCTCTTCGGGCAACTGTTCCTTTTCATGTTTCCGACCTTCTCCAAGATCGGTTACGCCTACGGCCTGGCCATCCTGAGCTACATCGTCTACAACGCGGCCGGGATCGCGAAGTACGGTTTCGGCTCCTACCTGCGCCGGATGACCCTGCCCGAGGGCGTGCCGGTGGCCCTGTGGCCGCTGATCATCCCGCTGGAGTTCCTCTCCAACTTCATCGTCCGCCCGGTCACGCTGGCGATGCGACTGTTCGGCAACCTGTTCGCCGGGCACCTGGTGATCATGGTCTTCGTGGTCGGCGGCAGCATGCTGCTCACCATGACCGAGCCGACCGCCGGCTTCGGAGTCCCGCTGCTGAACGCTGCCGGCGTGGTCTCGCTGCTGTTCAGCCTGGCGATCTTCGCCCTGGAGATCCTGGTGGCGGTCCTGCAGGCCTACATCTTCACCGTCCTGACCGCCCAATACATCTCGTCGGCAATCGCCGAGGAGCACTGACCGACTTCGTCATCGAAGCCACCGAAAGGAAACACCAAATGGAAATCACTGGCTCGATCAACATGATCGGCTACGCGCTGGCGACCCTCGGCCCGGCGATCGGCGTTGCCTGGATCTTCGCTTCGGTGATCAACGGCACCGCGCGGCAGCCTGAGGCCCGTGGGGCCATGATGTCGACCGCCATCCTCGGCTTCGCCGTGGTCGAGGCGCTGGCCATCATCGCTATCGCGCTGGCGTTCGTGCTGCAGTGAGGCCCGGCATGCTGCCGCTTGAGACGGGCGGGATCGATCTCGGCCCGTTGCTCCCCGAACACCTCAGCGAGCTGTTCGCCGGTATCGGGCTGGCGCTGATCATCTGGTTCGTCGTGGCCAAGAAGGTCGTCCCGGTCTTCGAGAAGACCTACGCCGAGCGAACCGACCTGATCGCCGGCGGGATCGAGAAGGCCGAGGCCGCTCAGGCAGAGGCCGCCGCCGCGCTGGCGGAGTACCGCCAGCAGTTGGCGTCGGCGCGGGAGGAGGCCTCGAAGATCCGCGAGGACGCCAAGGCACAGGCCGCGCTGGCCGCGGCCGACATCCGGCAGGCCGCGCAGGAGGAGTCGGCCCGGCTGATCGAGCACGCCCGCGCCCAGATCGAGGCGGAGCGTGCCCAGGCCGTGTTGCAGTTGCGTGGCGAGATCGGCGGCCTTGCCACCCAGTTGGCCGGCAAGATCGTCGGCGAATCGCTGGACGACGACGAGCGCGCGCAGCGTAGCGTCGAACGCTTCCTGGCCGAGCTGGAAACCCAGACGGAGGGGACGCTGGCATGACCACCCCACGAAGTTCTTCTCCTCCGCTGCGCTCGTCCGAACAACTCCGCGGGGGCCCCGAATGAGCGCTGCCACACAGGCCCGTCAGGCCGAACTCGACCGGATCCTGGATTCCCGGGAACCGGACCGAGGGCTGGCCGACGAGCTGTTCGCGGTGGTCGGCCTGCTGGAATCCCAGCCCGCCCTACGCAAGGCGCTGTCCGATCTGACGGCACCGGAAGACGCCCGCCGGCAATTGGCGGCTTCCGTGCTGGGTGGGCAGGTCTCGGCGGGTGCCCTCGCCGTGGTGCAGAGCGCCTCCGGGTTGCGCTGGGCCACCTCCGGAGCGCTGGTCGCAGCGCTGGAACGCCAAGGGATCAGGGCGCTGCTGGGTGCCGCGCAGACCGGCGGTGAACTCGATCAGGTGGAGGAGGAGCTGTTCCGCTTCTCCCGGATCGTGGCGGCCGATCCCGCGTTGCGCGCGGCGCTGGAGGATCGTGCAGCGAGCCTGACCGGTCGTCAGCAACTGGTCGCCGAGCTGCTCGACGGCAGGGCGCGGGGGACCACCGTGGCACTGGCCCAGCGGGCGGTGCGGGCGACCGAGCGCACCTTCGCACTCACGCTGGAGGCCTATCTGCAGCTGGCCGCCGAACAGCGCCGGCGAGCCATCGCCGAGGTGACGGTGGCGCGTCCACTGACCGATGCCCAGGCCGCGCGGCTGAGGGCAACCCTCTCGGCACAGGTGGGCCGCGAGGTCACCCTGCAGGTGAACGTCGATCCGGCAGTGCTGGGCGGCGTCCGAGTGAAGCTGGGCGATGAGGTCATCGAAGGCACGGTGGCCGGGCGGTTGCACGCCGCCGAGAGACAACTGAACTGACATTCCGGCCCCAAGGGCCGTGCAAAGACAACGAGAGAACAGGGTGCGCAGATGGCGGAACTGACGATTCGTCCCGAGGAGATCCGGGACGCACTGGATCGTTTCGTGTCCAACTTCAGTCCCGAGACCGCCAGCCGGGACGAGGTGGGGACGGTCGTCACCTCCGGCGACGGCATTGCCCGCGTCGAGGGGCTGCCCTCGGCGATGGCCAACGAGCTGCTCGAATTCGCCAACGGCACCCAGGGCATCGCGCTGAACCTCGACGTGCGCGAGATCGGCGTCGTGGTGCTGGGCGAGTCCGAGGGCATCGAGGAGGGTTCCACCGTCAAGCGCACCGGCGAGGTGCTGTCGGTGCCGGTCGGCGACGGCTACCTGGGCCGCGTGGTGAACGCGATGGGCGAGCCGATCGACGGTCTGGGCGAGATCCGCGGGCTGGACGGCCGGCGCGCGCTGGAACTGCAGGCGGCGGGCGTGATGGACCGCCAGAGCGTGAAGGAACCGCTGCAGACCGGCATCAAGGCGATCGACGCGATGACCCCGATCGGCCGCGGCCAGCGCCAGCTGATCATCGGCGACCGCAAGACCGGCAAGACCGCGATCGCGGTTGACACCATCATCAACCAGAAGTCGAACTGGGCCAGCGGCGACCCGGTCAAGCAGGTGCGCTGCATCTACGTCGCGATCGGGCAGAAGGGCTCGACCATCGCGGCGCTGCGCACCACGCTGGAGGAGGCGGGCGCGATGGAGTACACCACCATCGTCCACGCCCCGGCCTCCGACCCGGCTGGCTACAAGTACATCGCGCCCTACACCGGCTCGGCCATCGGCCAGCACTGGATGTACGCCGGCAAGCATGTGCTGATCATCTTCGACGACCTCACCAAGCAGGCCGAGGCCTACCGGGCGATGTCGCTGCTGCTGCGCCGGCCGCCGGGCCGCGAGGCCTACCCGGGCGACGTCTTCTACCTGCACTCCCGCCTGCTGGAGCGCTGCGCCAAGCTCTCCGACGAGTTGGGCGCCGGCTCGATGACCGGCCTGCCGATCATCGAGACCAAGGCCAACGACGTGTCGGCCTACATCCCGACCAACGTGATCTCGATCACGGACGGCCAGATCTTCCTGCAGTCCGACCTGTTCAACGCCAACCAGCGGCCGGCCATCGACGTCGGCATCTCGGTCTCCCGGGTGGGCGGCGACGCCCAGGTCAAGGCGATGAAGAAGGTCTCCGGCACGCTGAAGATCGGTCTGGCCCAGTACCGCGACATGCAGGCCTTCGCGATGTTCGCCTCCGACCTGGACGCGGCCTCCCGGCGGCAGCTGGATCGCGGCCAGCGCCTGGTCGAGCTGCTGCGGCAGCCACAGTACGCCCCCTTCGACGTGGCCGATCAGGTCGTGATGGTCTGGGCCGGCACCAATGGCTACCTGGACGACGTCCCGGTCGCCGATGTGCTGCGCTTCGAGTCGGAACTGCTGGAGCACCTGCGGCTCAACACGCACATCCTCTCGACCATCGCCGAGACCGGCGCCTGGGACGACGACCTGGCCAAGGCCACCGGCGACGTGATCGACGCCTTCAAGCTGGGCTTCATCACCGGCGACGGAAAGCCGCTGGTGAGCGGCGAGCAGGCCGCCGAGGCGATCGAGGCCGCCGACCTGGAGGCCGAGCAGATCATCGTGAAGAAGAAGAGGTCCTGATCGATGGGCGCGAGTCTTCGCGAGTTGCGCCGCCGACGACAGTCGGTGATGGCGACCAAGAAGATCACCCGGGCGATGGAGTTGGTGGCCTCGTCCCGGATCATCAAGGCGCAGCATGCGGCTGCCCGGGCGCTGCCGTACACCCGTGAACTCAACCGTGCGGTGTCGGCGGTGTCCGCGTACTCGCACGCCGATCACCCGCTGACCTCTCACCTAGCCGATCCGAAACGGATCGCGATCTTCTTCATCACCTCCGATCGGGGGATGAACGGCGCCTATTCGTCGAACGTGATCAAGGCCGTGGCGAGCTTCCGCCAGCGGTTGCAGGAGGAGGGCAAGGAGCCGGTCCGCTATATCGTCGGCCGCAAGGGGATCGCCTACGTCCAGTTCCGCGGCCTGCCGATCGAGGCCAGCTGGGAGGGGTTCTCCGACTCTCCGACCTACGAGAATGCCGCCGAGATCGCCGACCGGCTGGTGGCCGACTTCCTGACGCCCACCGAAGAGGGCGGAGTGGACGAGATCTGGGCGGTGTACACCCGGATGGACTCGATGATCTCCCAGACCGCGCGGGTGCGGCGGGTGCTGCCCCTGGAGGTGGTCGAGGGAGTGCACGATCCCAGCGAAGGCGGACTGGTGCCGGAGTACTGGTTCGAGCCGGATCCGGAGACCGTGCTGGACGGACTGCTGCCGCTCTACGTGCGCAGCCGGATCTGGTTCTACCTGTTGCAGTCGGCGGCCTCGCAGCTGGCCAGCCAGCAGCGGGCGATGAAGTCCGCCACCGACAACGCCCAGCAGCTCATCGAACGGCTCACTCGCGAGGCCAACCAGGCGCGCCAGGCCGAGATCACCCAGGAAATCAGCGAAATCGTCGGCGGCGCCAGCGCGCTGGCCGAACAGGAATAGGACGAGGAAGATCATGACCGAGACGATCGAAGCCCCCGCCGCCGCGCAGACCGCCGGGATCGGGCGGGTCGCCCGGGTGATCGGCCCCGTGGTGGACGTTGAGTTCGCCGCCGACGAGATGCCCGACCTGAACAACGCGTTGCTGATCGACATCGAGACCGACGAGGGCACCCGGACGATCACCGCCGAGGTCGCGCTGCATGTCGGCGACAACATCGTGCGTGCGATCTCGCTGAAGCCGACCGACGGCATGCGCCGGGGCACCAGGGTGCGCGACACCGGCGAGCCGATCATGGTTCCGGTGGGCGACGTCACCAAGGGCCGGGTCTGGAATGTCACCGGCGAGTGCCTGAACGAGGACGCCGGCAGTTTCGAGATCACCGAGCGCTGGCCGATCCACCGTCCGGCGCCGCCGTTCGACGCGCTGGAGCCCCGGACCCAGATGCTGCACACCGGCATCAAGGTGCTCGACCTGCTCACCCCGTACGTCCAGGGCGGCAAGATCGGCCTGTTCGGTGGCGCGGGCGTGGGCAAGACGGTGTTGATCCAGGAGATGATCTACCGGATCGCCCACAACTTCGGCGGCACCTCGGTGTTCGCCGGGGTGGGGGAGCGCACCCGTGAGGGCAACGACCTGATCCACGAGATGATCGAGGCCGGCGTCATGAAGGACACCGCCCTGGTCTTC
>JASGEM010000007.1:0-52177 GCA_049841235.1 Propionicimonas sp. | reverse complement strand
CCGTGCTGCTGGCCGCCGCCGGGACGGCCGTGACCGCTGCGGCGGCCCCGCTGGAGATCGCGGACGACCCCTGCTGGGTGCTGCTCAGCTCGGCCGGGCTGCTGGCCCGCACCGACACCGCCGAGCCGCTGCCGAGTTCCGGGCCACGGGCCGTCCACGACGTGATCGTCTCCGCCGCCCGGGCCACCGCCCGCGGCGAGTACGGCGCTCTCACCTCGGCCGGACGGCTGATCCGCTGCCAGGCGATCGATCTGCCCTCGGTTCCGGCGACCGCCACCGCGCCCAGCCTGAAGGGTGGCTCAGTGGCCAGCGAACTCATCGAGCTCGCCGCAGGGGAACGGATCCTCGCGCTGACCAGCCTCACCGCCGATACCTATGGCTGGGCGCTCGGCACCGCCTCCGGCGTGGTGAAGCGGGTGAACCCCGAATTGCTGAGCAAGGACTCCTGGGAGATCATCCGACTCGACGACGGCGATCAGGTGGTCGGAGCGACCGAACTGCTGCACGACCTGGACGAACTGGTGTTCGTCACCTCGGACGCCCAGTTGCTGCACTTCCCGGCGGCTTCGGTGCGCCCGCAGGGCCGTTCCGGCGGCGGCATGGCCGGTGTCAAGCTGGCCGCCGGCGCGCGGGTGGTCTTCTTCGGCGCCTCACCGGTCCCGGATGCGGTGGTGGTGACCGTGGCCGGCTCGTCGGGCGCACTACCGGGCACCGAGGCCGGGACGGTCAAGCTGACCCCGTTCGCGGAGTACCCCGGCAAGGGCCGCGCCACCGGCGGGGTGCGCTGCCAGCGCTTCCTGAAGGGGGAGGACACCCTGCTGCTGGCCTGGGTGGGCCCGGAGCCGGCGATCGCCGCGGCAGCCAGTGGCTCCCCCATCGACCTGCCGACACCGGATCCGCGCCGGGACGCCTCCGGCAGCCCGGCCAGCCAGCCGATCGCCCAGGTGGCCTCGCGCTTCCACGCCTGACCTGTCGATCAGCCCCTCTCGGCCAGGTACTCCCGCCAACCGCCGTGCTCGGTGATCTCGGGCTGCTTCAGCGCCTCCTCGCGGTCGAAGAGGATGCCCGGCACCACCCGGCCGTCCTCGAGTTCCACCGGTCCGCGGTAGAGGCCCGGGGGCTCGCCCTCGATCACCTTGAGCAGCACCTCGGCGGGCACGTGGTAGAGCTCGCCGGTGATCGCCGCACCGCCGGTCTCTCCCTCCGCCACCCGGAACATGCCGGGGTGGACGTCGCCGATGCTGAACGCCCGGTAGACCGGAGCCGTCCGGACCTCTTCCAGGAACTCCCCGCCGGCCAGGTTCTGGTGCAGTCCCAGGCCGCGCATCAGGGTTCCGTTGACGAACAGCAGCTCATCGTCCAGGCCCGCTGCCCCCTGCGTCTGCTTCCAGCCGAAGGCGGCGAAGATCGCAGCGATGAAGAGGTAGCCGATGCTCACCCCCGGTGAGGCGTTGATGCCCACCTCCACCGCGTTGATCAGGCCGAAGAAGGACAGCCCGGCACCGATCAGCGCGGTGAACGCCGCCGCCCGGAACTTGTGGTCGATCACGAAGCAGGTCATCGCGCCCAGCAGGATGCCCACCAGCACCGCGCCCTGGCCGAGCAGGTGCAGTCCGTCGTAGACCACGCCGGCCGAGATCAGGTTCGCCAGGCCCACCTCCGCGGCATTGGTGCCCGCGGCTGCCAACGCGTTGTTGATCTGGCCGGTCGCCCACTCGGCGAGGCTCGGGATCATCGCCAGCACGATCGCCGGCGCGTACCGCTTGGCGCTGACGTTGAACGCCTGTGCTCCGATCACCAGGCCGATGTAGAGCAGCACCGGCACTAGCGCCTGCATCGGGAAGATCGCCAGGAAGAGCCCCACCAGACCGGTGAAGCAGACCAGTGCGACGATCACGCCGGTGGCCAGCGAGTAGCCGATCCGGCCGCCGACCTGCTTCCAGCCGGGATGGCCGATGTAGACCGCCGGCGGGAACGGCGAGCCGAGGAAGGAACCGATGATCGCACCCAGCCCGTCCGCGGAGAGCACCTGCCGGGCGCTGTACCGGTCGCCCGCCGCAGCCGCCGACTCGACGTTGGTCATCGCCTCGGTGAAGTTGTAGATGCCCAGCGGGATCGCCGAGGCCAGCAGCGGCGCGATGTCGGCCATGCCGGTGATCACGTCGCCGGTCGGGAACGGGAGCCGCAGCGAGAGATCGGCGATCGCGGTCGAGACGGCGCTCGGCTGCAGGATGTCCGACCAGCCCAGCGCCACCGCGATCCAGGCCACGACGGTCGAGACGATCACCGCGAGCAGCCCGACCGGGGCGTTCAGCGGCATTCGCTTGCTGCCCAGCCAGCCGACCACGATGAAGCCGAAGGCGATGAAGGCGATCCAGGGCGCCTGCCACATCTGGGCGGCCGGACTCATCGAGATGAAGGTGATCGAAATGCCGGCCAGCGCGCCGAGCAGCGCCGCCCGCGGGGTGATCCGTCTCAGCCACGGGCCGACCAGCGCACCCAGCAGGACGATGCAGCCGATGATGAACGACCAGGTGAGGCCGGCCCGCCAGCCAGCCAGCGGATCGCCGGTCTGCAGGGTGACCGGCAACATCACCACGAAGACCACGATGAAGGTGTGCGGCACGCTCGGTCCGTACGGCAGGGCGGTGACGTCGGTGCGGCCCTCGCGGGCGGCGAGACGGCGGGCGAGGATGGCGTACCAGATGTTGCCCAGCGGCAGCGCGATGCCCAGCGCGGGCAGAACCCGGCCGTACACCGTGTCGGCCGGGATCTGCACCACGGCCAGGCACAGCCCGGTCAGCACGATCACGTTCAGCAGGACGTTGGTGCCCAGCCCGAACAGGCCGTTCCAGTCCCCCGGTGTCCACCACGGGAGCTTGGCCGGGGCGGTCTTCGGGGTTGTCGTCGTGGTGCTCACGAGAGCTTCCTTTCATCGGCCGCGAGTGCGTCCAGCAGCTGGGTGGAAGTCCCGACCCAGCCGATGATCGCGCCCTGGGCAGCGAACATCTCCAGCGCCGAGGTATGGAAGTCGGGGAAGTACGAACCGGTGCAGTCCGACAGGATCAGCGACTCGAAGCCGCGGTCGTTGGCCTCCCGGACGGTCGACTGCACGCACACCTCGGTGGTCACCCCGGTGACCACCAGGTGGGCGACGTCCTTCGCCCGCAGGATGGTCTCCAGGTCGGTGGCGTAGAACGAACCCTTGCCGGGCTTGTCCAGCACTACCTCGCCCTCGACCGGTGCCAGTTCGGGAATGATGTCGTGACCGGCCGAGCCGCGGACCAGCAGCCGGCCCATCGGGCCTTCCTCGCCAATCCGCAGGGAGGGATTGCCCCGGTCCCGCTTGGCCGGGAACAGGTCTCCCAGATCAGCGCGGTGACCCTCCCGGGTGTGGATCACCGGCCAGCCACGGCGGCGGAATTCCCCCAGCACCGCCCGGGTCGGCGCGATCGCGGTGCGCAGGCGGGACACGTCGTTGCCGAGGGACTCGCCGAATCCCCCAGGCTCCACGAAGTCGCGCTGGAAGTCGATGCACAGCAGCGCGACCCGGTTCGGGTCGAAGACGAATGGGAAGGGTTGGACGGGTACGGAGATCACGTGCTGCTCCTCTTCGATTCAGATGATGTGACCGGTGCCGGCTCCTGATGACCCGGCGGAAACAGGTGGGTGCCCGCGGTGCCGCGCAGGGCTTCGCGCAGCCTGGGCAGAGAGGTGATGATCGCGTGCAGACCGCCGCCCTCGACGAAGTCGAGAGCCGATTCGACCTTCGGTCCCATCGACCCGGCCGGGAACTCACCGGCCGCCAGCAGGGCCCGCAGTTCGTCGGGTGAGGTGCGCCGCAGGGGGCGCTGGTCGGGAGTGCCGTAGCCGGCGTAGACCTCGTCCACGCCGGTCACCAGGACCACTGTGCCCACCCCCACCGAGGAGGCCAGCAGGACGGAGGCACGATCCTTGTCGATGACGGCGTCCAGGCTCTGCCAGTCCCCCGGGGTCCGGGAGATCGGGATCCCGCCACCGCCGGCGGCGACCACGACGGCGCCGCGGTGGAGCAGCGCCCGGATCTCGGTGGCCTCGACGACCCGGTGCGGACGCGGGCTCGGCACCACCCGGCGGAAACTGCCCGACTGGGTCTCGCGAACCGTCCAGCCCTCCTCGGCGACCCGGCGACGGGCCACCTCGGCCGTCATGGCCGAGCCGATCGGCTTCGTCGGCTGGGCGAAGGCGGGGTCGTCGGAATCGACCTCGCAATGGGTGAGCAGCGCCACCGCGCAGCGATCGATCCCACGCCGGTCGAGTGCCTGGTCGATCGCCAGCGTGAGCATGTGGCCGATGCCGCCCTGGCTGTCGGCGACCGCCAGCCACAGCGGCAACTCCGGAAGTCCTTCGGAGACCGCCTCGGCGGCGACCAGTTCTCCGCGCCGCAGGATGTAGCCGACCTGTGGTCCGTTGCCATGGGTGACCAGTACCCGCCAGCCATCGCCGACCAGATCGGCGACCAGTTCGCCGAACTCCACGGAACGCTCGATCTGGCGCGCCAGCGATCCGGACTCGCCGTCCAGGACGAGCGCGTTGCCCCCGATCGCGACCAGCACGGTGTGCTTCATGATCGTCGCGCCGCCGCGAGCTCCCGGACCGCGGCCAGGAAGACCTCCGGCGGGGCCTCCACAATCCCGGCTCCGATCTGGCCCACGCCGGCCTCCCGGTGGGCGATGCCGGTGTTGATCACCGGGAGCACGCCGGTGTCGAGCACCTTCAGCACATCGATTCCGCTCGGAGCCCCGGCGAAGTTCAGCGGGGGCAGCGGGAAGGCCGGATGCGGCCGGGTGGTGATCCGGCGCATCCGGACGGTGGTGGCGGTGGCGTCAGCCGTGCTCCCGCCGATGAACTGGGTGATTGCCGGGGAGGCGGCCATCGCGAACCCGCCGATGCCCAGGGTCTCGGTGATCGCCGAGTCGCCCAGGTCGGGGTTGGCGTCCTCGATCCCGTAGCCGGGGAAGAAGAGCCCGTCGGCTGGGCCTACCGGCGCGGTGAACCATCGGTCGCCGGTACCGGCGACCCGCAGGCCGAACTCGACGCCGTTGCGGGCCATCGCGGTGACGATGGTGGAATCCGGAATTCCGATCGCGGCGTCCAGGCTCAGCTTCGCCCCGGCCATCGACAGGTTGAGCGCGAAGTGGTCGTTGGCGGCCAGGAACTCCAGCACGGCCACCCCGTGCTCGAGGGTCGCGATCGCGGGGGCCAGCCGGCGGGCCAGCAGGCTGCTCGCCGCGACATTCCGGTTGTGGGCCTCGTCCCCCATCGCCAGCGCCTGGCCGAACAGGGCGGTGGTGTCCACCGGCCCGCGTCGCTGAACGGCGTGGTCGACGGCCGGCCCGAGCACCTCGCGCATCCAGCGCAGCCGGCCGATCACCTCGTCGTCGTAGGCACCGAAGCGGAGCACCCGGCCCAGGCCCTCGTTGAGGCTGGCGTAGGCCGAGCGATCGCCGTCGGTGGCCACCAGTACCGGCATGCTGGGCGCCAGCACGCCGGCCATCGGACCCACCGCCTGATGATGGTGACAGGGCTCGAGCCGGATGCCTCCGGAGGCTAGCAGCCGCTGCGCGGCCTCGGGGTCGTTCGCCCAGCCCTCCAGCAGGGTGGCGCCGATCAGGGCTCCGCGCATCGGGCCGCACATCCGCTCGAACTCGATCGGCGGACCGGCATGCAGCAGGATCCGGCCCTCGGCCATGCCGGGTACCACCGCGGCGGCCGGCTTCACCCCGACCAATTGCGGGCGCACGGCGTGGATCGCATCCATCGCCTGCCGATTGGCCACGCTGGTGCGTTCGTCCGCCAGGGACAGCGCCGCCCGAGCGGCGGCATCGTCGCCGAAAGCCGGTGGACGCCAGTCCAGTTGGGTCACATCCGCCGGGTCGAGCGCCTCCACGATCAGCGGCAGCCCGACATTGAGTACGTCGAGTCCGTTGGTGATCATCGTGACTCCCCTTCCACAGCGTTCTGGACGGCGCCCGCCAGCACGGCTGCGGTCCGGGCGGCACTGGCATTGGAATCGCACACGATGACGCCGGCCGATTCCAGGAGCTCCCGCTGTCTCGCCAAGCCCTGCGGATCGCCCCCCGTACCGCACACCGAGGCGACAACGACCAACTCGCGGCCGTCGTCGCGCGCAGCCGCCCGAGCGATCCCGATCGCCTCGATCAGGGGCAGGGTGGGCTCGGCGGAGGCGGCATGCCCGAGCACCACGTCCAGCAGCAGGACACCGACCTCCGGGCGTGAGCCGGCAGCGGCGATGCACTCGGTCCGGTAGCCCGGATCGATCATCGGGTGCGGCCGGCCGACGGTGTACTCATCGGCGCCCAGATCGACGACCTCGGCCTCTACCCCCGCACCGTCCAGCAGCACCTTCGCCTCGGAGGCGAGGGTGCCACCGGCGAACAGCCCGAGTACCCGGCGGGCCGGGCCAGTGGCGACCGGTGGATCGGCGATCGGCAAGGACAGCCCCAGCAGTTCCGCCGCCGCCCGGGCGCCGCCCTCCAGAGTGCCCCGCACCTGGACCGGCCCTTCGGCATCGTCCATCCCCAGCAGGCAGGCCACCGCCGGCTTCCCGGCGCGGGCCAGCTCCGCCAGCAACCGGTCGGCGACCTCGGGCGCCGGCGGCTTGGAGACCACCACGATCGCCCCGGTGTCGTTGTCGGCGGCGAGCAGCCGGACGGCATGACGGGTCATCAGACCCCCCACCGAGGCAGACAGGTCGCGTCCGCCCACGCCGATCAACTGTGAGATCCCGGCCCCGGCCCGGTCGAGGAGGCAGGAGACCTCCTGGGCCCCGGTGCCCGAGGCCGCCACGATGCCCACCGAACCGGACCTGACCACGTTGGCGAAGCCGAGCGGACGGCCGTCGACGATGGCGGTGCCGCAGTCGGGACCCATCAGGAGCAGACCGGAGTCCACCGCCAGCCGCTTCAGCCGAACCTCGTCCTCGATCGCCATGTTGTCGGAGAAGCAGAAGACGTGCAGCCCGCGGCGTAGCGCCTGTTCGGACACCACCGCGGCGTACATCCCGGGTACCGAGATCGCCACCAGGTTGGGTTCCCGTCCGGCCTTGGTCGCCGCCGCGATGCCCTCGGCCACCGTGGCCGGGGAGGGCCGGCTCGCCGGGCGGTCCTCGCGGACCTCGGTCAGGCTGGCCGCGGCCGTACCCAGGGCTGCGGTCACCGCGGCCTGGTCGACGCCACGGACGACGATCACCAGGTCGTCGGGGATCGCCGCCAGCTCCTCCGGCAGCATCTGCGACCGCTCGAGGATCTCCAGGTTCGCCGGCGTTCCCATCACCGCGCCCACCCGGATCACGCCCTCGGCCTTCTCCAGCGCCGATGCCAGCGCCATCAGATTGACCGAATCGCGGTACAGCCGCGGGAAGACCCGGGCCTCCAACACGGACGAACTCGTCATGCCGCTCTTTCCTCCTGCTCTGCCTCGCCGGTCGGGCCGGCGCTCATCTGGTGGTCGCCGGCCACCGCGGCGGCGGCCCCGGCGACAAGATCCATTCCGGAGGTCGCACCCCACCCCCGTGCCCGGCGGATCAGGCCGGGGACGTCCTCGATGCCGGCCAGCCCGGCCAGCACCTCGTGCACCCGCTCGGCCACCACGCCGGCCAGCGCCGCAGCGAGCAGGTGCCGCGAGGTCATCGTGGTGCGGGTCAGCAGCCCGGGCAGGCTCGACCGGAGCCCGGCCAGCGCGGCCTCGCCGGCCGGACCGGATCGGTGGAGCGCCGCCAGCACGCCCACGACGACGTCGTCCCCGGACGGAGTGGAGCCCGGCCCCGCGCCCACCAGAGCACGCAACTGGGCATCCAGTTCCTGCTGTTCCGGGCCGGCGAGGGCTCGCACCAGCCCGCGGGCGAGCTGCCGTTGGGGTACCAGGGGGTCGGCCGGCAGCATGGCGAGGGCTCGCCGAGCGGCCCTGGGATCGAGCCGGCCGGGCTGGATCCGGAGGTCGCGGGTCAGGACCGACCGTGCGGCCCGGAGCCGGGCGAGATCGAGTTCGCCGGTGGCGGCCGCCGCGGACACAGCGGCGAACTCGCGGCGCTCGGGAATCAGGACGCCACCGGGAACCAGACCGTGGTCATCACGGGTGAGTGGCAGCAGTTGGCCGTCCGATCTGCGGAGCAGGCACAGAGATTGTCCGACGTGGACGGTGCTGGCGCATCCGGCACCGTGCCAGGGAGGCAGGCCCGCCGGGACGACGAGCGTGCTCAGGACACCGAAATCGAACCTGGCCACGCCCCTGAATCTAGGCGATGGCCGCATGCCGCGCAGCGTCCGATTAGGGTGGAGTCCAAACGCTCTTGCTGTCCAGAAAGGACAATGCCATGGCAGGTGCCACCGTCCGGGAGATCCTGACTCTCCCGCCGCTGGCCCGGACCGAGATCCTGGCCGGCGCCTCAGGCCTGGATCGCGAAGTTCGCGGGGTGAATGTCATGGAGGTGCCGGATATCGAGACCTATGTCGCTCCCGGCGAGGTGCTGCTGACCACGGCATATCCGGTCC
Organism: Propionicimonas sp.; assembly: GCA_049841235.1. Lineage (GTDB taxonomy): Bacteria > Actinomycetota > Actinomycetes > Propionibacteriales > Propionibacteriaceae > Propionicimonas. Next base: position 43,625 of record JASGEM010000007.1, on the reverse strand, counting down.
GGGACAACCCGGCCCGGCTGGTGGAGATGCTGCCCGCCCTGGCCGCCCGCGGCCTGGCGGCGCTGGCGATCAAGCCGTTGCGCTACCTGGATCACATTCCGGAGGAACTGGTCCAGGTCGCCGACGAGTTGGGCTTCCCGGTGCTGATCGTCGCGGACGACACCTCCTTCAACGAGGTCATCGGAGCCGTGCTCTCTCTGGTGATCGACCTGCGGATGGGCGAGCTCTTTCTCGAGGAGTTGATCACCTCACCCCAGTTGGAAGAGGACTTCCTGCGGCAGCGGGCACGGATGTTCGGCTGGAAGCTCAGCGGACCGCTGGCGGTGGTGATCGCCGAATGCCGCCGGCCGGTCAGCGGGCCGGCCGGCCTGCTCGAGGCGGCCCGGGCCGGTCTCGACCCCGAGGCGCTGGCCTGGGTCCGCGGATCGCGCGTGCTCGCGATCTCCCCCTGGCCTGGCGCCGGACGCCCGGAACCGAGCCCCGAACGCTGGTACGAGGAACTGGAGCGGTACGGGGGGAAGCCGTCGCTGGTCGCGGTGGGCGCGATCGTCGACCGGCTCTCCGAATTGGTCACCAGTCATCAGACGGCTAGGCAGACCCTGCAGATCGGGCGCCGCACCGGCCGGCGCTGCGTCCGCCATGACGGACTCGGCTTCGAGCGAATGATCCTCGCCGCGCCCACCGAACAGCTGCAGGCCTTCGTCACCGAGCAGATCGGGCCGCTGGTCCGGCACGACGCCGAACGCGGCGCGGAGCTCTGCCGCACCCTCGAGGTCTATCTGGACCTCGGGAACGCCGCGGCCACCGCCCGCCGCGTCTTCATCCACTACAACACGATGAAGCACCGGCTGCGCCGGATCGTGGAACTGACCGGAGCCGATCTGAACGCCCCCCGCACCCGGATGATGCTTGCCCTGGCGCTCGAGGCACGTCGACTCATCGGTGATCACCCGCCGGCCCCGCCGAGTGCTGAGTAAAGTTCTCGGCGTGAGCCATTCCTTCGACGATCTCCTGGCCGCCAACCGCCGCTACGCGACCTCTGCACCGCGCAATTTCGACGGCTACGCCCACGCCGGGGTGGCGGTGGTCACCTGCATGGATTCCCGCCTGCAGCCCCTGGAGATGGTGGGGATGATGCTCGGCGAGGCGAAGATCCTGCGGACGCCCGGCGGTCACGTCACCGCCGACGCCCTGGCTGGCTGCGTCCTGGCCGTCCATCTGTTGCAGGTCAACCGCATCCTGGTGGTCGCGCACACCCGTTGCGCGATGGCCGCCGGTGACAATGAGAGCCTGTACCGAAAGATCGCCGACAAGACCGGGGCGGACGCCTCCGGGCTCGATTTCGACGCGGACCCCGACCAGGTCGGCAGGCTCCGGACGGACGTGGAGCTGCTGCGCAGCCATCCGCTGATCGCCGGGCGCGCAGAGATCGGCGGCTTCCGTTACGACGTCGACACCGGCCTGATCGACCTGCTCTGCTGAGACCCCTAGTTCTAGGGAATTTCCGCCGGTCGTTCGACCGGCCCGCCCGAGGCTAAGGAGCCGTGTTGAACCAGAGCATCACGTTGGCCGTCGTCCTGGTGCTGGTGGCCTCGGTGCTGTTCGCCATCGCCTCGGTCGTCCAGCACCATGCGGTCGGCGACGCCGCCGCGCCGCAGGAGGGCGTCAAGCTCAGCGGCACGCAGTTGCTCGCGGTGATCCGCAATCCGCGCTGGATCGGCGGGTTGCTGCTGACCGGAGTCGGCGCGGTGATCCAGGTGGGTGCCCTGATGCTGGCGCCGATCACCGTGGTGCAGCCGCTCGGGGTGCTTGCCGTGCCGTGGACGATGTTGCTGGCCGCTCGCCTCCAGAAGCGGCCGGTGAGCCGGCAGGGCTGGCTGGCGACCGGACTGACGGTCGCGGGCACCGCGGCCTTCGCCTGGGTGGCGATCACCCACGCGGCGCCCTATCCCATCCTGAACGAATCCACCCTGATCATCGGCACCCTGACCGGGCTGGCGGTAGCGGCCGGCCTCGCCCTGATCGGTGCACGTGGCCCGCTGGCCTGGAAGTGCCTGGCCTGGTCGAGCGCCGCCGCGGTGATCTACGGCGCCGAGTCGGGCGTGGTCAAGGCGATCGGCGGCTACGTCACCACCCGGCCCTGGGTCGACTCTCCGGTCTTCTGGATCCTGGCCGCCTCGATCCCGGTGGGTGCGGTGCTGGCCGGCATCTGGATCCAGCAGGGTTACGCCTCCGGCCCCGCCGAGACCGTGGTGGGTGCGCTCAACGCCGCAGCCCCGGTGGCCGGGGTGGCCTACGGGATCGCCGTCCTCGGCGAGGGCTCAGCGATCACTGCGACGGCGGCCGTGCTGATGCTGGGCTTCGCCGCCGTCGCGATCTGGGGCGTGGTGCTGCTCTCCCGCATCCACCCCACCCGGGCGGGACACTGAGGCACCACCGGCCGAACGGCCTCGATCAGGCGTCGATGCGCTCGGAATCCAGCGCGTAGGCGCCTTCGATGATGAACTGCTTACGCGGCGCGACATCGTTGCCCATCAGCTTCTCGAAGACGGCCTCGGCGGCTTCGGCTTCATCGATGGTGATCCGGCGCAGGGTGCGGTGCCGGGGGTTCATGGTGGTGTCGGCCAACTGGTCGGCGTCCATCTCGCCCAGGCCCTTGTAGCGCTGCGGCTCCTTGAAGGAGACCTGGCGTTTGGTCAGTTCGGCCAGCTTGCGCCGGTACTCGCCCTCTGAGTAGGTGTAGAGGTACCTCTCCTGGCCCTTGCGCGGGTTGTTCACCTCGAACCGGTGCAGCGGCGGCACGGCGGTGAATACCCGGCCGGCCTCGACCAGCGGGCGCATGTACTTGAAGAACAGCGTGGTCAGCAGGCACCGGATGTGGGCGCCGTCGGAATCGGCGTCCGCCATGAAGATGATCTTGCTGTAACGGGCCGCGTCCAGATCGAAGCTGCGCCCCGAACCGGCACCCACCACCTGGATGATCGAGGCGCACTCGGCGTTCTTCAGCATGTCGCCCACCGACGCCTTCTGCACATTGAGGATCTTGCCGCGGATCGGCAGCAGTGCCTGGAACTCCGAATTCCGGGCCAGCTTGGCCGTACCCAGCGCGGAGTCGCCCTCGACGATGAACAACTCGGTGCGATCCAGATCGGTGCTGCGGCAGTCGGCCAGCTTGGAGGGCAGAGTGGACGATTCCAGCGCATTCTTGCGACGCTGCGCGTCCCGATGGGCTCGGGCCTGCACCCGGGTGCGGGAGGCGCCGACCACCTTCTCCATCACCGCCCGGGCCTGCGGACGCAACGCTGCCCGGTTGCTGGTGAGGAACTCCCCCAACTCCTTCTCGACGATCCGGGCGACCAGCCGGGTGACCGGCGGGGTGCCCAGCACCTCCTTGGTCTGGCCCTCGAACTGCGGCTCGGCCAGCCGGACGGTGACCACCGCGGTCATCCCCTCCAGCACGTCGTCCTTGATGATCTCCTCCCCGGCCTTCAGCAGCCGGGTGCCGTCCAGCGACTTGGCGAAGGCCCGCAACACCCCCCGCTCGAAGCCGGTGACGTGGGTACCGCCCTTGCCGGTGGCGATGATGTTGACGAAGGAGGTGACCCGGGACTCGTAGCCGGTTCCCCAGCGGACCGCGATGTCGACATCCAGCGATCGCTCTACATCCGTAGGGGTCATCGAACCGGCGTCGTCCAGCATCGGCACGGTTTCGGTGAACTGGTCATTGCCCTGCAGCCGGATCACATCGGTCACGAGCGCGTCGTTGGCCAGGAAGTCGCAGAACTCGGAGATGCCGCCGTCGTGCTTGAACACCTCGGTGACCGGTTCGTCGCTGCGGGCGTCGGTGACGACCAGCTCCAGCCCGGGCACCAGGAAGCTGGTCTGCCGGGCGCGGTCGAGCAGGTGCTTCAGCGAGAGCTGGGCGCCGGGCAGGAAGATCTGCCGATCCGGCCAGTACCGCACCCGGGTGCCGGTCACGCCGCGCCGTGCCTTACCGACCTTGCGCAGCCCGCCGCCGGGGGTGAACGACGCATCCGGCCCGTCACCCGCGTAGACCCCGGGGACGCCGCGCCGGAAGCTCATCGCGTAGGTGATGCCCCCACGATCGACCTCGACATCCAGCCGGGCGGACAGCGCGTTCACCACCGAGGCGCCCACCCCGTGCAGACCGCCCGTGGCGTTGTAGGAGCCGGCACCGAACTTGCCGCCGGCGTGAAGCTTGGTGAAGACCACCTCGACACCGCTCAGCCCGGTCTTGGGCTCGGTGTCCACCGGGATGCCGCGGGCCTGGTCGGCGACGAAGATGCCGCCGTCGGCCCCGAGCCGGACGTCGATGCTCGCACCGAAACCGGCCAGGGCCTCGTCCACCGCGTTGTCGATGATCTCCCACAGGCAGTGCATCAGGCCGCGGGTGTCGGTGGAGCCGATGTACATCGCCGGCCGTTTCCGGACGGCCTCCAGCCCTTCCAGCACCAGCAGGTGCCTGGCTTCGTAGTCCCGTCCCTCGGCGGCATTCTTCGTGGTCACTCCGCAGAGGCTATCTCGCCCGACCGACAGTTCGATGGAGGTTACGGTCTTGTGTCGAACCCCGGGTTGTCGGAACGGGCCACTAGACTGAGGAACACCGGGAACAAACCGCGCCTATCGGTGTTGTACCTGGCGACATCGTTGGTGAGCACCGGACATGAGAGCGAGGACGACATGAGCACAACCGTGATTGAGAACCTGACCACTGCGGATCGCTGTGATCGCTGTGGAGCTCAGGCATACGTGCGCGTCACCCTCAACTCCGGTGGCGAACTCTTCTTCTGCGGTCACCACGGCCGGGCCCACTCCGACAAGCTCAGCCAGGTGGCGCTGAAGATCCACGACGAGACCGACAAGCTCTCCTGAATCAGCTTCAGGAACGGCCCCGGCTCAGGCCGGGGCCGTTCCTCGTTCTCAGCCGCCCGCTTCTCAAGCCACCACTAGGGTGACGGTATGCGCGAGGCACCCTATGGCAGCTGGTCGTCCCCCATCACCGCCGCGGACCTGACCGCGGCCACCGTCGGGCTCTCCGGCGGGGTGGTGAGCGACGGCGTCCGGTACTGGACGCAGGCCCATCCCGAACAGGGTGGCCGGGTGACGCTGTGGCGGGAGGACGACGCGGGGCGCGAGGAGGTCACGCCCGACGCCTACCTGCGCACCGCGGTCAACGAGTACGGCGGCGGAGAATGGGCGGTGGCCGGTGGCATCGTGGTGCACTCCAGCTGGCCGGACGGCAGCGTGCAGGCGATCGAGCCAGGGCAGCCGGCCCGCCGGATCGCACCCGGCGGCGAGTTCCGCTATGCGGCACTGCACCTCGACCCCACCCGTCGGGTGGTGCTGGCGGTCCGGGAGGACCACTCGGTCACCCCCGAGCCACGGACCACGATCGTCGCGCTCGATCTCGACTCCGCCAATCCCGGCGGTGGTCGGGTGCTGGTGTCGGGCGCGGACTTCTACGCCCATCCGGTGCTGTCACCGGATGGGCAACTGGCCTGGGTGGAATGGAACCATCCCGACATGCCCTGGGACAGCACCTACCTCAAGGTGGCCCGGTTGCCCGAGTTCGTCGAGCCTCCGACATACGAACCCGCCGCGACCCGGGCGAGCACGCCCGTTGAGGCGCCGGTGGACGGGCCTACCCGATCAACGGCGGTCGAGCCAGACGACAGTCAGACAGCGGCCCTCGGAACCGTCCAGGCCCCGGACGGCCGGTCGGCCACCCCTGCCGTGGTCGGCGGCGGGCCCGGCATGTCAGCGCTCTACCCGGCCTGGAGCCCCGACGGTTCACTGCTCTTCCTGGCCGATCCCGACGGCTTCTGGAATTTCCATCGCTGGGACGGCGCGCGAACCGAGGTGGTCTACCAGGCCCCCGCCGACTTCTGCGGTCCGATGTGGGTGCTCACTCCGGCGCCGTACGCGGTGATCGACGACCGCCGGATCGGGTGCAGCATCAGCGTCCACGGCTATGCGAGCCTGGCGGTCATCCATCACGCCGGCGGCGAACCGGCTCACCTGGAGCTGGTCGAATCCGAAGCCGTCACCGCGACCGTCACCGGCAGCGGGTCAGGCGCCCTCGCATTGCTCGGCTATCCCGACCGCCCGGCGGCGCTGGTCGAGGTCGACTGGGATTCCGGCGCACTCACCACCGTCAAGGCCAGCTCGGATCAGGTCCCCGACCCGGCCCTGGTCTCCCGCGCCGAAGCGGTCAGCTGGCAGGGGCCGCTGGGCGAGGTGCACGCCTGGTACTACCCGCCCGCCAACCCCGGCTTCACCGCCCCGGCCGGCGAACTACCGCCGGTGCAGGTCTGGAGCCACGGCGGTCCGACCGGCTTCTCCGGCCCGGAATACCGGCTGGCCACCCAATACTGGACCTCCCGCGGGATCGGCATCGTCGACGTGAACTACGGCGGTTCCACCGGCTATGGCCGTGCCTACCGGGAACGCCTGCGGGGCAACTGGGGTGTGGTCGACGTCCGCGACAGCTGCGACGCCGCGCTCACCCTGGTCGCACGCGGCCTGGCCGATCCGGCGCGGCTCTCGATCCGCGGTGGCTCGGCCGGCGGCTACACCACCCTGGCGGCGCTGGCCTTCACCAAGGTGTTCAGCGCTGGCATCAGTCTCTACGGGATCGGAGATCTGGAGACGCTGGCCACCGACACCCACAAGTTCGAGTCGCGCTACCTCGACGGCCTGGTTGCGCCCTACCCGGAAGGCCGGCAGACCTACTTGGAGCGCTCTCCCCTCCACCATCTCGACCGGCTCTCCTGCCCAATGCTGATCCTGCAGGGCGGTCAGGACAGGGTCGTCCCGCCCAGCCAGGCCGAGCAGATGGTCGCTGCGTTACGCGCGAAGGGCCTGCCGGTGGCCTATGTCTTCTACCCCGACGAGGGCCACGGCTTCCGCCGGGCCGAGAATGTGATCGCCACCGCCCAGGCCGCGCTGGCCTTCCTGGGCAGCGTGCACGGCTTCGCACCCGCCGACGATCTACCCGAACTCGACCTGCGCTGATTTCTCGTCGGTCTGCGGGTACCTCAGTCGGCGCCACGATGCCGGCGCTGCTCGCGCGGGTGCCGCAGGGTGGGTGGCTCATCGGGCTCTGGCGGCGGCATGAGGGTATAGGGCACCTGCGGTTCGGAGGCGGCCTGCGGAACCATTCCTGCGGTCGGGCTTGCAACGATCACCTGAGGAGCCCGGCGCAACCGGGCCTGAACCCTCGCCGCCGCGCCGGTCAGAAGTGCGTTGATCACGATGTACATCGCGGCGAGCACGAGCATGGTGGGAATGAGGTTGGCGAAGGCTGTCGAGAGGTTGATGCCCGAGCGCAGCAGTTCCCCGTAGCTGATCATGTAGCCCAGCGCGGAGTCCTTCAGGATGACCACCAGCTGGCTCAGCATGGAGGGCAGCATGGCCGTGATCGCCTGGGGAAGCAGGATGGTGCTCAAGGTGGCCATCGGAGTGAGGCCGATCGCCAACCCGGCCTCCTTCTGCCCGTTGGGCAGCGAGTTCACCCCGGAACGCACCAGCTCGGCGATCACGCAGGAGTTGTAGAACGTGAGGCCGACCACCACGCCGAAGAAGGGCAGGACGGCCCCGGTGATCCCCAGCCCACGCAACCCGAAGTGGTAGGCGAAGAGCATCATCATCAGCACCGGCACCGAGCGGAAGAACTCCACGAAGGCGCCGCAAACCCAGCGGATCCAACGCACCTGCACCAGACGACCGAGGCCGAGCAGCATGCCGAACACCAGGGAGAGGACGACCGAGACGACTGCCGCCACCAGGGTGCCGAGCAGGCCGGGTAGCAGGTAGTTCACCCATGCCGAGCCGGTGAGGAACGGCGCCCACTTCTCGGGGGCCAGCTGGTTGTTGCGAGCCCGGATCGCAGGATCCGGCGCCGGAAGATCGAGCAGCTTGACGATCACGAAGACGAGAACGGCTGCCAGCACCAGGCCACCGATGATGGCCAGCATGCGATAGCGCGCCCGGGCTTTGGGGCCTGGAGCGTCGAACAGTACGGACGTGGTGCTCACCGGGCCACCACCAACCGGTTCGACAGCCAGGTGAACAGCAACCCCAGCGGCAGGGTCAGAACGACGAAACCCGCCGCCATGATGAAGAAGATCGCGTAGAGGTACTGCGGGCTGAACTCGAACATGTTCCACATGACGTACGCGGCTTCCGCAACCCCGATGGTGGCGGCCACGGTGGTGTTCTTGGTCAGGGCGATCATCGTGTTGCCCAGAGGCGCGATCGCACCGCGAAATGCCTGCGGCAGGACGACGTAGCGCAACGTCGGCACGAACGACAGTCCAATTGAACGAGCTGCCTCGGCCTGGCCCGACGGCACGGTATTGATGCCTGAGCGCAGTGCCTCAGCGACGAAGGACGCGTGGTAGAAGGACAATCCCACCACGGCCCACCAGAAGCCATTGGAATAGAGGTTCTCCCGATCGATGGTCATGCCCAGGATGCCGTTCAGCCCGAGCATGCACAGCGCCAGGATGAGGGTGAGCGGAGTATTCCGGAACACCGTCACATAGGCGGTGCCGAAGCGTTGCAGAACGCCCACCGGAGAAACCCGGCATACCGCGATCACGGTGCCGATCAGCAGCGACCCCACCGCACCACCGAGCGCCAGCCGAATGGTCATGAAGAAGGCTGCGATCACGTCGTAGCGCTCGAAGAGCGCCGCTAACCCTTCCATTCACATCCCTCGATCCTTGGGCGGGGAAACCCGCGTGGTGGGCCTGCTCTTCACATGGCCCACCACGTCGGGCGCCATCATCGTTCAGGCGCAGGCGTCGGCGGTCGGCGGGTTCACCGCGGCCGCCTGGAAGCCGGATGGGCCGACGGTCTTGTCGAGAGCTTCCTGCCACGCGCCCGAGGAGACCATTTCAGCCAGCGCCCCGTTGATCGCGTTGCAGAGTTCGGTGTCGCCCTTCTTGATACCGACGCCGTAGCGCTCTTCGCTGAACGGAGCGCCAACGACCCTCAGCTTGCCGGCGTACTGGGACTGTGCGGCGAAGCCGGCCAAGATCACGTCATCGGTGGTGACGGCGTCGATGGTCCCCGAGGACAGATCAGACACGCACTTGGAGTAGGTGTCGTACTCCTGCAGCTGTACCTGGTCGGCGAACTGATCCTTGACCTTCTGGGCAGAGGTGGAGCCGGTCACCGAACACAGCTTCTTGCCGTTGAGGCTCTCCGGTCCGGTGATGTCGGTGTTCGTGGCAGAGACCAGCAGATCCTGGCCGGCGATGAAGTACGGGCCGGCGAAGGAGATCTTCTCCTTACGGGAATCGGTGATCGAGTAGGTGGCGAAGATCATCTTCACCTGCTCGGATTCGATCAGCGTCTCGCGCTGCGACGAAGGGCTCTCCTTGAACTCGACCTCGGTATAGCCCAGCTTGTTCGCGACATAGTTGGCCACCTCGACATCGAAGCCGGTGTAGGTATCGCCTTCCTTGAGGCCCAGGCCCGGCTGGTCGAACTTGACACCGATCACGACCTTGCCGCCCCCTCCGGGCGGTCCGCCTGCGGCGCTGCCGCCGCCACAGGCAGTCAGGGTCGCGGCCATGGCCAACGCCGACGCGGCGGCCAGTAGTGCCTTGCCGTACTTCATGGTCTTCCTCCTCTGGTAGGAAATCAGTGCGTGAGGATCTTGCCCAGGAAATCCTTGGCCCGGGCGGTCTGGGGATTGGTGAAGAACTCGTCCGGGGTGTTCTCCTCGACGATCTGGCCGTCTGACATGAACACCACCCGGTCGGCGGCCTTGCGGGCGAAGCCCATCTCGTGGGTGACCACGATCATGGTCATGCCTTGCCGGGCCAGGCTGACCATGACGTCCAGCACCTCGTTGACCATCTCCGGATCCAGCGCGGAGGTGGGCTCGTCGAAGAGCATCACCTTGGGTTGCATGGCCAGCGCGCGGGCGATCGCCACCCGCTGCTGCTGGCCGCCGGAAAGCTGCGCCGGATACTTCTCGGCCTGGTTGTCGACGCCGACCCGGGTGAGCAACTCCATCGCCAGAGTGCGGGCCTCAGCCGTGCTCTTCTTGCGCACCTTGGTCGGGCCGAGGGTGACGTTCTCCAGGATCGTCTTGTGCGCGAACAGGTTGAAGGACTGGAAGACCATGCCGACATCGGCTCGCAGTTCGGCCAGTGCCTTGCCCTCCTCGGGCAGCGGAACGCCGTCGATCGAGATGGTGCCCGAACCGATCGTCTCCAGCCGGTTGATGGCCCGGCAGAGCGTCGACTTTCCCGAGCCGGACGGGCCCAGGACCACCACGACCTCCCCCTTGTGGACGGTCAGGTTGATGTCCTGCAGCACGTGCAGATCGCCGAAGTGCTTGTTGACTCCGGAGAGCACGACCAGCGGCTCACCGAGCCCCGGCGCAGGTGCGGTGCCTTCTTCTGCCATGGGGTGACCTTAGCGGCATCATTCCGTCAGCACTATGTCAGCTCTGTTTCGATCAGATCACAGCAGCCGTTGAATTGCCCGCGACTCCGGGGTATCACCCGTTACCAGCCTGGTGACAAGCACCAGATCCGCGAAACACCGGCGAAAACTGGCGATACCGGCGTGTCACATGATCCCCGCCTCCGCGGGGATGACGAAGGACGGGCCATGGAGATGACGAAGGACGGGCCATGGGGATGACGAAAGGGCCCCCGATGTGGAGGCCCCTTCGTCAGACGCTGTTGCGGTCAGTCCAGGTAGTCGCGAAGAACCTGGGACCGCGAGGGATGGCGCAGCTTGCTCATGGTCTTGGACTCGATCTGCCGGATCCGCTCCCGGGTGACCCCGTAGACCTTGCCGATCTCGTCCAGGGTCTTGGGCTGACCGTCGGTGAGCCCGAACCGCATCGAGACAACCCCGGCCTCACGCTCGCTGAGCGTGTCCAGGACGTCGTGCAACTGCTCCTGCAGCAGGGTGAAGTTGACCGCCTCGGCCGGGACGACCGCCTCGGAATCCTCGATCAGGTCGCCGAACTCCGAATCGCCGTCCTCACCCAGCGGGGTGTGCAGCGAGATCGGCTCACGGCCGTACTTCTGCACCTCGACGACCTTCTCCGGCGTCATGTCGAGTTCCTTGGCCAGCTCCTCCGGGGTGGGTTCTCGGCCGAGATCCTGCAGCATCTGACGCTGGACGCGGGCGAGCTTGTTGATCACCTCGACCATGTGCACCGGGATCCGGATGGTGCGGGCCTGATCGGCCATGGCGCGGGTGATCGCCTGCTTGATCCACCAGGTGGCGTAGGTGGAGAACTTGTAGCCCTTGGTGTAGTCGAACTTCTCGACCGCCCGGATCAGGCCCAGATTGCCCTCCTGGATCAGGTCGAGGAAGAGCATGCCGCGGCCGGTGTAGCGCTTGGCCAGCGACACCACCAGGCGCAGGTTGGCCTCCAGCAGATGGTTCTTGGCGCGCCGGCCGTCCTCGGAGATCCATTCCAGGTCGGTGACGTGGTCGTCCTCCAGCCCGCTCCCCTCGCTCAGCATCTCCTCGGCGAACAGCCCCGCCTCGATCCGCTTGGCTAGGGTCACCTCCTGCTCGGCGTTCAGCAGCGCGACCTTGCCGATCTGCTTGAGGTAGTCCTTCACCGGGTCGGCCGTGGCGCCGGCCGCGAGCACCTGCTGCTCGGGTTCGTCGGCATCGTCGGCATCCGACAGGCTGAAGCCCTCGTCCTCGGCCAGATCCTTCTCGGTCTTGGCCTCATCGGCCGGCACGAAGCTCGCGTCGTCCACGTCGTCCAGACTGCGCTTCTTGCCGCCCACCGTGAGGATCACGTCGTCGCCCTCGCGCTCGAACTTCACATCCAGGTTGCCGGGGGTGAGCACCTCCTCGACCGTGACCTCCTCGACCTCGAGCGCGTCGGGGTCGACGTCCTCGGGGTCGACGTCCTCGGGCTCATCCGGGACGACGGCCACCACCGGCTTGGCCTTGCTGGCTGGGGCCTTCGACTTCGCGGCAGGGCGGGTCGTCCGCCGCCGCGGAGCCGAGGTGGTGGTCTCTTCTTCGACAGTAGCCTTGGCGGCAGCGCTGGAACGTGGGGACACGGGCGACCTCTCAAGAAAGCGATTCAGGGCATGCGACAACCGGGAGCTGTCAATGCCTTCGCGTCCATTGTGCCACGTCGACCGCCGTCTCCCAAGCCCTGGAGGTTCCACTACTCTCGATCCCATGTCCGCCGCCGACCAGCCACCCGTCGCACCGCGCCGGCCCCATGCCAGGGTCGTCCACAACGACCGGGTGGAGGATCCGTACGCCTGGATGAAGGACAAGTCCGATCCGGCGCTGCTGGCCTATCTCGAGGCGGAGAACGCCTTCACCGAGGCTGTCACGGCATCCCTCGGGGAGTTGGCGCAGGAGATCTACGACGACATCGACGCCCGCACGCTGCAGACCGATCTCAGCGTCCCGGAGTTCACCCGGCACACCGACGGACGCTGCTTCTGGTACTACGCCCGCACCACGCAGGGGCAGAACTACCCCCGCTACCACCGCGCACCCGCGACCGACCGGGACCACTTGCCCGACCCGGCCGAGCTGCCCGAGGGCGAGGAGCTGCTGGTCGACGTCAACGAACTGGCCGGGGAATCCGCCTTCTTCGCCCTGGGCACCCTGGCGGTCAGCCCGGACGGCAACCGGCTGGCCTATTCCACCGACACCGCCGGCGACGAGCGCTACGATCTGCAGTTCGTCGACCTGCGCACCCGCGAACCGCTGGCGGACAGACTGCCCGGGATCGCCGCCGGCGGCTGCTGGGCCGGTGACGACAGCTACTGCTATCTGACCGTGGACGAGGCCTGGCGGCCGGACACCGCCTGGCGCCACGTGCTGGGCCAGGCTGAGGAGATCCAGCTGCACCACGAGCCGGACGAGCGGTTCTGGATGGAGCTGGGGATCTCCCGCGACCTGCGTCAGGTAGTGATCGGAATCGGCTCAAAGACCAGCAGCGAGACCCGCCTGGTGGACGCCTACGATCACGCCGCGCTCCCCCGGCTCGTGACGCCCCGCCGGCCCGACGTGGAATACGACGTGGAGGTCGCCGGCGACGCGCTCTACATCGTCCACAACGACGGCGCGCCCGACTTCGCGCTGGCCCGGGCGCCCCTGACGGCCACTTCAGCGGCCGATTGGGAACCGCTGTGGCCCGGCGAGCCGGGCTCCCGCCTACTGGACGTCTCGGCCTACGACCGCGCCCTGGTGATCAGCCTGCGCCGCGACGGCCTGGTGCGGGTGCGCGTCCATCCCTTCGAGGAGGGCCGGCTCACCACCGGCCACGAGATCGACTTCGGCGAGACCCTCTACGAGGTGGACGCCCATGGCTCCGAAGACGCCGACACCGACCGGATCCGGCTCTCCTACCAATCCATGGTCACCCCCGAGCAGGTGCTGGAGTACCGGCTCGACACCGGGGAGCGCCGCGTCCTGAAGCAGCGCACCGTGCTCGACCACCCTCGGTTCGGTCCCTACCGGTCCTCCGGCTACGTGCAACGCCGCGAATGGGCCACCACGCCGGACGGCACCCGTATCCCGCTCTCGCTCGTCTTCCGCGCCGACCTCGCCCTGGACGGATCGGCCGGCTGCGTGCTGACCGGGTACGGCGCCTACGAGATCAGCTACCCCGGCAGCTTCTCGATCCCCCGGCTCAGCCTGCTCGACCGCGGCTACGTGGTGGCGATCGCCCACGTCCGCGGTGGCGGCGAGCTGGGCCGCGCCTGGTACGAGGCCGGCAAGCTGGAGAACAAGCAGAACAGCTTCACCGACCTGATCGCCGCCGCGCGGCACCTGGTCGCCGAGGGCTACACATCGGCGGCACGCCTGGGTGTGACCGGCGGCAGCGCCGGCGGTCTGCTGGTCGGCGCCGCGGTCAACCTCGCACCGGATGCCTTCGGTGCGGTCAACGCCCAGGTGCCGTTCGTCGATCCGCTGACCACCATGCTCGATCCGGAGCTGCCGCTCACCATCACCGAGTGGGAGGAATGGGGCGACCCGCTGCACGACGTCGACGCCTATCACCGCATGAAGGGGTACTCCCCCTACGAGAACGTCCGGCCGCAGGGGTACCCGGCGATCCTGGTGACCACCAGCCTGAACGACACCCGGGTGGAGGTCACCGAACCGGCCAAATGGGTGGCCCGGCTGCGTCACGACGCCGGGCTGGGCGATCGCCTGCTGCTGAAGACCGAGTTGGTCGCCGGACATGGTGGTGTCTCCGGCAGGTACGCGATCTGGCGCGACATCGCCTTCGAGTACGCCTGGCTGCTCGACGCCACTGGTGGCACCGAGGTCCGGTAGCCCGCCGACGGCGGCTGAGCCCGGTTTGCCCCGAGCTTGTCGAGGGTACGAAGACTTCCCGACCCTCCGACAGGCTCAGGGATCGCCCCGGTGCCGAACGCCTGAGCGCCTCCTGAACTCCGCCTGAGGGGCACCTGAACCGGCTCCGCCCATGGGATGACGGGCTATCCGACCACGGTCTTGGATTGCCCCTGACCACTCTTTTCGGGGTCGCCTCAGGGCCGCCCTGGGCAGAAATCGGCGGTGTCGTCCGTTGTACTTAGGTGACGAGCGAAAGGAAGAGCCTTGATCTCCACCGCACATCGGGTCCGACTCAATGATGGCATCGACGGCAAGGACGCAGTTGGTCTGTACCTCGACGGGATCGCCAAGACCCCCCTGCTGACCGCGGCCGAAGAGGTCGAACTCGCCCGTGCCATCGAACTCGGCCAGTACGCCCACGCGCTGCTGGAAGGCAAGCTCTCCGACGAGGAGAACGCCGAACGCCGCGTCGAGGCGAGCCGCGAAGAACTCGAACTGCTCGCCGAACTGGGCGACCGGGCGATGCAGCGGTTCATCACCGCCAACCTGCGGCTGGTGGTGTCGGTGGCCCGCAAGTACGGACGTTCCCAGATGCCGCTGCTCGACCTGGTGCAGGAGGGTAACACCGGGCTGATCCGCGCCGTCGAGAAGTTCGACTTCACCAAGGGCTTCAAGTTCTCCACCTACGCCACCTGGTGGGTTCGTCAATCGATCTCCCGCGGCATCGCCCAGCAGGCGCGGATCGTCCGCCTGCCGGTGCATGTCGCCGAGCAGGTGAATCAGGTCGCCGCGGTCCGCCGCACCCTGGAGCGCCGCTTCGGTCGCGAGCCCGAACTGTGGGAGATCGCCGACGAACTGGCGCTGCCCACCGAACAGGTGATCGACCTGCTGCGGCTCTCCCGCGACCACGTCTCGCTGGACGCCCCGGTCGAGGAGGACGGCGACACCGCGCTGGGCGATCTGCTCGCCCGCGAGATGTCCCCCGGCCCGGACGAGATGGTGCTGGATGCCGAGGATCGCGCCCGGCTGGACCACATGCTCTCCACCCTTGACGAGCGTTCCGCCGACGTGGTCCGTCGCCGCTACGGCCTGCTGGACGGCCGTCAGGCCCGCCTGGCGGATATCGCCGTGGTCTGGGGAATCACCGCCGAGCGGGTCCGTCAGATCGAACGGCACGCGATCACCAAGCTGCGCACCACCACCGAGGTGGCCGCGTAGGCAATCGCCACAACCGACGAGCCCCGAGCCCCAGGCTTGGGGCTCGTTCTACGTCAGGCCGGGGATCGAGTCCCTGCCGTCGGCGACCAGCGCAGCCGGATCGGTCAGCCGGATCAACCCCTCCTGGGTGCAGGAGGCGACCAGGCGGCCGCCGGAGAACAGCCGTCCGAAGGAGAATCCCAGCCCTGCCGAGGCCGAGGGCGACACCTGGTCGTAGAGCAGCCACCGATCGGCGCGGGCCGGGCGATGGAACCACATCGCGTGGTTGATCGAGGCTGCCTGCATCCCCGGACCGGCGAAGACCACCGGGTGCGGGACGGTGCTCACGGCCAGCAGGGTCAGGTCCGAGGCGTAGGCCAGCACCGCCTGGTGCAGCCGGGGATCGGACGGCAGCGCACTCTCGGTGCGCACCCAAACCTTCATCGCGGCGTCGGCGTGCGCGCCGTTCACGCCGCTGGTGTCAGAGGCGAACCGGGTCTCCAGCACGCCCCACTCCTGTCGCCAGGCTTCGGCCGAGCGGCGCGACCGTGCGCCCAGCACCTCCGACAGCGGCGGGCACTCCTCCGGCGGCGCCACTCCCTGCGGGATGGTGTCGGCATGGTTGAGACCCGGCTCCAGCCGGTGGAAGGAGCAGGCCATGAAGAAGATGGTCCGGCCCTGCTGGGTGGCCGAGAGCCGGCGGGTGGAGAAGGTGCCTCCGTCCCGGGTCTCCTCCACCCGGTACTCGATCGGCACGCCGGCCAGGCCGGAGCGGACGAAGTAGGCCGACAGGGAGTGGGCGATCCGGTCGTCGGGGATTGTCCGGTAGGCGGCGGTCAGCGCCTGGGCCAGCACCTGGCCGCCGAACACCCGCTGCCGCGCCGAGGTCTCATCCGCCGCACCCACGTAGAGGCCGGCCTCGCGCTCCTCCAGATCGAGCAGCGCGATCAGTTGATCGACGCCTGCTGGCATCAGCCGGGGAAGTCCGGTGGATCCTGCTCGGCCAGGAACTGCTCGACCGCGGCGCCGATCTCCTCGGCGCTGGGCACCTGAGCCGCACCGCTGGCGCTGAGCTGGTCGTACTGCTCCTCCAGGGCCGCGACGACGGCCGGGAACTCTGTGTCGTCCGATGTCTCGCTGGCGATCGTCGCCAGGTTGGTGGCGATCCGCTCCTGCAGGTCGTCGGTCGGGATGACCAGCCCGGTCGCCTCGCTGATCCGGGCGAGCACGGCGGCGGTGGCCTGCGGAAAGCCGGTCTGTGCCAGGTAGTGCGGGACGTGGGCGACGAAGCCACGTCCGACCAGGCCGGCCTCACCCGCCCGGAACTCCAGGACATGGGAGAAGCTGCCCGGGATCTGCACCCGGTCGATCCACATCGGATTGCCGCTGACCAGGCTGGGATCCGTGGCGTGGGCGGTCACCAGCGTGGGACGGGTGTGCGGCACGGTCATCGGGACCCCGCTGGCGGCGATCAGCGTCTCGACGCCGAGCCGCTCGGCGATCCCGAGCACCGCCGCGCAGGTCCGGTTCCACTGGGTGTCCGGCTCCGGCCCGGTGAGCAGCAGGAAGGGTGTGCCGGCGGCGTCGGTCACCTTGTGGATCACCAGCGAGTAGTCCGTCATCGACACCCAGTGGTTGGTGTCGAAGACCATCTGCGGACGCCGCGAGCGGTAGTCGTGCAGCTGGTCGTGATCGAACTCGACCAGCACCTCGTGCTCGCACTGGTCGAGGAGGTAGCGGCCGGTGCTGTGAATCACCGAACCGGCGTCGACGTACCCGTCCAGCAGGTGCAACAGCACTGGACGATGCCCCGCGAGCGATTCCCACACCGCAGGGTTCACCGTGTACAGAAGCCGTGGATCGAGCACGCTCGCCACTGTACCGCGAGCATCCCCGCGAACCGCCGGATTGCGCCCACAGCGCACGGCGTCGGCTTCCCGCCACCGGTTTCCTCGGTTCTGCCCCTTCAGTTCAGGAACGACAGGGCTTCTGCTGCGACCAGTTCGGGCTCGGTGACCGGGATCATGTGGCCGGATCGCTCAGCAGCGACGAATCGTGCGCCGGGGTGCCGGGCCACGGTGTCGCGGTGGGCTTGGACCAGCCGTGCACGTATCCGGCGATCGAGGCGGGTGTGCTGCTGGCCCGAGAGGACGCTCATCCCCACCTCCGCCAGATCCAGCGGGGCGTCGCGCAGCCGGTGCAGATCATGGGCGACATGCCTGAGCTCGGCGACGATCGCGCGCGCTGCCGCGACGGAACTGGAGGACGCGGCGACGGCCTCCGGCAGCGGTGCCGGCAACCCGCCTGCCTGCGCGCGCGCCAGCGGGGCGAGCAGTCCCAGCCGGGCCAGCGGCACCATGAGGGCCCGCTGCATCGCATCCCCCGCACGCGCCGTTCGGGAGGAGTAGAGATCCGCGGCATGCTCGTCGCTCTGGTCCACCAGGACGATCCCGGCGACGCCTCGACCCTGCGAGAGCCGGCCGGCGGCGGCTGTCCGGACGATCGGGCCGCCCCAGCTGTGACCCACCAGCACCAGGCGCCGGTGCGGGATCGCATCGATCACCGCCCGCAGATCCTCCGCGAGCCGGGCCAGATCCCGCGGATGGTCCGGGTCGGGGGTGCTGGCACCGAATCCGGCGCGTTCGTAGGCCACCACGCGGGCGCTCCGCGAGATCGCCTGGTGCACCGGCCCCCAGTAGAGCCCGCTCACCCCCAGACCCGCCTCCAGGACGACCAGATCCTCGCCCTTGCCCGCCAGCATGGCCCGCAGACACCGTCCCCCGCCCACGTCGATGAGCCGGTCCTCACCGAGAAGACCACGACCGATCAGCGAATCAGGATGCACGCCCATGATTCTACGAACGATGGCGGATCGACCTCAGAAGGCGGCCCGGGCGCTCTCCAGGGCACCAGGCAGCAGGGTGAGCACCCGGTCGATGTCGGCGTCCCGGGTGGTGGGGCCAAAGGAGAACCGCAGACTTCCGGAGGCCTCGGCCAGGCTGCGTCCCATCGCAAGCAGCACCTCGCTGGGCTGATGGACGCCGGCGGTGCAGGCCGAGCCCGTCGAGCAGTCGATGCCCGCGGCGTCCAGCAACAGCAGCAGATCGTCCGCCCGCACGCCATCGAAGCTGAGGTGCACGATCGCGGGACTTGCCGGCAAGGTGGTGTTGACCGTCACTCCCGGCAGGCGCGCCAGACCCTCGGCCAGCCGCCGGCCCAGCCCCGTCAGCCGCACCGCCTCCTCCGCCAGCCGCGCGGTGGCCTGCCGCAGGGCGGTGGCCAACCCGACCGCGAGGGCCACGGGCACCGTCCCGGAGCGCAGCTTCGCCTCCTGCCCGCCGCCGAAGCCCGGCGCTGTGAGGGTCACTCCCCGGCGTACCAGCAGGGCCCCGATCCCCACCGGGGCGCCCAGCTTGTGGCCCGAGAGACTCAGCAGATCGAGCCCGCTGGCCGCGAAATCGACCGGCAGGTGGCCCACCGCCTGGACGGCATCGCTGTGCGCCAGCGCGCCGGCGGCCCTGGCGGCCCGGGCGATCTCGGGCACCGGCTGCACCACCCCGGTCTCGTTGTTCACCCACATCACCGACACCAGACGGGTCGCCGGCCGGACGGACGAGGCCACCGCGGCAGGATCGACCCGCCCCGCGGCGTCTACGCTCAACTGGCGCACCCGTTCGCCGAGCACCCGGCGGGCCTCGGCCACCGAAGGGTGCTCGACCGCCGAGACCAGTAC
Source organism: Propionicimonas sp. (assembly GCA_049841235.1). Classification (GTDB taxonomy): domain Bacteria; phylum Actinomycetota; class Actinomycetes; order Propionibacteriales; family Propionibacteriaceae; genus Propionicimonas. The sequence continues at coordinate 24,346 of JASGEM010000007.1, read as the reverse complement.
CTCGCCGTCGGTCCCGGCGGCACCCAGCAGCGCCAGGTTGTTCGCCTCGGTGCCCCCGGAGCAGAAGACCACCTCGCCGGGCCGCGCTCCCAGGTCGGCCGCCACCGACTCGCGCGCCTGCTCGAGGTACCGCCGGGCGTCCCTTCCCGAGGCATGCAGCGACGAGGGATTACCGGGCCGCGCCATCGCCTCGGCCACAGCGGCACGCACGCTCGCCGGCATCGGACTGCTGGCCGCGTGATCGAGATACACACGGGATTCCTGCACCATCTCGCTTGACCGTTCCTCTATGGTGTTGGGGGCTGGCAGCGCTTCCATGAGCGCCCGGCACCAGTTCATCACGCTCATCGCGAAAGTCGGTACATGAGAACTCCGGATCTGCCCGGTCCTGCGGACGACACCGTCCTTGGTGCCCGGGTAACCGACGAGGGAACCCATTTCTGCTTGTGGGCGCCGCGTGCCAGCCGGGTCGAGTTGGCGCTGGTCGACGATTCCGACGACCAGCACAACTGGGATCTCGCGCTCGGCCCCGACGGCACCTGGTCGGTCTTCGTCCCCGACGTCGGTCACGGGCAGCGCTACGGCTACCGCGTGGGCGGTGAGTGGGATCCGAGTACCGGACGTCGCTTCAACCCAGCAAAATTGCTAGTCGATCCGTACGCCAGGGCGATCACCGGGGGCGTCGACTACGCCGGTCCGATCTTCGATCACACCCCGGAATCGAACTTCAAGCCCGACCCGACCGATTCCTTCGGCGCGGTGCCGCTGAGCGTGGTGGTGGCCGACAGCCCGGCTCCCCCGCCGTTGGCGAAGCGTCCGGCGCTGGACGAGCTGGTGGTCTACGAGACCCACCTGAAGGGCTACACCCGGCGCCACCCCACCGTCCCCGAGCATCTCCGCGGCAGCTACGGCGGCATGGCCTACGGCGCGGTGGTCGATCACCTGCTCTCGCTCGGCGTAAACGCGGTCGAGTTCCTGCCACTGCATCACTTCGCCTCCGAGCCGTTCATCATCGGTCGCGGGCTACAGAATTACTGGGGCTACAACACCCTGGGCTTCTTCGCCCCGCACGCCGCCTACTCCTCCACCGGGACGCTGGGTCAGCAGGTGGCCGAGTTCAAGGCGATGGTCTCCGCGCTGCACGAGGCCGGCATCGCCGTCCTGCTCGACGTGGTCTACAACCACACCTGTGAGGGCGGCCACGAGGGCCCGACGCTGAGTTGGCGCGGCATCGACCACGGCGCCTACTACCGGCTCACCGAGGATCAGCGCAACGACTACGACGTCACAGGCTGTGGCAACGCCCTGGACACCTCGCAGCCCGCCACCCTGCGGATGGTGATGGATTCGCTGCGCTACTGGGTGACCGAGATGGGCGTGGACGGCTTCCGCTTCGACCTGCAGACCACGCTGATCCGCGACGCCCGCCACCACGTCGACCAGAACCACCTGTTCAAGCAGCAGATGGCCGCCGACCCGGTCCTTGCTGAAACGATTCTGATCTCCGAGCCCTGGGACATGGGCCCCTACGGCTACCAAGTGGGACGCTGGGGAGCGCAGTGGTCGGAGTGGAACGACCGCTTCCGCGGCTACACCCGCGACTTCTGGCGGGGCGCCACCCACGGCGTCCAGGAACTCGCCACCCGGCTGTGCGGATCCTCCGACATCTTCGACCACAGCGGCCGCTCCGCCACCAGTTCGGTCAACTTCGTCACCGCGCACGACGGCTTCACCATGCGCGACCTGACCACCTACGACCTCAAGCACAACGAGGCCAACGCCGAACGCAATCGCGACGGCACCGACGACAACCGCTCCTGGAACCACGGTTATGAGGGCGAGACCGACGATCCGGCGATCGTGGCGGCCCGGCAGCGCACTACCCGCAACATGATGGCGACCCTGCTGCTTTCCGCCGGGATCCCGATGATCACCGCAGGCGACGAGATGGGACGCACCCAGCGCGGCAACAACAACGCCTACTGCCAGGACTCGCCGGTCTCCTGGGTGGACTGGACCGACACCTGGCCGGACCAGCTCGAGCTGACCACCGCCCTGCTGAAGCTGCGCTCCGAGCACCCGCTGCTGCGTCCCACCGCCTTCCGTCATCGCGAGGAAATCCTGGACGCCGCCGGGAAGCCGACCGGCCGGGCCAGCATCGCGTGGTTCAGCGAGACCGGTGACGAGATGACCGTCGAGCAGTGGCACGACGGCGGACGCCGCACCCTGGGCCAGTACCTCAGCAACGGCGACGAGGCGTGGTTCGTGCTCGTCCATGCCATCGGCGAGCCGATCGTCTTCACCCTGCCCGAGGCTCCCTGGGCGGCTTCGCTCACCGTCGCGGTGCACACCGGGCTGCCCGGCGAACTGCCGACCGAGCCGATCGAGGCCGGTGACACGATGGTGCTGCCCGGGCGCACGGTGGCGGTGTTCCGGGTCACGCCGCCCGAGCCGGAAGACACCGCGGAATAGCCTGTCCAGACCGGTGACGGATTGGGTAGGTTGTCCCCCGTGGCAGCAACGAAGACCTCCCGCTCGTCGTCCCCCCAGCCTCGCAAGCCCCCGACGCAACCGCGTCCCGCGCCGGTGGAGGAGGCCCCGCAGTCAACGGAACTGACCGGCATCGGCCCGCAGGATCCGGGCCTGCCCCGCGGCTTCGGGCGGATTCCGGTGGCCAAGGTCGAGCCGGTGATCGAGGGCGGTGCCTACCCGGCCAAGGCCGTGGTGGGCGAGTCGATCCCGATCCGCGCGAAGGTGTTCCGGGAGGGTCACGACGCGGTGAACGCCTCTGTCATTCTGACCGACCCGGCCGGACGTGAGACCCGCGTCGACATGGCCCCGCTGGAGCCACGCGGTCTGGATCCCTGGGAGGCCTGGGTGCGTCCCGACGTCGAGGGCGCCTGGACCTTCCGCGTCGAAGGCTGGTCGGATCCATGGCACACCTGGCTGCACAACGCCGAGTTGAAGCTGCCCGCCGGGGTGGACATCGAGCTGGTCTGCCTGGAGGGCAGGGCGCTGCTGGAGCAGACCGCATCGCTGGCCGAGACGGCCGGCGATCCGGTGCAGGCATCCATCCTGCGGGCGACCGCGATGCTGCTCATCCCGGAGCGCCCGGTGAACGAACTGCTGGAGGTGGCCACCGCCAGCGGCATCAAGCGCACCATGGAGCAGTACGGCCCGCGCGAACTGGTCTCCCCCAGCGCCGATTTCCCGCTCTTCGTCGACCGGCGCCGGGCACTGTTCGGCAGCTGGTACGAGTTCTTCCCGCGCTCGATCGGCGCAACCTACGACGAGGAGACCGGGCAATGGCGCTCCGGCACCTTCGACGCCGCCCACCAGCGGCTGGAGGAGATCGCCGAGATGGGCTTCGACGTGGTCTACCTGCCGCCGATCCACCCGATCGGCACCGCCTTCCGCAAAGGGAAGAACAACACCCTCACCCCAGGGCCGGGCGAGCCCGGTTCTCCCTGGGCGATCGGCGCCCCCGAGGGCGGCCACGACGCGATTCACCCCGACCTGGGCGACTTCGACGCCTTCGACCGGTTCGTCGCCAAGGCCAACAGCCTGGGGATGGAGGTCGCGCTCGACTTCGCGCTGCAGGCCTCCCCCGACCATCCGTGGGTGAAGGAACACCCCGAGTGGTTCACCACCCGGCTGGACGGGACGATCGCCTACGCGGAGAACCCGCCGAAGAAGTACCAGGACATCTATCCGATCAACTTCGACAACGATCCGGTCGGCATCTACCACGAGGTGCTGCGCATTCTGCGGCTGTGGATGTCGCACGGGGTGCGGATCTTCCGGGTGGACAACCCGCACACCAAACCGCTGGAGTTCTGGGCCTGGGTGATGCAGCAGATCCGGGCCACCGATCCCGACGTGTTGTTCCTGGCCGAGGCCTTCACCAAGCCGGAGATGATGCACGCGCTGGGCAAGATCGGCTACCACCAGTCGTACACCTACTTCACCTGGCGCAACGAGAAGTGGGAGATCGAGGAGTACCTGGGTGAGCTCAGCCACGAGATGGACTCCTTCTACCGGCCGAACTTCTTCGTCAACACCCCTGACATCAACCCCACCTTCCTGCAGTCGGGCAACCCCGCCGCCTTCACCATCCGGGCGGTGCTGGCGGCCACCCTGTCACCGACCTGGGGGGTCTACGCCGGCTTCGAGCTGTTCGAGCACACCCCGCTGAAGCCGGGCGGTGAGGAGTACCGCGATTCGGAGAAGTACGAGTACCGGCCCCGCGACTACAGCGCCGAGCCCAATCTCAACCTGCTGATGGGCAAGCTGAACCAGATCCGGCGCGATCACCCGGCGCTGCAGCAGCTGCGGCAGATCACCTTCCATCACGCCCCGCACGACCAGGTGCTCGCCTATTCCAAGCGGGACGGCGACGACACCGTGCTCACCATCTGCAGCCTCGACCAGTACAACGTCGTCGAGAGCGACGTGTACCTCGATCTCGGGGCGCTCGGCCTGGCCGGCCACGACTCGGTGCGGCTGCGGGACGAACTGACCGGAGCGACCTTCACCTGGGGCGAGCGGAACTTCGTCCGCCTGACGCCGAGCAACCCGGCCCACGTGCTGCACGTCCTGGGCTGATGGCTCCGGGCTGGCCGGAGTACCTCCGGCAGGCACGATGGTTCGCCGGCAAGGATTCCGGCCGGCTGAGCGGTATCGAGCCGCTCGGTTGGTACACCCCGCCGGGAGCGCTGCCCGCCGTCCGGTCGGAGTTGGCGCGCGTCGAGCGCCCGGACGGCGAGGAGATCTACCACCTGCTGGTCGGCTATCTCGCCGCCGGGAGCGCCGAGCCGGATGCGCTGGTGGAGCGAGCCACCCTGGACGACCTCGGTGAGGTGGACGTGGTGGACGCCGCGGCGTCGCTCACCGCGATGGAGGCGCTGTTCGACGCGCCCGACTCCGCAAGGCGATCCCTGGGTTTGGTTCACCCCGAATCTGCCGAAGGGTCGATGGGTGGTTCCCGAGTGAGCCTGCTCGGCGCCGAGCAGAGCAACTCCGCGGCGATCGCCGGCGATTCCCTGGTGAAGATCTACCGCCGGCTCAGCGAAGGCCCCAACCCGGAACCCGAGATGCTGGCCGCCCTGGCCGGTGGGCCGGTGCCGGCGTTGCACGGCGTCCTGAGCTGCCGCGGCTACGACCTGCTGATCGCCATCGAGTTCCTCGCCGACGCCCAGGACGGCTGGGAGTTCGCCACCGCCGCCTGCGCCTCCGATCGTCAGATCGACGACGAACTGGCAACCCTGGGTCGTGCGTTGCGCGAGGTCCACGAGGGACTGGCCGAGGCCTTCGGCACACAGACCGGTTCGGGCGCCGCGTTGCGGGAGAGGCTGCTGGACGACCTCGACCAGGCGGTCGCCGACCTCCCGCCGCTGGAACCCCACCGGGGAGCGCTGGCGTCCGTCCTGGCTCGCCTGCCCGACGGGCGGTTCGTCACCCAGCGGGTGCACGGCGACTTCCATCTCGGCCAGACCCTGCTGACACCGGCCGGCTGGCGGATCATCGACTTCGAGGGCGAACCCGGCGCGCCGATCGCCCAGCGCCGGGAGTTCGACTCCCCCTGGCGGGACGTCGCGGGCCTGCTGCGCTCGCTGGACTACGCTCGCTCGGCCCATCCTGACCCGTCCGGACCGGCGGCCAACACCTGGTACCGGCGCTCGCGAGAGGCCTTCCTGACCGGCTACGGCAACGATCTGGAGCCATTCGGCCTGTTGTCTGCCCACGAGGTGGCCCGGATGGTGTACGAAGTGGGATATGAAGTCCGGAATCGGCCCGACTGGGTAGGCATTCCGCTCTCCGCAGTCGAGAATGTGGCAACCAGGCACTAGGAGAATCCAATGGCGTATGACGTGAATGGCGGCCTGACCGGTTGGGATCTGGAAGGGTTCCACTCCGGCGGCGACACCGAATGCTGGCGCCGACTCGGCGCCCACCAGGTCACCCTGATCGATGATGAGCGCGGCGAGATCCAGGGCACCCGGTTCGCGGTCTGGGCACCCAACGCCGGCGAGGTGCGGCTGAACGCTGACTTCAACTGGTGGACCGGCGATGCCATGCACCTGGTTCCCGGCTCGGGCGTGTGGGCGCTGTTCGTCGAAGGCGTCAGTGAGGGTGCGCTGTACAAGTTCAACATCCTCGGCCCGGACGGCGTTTGGCGCGAGAAGGTCGACCCGATGGCCTTCTTCGCCGAGCAGGCACCGGCCAACTCGTCCATCGTCTACTCCAGCCGCTACCTGTGGGCGGACGACGAGTGGATGGCCAAGCGGGCCACCTCCCAGCCACACCGCGAGCCGATGAGCATCTACGAGGTGCATCTGGGCAGCTGGCGCAAGGGCAAGACCTACCTGGAACTGGCCGAGGAACTGGTCGAGTACGTCAGCTGGCAGGGCTTCACCCACGTCGAGCTGATGCCGGTCACCGAGCATCCCTTCGAGGGCTCCTGGGGGTACCAGGTCACCAACTACTTCGCGCCGCAGTCGCGGCTGGGGCGTCCCGACGAGTTGCGCTACCTGATCGACCGGCTGCACCAGGCGGGCATCGGCGTCATCCTCGACTGGGTGCCCGGCCACTTCCCGAAGGACGAGTGGGCGCTGGGACGCTTCGACGGCACCGCGCTGTACGAGCATGCCGATCCGCGCCAGGGCGAGCACAAGGACTGGGGCACCTACATCTTCAACTACGGCCGCAACGAGGTGAAGTCGTTCCTGGTCAGCAACGCGCTGTACTGGGTGACCGAGTTCCACATCGACGCGCTGCGGGTGGACGCGGTGGCGTCCATGCTCTACCTGGACTACTCCCGCAACGACGGCGAGTGGGTGCCTAACATCCACGGCGGCAACGAGAACCTGGAAGCGATCGACTTCCTGCGGTACGTGAACCGTCACCTCTACGAGCGGGTGCCCGGTGTGATCATGATCGCCGAGGAGTCGACCTCCTTCGGTGGGGTCACCAAGCCCGTCCACGAAGGCGGCCTGGGCTTCGGCTTCAAGTGGAACATGGGCTGGATGAACGACTCGCTGCGCTACCTTGCGCTGGAGCCGATCTACCGGCAGTACCACCACCACGAGATGACCTTCGCGATGGTTTACGCCTACTCGGAGAACTTCGTGCTGCCGATCAGCCACGACGAGGTGGTGCATGGCAAGGGCTCGATGATCAACAAGATCCCGCAGGACACCTGGCGCCAGTTCGCCACCCTGCGCGCCTTCTACTCCTACATGTGGGGCTTCCCGGGCAAGCAACTGCTGTTCATGGGCTGCGAGTTCGCCCAGCGCACCGAGTTCAACGAGGCGACCAGCCTGGAGTGGTGGGTCAGCGATCTGTGGGGCCACCACGGTCTGCAGCGGATGATCAAGGACCTGAACGCGATCTACGCCACCCATCCGGAACTGTGGGAACTCGATTCCGACCCGGAAGGCTTCCGGTGGATCAATGCCGACGACGCCGGCGGCAACGCCTACTCGTGGATCCGCTCGGATTCCACCGGACGGCAGCTCGCGGTGGTGGTGAACTTCTCCTCCGAACCCTGGACGCAGTACCGGCTCGGCCTGCCGCAGGCCGGGGTCTGGAAGGAGATCTTCAACTCCGATTCCGAGACCTACGACGGCTCGGGAGCCCACGGCAACCTTGGCCAGGTCGAGGCGATCGCCGAGGGCTGGAACGGCCTGCCCGCCAGCGCCACCGTGGTCGTCCCGCCGCTGGCCGCCGTCTACTTCGAGTACGCGGGAGAGTAGCGGACCGCCACGGCTACCAGAGGCGTCGATCCAGGGTCGGCAACTTCCACCGGAGCACGAAGGTGGAGCCGTCCGGTTCCAGGGTGAGATCGCCGCCGAGCAGCCGTGCGTTCTCCGCGGCGATGGCCAACCCCAGACCCGACGAGCTGCCGTGCCGGGACTCGTCGCCGCGCACGAACCGGTCGAACACCCGCGAGCGCAGCCCGGCCGGCACCCCGGCGCCGCGGTCATGGACGCCGACGGCCAGCTGTCTGCCGTCGGCGGCGACGGTGATGATCACCGGTGGCTCGCCGTGCTGCAGAGCGTTGGCCACCAGGTTGCGCAGCACCACGCGAAGCCGCGCCGGATCGGTGGTGAGCAGGAGCTCGGACGGCCCGGTGTAGGAGATCCGGTCGGCGGCACCGGAATCCACGATCACCTCGGCGATCAGGTCGGCCAGATCGATCCGGCTGGTGACCAGCTCAGCGCGTCCGGCGTCCATCCGGCTGATCTCCAGCAGATCCTCGGTCAGTCCGGCGAGCCGGCGCAGCTGTGGCGCCACCAGGGCTGCCGCCTGGTCCCGGCTCTCCGGGTCGTCCAGGGCTGCCGCGGAGGCCAGCAGCGCGGTGGTCGGCGTCCGGAGTTCGTGGGCGACATCGGAGACGAACTGTCGTTGGCTCTCGTTGGCCTGCTCCAGCTCGGCGATCTGGGCGGTCAGCCGGTCCGCCATGGCATTGACCGCGCGCGACATCGCCGCGAGGTCATCCTCTCCGGTCACCGGGATCCGCACCGACAGATCGCCACCGGCCACCGCGTGGGCCATGGCACCAGCCCGGGTGACCGGACGGACGACCGTCGCCGCGACTGCCCGCGCGAGCAGAGCCGCGAGGATCACCACCCCGATCGACACCAGCAGCAGGGTGGTGCCCAGCGCAGGCACCGGGCTCTCAGCGCGCTCCAGCAGGAACCCGTGGATCAGCAGCCAGGCAAACGGCCCGTCCTTGCCCGGCACCTCGGTGTAGCCGAAGCCGAGCAGGTAGCCGCCACACAGCTGCGTCCACATCATGGAGCTACCCGGAGACATCTCCAGTTCGGTGACGTTCCGCTCACCCAGAAACTCCGCCTGTGGGATCAGGCACTCCGGAATGCGCTCGTTCATCGGGACCGAGGTGTTGACGAAGCCGAACTGCTTCACCAGTTCGGGCAACACTTCGCTGTCTCGATCCTCGAGCATGACCAGAGCTGTCTCCACCGAGAGCGGCGTGTCGGCGGTGGGGCTGATCTCCTCGGGAAGGATCGCGGTCGGGTTCGTCGCGATCACCTCCACCAGGTGGGCCATGTCCGCACTGACTCCGAACATCATCTGGTCGTCGAGGACCTGTAGGTGACGGGCTTCCGCCCCAGCCAGCGTTCCCCAGGACAACCCCGCGCACGCCACCGCCACTGTCACGACCAGACCGATCGCGATGCGTCCCCGCAGCCCGGGCGCTCTCATGGCCGGTCCATCCGGTAGCCGATGCCGCGCACGGTGTGGATCAGCGACGGACGGGACGGCTCGGGTTCGATCTTCGCGCGCAGCCGCTGGACCACCGCGTCCACCAAGCGGGAGTCGCCGGCGTAGCCGTAGCCCCACACCCGCTGCAGCAATTGGTGTCGGCTCAGCACCTGACCCGCGTGCTCGGCGAGTTCCAGCAGCAGTCGTAGTTCGGTCGGAGTGAGCGCCACCGGCTCGCCCTCGCGGGTGACCGTCATGGCGTCGGTGTCGATCGCGAGGGCGCCGAACACCAGCGAGGGTCCCTGGCCCGCCGGCACTGCCCGCCGCAGCACCGCCTTGATCCGGGCGTCCAGCACCCGGGGCTCCACCGGCTTGGTGACGTAGTCGTCGGCTCCGCACTCCAACCCGGCCACGATGTCGATCGGATCCGAGCGCGCGGTCAGCATGATGATCGGCAGCAGGGAACCGACGCGAACCCGGCGAGCGGTCTCGAACCCGTCGATCCCAGGCAGCATGACGTCCAGCAACAGCACGTCGAACTGCCGCTCGGTCAGAGCCGCCAGCCCAGCCTGCCCGTCCACCGCGATCTCCACCCGGTGACCGAGCGACGTCAGCGCCAGTCGTAGCGCCTCGGCAACGCCGGGGTCGTCCTCCACCAGCAGCAATCGGCTCATCGGTGACCTCCTCGCGCACCACCCTGGCAGAGGAATGTCCCGGTTCCGTCACAGCGCGATGCGATTCCGGTGCCCGCCCCCCGGCCTAGCCTCCCCACAGCGTCGACAGACGCCAGCTTCGCCCCTCGGAACCGCTGTCCATGTAGCGGTTGCCGCACAAGTCCGAGCCGGCCCCCGGCACCGTGGCATCGTCGGTGCGCTGCCTGACCGGAGTCGTGCACTCGAAGTACGCCGGAGCGATCGTCCGGCGCTGGTACCCTCCGCAAGCTGGACAGGCTCGCACGAGAATCACTCCCTTTCGTCACCCTGGCGCCACCTGGATGGTTGAATGGACCTGCCATCGCGGTCACCCCTTCGCCGTCGTAGAAGTGGGGGTGGTGCGGTGCGCGTCCCAGCTGACGATAGCAACGATTCCGCTTGACGGAAGTATTCTTTCGGAAAGTTGCCAAACCCTTCGGCCCGCCGGATCAGCGGTAAAGAGCGATAGACTCCCCGGGATGAAAAACCACAGCGAACCGAAGGACGTCGACTCGAAATCCGAGCCGGGCGACGCGTCATCGCGGCGCCCCGTCCAGGCGGTCTCGCGCGCACTCGAGATCCTCGACGCCCTGGCGGTAGCGGGCCGCGCGGTGGGGATCACGGACATTGCCGACCGGGTCGACATGCCGCTGCCCACCATCCATCGGCTGCTGCACACGCTGATCGAATCCGACTACGTGTTCCAGACCCCTCGGCGCCAGTATGTGATCGGAACCCGCTTGATCGCGCTGGCCCGCCATGCTGGCGGTGCGCTGGGCGTCACCGTCCGTCCCTATCTGGCCAAGGTGGTGGAGGCGGTCGGCGAATCCGCTGCCGTCGCCATGCTCGACCAGGATCTCGCCCGGTACATTTCCCAGGTGCCCTCCAGTCATGCCATGCGGATGTTCACCGAGGTGGGCAACCAGGTGCCGCTCCACGCCACCGGCACGGGCAAGGCGATGCTCGCCTCCCTGCCACCCGAGGAGGCCCGCGCCATCCTCGCCCGCGCCGATCTGCGTCGATTCACCCCGAACACGATCACCGATCTGGACGTCCTGCTGCGCGAACTGGACGAGATCCGGGCGCAGGGCTTCGCCTTCGACCGCGAGGAGTACGAGGTCGGCGTTCAGTGTGTCGCCGTAGCGATTCCCGGCTCTCTGCGGCTCGCCATGTCCGTGTCCGGACCGCCGTCGCGACTGACCGAAGAGGTCATCATGGAGGTGGCGCTCCCGGCATTGCGCGAGACGGTCGAGGAGATCGCACCGGTCCTCGAGGGTGTGGTGTAGTCAGGCTCCCGACCCACCGGAGCGGATCGGGAGCCTGCCCGGATCTGGATTCAGTCGAGGGTGGCGTTCAGCGTGATCTCGATGCCGGCGAGAGCCTGGGAGACCGGGCAGCCGGCCTTCGCTCCCTCCGCGATCTCGGCGAACTTGTCGGCGTCCAGTCCCGGGACCACCGCGTGCACCGTCAAGTGGCTACCGGTGATGCCGGTACCCGGTACGAAGCTCACGGCGCTGGTGGTGTTGACGCTTTGTGGCGGGGTGCCGTTCTGGGCCAGGGCATGCGAGAACGCCATCGAGAAGCAGGCTGCGTGAGCGGCGGCGATCAGCTCCTCCGGAGTCGTGACCGAGTCGGAACCCTCCGAGCGGGCCTTCCAGTTCACGTCGTAGGTGCCCAGGCCGGAACTATCGAACGTGACGGTGCCGGCACCCTCGAACAGGCTTCCCTGCCACGCCGTGCTGGCCTTGCTGATGACACTCATGATGACTCCTCCGTTGGGGGTGGACCCGGACGGTCCGAGACCCAGCCTAGATCATCGATCTTCCGCGGGATGATATTCAACTTCCACCAATCGGGCATCGTGGGCGGTGCGCAGGGCGGGAGCCGGCCCCCGATGCTACGGTCCCCAGCATGGGTCGTGGATCGCGGACGCCGGTGGAACGCTGATGGGGTGGGAGACCGTCGCGATCCTGGGGATCGTCGTCCTGCTGGGCGCCTTCCTCCAAGGTTCTACGGGCATCGGGTTCGCGCTGCTGGTCGCACCAGTGGCGGGGCTCTTCGATCCGCTGCTGCTTCCGGTCGTGGTGTTGATCCTGATGTTGCCGCTGAACGCGATGGTGGCCTGGCGCGAACGCACGCACATCGACCTACGTGGGGCGAGCTGGATCACGGTTGCCCGCGTCGCGATCACCCCCCTGGGCGTCTGGATTCTGATCGCCATCCCCGAACGACAACTCGGCCTGCTGATCGGCGGGGTGACCATCCTGGCCGCGCTGGTCAGCCTGGTGGTGCCGACCTTCGAACCCCGCCGCTCGGCCCTGCTGATCGCCGGTGCGGTGACGGGCCTGAGCGAGACGGCCAGCGGCATCGGCGGCCCACCCTACGCCCTGGTCTACCAGCACCGTCCGGCGCCCGAGCTGCGGGCCACCGTCGCGCTGTGCTTCCTGGTCGGCGAGGTGGTCTCGCTCATCGGTCTGGCGTTCGGCGGGCGGCTCACCGGTCCCGGTCTGGACGCTAGCCTGTGGCTGCTGCCGATCGTGCCGGCCGGAGTCTGGCTGAGTTCGAGGATCCATCACCGGGTGGGCGGCGCCTACCTGCGCAACGGCATCCTGCTCTTCGCGCTGGTGTCCGGGACGATCCTGGTCTGGCAGGGGCTCTCCGCCAACCCCGGCTAGGGAATCGCCGATCCCTCAGAACAGGGCGCTCATCAGGTCGCGACGGGCCTTCAGGACGGCAGGGTCGGTGCTGCCGACGGTCTCGAAGAGTTCCAGCAGGCGCAGCCGGGCGGTCTCTCGATCGGCGCCGGCGGTATTGCGGACGAGTTCCAGCAGCCGGTTGAAGGCCTGCTGGGCGGCGCCACCCATCAACTCGGCGTCAGCGGCCGCCAATTGCGCCTCAACGTCGGCGGGACGAGCGGCGGCGTCTGCCAGCACCTGGGCGGGGTCGACTGCGCTCACCCTGGCGAGCAGGGCGGCCTGAGCGCGTCCGGCCTTGGCCTCGGGGTCGTTCGGCGACTGGGCGAGCAGGGCGTCGAACTCGGCCACGGCCTGCGCGAAGTCACCGGCGGACAGCGCGGCGTCGGCGGCGGCGAACCGGGGATCCGGTCCCGCGTCGGCGTCGATGCTCACCGGCTCGGCGATCCCGACGATTCCGGCGCCGGCGGCAGCCTGCAGCAGCTGGACCAGGATGGCCTCCACCTCGGCCTTGGGGCGGGTGCCCTGGAAGAGCGGGGCGAGCTGGCCGCCCACCACGCCGATCACGGTCGGCACCGCCTGCACGCCGAAGGCACCGGCGATCTGCGGGACGGCGTCCACGTTCACCCGGGCCAGCAGGTACTTGCCGCCGGCCGCATTCGCCAGCGCGATCAGGTCGTCGGAGAGAGCCTGGGCGTTCGCCCGGGGCGAGTAGAGCTCGACCACCACCGGGTGCTTGATCGACAGCTGGATGGTCGGCTCGAAGGACTGCTCGTCCAGTTCCAGCACATAGCTGGCGCCGGGCGGGGGCGGCGGCGCTTTCGCGGCGGCGGCGATCCCGGAGAGGTCCATGGCACGGGAAGGATTGAAGGCAGCGGGTGTCACAACGAGCCATTCTGCCAGCACCCCTCGCGCGCACCCAACCGGAGCGGGCAAGATGACCCCATGGTTCATGAACGCGCGGGGCACGTCGCACTGCCCGAAGACCTGATCGACATCGACGCCGTCGTCTCGGCGTACTACGACCTCACCCCCGATCCGGACGATCCCGACCAGCAGGTGGTGTTCGGTACCTCCGGTCACCGCGGTTCCAGCCTGGATACGGCGTTCAACGATGCCCACATCGCCGCCACCACCCAGGCGATCGTGGAGTACCGCGCCGGTCAGGGCGTCGACGGTCCGCTGTTCATCGGCAAGGACACCCACGGCCTCTCCGGCCCAGCCTGGAAGACGGCCATCGAGGTGCTGCACGCCCACGGTGTGGACATCCGGGCCGAACGGGACGAGGACTTCACCCCCACCCCTTCGGTCTCGCGCGCGATCATCGTCCACAACCGCGAGCATTCCGGCCCTCGCGCGGACGGCATCGTGGTCACTCCCTCGCACAACCCGCCGCGGGACGGCGGCTTCAAGTACAACCCGCCGCACGGCGGCCCGGCCGACACCGATGCCACCGGCTGGATCGCGGGACGCGCCAATGAGCTGCTGCGCAATCCCGGTGCCATCAAGCGCACACCCTACGAGCGAATCGCCGGCGAGGTGACCCGCCACGACTACCTGACCGCCTACTGCGAGGATCTGCGCAACGCCCTCAACCTCGATGCGATCGCCGAGGCCGGCGTGCACATCGGCGCCGACCCGCTGGGTGGCGCGTCGGTCCAGTACTGGCAGTACATCGCCGACCGGCTGGGCATCGACCTGACCGTGATCAATCCCGCGGTGGATCCGGCCTGGCCGTTCATGACCCTGGACTGGGACGGGAAGATCCGGATGGACTGCTCCAGCCCGTACGCAATGGCCTCGCTGATCGCCAACCGCGACCGCTACGACATCTCCACCGGCAACGACGCCGACGCCGATCGGCACGGCATCGTCACCCCGGACGCCGGCCTGATGAACCCAAATGCCTACCTCGCGGTCGCCATCCAGTACCTGTTCAGCCACCGCCCGAACTGGCGGGCGGACGCCGGCGTGGGCAAGACCCTGGTCTCTTCCTCGCTGATCGACAAGGTGGCCGCCGATCTGGGCCGCAAGCTGGTCGAGGTGCCGGTGGGCTTCAAGTGGTTCGTCCCGGGTCTGATGAGCGGTGACCTGGGCTTCGGTGGCGAGGAATCCGCGGGCGCCTCCTTCCTGGCCCTGGACGGCTCCACCTGGACCACCGACAAGGACGGCATCCTGCTCGCCCTGCTGGCTTCCGAGATCAAGGCGGTGACCGGCAAGTCGCCGTCCGAGTTGTACGCGGAACTGGAGGCCAGACACGGCGCCTCCGCCTACGCCCGGGTGGATGCCCCGGCCAGCCGCGAGCAGAAGGCGAAGCTGGCCAAGCTCTCCCCCAGCGACGTCACCGCCACCGAGCTGGCCGGCGAGCCGATCGTGGCCACGCTGACCAATGCCCCCGGCAACGGCGCGGCGATCGGCGGCCTCAAGGTCGCCACGGAATCGGCCTGGTTCGCCGCCCGCCCTTCTGGCACGGAGGACGTCTACAAGATCTATGCCGAATCGCTGAAGGGCCCCGAACACCTGGCGCAGGTGCAGGCCGAAGCCAAGCAGGTGGTGGACGCCGTCCTCGGCTGATCTCCACAAGGTGGACGGTTTCTCGGCGCAGTCGCGAGGAACTGCCCACCCTGCCATGGGTCCACCTCAAGATGGACCGGAAGCCGCTTGTGGTGGCGCGGAAAAGGTCCGCCTCGTGGGTGGCGGGAACCTCGTGGTTCCCGCCCGGGAGCCAGCGCGATGTGGAAAGGTTGAACCATGACTAATGACGATCTCTTCATCTGCATCGACCATGTCGGCTACGCCGTTCACAACCTCGACGACGCCATCAAGTTCCACACCGAGGTGCTGGGCTGGCGGGTGCTGCACCGCGAGACCAACCCCGAACAGGGCGTCGAGGAGGCCATGATCGGCACCGGCGACCAGTTGGCCGAGAACGCCCAGGTCCAGTTGCTGGCCCCGCTGAACGAGAACAGCACGATCGCCAAGTGGATCGAGCGCAACGGCGGCAAGGGCGGCATCCAGCAGGTCGCCTACCGGGTCGCCGACCTCGACAAGGTCTGCGACACCCTGCGCGAGCGCGGCGTTCGGCTGCTCTACGACGTCCCGAAGATCGGCACCGGCGGTTCGCGGATCAACTTCGCCCATCCGAAGGACGTCGGCGGCATCCTGCTCGAACTGGTGGAGCCTGCCGCTTCCCACCACTGAGCGGCGGTCCCGGTTGGTGAGGGGCGGACGGTAGCATCGGGAGAGCAGCTCTCGTCCCGAGCGTGGCTGTTCGCCCCCAACCGGCAAGAAAGGACCGATCCAGTGTCATCACTCGATGAGCAGGGTCTCGACCTCTTCGATGAGACGGCCACCGCCGCCGGCAACTTCCCGCACGCGATCCGCGGCTATGAACGCAGCGCCGTCGACGCCTACATCCGCGAGTTGGAATCGAAGCTCTCCAAAGCGATGACCGAGACCCGGGAGACCCGTCATCGGCTGGAACTCCTGGCCGCAACGGCCGACACCACAGATTACAGCCGGCTGGGCGGGCACGCCCGCGGCCTGTTGACCGCCGCCGAGGCCCAGGCGGCCGAGATCGTGGCCCAGGCCCAGGCTCATGCCGCGACGCTTCGCTCCGAGACCGGCACCGAGACCACCCGGCTCAGCCATGAGACACAACGGCTGCTGGACGAGAGTCGCGCCGCCACCACCGCCGATCTGGAACAGCTGCGTACCCTGCTGGGTGAGCAGACCGCGGCCGAACTGGAGGCGGCGCGCGCGGACGCCGCTGCTCTGCTGGAGGCCACCGAGCGCCAGCGCGAGTGGTTGATCCGGGGAGCCGAGACCCAGGCCCGCACCATCGTCGACGCGGCACTCGCCGAAGCCGAGCAGCGCCGAGCGGAGACCGAGCGGCTGGCAGCCGAGCAGGCCTCCGAGCTCGCCCGTGCGAAGGAGGCGGCACTGGCCGAGATCGCAGCCGGACGCCAGGCTGCGGCCGATCAGATCGCCGAACTGCTGGCGGTCAACAAGCAGGAGGCGGACGAGCAGCGCACCCGGCTGGAAGCGGATCTCGCCACTGCCGACCAGCGCCGGGAGGCCGCCCGAGCCGAAGCCGCCGAGATCGCCCGGGGGGCCGCCGAGCAGGCGCAGGTCACCATCGAGAACGCCCAGCACGAAGCCGCCCGGATTCTCAGCGAAGCGAACCAGGCCGCCATCGAACAGGCCGAGCAGGTGCGCCTCGAGGTCGAAGCCCTCGATCTTCGCAAGCAGTCGATCGTCGCTCAGCTCGCCCAACTCTCCGGACTCGCGCTCGACACCGTCGAGCAGACCGCACCCGAGCCGGCAGCCTCCGAGCCGAGCCCGGCAGCCGCCAGGTCCGACGACGCGGACGAGGCAGACGAGTCCGAGGACGCCGACGACACCGATGAGGACGCCCAGGTGTCCGCGAAAGCCGCCAGAGAGTCATGACCTCCGAAGCTGGCGGCTCCGACCGGCCCACGCCGCCACCCCAGCCGACGCCGCCGCGTCCGGCTGCGGCGAGCGCGCCGGTCTCCGCCCGCACCCCGAACGCCCCAGCGACCCGCAACTGGCTGCTGCGCTGGCGGCGCACCACGCAGCCGACACCGCCGGACTACTTCGAAGGTGCCGAGGGCCGCTCGGAGCGAGTCTCGCTACTGCACCGCAACCCGTTCTACATCGGCTTCTTCATCGCCGCCGGCGGCATCACCGCCTATGCGCTGCTGACCTCACTGGGCCAATTGAAGGACATCCTGGTCCTGGTCGTGCTGTGCTTCGCGCTCGCCCTCGGGCTCAATCCGGTCGTGGAGTGGTTCCATCACCGCGGCATCCGGCGCGGCCTGGCCGTCCTCATCGTGGCACTGGCTCTGCTGGGCTTCCTCGCACTGGCCGGTTGGGCGATCGTCCCCGTGGTCAGCGAACAGGTGCAACGGCTCTACTCCATGGCACCGGTCTACGTGGACAACCTGCGCCTGAACCCGCAGATCGCCGCCTTCGACGAGCAGTTCCAGGTGATCGACCGGATTCTCGCCTTCCTCACCTCGGGAGAGCTGATCAGCAGCCTGTTCGGCGGTCTGGTGGGGGCCGGCCAGGCCGTCGCCAACGTGATCTTCTCGATCGTGATCTCAGTGGTGCTGACCCTCTACTTCCTCACCTCGCTGCCCAGCATCAAGGAGGTCATCTACCAGTTGGCCCCCGCCTCCCGCCGGGCGCGCACCCGCTACCTGGCCAACGAGGCGTTCAAGCGGGTCGGCGGCTTCGTTTCGGGCATCTTCTTGGTCGCCATGCTGTGGACGGTGGTGTCCTTCGTCCTGTTCAACCTGGTCGGGATGTCGCAGTACGCCGTCGCACTCGCCGTGGTGGTCGGTCTGCTGGCCTTCATCCCGCTGGTCGGCACGTCGATCGCGATCATCATCGTGGCGATCGTCGCCTTCTCCTTCGGCCAGACCACCGGCCTGATCGTGGTCATCGCGCTGCTTGCCTACCAGCAGTTCGACGCCTACTTCATCCAGCCCCGGATCTTCGCCCGCTCGGTGCAGGTGCCCGGCGTCCTGGTCATCCTCGCCGCGGTCTCCGGCGGCCTGCTGCTGGGACTGGTAGGCGCCATCCTGGCGATCCCCACCATGGCGGCCCTGCTGCTGCTCTACCGCGAAGTGCTGGTGCCTCACCTCGATCGCAACTGAGCAGCCGTTCTCTGACACTGGCACCGTGCGGGAGTTCCAGATGCCAAGTGGGCCTAGAGAACATCCAGCGGCTTCTTCCGGGTGGGAGGCGGGAAGGCCTGGTCCAGCAACGCCAGATCGTCTGGGTCAAGCGTGATTTGGAGACTGCCGAGGTTGTCAGCCACGTGATCGGCGCGACCGGTCCGCGGGATCGCGACGGTGTCCGGCCGGCGGCAGACGAATGCCAGCATGATCTGGAAGATCGAGGCGTCGTGTTTCCGCGCCACCTGCCGCAGCGCGGAGTCGCGCGCCAGAGAGGACTGATGGCGGGGGTTGTGGGCCAGCGGCGAGTACGCCATCGCGGTGACTCCGCGAGACTGCAGCCAGGGGAGCAGATCGAACTCGATACCGCGCGACCCGATGTTGTAGAGGACCTGGTTGGCGGCGCAGGCACGTCCGCCGGGCACGGACCAGAGTTCTTCCATGTCGGCGACATCGAAGTTGGAGACACCCCAGTCGCGGACGAGGCCTTCGCGCCGGAGATCCTCGAAGCCGGACACCGTCTCCTCCAGCGGGATGCTGCCCGGCCAGTGCAGCAGGTAGAGGTCGAGGTAGTCCGTTCCGAGCCGCTTCAGGGAGGCCGTGCATGCCCGCCGCATCCCGTCTCGCGAGGCGTTGAAGGGATAGACCTTCGACACCAGGAACAGCTCTCCGCGCCGCAGCGGGCGGATGACGTCCCCGATGAGTTCCTCCGAGCGGCCATCGCCGTACATCTCAGCGGTATCGATCAGGGTGAGCCCGTTGTCGATGCCGTACGACAACGCCTTGAACTCGGCGGCATGCTGACGATCGTCCTCGCCCAGCATCCACGTGCCCTGACCCAGCCTGTAATCGCCGATCTTCATCGGGATCCCTTCCACCGTGAGCAGTGAGTCTAGAAGAGCCGATCGTCGGCGTTGTCCAGGCCGCGCAGGGCGTCGTAGTCGACCAAGACGCAGTCGATGCCGCGGGTGCCGGCGAGCACCTTGGCCTGGGGTTTGATCAGCTGGGCGGCGAAGATCCCTCGCACCGGGCTCATCAGCGGGTCGGCGTTCATCAGTTCCAGGTAGCGGGCCAACTGCTCGACGCCGTCGATCTCGCCGCGGCGCTTGACTTCGACGGCCACGTAGGCGCCCACCGAATCCCGGTAGAGCAGATCCACCGGCCCGATCGGGGTCTGGTACTCGCGCTGCACCAACGTCCAGCCCTCGCCGAAGGTCGACGGGTTCTCGGCCAGCAGCACCTGCAGATGGGCCTCCACCCCGTCCTTCTGCAGGCCGGGATCGATGCCGAGTTCATGAGTGCTGTCGTGGAAGACCTCGGCGATCGCGATCTGCAGTGTGTCGCCACTGGTGTTGCGTACCTCCCAGACCTGGGTGAGGCCTGCCTCGAGATCGGCCGCGACGGCCTCCAGATCCGCCGGCGGAGCGCTGACGGCGAGGGTGCACGGAGCGCTCATCCAGTTCAGCGGCTTGTAGGCCCGGTCGTCGGCGTGGACAGACACCGAGCCGTCCGCCTTCACCATGATCAGCCGGGTGGCCATCGGCAGATGGGCACTCAACCTTCCGGCATAGTCGACCTGGCAACGGGCTATCAGCAAACGCACGCTGCACAACGTACCCGATCCCGCGTCGAGTCGTCTCTGGCGTGCGGCCGGCATGGCCAGCGCACCCGTGCGGGCCGTGCAGCGGACGGAGATCGGCGGATCTGGGCATAGTCTGGACCCATGGCCAAGCGTCCCTCCAAGCACCTGCGTCCGGCGCGCCCGCTCAGCAGTGGCGGCTTCGCCCAGGCCAGTGACAAGGCCGACGGGCAGTGGATGGTGCAGACCATGCCGGCCAACGCCGCCACGAAGCAGTACACCTGCCCGGGGTGCGGCCGGTTGATCGCATTGGGCGTCAGCCATCTCGTCGCCTGGCCGCGGCAGGCCAGCATCGGCTCGGCCTCCGCGGTGGAGGAACGGCGGCACTGGCACACCTCCTGCTGGCAGCGGAGGCGTTGATGAGCCGCCTGAGCACCCAGCTGATCGGAACCGGCAGACCCCGGTTCGCCTTCCTTCACGGTCTGTTCGGGCGGGGCCGCAATTGGTCCGGCATCGCCGGCACGCTGGCCGAGCAAGGCTATGCCAGCGTCCTGTTCGACCTGCCCAACCACGGTGCCAGCGGCTGGACCGACGAGTTCAGCTACACCCAGATGGCGGACGCGGTGGCCGCCGAGATCGAGGATCGGCTCGGCTCGGCCGCCCGGCTCATCCTGGTCGGCCACTCGATGGGTGGGAAGGTGGCGATGCTGCTGGCGTTGCGCCGTCCCGAGCTGGCCGACGGGCTGGTGGTGATCGACATCGCGCCGGCCTTCTCCGAGAGCGTCGACGGATTCCCCCGGCTGGTCACGGCGCTGGCTGCCATCGAACTGGACAAGATCCACAGCCGCGGCGAGGCCGAAGCCGTGCTGGCCGAGCGGATCGCCGAGCCGGGGGTGCGGCAGTTCCTGTTGCAGAACCTGCGCTCCCGCCCCCGCTGGCACTGGCAGCCCAATCTGGGCCTGCTCAGCGCCAACCTGCCCCAGATCGCCGAATGGCCCGATCCGGGACCGGTCAGCTACCGGGGACCGGTCCTATGGCTCCGCGGTGAGCACTCCGACTACGTGCTGCCCGGGCACGAGCCTGCGATGCGGGAGTACTTCCCTGCCGTTGAGCTGCGGACGGTGCCTGGCGCCGGCCACTGGGTGCACGTCGACGCGCCGGACGCCGTGGTCGCCGCGCTCCTCGGGTTCGCAGCCGATCCCGGCTAGCGGGCCTGCCGACCCGACCTCGCGGGTCTCGACAGGCTCGACCGTCGTAAGCCCGGCGGTCTCTCAGGCGGCCGCGATGCTCGCGATCTCGGCCGGCAGGTTCGGAACCCCACCGCCGGCGCTGCCAAAGGAACCGTCATTGCCGCCCGCGGCGATCTCGGCGACCTGGGCCACGCCGGTCTCGTCCATGCTGCCGAAGACGGTGTACTGCGGTGGCAGCGGGCTCTCGGCCCAGACGATGAAGAACTGCGAGCCCCCGGAGTTCGGCGCTCCGGTGTTGGCCATGGCGAGCACGCCGGCCGGATAGCCGGGGATCTTCTCGAACTCGTCGGGGATCGTGTAGCCCGGGCCGCCTGTGCCGGTGCCGCTCGGATCACCGCACTGCAGCACGAAGATTCCCGAGTCGGTCACCCGGTGACAGACCGTGTCGTCGAAGTAGCCCTGGTCGGCCAGCGAGGTGAACGAGTTGACCGTGCAGGGCGCCAGCTCCCGATCCAGCGTCAGGGTGATCGGCTTTCCGTTGAGCGTCATCACGTAGTCGACCTGGCCGGTGGCCGGCACATCGGTGGCGGACGGCGGCGTGACCTGCTTGCTCGCGTTGCCGGTCTCGGTGTAGGCGCAGGCGACGGTGCCGGACGCCTGCCCGGCGGGCGGCTGGCTGGGGGCCGGATCAGCGGGCACCGCGGCGGTGCAGCCGACGAGGACGAGGAGGGCGGCGGGCAGCAACAGGAGCTTCTTCACGCCCCAACCTTGCCAGAGGTTCCCAACGGCCACTGTCTGGACTGATCCGGCGAGATCCCCGCCTCGCGGCGACGACGTACGGGGCGCGGCTGACCCTCTCCGGGTTTGACACTCCTCTTCCGGTGAGATTGATTGGGGCACATGGTCAACCTCACCAGGATCTACACCCGCACCGGGGACGCCGGGATGACCCGGCTCTCCGACATGTCCGAGGCCGCCAAGACCGACCAGCGCGTCGAAGCCTATGGCGCGGTCGACGAGGCCAACTCGATCCTGGGCATGGTGGTGACCCAGCCCGACCTGCCGGAGGAGATCCGGACGGTGCTGCGTCACATCCAGAACGAGTTGTTCGATGCCGGCGCGGATCTCTCCTTCCCGCTGGTGGCCGACCCACCGTATGAGCCGCTCCGCATCGTCCAGCCCAGCATCGACCGGCTGGAGGGCTGGTGCGACGCCTTCGGCGATCCGTTGCCGGCGCTGCGGTCGTTCATCCTGCCCGGCGGCAGCTTCACCGCCGCCCTGCTGCATCAGGCGCGGTCGGTGGTGCGCCGGGCCGAGCGCGAGGCCTGGCGGGCGGTCGAACGCTACGGCACCGAGCCCTCGGCCGGCGATCGCCCGGGCGGGGTCAACCTGCTGGCGATCACCTACCTGAACCGTCTCTCGGATCTGCTGTTCATCCTGGCCCGGGCGGTCGGCCAGCAGGCCGGGGACGTGCTGTGGGTGCCGGGGACGGATCGCACCCCCACCGACCCCAAGGGTCTCAAACAGCGCCGCCGGTTGGTCGGCGCTGGTGACCCTGACCCGGAGGGGCAGCCTCCAGCCAGCTGAGCAGGGCGGTGATCGCCTCCGGCGTCATGGACGCCTCCCAGCTCCGCCCGTCGTCCAGCCGGAGCTCGATCACCCGCTGATCCTCCAGCAGCAACAACGCCTCTAGTTCGTCCGGCATCCGCTGCGTCCCGGCCGCGGTCTCGTCCCTGGGGAACACCAGCCGCGGCCACAGCGAGAGGGAGAAGGAACGGAACCACTCCATCCTGCTCTGCCGGTAACGCGCGACTCCGAGCACCCAGCCGGTACTCGGAGTCTTCGTCTTCAGCCGGACGCTACAGTCGAACAGGGCTCCACCACGGGAGAGCCAGCGGCGGCGAGCTATCAACCAGGCGATCGGCAGCAGCACCACGGCAGCGATGACCAGCGCGATGACTTCGGTCACCGCCAGCCAGTCCATCTCGCCTCCTGCGGTCTCAGGCGCGTTCGCGGGCCAGTCGGGCGGCCTTCACCTGCGCCTGGGCGCGACGGAAGTGCTGCATCGTCTCCTCGTCGGTCTCGCCGGCGTTGAGACGCTTCTCCGCATCGGCGAGTTCGCGTTCGGCGTGCTTCAGGTCGATCTCCTTCGCCACCCGCGCGAACTGACTGAGCAGCGACACCCGGTTGTCGGCCACCGAGAGGAAGCCGCCGTCCAGCGCCACGATCTCGCGCAGCCCGTCGACGGTCAGCACCTCGGCCGCGCACGGCACCAGCCCGGCCAGGAAGGGCTCGTGGTCGGCCATGATGCCGATATCGCCCTCGGTGGTGCGGGCGATCACGCTGATCGCCTCGCCCTCCCAGGCGATCCCGGTGGCCGACACCACCTCGACGGTCAGGGGGCCGGCCATCTCAGCCTTCCTTCTGGATCTTCGCCCAGTTCTCCATCACCATGTCCATGCCGCCCACATTGAAGAAGGCCTGCTCGGCGATGTGGTCGACCTCGCCGTCGCAGATCATCTTGAAGCTCTCGATGGTGTCCGACAGCGGCACGGTCGAGCCGGGAACGTTGGTGAACTTCTCGGCCATGTAGGTGTTCTGGGAGAGGAACTGCTGGATCCGCCGCGCCCGGGCGACCATGACCTTGTCCTCCTCCGGCAACTCGTCGATGCCCAGGATCGCGATGATGTCCTGCAACTCCTTGTTGCGCTGCAGGATCTGCTTCACCCGCACCGCGGTGTCGTAGTGCTCCTGCCCGATGAACTGCGGGTCGAGGATGCGGCTGGTCGAGGCGAGCGGATCCACCGCTGGGTACAGGCCGCGCGAGGCGATGTCGCGGGAGAGTTCGGTGGTGGCGTCGAGGTGGGCGAAGGTAGTGGCCGGCGCCGGGTCGGTGTAGTCGTCGGCGGGCACGTAGATCGCCTGCATCGAGGTGATCGAGTGGCCGCGGGTCGAGGTGATCCGTTCCTGCAACTGGCCCATCTCGTCGGCCAGGTTCGGCTGGTAACCCACCGCCGACGGCATCCGGCCCAGCAGGGTGGATACCTCCGAGCCGGCCTGGGTGAACCGGAAGATGTTGTCGATGAAGAGCAGCACGTCCTGGTTCTGCACATCGCGGAAGTACTCCGCCATGGTCAGCGCCGAGAGCGCCACGCGCAGGCGGGTGCCCGGCGGCTCGTCCATCTGGCCGAAGACCAGGGCCACCTTGTCGAGCACGCCAGCCTCGTCCATTTCCGCGATGAGATCATTGCCCTCACGGGTG
>JASGEM010000006.1:0-86480 GCA_049841235.1 Propionicimonas sp. | reverse complement strand
GGACGCCCGGCGCTCGAAGCCGGGCCAAGGGTCGCCGGCCGGCTGGCGGGCCGCCTGCTGCAGCCGGGCGAGGCGGTCCGCCAGCCGGCTCTCGTCCGCCTGGCGAAGCAACTGCTCGAGCCGGCCCGCCGCAGCCAGCGCGGTCTCGCGATGCCCTCGACCGGTGAACAGCCAGCGGAGGGCGTTGCCGGCCGGACGCGCGGTGGCCAGTTCCGCAGGCAGCCGTACCACCAGCTCGTGCAGCAGGTCGGCCAGCCCGGCGGATTCCCGGCGCAGCAGGTCGTGGCGGTCGAGCGCCTGCAGGAGGCGGGTCGCGGCGCTGTCGGAGGGATCCAGCTCGATCCGGAACCGGGTCTCCTCCGCCAGGTCGGCGCGCACCCTGTCGGTGGCTGCTCGCAGCGCCCGGGCGGAGACCTTCCCGATGCCGTCGAGCTTGGTGAGCGCTGCCTCGTCAGGCAACTGTCCGACCGTGGTGTAGCCGGCGGCCAGCAGTGGCGCAAGGTTCAGCCTGCCCTGTGACGCGGTGCGCAGGGTCTCCAGTGGCATGCCGGCCAGCGCATGATCGACCAGCCCGCCCAGCACCTCGGCATGCCGAGCCGGGATGTCGGCCCTCGCCCGCTGCAGCAGCCCCACCGCATCGGTGACCCGCCGCGCCAGCGCTTTCGCGGCGCGGATCACCCCACTGGCGGACGCACGCGAGCTGGGCATCCGCTCACGCTAGCCGATGCACTTCCGATCAGATGTCCGGCTTGGCCACATAGAGCCAGGCCTGGGTTCCAGAGGCGAGCTCGACCCTGACCCGGGTGTAGTCGACGGCTTCGTAGCGGTCGGTCACCCGAAGTTCGGTGGGAGTGAGGGCGAACCGGGTGCCCGCAACCACGTCGGAGGGGTCGCCGGTGCGGCGTGCGACAGGGTGCTCGGTGCTGCCGGAGAGTGCGATCACCTCCGGATTGGTGATCGTCAGTGTGTCCAGCCGGTAGCCGGGCAACTCGTCGTCGACTCCCTCCAGCAGCCGGCCATAGCTGCCCTGCTGGACTTCGGGCTGGCTCAGCGTTCCGTAGGAGAACACCCACTCGACGCCGGAGTCGTTCAGGCTCCGGTCGAGCGTCATCAGTGCCTCGGGCAGGGTCTCGGCGTACTGGGACGGGGTGAAGGCCCGCAGCGAGTAGGCGGTGCGCAGCTGGGCGTCCGTCATGCCCTGGACGATCACCTTGATCCCCTGCCCGGCGAGGGTGGCGATCGCCTGCTTCAGGGCGTCCGCTCCAGAGGCATCCATGATCTGCATCCGGTGGAAGCGCAGCACGACGCCGCGGCACTTGCTCTCCTCCAGCACCAGCTCGGTGAAGCGCCGGGCGTTGCCGTAGAACAGTGCTCCGTCCACCCGGTACAGCGCGATCTGCGCGCGCAGTTCGTCAGACGCGACATCCACCACACCCTCGGCCGTGTCCACCGGCAGGTGTTCGCGCCGCACCACGGAGTAGGACGACATGTGCCGCAGGCTGTGGATCGCCGCCATCGCCACCCCGAGCAGCACGGCCATCACCAGATCGAGCGCGATGGTGGCGAGCAGGGTGAGCAGGAAGGTGGTCCGGTCGGCCCGCGTGGTGTGGACGATCCGGTTGCCCAGCCGGACGTTGACCATCCGGATCGCCGTCCACATCAGGACGCCGGCCAGCGCCGCCAACGGCACCTGCGAGACCAGCGGTGCCAGCGTCCAGACGATCGCTGCCAGCACGATGGAGTGGAAGACGGCGGCGGCCCGCGTCCGTCCGCCGGAACGGACGTTGACCGCGGTGCGGGCGATCGCACCGGTGGCGGGCAATCCGCCGAACAGGCCGGAACCGATGTTGGCGATGCCCTGGCCGAAGAGCTCCCGGTCGGGATTGGTGCGTGGCAGGCTCGGGGCCATACCGTCCGCCACCCGGGCCGACAGCAGCGATTCGAGCGCGGCGAGGGCGGCGATCGCCAGGGCGGGTGCCATGAGCGTGGTCAGCGTCCGGAAGTCGAAGCTGGGGACGGACGGCATCGGCAGGCCGGTCGGCAGCGCGCCGATCCGCTCGATATCGAGGTCCAGGCCCCACGCCACCAGCGTGCCCACCACGACGGCCACCAGCGCGATCGGCACATTGCGCTTGATCGGGGTCAGCACCAGGTGGACGACCAGCACCAGTGCGACGATCAGCAGCGGCAGCCAGGCCTTCGTCCAGTCGGTGGCCGCCAGGGTCTCCCAGGCGGCGACCACCGTCGACTCCGACCCGCCCACCGGCGTGCCGAGGGCGAGCGGGAACTGCTGTAGGAAGATGATCACGCCGATGCCCATGGTGAAGCCCTCGACCACCGGCCAGGGGATCAGATCCACGGCCCGTCCCATGCCGGCCACCGCCAGAACCACCAGCGCCAGGCCGGCCATTATCGCCAGCAGCGGGATCTTGTCGACGCCGTGGTGGGCGATCACCGGCAGCAGCACCACGGTCATCGCGCCGGTCGGACCGCTCACCTGCAGGTGGGAGCCACCGAAGACCGCCGCCAGAATGCCGGCGATGATCGCGGTGATGATGCCCGCGGTGGCACCTGCGCCGGAGGCCACGCCGAAGCCGAGGGCGAGGGGGAGCGCGACCACGCCCACCGTGGCGCCGCTGAGCAGTTCGGTGCCCCAGCGTTTGGTGATGCCCGCGTAGTCCGAGCGGTGGGGCAGCAGGGCCGGCAGGGTTCGCAGATGGCCGCCGAGCGAATGGCCGGCCTCGACGAGCGCTTCGGTGGGGGTGTGGGAGGGTCGCTGAGGACGGTGGTCGGTCACGACCCGAAGCGATGGACGAAGTTGGCCAGCACCTGGTGCTGTTCGCCGTTCACGGCGGAGGACTGGGCCATGGCGATCAGGTCGTCCAGTTCGGAGGGGGCGAAGTAGCCGGCGTGCTGGTAGATCCGCATCCGGGCGGCCAGGTCGTCCGCGTCCAATTCGGGGTGGAACTGGGTGACGTAGACGCATGAGCCCACCCGGTACATCTGCACCGGGCAGGCCTCGCCGGTGGCGAGCAGCTCGACCCCGGGCGGTGTGCCATTGCATGCCTCCTTGTGGCCGACGAAGGCGTGGAATGTCTCCCCGACGCCCGCGAGCAGCACGTCCTCCCGTCCCGCCGCCGTGAGCGTGACGGGGATCGCTCCGACCGCCTCGGTGTAGGTGCGGTCGACCGTCCCGCCCAGGTGGGTGGTGACCGTCCCCACCCCGTAGCACATGCCGAGGAAGGGGAAGTCGGTGTCGACCACCCGGTCGAGCAGCTGGCTCAGCTCGGCCTCGACCCGCCGCTGGTTCTCGGACTTGATCTCGTCGGAGATGTTGAAGGCGCTGCCGCCCAGGAAGATGCCGGCGTAGTCCTCCAGGTCGATCTCGCCGAGCGGCTCGCTCTCCACCCGGCGATGCTCCAGCTGCTCGGGCTTCAGCCCCGCGTGGCGCAGCACCGACCGGTATTCGGCGGCCGCGGCCTCGTCATGATCACGGGTCGCCAGTAGCAGGAAGGGTTTCACCCGCACAGAGTAGCGGGCAGCGGTGGGCCGGATGACGGCTGGCCACCGGAGGCGATTCACCACGATCCTGCGTTGCCTGCCGGTGTTCGTCGCCCGTTCGTCTCCCCCAGCGCGACGGGCCTGGTTCTCGCCATGATCACCTCGCTCGCGCTGACCTTGCTGACCAACGTGCTGCACCTCCGCAGGGCCGTCGTCGCCGGGTAACCCCTCCTCGTCGTTCCCGCGCCCTTCGGCATTCCGGCGAAGGCGCGATTCTCCCAGCCCATCCTCGGGAGGAGGTGCCGGCCTTCGCGGTATGACAAGGGAGGATGGGGACGACAGGGAAGGAGGGGCAGGACGTGGGCGCCTGGAGGGCACGGCTCAGGCAGGGCGCCGGTGGTCAAGATGACGTGGACGCAGAATCGGCGTAACGTTGCCCGGCTATGCATGACTTCCCACCCACCGTTGACGCGTACACGCCGGCCGCCACCTCGCGGCCGGACACTCGCACACCGTCAGCCTTCCTGTGGTGGATGCTGCGGCAGCAACCGGACGTGATCGCGGTCAACGTGCTGTTCGGGTTGCTGTGGATGCTGCCCGGGACGCTCAGCCCCTTCCTGCTCGGCAAGGTGATCGACACCGGCATCCTGACCGGCGACCTCTACGCCACCCTCGGCTGGGCGGGATTGCTCACCGTCGTGGTGCTCTTCGGTGCGGTCGGCGGAATCGCCCAGCACACCATGGCGGTGCGTGGCTGGTTGATCGCGCTCTACGGGACGCAGAAGCTGGTCGTCCGCAAGGCAGGACAGCTGGGTCACGTTCTCTCGCGCCGGCTGCCGACCGGTGAGGTGCTCAGCATCTCGTCCTCGGATTCGGACACCTTCGGCGCGGTCTTCGAGGTCTTCTGCCGGGGGAT
The DNA here is from genome assembly GCA_049841235.1 of Propionicimonas sp. Lineage (GTDB taxonomy): Bacteria > Actinomycetota > Actinomycetes > Propionibacteriales > Propionibacteriaceae > Propionicimonas. The sequence continues at coordinate 82,063 of JASGEM010000006.1, read as the reverse complement.
CTCGGCGCTGTTCGCCTTCTTCCTGGTCTGCGGGCTGATGTTCACCACCTCGCCCGAACTGGGCTGGGTGGTGCTGATCGCCGCGCCGCTGCTGGTGGGGGCAACCTCCCCGGTCCTGCGTCCGCTGAACGCCGCCCAGACGGCCGAGCGCACCCAGAACGGCGAACTGACCTCAATGGCCACTGACATCGTCTCGGGCCTGCGCATCCTGCGCGGCATCGGGGGCGAGGCCACCTTCGGCTCGAACTACGCGACCCAGTCGCAGCGGGTACGGCGGCTCGGCGTGGTCACCGGCACCTGGCAGGCGTTGGCCGAGACGCTCGGTGTGCTGCTGGCCGGGCTGCTGCTGGTCATCCTGGTGTGGCTGGGCTCGCACCAGATGATGGCCGGTGAGCTCACCGTGGGCCAGCTGATCTCCTTCGTGGGCTATGCGGTGTTCATGGTGTGGCCACTGCAGACCTTCTTCGAGTTCGCCCAGAAGTGGGTCCGCGGCCTGGTGTCGGCACGCAAGACGATCGCCCTGCTCGACACCGACCTGCCGCTGGCAGAGGGTGACGCGCTGCTCTCGCCTTCCCCGCGGTTGCACGACCTGGCTTCCGGGCTGGTGGTCGAGCCCGGGCAGTACCTGGCGGTGGTGAGCGCCGACCCGGAGGAATCCGCCGCGCTGGCCGACCGGCTGGGACGCTACCTGCCCGGCGCCGCCCCGGTGGTGGACGAGGACGAGGATCTGAAGGGCCGTGCGGCCCGTCGCGCCCGCGCCGAGCGGGACGCCCGCCGGGCTGCTGCTGCAGCGGCTGACGCCGAGACCGGCCACGCCCTATGGGGTGTCGAAGCGGACGGCGTCGACTACTCCCGGCTGCCGCTGGCCGAACTGCGCCGGCGCATCGTGGTCTCCGACACCGGCAGCCAGCTCTTCGCCGGTACCCTGCAGACCGCCATCGACCCTCACGGCAGCCACACCCGCGCCCAGGCCGAGGCGGCGCTGCGGACGGCCGCCGCCGAGGATGTCTACGCCGGGCTGCCCGGCGGCTGGCAGGGCCGGATCGACGAACTCGGACGCGGTCTCTCCGGTGGCCAGCGCCAGCGCGTGGTGCTGGCCCGGGCGCTGCTGCTCGACCCCGAGGTGCTGGTGCTGGTCGAGCCGACCTCGGCCGTGGACGCCCACACCGAGGCCCGGATCGCCGAGCGCCTGGCCGAGCACCGTCGCGGCCGCACCACGGTGGCGATCACCGCGTCGCCGCTGCTGTTGCACTACACCGACGAGGTCGCGCTGATCGAGGAGGGCCGGGTGGTGGCCCGGGGCCGGCACGCCGACCTGCTCGCGACCGACCCGCGTTACCGCCAGGTCGTGGCCCGAGGCATGGAGGAGGACGAATGAGCCGTCTTCAGGCCGGCTTCGCCCACTTTCGTCATGTGGCGGCCACGGCTGACGCATTTCTCGGCCACGGGCGCTATGTGACCGAAGTGGAACTCGCCGTGGCGGAGGTGCTGTCATGACCGACCTCCTGGCGACCTCCGCCGACACCTGGCGGGAGGAAGCGCCTGCGTCGCGGGTGCCGTCGGAGTTGATGGTCAACCGCGGTCTGTCGCCGCGTGCTCGCCTCCAAGCGTGGCGGCTGCGGCATCGGCTGCGCCAGGAGCGGGCCGAGGCCTACTACGCCGATTCCCGCGATCCGGTGCAGGGGCTGCCGGTGGCCGGCAACGCGTCCGCGGCCCGCTTCGTCGGAAGGCTGATCACCACCCGCAAGGGACGGGTTGCCGGCGTCGTCGCGTTCAACATGGCGGCGGCGATCGCCGGTCTGCTGGTGCCCCGAATGCTGGGCAACCTGGTCGATCTGGTCTCGGCGGGGGAGAGCGCCGCGGGCGTGGTCGACGCGATCATCCTTGGGGTGGTCGGCGTCGTCCTGCTGCAGTCGGTGCTCACCTTCGCGGCCCGCCGGGCCTCCGCGGTGCTGGGCTACGATCTGCTGGCCTCGGCCCGGGAAGAGGTGGTGGGCACCGTCCTGCGGCTGCCGCTGGGCAAGGTGGAGGCGGCGTCGTCTGGTGACCTGCTGACCCGGATCACCTCCGACGTGTCGAAGATGAGCGAGTCGATCCGCTGGGCGCTGCCGCAGTTCATGATCTCGATCGTGATGGTGGCGGCGACCATCGTCGCGCTGCTGCTGAACTCGTGGTTCCTGGCCCTGCCGGTGTTCGTCACCCTGCTGGTGCTGTTCTTCGCGACCCGTCACTACCTCGCCCACGCGATGCAGGGCTATATCACCGAGGGCGGCACCTACAGCCGGATCAACTCGACCATGACCGAGACCGTCGACGGCGCCCGGACGGTCGAGGCCCTGGGCCTGGCCGGGCGGCGGATCGACGCGGTCGAGGAGGACATCGCCGAGTCGAACCAGGCCGAGCGCTACACCATGAGCCTGCGGAACCTGTTCTTCATCTGGCTGGACATCTCCTTCCAGTTCCCGCTGATCGCGGTCGTCATTCTCGGCACCTGGGGTTACTCCCAGGGTTGGGTGACGATCGGCCAGATCACCGCGGCGGCGATCTACGCGCAGGGGCTGATCGAGCCGATGGACCGCCTGATCCAGGTCTTCGACCGGTTGCAGGTCGGCATGGCCGGCACCACCCGTCTGCTCGGGATCGCCGAGGTGCCGGACGACCGCACGCCGGGCCCGGCGCGTCCGGAAGGCACCGATCTGGCCGGGCACGATCTGCGCTTCGCCTATCGCGAGGGCACCGACGTGCTGCATGGGGTCGACCTGGAGTTGCAGCCCGGCGAACGGCTGGCGGTGGTCGGCCCGTCCGGTTCGGGCAAGTCGACCCTGGGACGGCTGCTGGCCGGCATCAACCGTCCGCGGACCGGTGAGGTCGACATCGGCGGGGTGGACGTGATGGGCCTGCCGCTCGACGTGCTGCGCACCGAAGTGGCGTTGGTCACCCAGGAGCACCACGTCTTCGTCGGGACGGTGCGGGACAACATCGTGCTGGCTCGCGACGTGCAGTTGAGGCCCGACGAGGTCGATCCCGCGGTGATCGCCGCTCTCGAGGCGGTGGACGCCTGGGAGTGGGTCGAGAAGCTGCCCCAGGGCCTCGACACGGTGCTCGGCCACGGCCGCCACCGGCTCTCCCCGGCGCAGGCACAGCAGATCGCGCTCGCCCGGCTGGTGGTGGCCGATCCGCACACCCTGGTGCTGGACGAGGCCACGTCGCTGATCGACCCACGCACCGCCCGCCACCTGGAGGGCTCGATGGCCACCCTGCTGGACGGACGCGCGGTGGTCGCCATCGCGCACCGGCTGCACACCGCCCACGATGCCGACCGGATCGCGGTGGTGATCGACGGCCGGATCGCCGAGTTCGGCTCCCACCACGAACTCCTCGCCCAGGAGGGCGAGTACGCCCGCCTCTGGCGCACCTGGCGCAGCTGACCACAGTGGCGCAGCTGACCACAGGGACGGTTCCCGTGGTCGCGTGGTCGACAGGGACGGTTCCGGTGGTCCCGTCCCGTCCCGGCCCGATGTCGGCGGGACCCACCGGGAACCGTCCCCCTGGCCGGGGCCTGGATCGTCCCGCCGTCTTGCCTGACGGGAAGCACTGAACACACCGGAAAGCTCACGTAGATTCCCGCCCATGCAGACGAGGGCCGGGCGCGGGGTCACGCGCCGCGTTGCCAGCTGTTGTTGTCTGTCCTGAGCATCCGGTGAGCCGTTTCGGCCGCTGTGCTCACGCCGCCTGAGCGCGGCGATTCATCCCAACCCAGCCGCTGCTGCGGCGTCCCTTCTCACCCGTGGAGGAACCATGTCGGTCACCGACGAGTACCTGTCCAACAACACCCGCTACGCCGAGAGCTTCTCCGGTCCGCTCCCGTTGCCGCCCTCCCGCCAGGTCGCAGTGGTCGCGTGCATGGACGCCCGGCTGAACGTCTACGCCATCCTCGGCCTCGGGGACGGTGAGGCCCACGTGATCCGCAATGCCGGCGGCGTGGTGACCGACGACGAGATCCGCTCCCTGGCGATCAGCCAGCGACTGCTCGGCACCAAAGAGATCATCCTGATCCACCACACCGACTGCGGCATGCTCACCTTCACCGACGACGAGTTCAAGCGCTCCATCCAGGACGAGACCGGCATCAAGCCCGAGTGGGCCGCCGAGTCCTTCACCGATCTGGACGAAGACGTGCGGCAGTCGATCGCCCGGATCAAGGCCAGTCCCTTCGTCGTCCACTCCGACGCGATCCGCGGCTTCGTCTTCGACGTCGCCACCGGGCGACTGAACGAGGTCTGAGCCGCCTCGTCGCGCCGGAACAGATCCCTGCCGTGCCGATCGCGCCTGGAGCCGGCCATCTGGGGTAGATCCGTTCGGGACTAGACGACCAGAATCACCTTGCCGGTGTTGTCACCGGAGGCGAGGTGACGGTGGGCGTCGGCGACCTGGTCGAGCGGGAAGCGGCTCTCGGGGGCCGGCCTGATCTGGCCGGAGGCGATCAGCGGCCAGACCCGCTCGACCACCAGCCGGGCGATCTCGGCCTTCTGCTCGACCGGACGCCCGCGCAGGCTGGTCGCGGTCACGGTGGCGCGCTTGACGAGCAGCCGATTCAGGTCGAGGGTGCCCTTGCGTCCGCCCTGCAGGCCGATCACCACCAGTCGGCCGTCGGGCGCGAGGGCTTCAACATTGGGTTCGAGGTACTTGGCGCCCATCACGTCGAGGATCACATCGGCCCCGCGTCCGCCGGTCGCCTCCCGCGCCGCGGCCAGCCAGTCGTCGTGGTAGTCGATCGCGACGTCGGCCCCCAGGGAAAGACACAGTTCCAGCTTGGCCGCCGAGCCGGCGGTGGTCAGCACGCGCACGCCGAGCGCCTTGGCGTACTGGATCGCGAACGTCCCGATGCCGCCGGCGCCGCCGTGGATCAGCACCGTCTCACCGGCGGCCAGGTGGACGTGCTCGAAGTTGGACGCGACCGTCGCCGCCACCTCGATCACGCCCGCGGCACTCACCAGGTCGACCACCGGCGGTGGGACGACCACCTGGCCGGCCGGAGCCGCCACGTACTCGGCATAGCCGCCGCCGGCCAGCAGGGCCACGCACCGGTCGCCCACCGTCCAGCCCTCGACCTCCGCGCCGATCTCGTGGATGTGCCCGGATACCTCCAGGCCGATCACCTCGCTGACGCCGGGTGGCGGCGGATAGAACCCCTGACGCTGCAACAGGTCGGCACGGTTGACGCCGGCGGCCGTCACCGCGATCACGAGCTCCCCTGGCCCGGCGGCCGGGGTGGGTGCTTCAGCGAGGATCAGATTCTCAGGTCCGCCCGGAGCGGTGACGTCGACAATGCGCATGCCACCAGCTTGGCACGGCAGGTGCGACTCCTGCCGAGGGTCGCCAGGGACCTGTGCCCGGGCATGAGCCCGATCTACCTCGATTCGGCCTGATCCTGGGTGAAAACCGGCAAGAAGAGCCTCAGCGAGGTAGATCCGGCTCAGTGCGCGGCGGGGGTGAACCTTGGCACTACGATGGGCGGACCGGGCGAGGTCGCATAGTGGACTAGTGCAGCCGCCTTGAAAGCGGCCGAGTGTAAAAGCTCCGTGGGTTCGAATCCCACCCTCGCCGCCAACGAGTCCGAACGGGAGGCAACGTGGCGAGCACCCATCTGATGAAGCCGCGTCCGCCGGTTCGCGCCTTCGGGGTCGCGGCGGTGCTGGCCTTGGTGGGCCTGGGCTTCTTCATGGCGCCGGAGCTGTTCGGCTGGCACGACATCCTGCGCGCGATCGGGATCGTGTTCATCGTGGTCGGGTTCGGCATCCTTGCGCTGGCGGTCATGGCCATGCAGCGGATGAAGGTCGAGATCATCCTGGACGACGACGGCTACCGGGTGATCGGCCCGTTCGGTGCCCGCGCCGGGGGGTGGGCGGATGTCGTCCGCGTCACCCGGGCCACCGGCCAGATCGTGCTCTACGGTCGCGATGACCGCCGTACCGTGATCGCGATGCCCCGCGGCGGTGCCGGCGACCTTGACGCCCTTGGCGCGGATATCGCCCGCCATCTGGATACGCACCGCGGTTACGGCAGCGTCCCGCTCGGCCAGCCGGATCCTGAAACCGACTAGCGCCAACTTCTCGCCTGGGTGAGCGGATCGGCGGTCCTTGGAGACGGTGTGAGCGAGGGAACCCGTCACCGGACGGCTGTCCTGGGCCGGATCGGCGACTCAGAACAAGGCGTCGCGAACTGGGTCACCAAACACAGCTCGCAACCGCGGACTTGCGGCGAGCGGTCAGCGGCCCTGTCGGTAGCCCTTGGGGTTCTCGCGGGTGCCGGGGTAGCCCTTCGGCTTCTTGTCGGTCGGGTGGTACCCGCACTCGTCCTCGAGGTCGTCGCTCTTGGGCTTGGCCGACTTGGTCGGCTTCGCCGAGGGAGACTCCGAGGTGGAGGGAGACTCTGAGGAGGACGTTGTGGTGGGCGTGGACGTTGCCGCCGGTTCGGTGTTGGCCTTCTTGGCCTCCTTCAGCGCCGACTTCACCTGCTTCTGAACCTTCTCCCAGTCGGGGCTGAGGGTGCTGAAGCCATCCTTGCCATTGATGAAGACGATGCTGCGGAACTTCGTCCCCTGCACCCGGGTGGCGAGCTCGAGCATCGGGGCGACCATGCTGTCCGGAAGATCCGTGCTGACCGTCTTCTCCCCGGCCGCGGCGATCTTCTGGAAGTTCAGCAGGACGTTCTGCGGATTCGCCTGCTGGGCGACCGCGTTGATCACGCAACGCTGCCGGCTCATCCGGCTGTAGTCGTCGTAGCCCCAGCGTCCGCGTGCGAACCACAGTGCCTTGCGTCCGGTCAGGTGCTGGTCGGGGCCGGGCTCGATCCAGTCACTCGGCAGGATGTTGCGGTCGGTGTCGCCGCCGATCGGGATGGGCGAGTTGACGTTCAGGGTGACGCCGCCCAGTGCGTTGATGACGTCCTTGAAGCCGTCCATGTTGACGGTCACGAAGTAGTCGATGTCGAGGCCGAGGGCCTCGCCGACCGAGATCTTCATGATGTCCTCGGCCAGGAACTTGGTCTTGCCGAGGGTGCCCTTGGGCACGCTCTTGGGGGCGAACCGGTACATGGCGTTCAGCCAGTAGTCGGGGTTCTTCGGATCGCGCCCGTCGTACCACCCGTTGGGGAAGATCTTGGCGAGCTTGGAGCCCTCAGGGAAAGGCATCTGGGCGGTCTGCCGTGGGATCGAGAACAGCGTTGTCGCGCCGGTCTTGGTGTCGATGGAGGCCACGATCACGGTGTCGGGTCGCATGCCGACCTTCTCGCTACGGCCGGTGCCGGAATCACCGCCCAGGATCAGGATGTTGAGCCGGTCCTTCTCCGCCCAGGGGTCGACAGAGTTGGTGATCGTCGGGACCGTCTCGCTCTGGTTGTCGTCGGTGGGGACGAACACCGTGGAGACCAGGCTGCTGGCCGAATAGGCGACGTTGGCGCCCAGCGCGAGCGGTGCGGCGACCACGAAGGACAACCCGCCGACCAGAGCCGCGCCTGCAATTCGCTGCCCCGCGGTGGCGCCCGCCGGACGCAACGCGAGATGGGTGGCGCCGATCACGATCACCCAGGCGACGGCCAGGATGAGCAATCCGACGGACGCGCCCCGCAGCACCTGAGGGTTGGTGGCGAAGGACACCAGCGCCTGGCGCTGGGTCACCGCGAATCCCACCAGTCCGCCGACCAGCAGCAGGACGACCGCCATCACCAGGGAGCCGGCGACCTTGCGTCCCGAGCGCCACAGACCCAGCCCAGGCAGGATGGTGCCGAGCACCGTCCAGCCAGCCGCGCGGCCCATGCCTCCGGTGCTGGGTTCGGGCGCGAGCGCCCGCCGCGGAGCGCGGGCCGAGGGGATGGCGTCCGACGCCTCGCCTCCGGCTGCGCGTCGAGGCTGGGTAGCCCCGTTGTCGTCGCCAGGAGTGGGCAGGTCGGCAGGCATGAATCCCCTATCACGGATGAGCAGGTGGAGTCTACCCTCCACCCCGAAACACCCACGAGAGTCGTACCCTCCACCCTGAACCCCAGGTTGTGGCCGATCCCGCGCTTTGCTGCCGCGTCGCCCTCCCGGTAGGCTGGCCGGGCACTTGGAGGCGTCGCCTAGTCCGGTCTATGGCGCCCGCCTGCTAAGCGGGTTTCGGGGTTAACCCGATCGCGAGTTCAAATCTCGCCGCCTCCGCTGTGACAAGGGGAAACGCTCCTTCCGTAGGTCTGCGGGAGGAGCGTTTCTTCGTGAAAACCGGCCAGTGGTCCGGAGGGGCTCCTCAGCGAAGTTCGATCTTGGGCCGTTTGGGGGCGTCCGAGGGCAACCGGATCTCCGGATCGGCGAAGAGTAGCATCGGTTGAAATGGGCTCCACCGTTACCTTTCGGGTGACCCCATCGTGGGGTCACCGTCGCTGGCTCCGGTATGGCTCTGAGCCCCTGTCGAAGTCATCATCCGGGGGTGTTGTCGCCAGGCCTGGTGGCGTCGGGTTGACCGCTGATAGGGACAGGGCCACCGTGTTTGGGTAGGTCTCTTCGTAACGTGGGTGCCGGCGACTGATGCTCATCCGGTGACCGTTCGAACTCGAAGGATGACCATTGATGAGTGAATAAGCCTTGCCCGCGTGCGCGGTCTGGTGCGGGCTGGACGTCGGCAAGCAGGACCACCACGCCTGCGCGCTCGACCCGCTGGGAGGCGTCTGTTCGACGCGCCCCTGCCGCAGGATCAGCACGGCTCGAGGAGTTCTTCGCCAAGCTCCAGGCTCGCGGGCGGGTGTTGGTGATCGTGGACCAGCCGAACACGATCGGCGCCTTGCCGATCGCGGTCGCCCGCTCGCTGGGTATCGAAGTGGCGAACCTGCCCGGGCTCGCGATGCGCCGGATCGCTGACCTCCACCCAGGGACCGCGAAGACCGATGCCCGTGACGCCTACGTGATCGCCGACGCGGCCCGAACCCTGCCCCACACGTTGCGCGGGGTCGATGCCGGGGAGGAGGCGCTGGCGGAGCTGCGGGTGCTGGTCGGGTTCGATGACGACCCGGCCGGTGAAACCACCCGACTGTCGAACCGGATCCGCGGCCTGCTCACCAGGTGCATCCCCCGCTGGAACGCGTACTCAGACCCAGGTTGGCCACCAAGCCTGGCCGGTCGCTCCGGTCGAGCTGCACGAGCAAGTGGCCGACGGCGGGCCAACGCCCCAGCCTTGGAGACGTGGCTCACCAAGGCCGCGGCTCGCGCGGAGAGGTCGTTCGATCGTCGTCCGCTTCTGGTCGTGTGAACCCGTGAACTCGGCACGGTGCCTGGACGCGCCCGACTAGATCGTATGACCACTGCCGAGCAGTTCTCATGACCGTCAGTGGGCGTTTTCAACTCGCTGGTCGTGGATCCGTGAGCCAGCGGGGCCTGGTCTGGCCCCAACCGGTGATCGGTGAGAGGCCCGGGTCGCAATGAGATCGGGGTGTATGCCGCTGTGACGTAGGCGAGTTGCGTGAGGTGGACGGCATCGTACTGAGTGGCAACAGCCGTCCGGCCGGGTACGATGGGCAGCGTCTCGGGGGAAGCCATGATCGCCATGGCACGCTTGCTTGTTCCCGATGACGAGACAGCAGTCGGTCATTCTGGGACAGATAGCGGCCGCTGATCGGCACGTCAAGGAACGTCACCGAGCCAGCGTCGATGAACCAGTTCGAGCCGCAACTCAACGACACTCCCACCTGCATCGACGCCTGCGCACCATTGGCACCCCGGCGGATCAACTCGAAGTAGCGACGCTTCGTCGTAACCGGAGCCCTGTTCTGTCCTCCACTCGGCATCGCGATCTCTTCGGTTCAGGATTCGCAACGATCACTGGAAACTGCTCCTTCTATCCGGTGATTCGTGGAAGCGATCGTGATGAAGGTCCGCGACGGTCAGGTGCGGAACACGCCGTTCTACGTTGTCGTGGCCGTATTCCGGACCGATCGTTTTCGACCGGCAAAACCGGCCGGAGTTCGAGCGTCGTCACTTGGAGCGCTGATTTGCTGCGAGAACAGACAGGTTGTGGCGCCCCCACCCCCGCATCGATACGATCCGAACGTGCTTGAGAATGAAGGGGATCCTCGTTCGTCAGGGACCGCGTCATCGCCGATGGATGCGTATGTGGCGGCTCGGATGTACTACGAGGACGGGCTGTCGCAGAGCGAGGTGGCCGCGAAGATCGGTGTTTCGCGACCGACGGTATCTCGGCTGCTGAGCTACGCGCGTCAATCCGGGATCGTTCAGATCGTGCTCACCAAGCCGGATGGCGGTGACTCCCTGACCAACGAGTTGCAGCTCGCGCTGGGGCTGTCGCGGGCCATCGTGGTGGATGTCACAAGGAACCGCGCGCCGGAGGAGGCCATCGCGCTCGCGGCCCGCGCCGAGGTTGCCGGGCTGCTGCTCGGCCCGGGCGACACGCTGGGTCTGTCCTGGGGCGGCGCGATGCTGCGCCTGGCGCACGCGGCCTCGGGTCTCGGGCTCGAGGGCGTCAAGGTCGTGCCCATCGTCGGCGGCATGGACGAGATTGATCAACGCTTCCAGTCCAACGAGATCGCGCGCGAGTTCGCCGTCCGCTCCGGTGGCCAGGTGGTCTTCATCATGGCGCCGGTGACCCCCGCCGGCGATCTCGCCCGACGGCTGCGCGACGATCCCGACTACGGTCAGCGGCTCGCACTGTGGGACAACCTGACTGCCGCAGTAGTGGGCATGGGAATGCGACCGGAGGCCGCCTCCTACCTGCCCGCTCACTTGCAGTGGGCACGGCAACTCACCGGCGCCGCCGGGGACGTGGCTGGCTGCTACTTCACGATCGAGGGCGAGGACCTGCGCCCCCCGGGCGACGCCGGGATGCTCGCCATCACGCACCACCAGCTACGCAACACCCCCTACGTGCTGGGTGTTGCCTCCGACCCCGGCAAGGCTGAGTCGATCATCGGTGCCTCCCGCGGCCACCTGGTTACCGCGCTGGTGACCGACACCGTCACCGCACGAAAGGTGCTGGACCGGCTCACCTGAGGCCGTGACCTTCCGGGTGGCCAGTCATCCCGCGGCTCCGCAACCGGGACCGGACAGGGACATCCGACTGAACATATGTGCTGGACGAATGTTCAGCACTGTGCTAGAGTCGTTATCACCTCGCACGCCTGCGTGGTTCATTACGGCAAGCTCACCAGCCTGCCGATGCTGAACCCCTTGCGGGAACCATGCGAGGCCACTATGGAGGGACGATCTTTGCTAACGTCGAGGTTCGGTTCGCCGCCTGTGGGCGCCGCGGATCCGCTGTTCCGCGCGGATCTAGTCTTCCTGAATCGTGCTGCCGAGTCGCCCGAGCAGCTGCTCACCGACCTGGCCCGGAAGCTGTCCGCACGGGGACTGGTCACCGCGGAGTTCGAGGCCTCGGTCCTCGCCCGAGAGGCACGCTTCCCGACCGGCCTGCCCGGACCCGTGGTCGACATCGCGGTGCCGCACACCGATCCGGAACACATCATGAAGGCGTTCATCGCCGTGGTGCGGACCGAGGCGGGCGTCCCCTTCGTCGAGATGGCGACGCTCGACAAACGACTCTCGGCCCGCCTGGTGTTCCTGCTCGGCTTCAAAGACAACAGCAATCAGGTGCGGGTGCTGCAGGCCCTGATCGAGAACGTGCTGCAGGGAGATCTTGCAGAGAAGCTGATGCTCTGCGCGGATCCGCAGGAGGCGATGGGCTTCCTCGAGGGGCTTGAGAGCCAGTTCAGCAAGTCAGCGTAGACACACCACCAGAAGGGTTGAAAGTAGTGAAGAGTTTCATCGTGGCCTGCAACAACGGCGTCGCCACATCTCAGACCATCGCCAGCAAGGTGCAGTCCCTACTGGATTCGCGCGGCATCGAGGCCCACGTCGAAGCGGTGGACATCAAGTCGATCGAAACCTACCTGCGTACCGCGGACGCCTACATCTGCATAATCCCCGACCAGATCGATGTGGACATTCCGGTGATCAACGGGGTCGCCTTCCTGACCGGTGTGGGTCTGGAAGAAGAACTCGACAAGCTCGTAGCGATCGCGCAGGCGTGAGCTGGAACAGGTGAGAGGGAACATCCATGGACATCATCGGTAACATCTTCGACTTCCTGCTCAATGGCCTCGGCTCGATGGTCGTGCTACCCGTCCTCATGCTCATGATGGGCCTCATCGTCCGAATGAGCCTGCGCAAGGCTTTCTCGGCCGCGCTGACCTTCGGCGTCGCGCTGGCCGCGATGAGCCTGATCATCGGCTACATGACCGGAGCGATTGGCCCAGCTGCCGAGGGAATGACCGAGTTCGTCGGCAAGGAGTTCAGTATCGTCGACGGCGGCTGGGTGACACTGGCGTCAATCACCTGGTCCTGGAAGTACGCCTTCCTGCTCTTCCCGGTGCAGTTGGCGGTCAACTTGGTCATGTTCCTGACGAAGCAGACCAAGACAATCAACGTCGATCTGTGGAACGTGTGGGGGAAGATCTTCCAGGTCATCGTCATCGAGGCGATCACTGGCAGCATATGGCTGGGCATCGCGATCGCCGCCGTCCGGATGGCCGCCGAGTTGGTGGTTGGAGACGCGATCCAGCCCCGGGTGGTTGAGAAAACCGGCATCCCCGGGGTGACCTCGCCCCACAGCCTGTTCCTCTTCGGTGCCGTGATCTACCCGGTCGAGATGCTGTTGCGCCGCGTTCCGCTGCTGAACCGGGCGAGCTTCGACGCCGGCTGGTTGCGGCAGAAGATCGGACTGTTCGCCGAGAACCATGTGATGGGCTTCGTGCTCGGCATCATGTTCGGCCTTCTCGCCCGCTATCCGATCACCGACACCATCGTGCTGGGCGTCACGTGCGCGGCCGCGATGACCCTGTTGCCGATGGCTACCAAGCTGTTCATGCAGGCGCTGGCGCCGATCTCGGATGCCTGCTCGACCTTCCTGAAGAGCCGGGTGAAGAGTGACCGCGAGGTGATCATCGGTCTGGACGGGCCGATCCTGCTGGGCAACGCCGAGATCTGGGTTGCCGTCATGCTGACCGTGCCGTTCACCCTGCTGTGGTCGATCATCCTGCCCTGGAACTCGATGCTGCCGTTCGCCGGCATCGTGAACCTGGCGCTGGCGCTGGCGGCGTTCTACGTCTGCAACGGCAACCTGGTGCGGATGCTCATCGTGATGATCGGCATCGGTTCGCCGGTCTTCCTGCTGTGTGGCACCGCGCTGGCCCCGATGATTTCGGATCTGGCGATTCAGAACGGGTTCATCGAAGCAGGGACGATGGTCTCCAGCTCGGCGCTGGACGCGCCGGTGTTCTCCTACGCGTTCTCGTTCATTTTCACCGGTCAGATCCTTCCGATCCTCGCCGGTGTCTACTGGATCTTCGGTTTCGTCCTGATGATCTGGGACCTGCGACGGACCTACCGCAAGCCGGCCATTGAAACCGACCCGGCGATCCTGCAGGAAGAGAGCGTCTAGCGAAGAGCCCCACCTCATCTGTTCTGTAAGCCACAACTGCATCCGAAGAAAGCAACGAAGAAGAGAGAATGAAAGACTACGAAATCAAGCGTGACATCGTGCGGGTTGGCCGCATGATGAGCGACCGCGGACTGGTCGGCACCTACGAGGGGAATATTTCGGTTCGCCGAGGGGATCGCCTATTCGTCACCCCGTCCGGCCACAGCAAGGAGCTGCTGACCGAGGCACAGATCCTGACCTGCGACCTGGCCGGCAACGTGCTGGAAGGCGAGCTGACGCCGACCTCCGAGATCCCAATGCACACCCTGTGCTATGAATTGCGCCCGGACATCAGCTCGGTGATCCACTCCCACGCGCCGTACGCCACCGCGTTCGCTCAGGCGAACCTGCCGGTGGAGAACCGGATCAGCCCGGAGTTCCTGATGCTGTTCGGTAAGGTGCCGCTGCTGAGGTACGGCCGTCCCGGCACCCCGGATATCATCGCAGACCTGCCGCAGTACATCGACGAGTACGACGTCTACCTGCTCGCCAACCACGGCGTCTTGGCCGTCGGCGGGGACGTGATGGAGGCGTTCTCGAAGAGCCTCTCGCTGGAGATGCTGCTGCAGACCGAATTCATTCGCCGATCTGTGGCCGGTGGCACGGACTCGTCGCTCTCCGACGAAGAGGTGGAGGCCCTGCTGCTGAAGGGCCGCCCCAACCACGGCAACCAACTGCTGATGTCCCTGCGGTAGTGGGCAGAAGCGTTCTTCGGGGCGGGCCGACTGGCTCAGCCGGCAGCGACGACGACCTAGTCGTCGTCGCCGATCATCCCGGTGCTGGTATCGGGGATGTCGTCCTGGTTCATGTCCGCGGTGCGGGCGGTGCGGGCGTCCCAGCGCAACAGCGCGCCACCCAGGATCGCGGCCAGGAAACTGCCGACGAGGATGCCCATCTTCGCGGCGCCGGTGTGTCCGCCGTCGGGGTAGGACAACTCGGAGATCAGCAGCGAGACGGTGAACCCGATGCCGCACAACAGGCCGATCGGTAGCAGATCGCGCAAGCCGATCGAATCCGGCAGCCGGAAGGAGGTGAACCGGGTGACCAGCGCCGTCGTTCCGAGGACGCCGAGCAGCTTGCCGGCAACCAGACCGATCAGCACGGCGTACAGCACCGGCTGGCCGAACATGGAACCGGCACCGCCGACCACGGTCACCCCGGCGGCGAAGAAGGCGAAGACCGGCAGCGCCAGCCCCGCCGAGAACGGGCGCACGGCATCGTCGAACTGACGAGTGCGTGGGTGTGCCTCGTCGTGGACCGCGAACGCCGGGACGGTGAAACCCAGCGCCACTCCGGCGATCGTGGCGTGGACGCCCGAGGCGTGCATGAATGCCCACGCCACCATGCCGACCGGGACCAGGAGCCACCAGCGCGGGGCGTGCAGCCGGACCAGCAGTCCGAACAGCGCCACCGCGGCCAGCGATGCGAACAGCGACAGCGGATGGATGGATGCGGTGTAGAAGGCGGCGATCACGATGATCGCCAGCAGATCGTCCACTACGGCCAGAGTGAGTAGGAAGGCCCGTAGGGCGCGGGGCAGGCCGCGTCCGAAAATGGCCAGCACGGCCAGGGCGAAGGCGATGTCGGTCGCGGTTGGGATCGCCCAGCCGTGCAGGGCTGCGGGGTCGCCCAGCCAGAACAGCAGGACGACGAAGAGTGTTGCCGGGACGACCATGCCGCCGACCGCGGCGACCACCGGAACAGCAGCTTCCTTGGGTTGGCGAAGACCGCCGGCAAACAGTTCGTGCTTGAGTTCGACGCCGACAACGAAGAAGAACACCGCCAGCAGGCCGTCCGCGGCCCAGGCAGACAACGGAAGATCCAGATGCAGGACGGCCGGCCCGATACGGAAGCCGGACAGGTCGGCGTACAACCCCTGCAACGGCGAATTGGCCAGGATCAGCGCGAGTCCCGCGGCAACCAGCAGCAGGATCCCGCCAGTGCTCTCCTTGGTGATGAAGTGGTTGAGGCGATCCTTCAATGATCGGACGGGCGATGCTGCGGTCAACTGATGCTCTCCTGATAGGCGAAGACCAGGCCCGAACGGGCCCAACCCTGCCGACCAGACTTCCCGGCGCACCGAGGAACAAGTCTACCGGTCAGTCACCTCGACCCTTCAGGTCGCTGTGCTCAGTTGGGCTGCGTCCGCGGGGTCAGTTGCCGAGAGGGGGGCATCGTCTCCGGCGCGGAACGCCTCGAAGCGAGATCGCATCAGGGCTTCGGCGGTCGTCGGCCAGGAGCGCTCGTCCAGGGGCATGAGGCTCAGTGTGCCGCAGCGGGCCAGGAAGGGGGGTCGTGGTCGGTGAGGTGAACTGCTACGCTGTTCGGGTTGTTGTTTGACTTCGTTTGCTTGTTCGGTTGAGCCACTGGGTAACCAGTGTGGGTGTCGTTCTGAAAGCGTTCGTTTCAGCTGCATCACTCGAGCGCCGCAACCGCGGATGCTCCGGTTCCCTGACAAGAGGAGAAAATTATGGCTACCGGTACCGTCAAGTGGTTCAACGGCGACAAGGGCTTCGGCTTCATCGCCCCGGAGGATGGCTCGGCCGACGTGTTCGCCCACTACACCGCGATCAACGCCAACGGCTTCCGTTCGCTGAACGAGGGCGACCGTGTGTCCTTCGACGTCCAGCAGGGCCAGCGCGGCCTGCAGGCGGCGAACATCACCGTCATCAGCTGACTTATCCCAGAGGGGCCCGGCTTCGGCCGGGTCCTTCTGCATTCCCAGGCCGGGCTCGAGCGTGTCGAGACCGCCGGCGGCACGTGGGCCGTTTCGTCGATCGGAACGGCTCACCGCCCGATTCCCGAGGTCTCCCATGTCCGCGAGATCCCGCCCGCGCTTGGGGTGACGGGGGGCCGGAACGAGCGAGATCCCGGCCTGCGCCGGGATGACGGGTGGACGGGATCGATCAGTCGTGGGTGAGCGGGATAGCGCGCACCCAGTTGGCGCCGGAGCCGGTCGGGGTGCGGCTGAGCAGGGTGAGCGAGCCGTCCGCCTCGAGGCGGGAGAGCGCCACGTGGGTCGACTTCTCGCCCACGGCCAGGACGAGACCGCCGTCGGGTGAGAGCGCGAAGCCGCGCGGTTGCTGCTCGGTGGCGGTGACGGCCAGTTGATCCAGCAGGCGTCCGCCCGCGGAGACGTCGATGGTGGTCAGGGTGGATTCGGTCCGCTCCGAGCACAGCAGCCGGCGGCCGTCGGGGGTGAGGTGCAGATCGGCGCCCCAGATGTAGTGACGCTCCAGCGGGTTGGCGCCGAGCACGCTATGGCCGAGGCCGCGCGACGTGTCGTGGCCGGGGACTGACTCCGAAGGGGTGAGGACGCCGGAGCCCGGGTCGCGTGCGAATCGGATCGCCTCGCCGGAGAACTCGGTGAGCAGGTAGACGTTGCTGCCGTCGGAAGACAGGACGAGGTGACGCGGACCCGAGCCTGCCGGCGCAGCGACCGTGGGCGGGTCGAGCGGAGTGAGGGTGCCGTCGTCCGCCAACGCGTACTGGGCGATCAGGTCGTCGCCCAGCGCCGCGAAGTAGGCGTGCTCAGCGGTCACCACCACGGAGTGCGCGCGGGAGAACTCGACCCGCGCCACCGGCTCGCCCAGGCGTCCGGTCTCGTCCACCGGCCAGACCGCGCCGTGATCGCCGCCATAGGAGGCGCCCAGCAGCAGCCGCCCGCTCTTGGCGAGGACGAGATAGGCCATGGACGCCTCGACATCGGTCCGGCTCAACGGGGTGAGGACGCCGGACGCCCGATCGAGCCCCAGAGTCTGGATGCCGGCGGGCTCGCCCTTCACACCCGCGTAGACCAGATCGCGCTGCTCGTCGATGGCGAAGGTGCCGGTGCCGGGCAGTCCTCCGGAGACAGCGAGCGGCTCAAGGCTCTCTCCGGTCAGCCGGTAGCTGGCGATGGCGGCGTCACCGGGGTTGGTGACCAGGACGAGGGCGCTGCGACTCATGCCATGAGCCTAACTCCGAATCCACCGGTCTCCGCCTGCAACGCGACCCCCGGGCGCTGGCTGTTCCTCGCTTGCTCGTCGGGATCCTCGGTCAAGCTGGCTGGATTCGTCTCGATCCGGGCTCGTTGGGCCTCGCGACGACGACCCGTCGGTGGATCCGGAACGCGGCGACCATGGGATCGGGCGAACGTACCGCCCTACTCGGGGAGGCCGTCCCGGTCGGCCCATTCCAGCAGGGTGTCGAGCCGGTGGGCGACGTCGTCGATCGACGCGTGCGGGTCACCCGAGCGGGCGAACCGGGCCGGGACGGTGGCCAGGGTCAGTGCGCGTGGGTCGATCGCCTCCAACTCCGGCCATTCGAAGGGGGTGGAGACCGTCCCGTCCGGCACCCCGCGGACCGACCAGGCGCTGGCGATGGTGTGGTCGCGGGCGTTCTGGTTGTAGTCGATGAAGACGTGCCGGGGGTCGCGCTCCTGGCGCCACCAGGTGGTGGTCACGTCGTCCGGTGCGCGCCGCTCGACTTCCCTGGCGAAGGCGAGGGCCGCTCGGCGCACCTCCCCGAAGCTCCATTCGGGGACGATCCGGACGTAGATGTGCAACCCCTTGCCACCCGACGTCTTCGGGTAGCCGACGATCCCCAGTTCGTCCAGCAGCCCTTTCGCGACCGCCGCCACCCGCCGCACCCGCTCGAAGTCGGCCTCCGGCATCGGATCGAGGTCGATCCGCCACTCGTCCGGATGTTCGACGTCCGCCCGCCGCGAGTTCCAGGGATGGAATTCCACGGTGGCCATCTGCACCGCCCAGATCACCGCGCCCAGCTCGGTCACGCACAATTCGTCCGCCGTGCGTCCGTACCGCGGGAAGTAGAGCTGGACGGTCTCCACCCAGGGCGGCGCGCCGGCCGGCAATCGCTTCTGATGCACCTTCTCGCCGGTCAGCCCCTTGGGGAACCGGTGCAGCATGCAGGGGCGCTCGCGCAAGGCCCGCACGATGCCCTCGCCCACCGCGAGGTAGTAATTGACCAGATCGAGCTTCGTCCAGCCGTGGGCGGGGAAGTAGACCCGATCCGGACTGCTCAACCGGACCGCCCTCGGCCCGACCTCGATCTCGATCGTCTCGGCCTTCGTCATGGCGTCAAGGTACCCGGGACGGGCAGCGCCGTCACCACCCGCGGGAAGCATCGACACCCGCCGGCTCCAACCTCCATTCCTGAGGCTGGGATAGCGCCGAGACTCCGCCCGGGCGCCGGAATGATAGAAACCCCAGCTCGCCGCCTTCGGCAGTTCCTCGAGGATCTCCCGCGGAGGGCGGTTCACTGCTAACGTCCTCGGTGTCGATCTCGCCGTGATTTCGACCTGATCCGGTGCACATCCGAACCTTCGGACCCTCGGGCACCACGAGGGGGTCCCCATGTCCTTGGATCCAGCAACCGAAGCGGTGTCAGGCTTTCGCGTCGAACCAGGGGGTCTCACGATGGACCCGGTCGCCGAGGGCACCGGCATGGCCGACCTTGCCGCCACCCTGATCACCGCGCAAGACCATGCCGACTCGGTGGATGCCGCCTGGCGGCAGGCGGTCATCCGATCGATCCGGGATGGATTGGTCATCTTCGATTCCAGCGGCCTGGTGCTGGAGATGAACCAGGCGTTCAGTGACCTGCTGGGCTACCGGCTGGAGGACGGCCCGTTCCGTCCGCCGTATCCGTGGTGGCCCACCGAGGCCGAGGACGCCGAAGCGCTGGCCCAGATCCAGGCCGCCTACCAGAGCATCCTGGACGGCGATGCGGTGGAGCGGGAACTGCGGGTCTACCGGCGGGACCGCCGGCCGATCTGGGTGCTGTCGGGCGGAGCGACCGTCCACCATCAGGCGATCGGCACCACCCACCTGCGGACGATGCGCGACATCACCCGCGCCCACGAGGCCCGGGAACGCAGGGCCGCGGCGGCCGAGGTGAGCAAGGGCCTGGGAGCCGTCGAGGATCTCGCCGACCTTATCGCCATCGCCGAGCACGGCTTCGCGCTGCTGTTCGACGGGGAGTGCACCATCCGACTGGTCGACGGCGTCGACCACCGGTGGTTCAGCGCCGCCGATACCGGCACTCTCGACCAATTGCCGGCAGCGGTGCTGGCTGGGCTGAACGGCGAACCGAACCCCGACACCACCAGCCTGCGGCCGGGCATTCTGCTGGTGCCGCCCACCCCGGACGTCGACTCCCGGGCATGGATCCAATTCCCGCGACCGCGCCGGATCGGCGTGGACGAGATGATCGCCGCGGATCTGCTGGCTGCCGCCTTCGCCGCCGCCCTGCTCCGCGTCCTGACCGTTCAGGAGGCGGCCGACCGGGAGGCGAATCTGCAGCATGCGGTGGAGAGTCACCGGCTGATCGGGCAGGCCACAGGGATCCTGGTGGAACGGCACCGGCTGCTGCCGGGGCAGGCATTCGAGCGGCTGCGCCGCGCCAGTCAGCAACGCAACCTCAAGCTGCGCGAACTCGCCTCCCGGGTGATCGAGACCGGTGCCGAGCCGGAGCGTGCCTGATCTTCCCTGGTAGATCCGCTGACGGATGAATAGCGTCCCTCCCGGCCGGGTACACAGGGATCACCGGGTAGGGCACGTGGGCCCGCGACTCTCCCGGAGGTGCGTCGGTTGAACCGTCAGCCGGCGCACCGCCATGAGAGTCGCGCACCAGGAGAGCCCAGGTTTGCGGCGTTCGCCAGGCGATCCGGGTTTCGGCGCTCGACCGGCGGGGTACGAGGAGGCTCCAGCAGGCAGGGAGCGGTCATGACCAGGCAGATCGAGTGTGCGGTGTGCGGTAAGGCGTTGGATCCGCTGAACATCGCCTTCACCGCCACCGACGACGCGCAGCTGTATTACTTCTGCTCGTCCGGCTGCCGTGACGCCCTGCTGAGCGATCCCAGGAGGTACCTGGGCAGGACCGGGAGCTGAAATCTGCCGCCCGGGGATTGATGAGACCTTCAACGGGGTACATCAATGAGAGTGCACGAGTGAGAGGAAGACATCATGGGTATCGAGGACAAGGCCCGTAACGCCGCCGAGGACCTTCAGGGCAAGGTGAAGGAAGGCTGGGGCAAGCTGACCGATGACGAGCGGCTGGAAGCCGAGGGTCAGCTCGACCAGGCCAAGGCGAAGGCCAAGAAGGCCGGCGAGGAACTCAAGGACAGCGTCAACGACGCGCTCCGCGACAACTGACGTCCGCACTGATCGGCGGTTTCGTCCCCCCGGAGCCGCCCGATCCAAGCAGTGCCCCGCGTGCCGCCCCCCTGCCCGCGGGGCACTGCCCTGTCCGGGGATCGGCCGCGGCTGTCGTGACGTCCGCGGCCCAGAACCGATGCATCGCTGCTCAGGCCCGCCGGTGTGGCTACTGGCAGCGCGAAGACCTGCGCTTCGAGGAAGAAGGCAGCCAGTGCCGATGGTGCCTCAGCGCTGACGCATCGCCCGCGCGATCAGCTGCAGCGCCCGGGCGAGTTCGGGCTCGGTGACAGCGCCGAAGCCGAACACGATGCCGGTCCGGTCGGTGGCCGACCAGTACTGCGAGAGCGGGCTCACCCGCACCCCGGACGCGGCCAACTGGGCCACCACCTCGGCCTCCGGCCGGGAGCTTTCCACCACGGCGTGCAGACCGCCATCCATCGGCTGGACCCGCAGGCCCGGAACATCGGCGAGCGCTGCGACCACCTGGCCGCGCCGGCGGCGGTAGCGGTTGCGCATCCGTTGGGTGTGCAGCCGTAGCGCACCATCTGCCAGGTACTGCGCCATCGCGCGCTGGGCGACCAGTCCGACCGGTCCACCGAGATCGCGGCGAGCGGCGGTGACCTCGGGTACCAGCCAGGCGGGCAGTGCGAGATAGCCGATGCTCAGTGCGGGGGTGAGTGTCTGCGAGAGCGTCCCCAGCAGCACCACCCGGCCGTCGGCGGCGTCGTCCAGTGCCGCCAGTGCGGGCAGCGGCTGGGAGGTGTAGCGCAGTTCCGAGTCGTAGTCGTCCTCGATGATCACCACTCGGTACCGGCGGGCCCATTCCAGCAGCGCCTGGCGCCGATCCACCGGCAACGAACCGCCGAGCGGGTACTGATGGCTCGGGGTCACGACCAGCAGGTCGGGAGCCTCCGTGCCGGTGGGCAGGTCGGATACCCGCAGCCCGTGCTCGTCCACCGCAACCGGCTGGACGGCCGCACCGAAGCGCGCCGGAACCCGTCGCAGGGAGGGATAGCCGGGTTCCTCGACCCCCACCCGGAGGGCTCCGGATCGGGACAGGGCCAGGAGCAACAGCGCCAACCCTTCCCGGCCGCCGCCGGTGACCGCCAGCTGATGCGGGTCGCGGACCACGGCGCGGGTCCGGCGCAGGTGGTCCGTCCACGCTCCTCGTAGCTCCGGTAGGCCCAGCGGCGGGATCGTGGCGTCCGGCCGGAGGGATGCCTGGCGCCAGGCAGCCTTCCACGCCGGACCCACTACATCTGTAGTGGAGGGCCTTCCGGGCCGCAGGTCGAGAGCGGAACCTGTCTCGGTCGGCTCGGTGCCCAGCTGGCGAGGCGGACGCGGCGGCATCGCCCGCAGCTGTGGATTGACCACGGTCGAGCGGCCGGCCGACGCGCTGAGGTAGCCCTCGGCGAGCAGCTGGTCATAGGCGGCCACCACCGTCCCGCGCGAGATGCCCAGGTGGGCGGCCAGTGCCCGGGTGGACGGCAGCGCTTCGCCGGGAGCCAGCACGGTGTGACCGATCAGGCGCCGGAGCTCGGCCGTGAGCTGGGCCGGCAGCGAGCCTTCGCCGCTCAACTTCAGCGGCAGCGTGATCTCGGGCGCGGTGCGCATCGCTCCAGAATACTGGACCATTCAATAACGCCTTATTCTGGCACTGGAACTGAACCAGTAACGCCCGCACCATGGAATCCATGACTGAGATCACTGGCTCCTCCCTGGTCAAGCGGGGCTTGGCCGACATGCTGAAGGGCGGCGTCATCATGGACGTCGTCACCCCCGAACAGGCGCGGATCGCCGAGGACGCCGGTGCGGTGGCGGTGATGGCGCTGGAGCGCGTCCCGGCCGACATCCGCGCCCAGGGCGGCGTGGCCCGGATGAGCGACCCCGACCTGATCGCCGCGATCATCGAGACCGTGTCGATCCCGGTGATGGCCAAGGCCCGGATCGGGCACTTCGTCGAGGCCCAGGTGCTGCAGCACCTGAAGGTCGACTACATCGACGAGTCGGAGGTGCTCTCCCCGGCCGACTACGCCCATCACATCAACAAGCACGCCTTCACCGTCCCCTTCGTCTGTGGCGCGACCAATCTGGGCGAGGCGTTGCGCCGGATCGCCGAGGGCGCGGCCATGATCCGCTCCAAGGGAGAGGCAGGGACCGGCGACGTCTCGGAGGCCACCAAGCACATCCGGACCATCCGGCATGAGATCGCGGTGCTCGCGGCGACCTACCGGTCCAACCCGGACGAGTTGTACGTCGCCGCCAAGGAACTGCAGGCGCCCTACGAGATCGTCCGAGAGGTGGCCGAGGCCGGCGCCCTCCCGGTGGTGCTGTTCACCGCCGGCGGAGTGGCGACGCCCGCCGACGCGGCCTTGATGATGCAACTGGGCGCGGACGGGGTGTTCGTCGGTTCGGGCATCTTCAAGTCCGGCGATCCGGCCGCCCGGGCCGCCGCGATCGTGAAGGCCACGGCCGCCTACGACGACGCGGCCGCCATCGCCGCTGCCTCCCGCGGGCTGGGGGAGGCGATGGTCGGGATCAACGTGGCCGATCTGCCCGCCCCGCACCGCCTTGCCGAGCGGGGCTGGTGAGGCTTGAGACATGGGGACGGTTCCGGTTCCAGGACGGCGGGGGCGGTTCCCGGCGTCACCGCTTGCCGGTGCCGGACCCAGCCGACCCGGTGAGCGTCCGCTGCGGCCGGGACCGCAGGAACCGTCCCCCCGGTCCGGGGGTGGCGGCCGATGACATCGCTCACGATCGGGGTGCTCGCGCTGCAGGGCGGAGTGCGGGAGCATGTCCGGCTGCTGGAGGGCCTGGACGTCCGAGTGGCACTGGTGCGCGGCCCGTCTGGTCTGACCGGGCCGGACGGGCCGCGTCTCGACGGTCTGGTGCTGCCCGGCGGGGAGTCCTCCACCATCAGCCGGCTGCTGCGGCTGTTCGACCTGTTCGAACCGCTCCGGAACGCCATCGCCGGCGGCCTGCCCACGCTGGGCACCTGCGCCGGGTTGGTCCTGCTGGCACGTCAGGTGCTCGATCCGGCGCCGGGTCAGCAGTCGCTCGGAGTCCTGGACGTCACCGTCCGGCGCAATGCCTTCGGCCCCCAGGCCGACTCGGCCGAGGTCGACCTACCCACCTCGGACGGCGTGGCGCGGGTGGCGTTCATCCGCGCTCCGGCGGTGGTCGGAACAGGTCCGGAAGTCGAGTTCCTCGCCCACCGGAACGGGGCAGTGGTGGGCGTCCGCCAGGGGGCGATCACCGGTCTCTCGTTCCACCCCGAACTCACCGGCGAGACCCTGTTCCACCGTCGGCTCATCGCTGACGGGGCCTTCGGCGGCTACGCGCGCCAGTCGATGCCGGCTGTGCGGAACCAGGTGAGCGCCTGACGGTCCCACAGGCCGGGATGCGCCGCCAGCCGGGCCTGGAAGTCGGCCCAGTCGCGGGTCTCGGGCGGGCTCCAGGCCACTTCCGCAACGGCGACCAGCCGAGGCAGGAGCAGGATCTCCAGATCGTCGTAGGAGGTGATCGTCTCGCCCCAGACGGCGGCCTCGATGCCGACGACCCGCTCGGGAACGACAGGCCCGAGCAGATCCTGCGGGTTCCAGTCGTAGTAGGTGCGCAGCGCGGTTCGCGGGTAGGTGGGGAAGCCGACCCGTTCGCGCAGGCCGGCCTGGCCGGGGTCGGACGACTCCTCCAGATGGCGGCGGTCGAGGTAGGTGCGGCCGCAGGGAGAGAGCAGCACGCGCGCACCCGAGCGAGCGATCCGGTCCAGATCGCCGCGTGCCTTGACGAAGTGCTCCCGCAGGGCCAGCACCACCTCGGCCGGGACCTGGGTGCCGTCCGGCTGCCCGGCGTCGGGATCCTCGGCGAAGTCGATCCAGTGCTGGACGACGTGGTGGGGCCGGACGCCGCCTCGGCTCATCTCCTGCCAGCCGACGGCGGTCTTGCCCAGTTCCCCGGTGAGGCGCAGGGCCGTCGTGGCGAAGGCCGCCTGATCGGCATCGTCCATGCCGAAGGTCTCGTCGCCTCCGATGTGCAGGAACGGGCCGGGGGTGAGTTCGGCGACCTCTCCCAGCACGTCGCGGACGAAGCGCTCGACGATCTCGGTGCCGACGTCCAGGTTCGCTGCGGGGAAGACCGACCCGGGAGCCGGGGTCGCGCCGAGTTCGGGGTAGGCCTGGATCACGGACAGCGCGTGACCGGGCAGATCGATCTCCGGGACGATCGTGACGAACCGCTCCGCGGCGTAGGCGACGAGGCCGGCGAACTCCTCCTGGGTGTAGTACGTGCCCGGCGGGTTCTGCTCGGTGAGCAGCGGCCAGGAGCGAACCTGGAGCCGCCACCCCTCGTTCTCCGTCAGATGCAGGTGCAGCACGTTCAGCTTGTAGAGCGACAGCAGATCGATGATCCGCCGGACCTCGTCGACACCGACGAAGAAGCGGGCGACGTCGAGCGAGAGCCCGCGCCAGACGTGGACGGCGCGGTCCGCCACGTCGAGGGCGGGGACCGGGTCGCCGGTGGCCAGCAGCTGGATCACGGAGCTCAGTCCCCGGTGCAGCCCGCTGAGGGTGCCCGCCGTCACCTCGATCCCGTCCGCCGAGACGATCAGACGGTGCGGGTCGTCGCTGAGCTCTGGGAGGGCGTCGGGCCCGGCAGCGTCGCGCACCAGCCGGAGGTGCACCGCGCCGGGCCGGGCTTCCGGGGCGGCGACGGGCGGGGGTAGCCGGAGACCCGTCCAGCGCTCCAGTTCGCTCCGGAACAGTTCGGCCACGCCGCGGGAAGCCGGGTCTCCGACCGTGATCTGGTGAAGGGACTCCACCGCCAGGCGCCCCGGCTGGAGGGTAGTTCGGGAGGGGCGCGGAATGAGGGCCGGCCGGGCGGCCACGTCGTGGGAGCTCACTCCTTCACGCTAGCCATTCCTGCCGCCGGCGACCACTGACCGATCGGCCGGGCGCACACCCGGGATTGTGCCCATGCCCTGCCGGCGCGCGAAGGACGAGGCTCGGGGGTGGGCGCCCGGGAGGCCCACCCCCGAGCGGACTGCGCTACTGGGGCAGTGGAGTGGTCTGCATCGCGACGAAGGCCTCCACCTGGCCCGTGATGCCGCGCTCCACCGGCAGGCGCTCCATGCTGGTCGCCCCGTAGAACCCGTTGATCTCGGGCATCCGGCGCAGCGCCTCCTGCACGGTCTCCGGCTCATCGAAGGGGCCGCCATGGCAGATCACCAGGATGTCGGGCCGTACCGAGCGTGCCGCGTCCGCGATCCGGCGGGTGATGTCGATCGCCTCGTCCAGGGTCATCGCCACCGCGGCGCCGATGGTGCCGCCGGTGGTCAGACCGACGTGCGCGACGATCAGATCCGCGCCCGCCCCGGCCATCGCCTTGGCCTCCTCCTCGTTGAAGCAGTACGGGGTGGTCAGCAGGTCCATCTCGTGGGCGAGCCGGATCATGGCGACCTCCTTGTCGTAGCCGAGGCCGGTCGCCTCCATGTTGGCCCGCATGGTGCCGTCGAACAGGCCGACCGTCGGGAAGTTCTGCACGCCGGAGAACCCGGCCTCCTTCACCTGGCGGAGGAAGACCGGCATCAGCCGGAACGGGTCGGTGGCGTTGACGCCCGCCAGAACCGGCGTGTGCGCGACGACGGGCAGCACCTCCTGAGCCATCTCCATGACGATCTGGTTGGCGTCGCCGTAGGCGAACAGGCCGGTGATCGAGACGCGCCCTGCCATGCGGTAGCGACCGCTGTTGTAGAGAACGATCAGGTCGATGCCGCCGGCCTCCTCGCATTTCGCGGAGATGCCGGTGCCCGCCCCGCCGCCCACGATCGGCCGGCCGGCCTTCGCCTCCGCGCGAAGGCGTTCGACGATCTCTTCTCTGCTGCTGACCATCATTGGACTCCTTGTTCTCTCTTTACTTGCCGTTGTCTGGTTCGACCGCGTCAGGGTCGGTCGTGGTTTTGCGCGCGCACCATGGCGATCAGTTCCGCCGCCATCGCCTCGGCGAAGGAGGGAGCGTTCACGTCGACGTCCAGGATCGTGACCGGGATATCTGGACGCAGGGCAGCCGTGAGCTCGGCGACGAAGGCACCGTCGGCCTCCGGCAGCCAGAATTCGCCGCCGGTGACATCGAGTTCCGAGAACCCGCCGCCGGGGACGAAGACCGCGGTGGGGCCGGTGGCCGCGTTGAGGCGGGCGGCGACGGTGGCGGCCAACCGGCGGTTCTCCTCGACGGTGGTCCGCATCAGGGTGACGTTGGGGTTCCACGCGTAGAGGGCGCGTTCCCGGTACTTCTCCGGGACGGTCTCCATCGCCCAGAAATTGACCATGTCGAGGCACCCCGGAGCGACCACCTGGGGGGTGCCGGTCAGCCCTGCGCCCCGGAGCCGTTCCGGCCCGGCGCTCAGCACGCCACCACACAGTTCGTCGGCCAGCTCGGTGGTGGTCAGGTCGAGCACACCCTCGAACTGACCCGCCCGGATCAGGTTCTCCATTGCTGCGCCGCCGGTTCCGGTCGCGTGGAAGACGAGTACCTCGAAGCCCTCGGCCTCCAGGAGCTGACGAGCGTGATCGACCGCCCGCGTGGTGTTCCCGAACATGGTCGCCGCGATCAGTGGGCGCTCGGCGGGCGGCTCCTCGGCGTCCAGCTGCCTGCGTGCCTCCAGCATGCCGCAGACCGCGCCGACCGCGCCGGCGAAGACGCCACGAGTGATCCGGTTGATCCCCGAGATGTCGACCACCGAGGGCAGCATCACGATGTCACTGCCGCCCACGTAGGCCGCCACGTCGCCCCCAGCCAGGGTCGACACCATCACCTTGGGCACGCCGAAGGGCAGCGCGCGCATCGCGGCGGTGCCCACCACCGTTCCGGCTCCGCCGCCCAGCGAGAGGATGGCGTCGAACCGTCCGGCCTGCCATTGCTCCTTCGCCACGACGGCGGCGCCGCCGGTCATGGCCGCGACGGCCTCGCCGCGGTCATGGAGCTGGATCAACTCGGCCAGGTCGCGTCCGCCCGCCCGGGCGACCTCGGACGGGCTCACCGCGGGAGCTTCGTACCCGGAACCGACCACCGAGGTGTCGATGACGAAGACGTCGAAGCCGCGCCGCTCGATCAGCCCCTGCACGTGCCGGAACTCGACGCCCTTGGTGTCGAACGCCCCCAGCAGGGCGACGGTAGGCCTCCGCCGGCCGACGGGGTTCGCTGAGTCAGTCACGGTCTTCTCCTGTCCCTACACGCCGAGCAGTTCCTGGCGCAGAGTCGTGTTCTCGAAGAACGGGGCGGCGTCCGAGTGGTGCACCGAACGGCCGCTCACCAGGACGCACACCGAATCGGCCAGCCGCTGTGCGACGTTGATGTTCTGTTCGACCAGCAGCAGACTCATCCCGGCGCCGATCAGGTTCGTGCACGCCTCGACCACCCGGTCGACGGCGACCGGCGACAAACCCTCGGAAGGCTCGTCCAGGATCAGCAGGGACGGATTGGTGACCAGCGCGCGGGCCATCGTGAGCATCTGCTGCTCGCCTCCGCTGAGCCGGGTGCCGGAGACCTTGCGCCGGCCGGCCAGTTCCGGGAACAGCTCGTAGATCCGCTCCGGCGTCCAGGGGGTGGCTGATCCGGTGCCGCGCCGGTGGAACAGGATCAGGTGTTCGTGCACGCTCAGGCTGGGGAACAGCCGCCGGCCCTGCGGAACATAGCCGATCCCGCGGCGGGCGATCGACTCGGGACGCGCTCCGGCGATATCGGCGCCGGCGAACATGATCGACCCTGAGCGTGGCGGGGTCAGGCCCATGATGCTGCGCATCAGGGTGGTCTTGCCCATGCCATTGCGGCCCAGGACGCAGGTGCACCCCTCGCCGACGGTCAGCGAGCAGCCCTGCAGCACGTAGCTCGTGCCGTAGTAGGTGTGGATGTCCTGGACGGTCAGCAGGTCAGTCATGATGGGCCGAGCTCCCCAGGTAGATGTCCTGCACGGTGGAGTTGGCGCGGATGTCCGCAGGAGAGCCTTCGGCGATCTGATGACCGCGGTTGAGCACGGTGATCCGCTCGGCCACCCGCAGGACGAGATCCATGTCGTGTTCGATCAGGATCAGCGTCCGGTCTTCGGGCAGCGATCCGATGATCTCCAGCAGGGTGACGCGTTCCGCGGGGGAGAGCCCGGCTGCGGGTTCGTCGAGCATGATGAGCTCAGGACGCATCGCGAGCACCATGCCGATCTCGAGTTGGCGCTGCTCGCCGTGGGAGAGTTCTGAGACCATCCGGTCGAGCTGGCCGCCCAGCCTGACGACCTGGGCGACCTCCTCGACGTCCACCCGCAGCTGGGGATCGGCGGAACGTGGGGAGAGGATCCGGAAAGCCCGGCGGCGGCCCCGCACGGCGGCCAGACCGAGGTTGTCGGCCACCGTGAGCCCGTTGAAGAGCTGCGAGATCTGATAGGTACGCCCGAGCCCCAGCAGTGCCCGCCGCTCGACGGGGAGCCGCGTGATGTCCGTCCCGAACAGCCTGATGCTGCCGGCGTCCACCGGGAGTTCACCGGCGACGAGATTGAACAGCGTCGTCTTGCCGGCTCCGTTCGGCCCGATCAGAGCGTGGCGCTCGCCGCGCCGTACCCGCAGGCTGGCGTCGTCGACGGCGTGGACGCCGCCGAAGCTCTTGCTGACGCCCGCGACATCGAGCGCGATGTCGTCTCGTTCCATGGGTTCCTCCCCGCGGGTTCTGTGCCGCGGGGGGAGCGGCACAGAACCCTGTCGATGATCAGCCGCCGAACGGCTGGTACTGATACTCGGTCGAGGCGGTCAGCAGCGGTCCCAGATCAGCGCACTGATCCGACGGGCTGGCGTTCGAGTCCGAGGGCGCCGCCATGTAGACGTCGGGGTCGTAGACGCCGAACTGCGAGACCTCGGTCACCGTCCACAATCCCTTGTTGTACAACGCGCCGCTGTCGTCCCTGGCGACCTCGCGGATGTACACGTTCTGGGTCGCCGAGTGCCACTTCGGGTCGAGCTTGACCGGTCCGCGGGGGTCGTCGGTGATGTCGGTGGAGGTCATGGCGGCGATCAGCGCCTTGCTGTCCTCCACGTTGCCCTTGGTCTGGTCGATGCTGCGCAGGATCAACTTCATCGACGAGTAGGCGAACTCCGCCGCTGCCGACGGTGCGTAGCCGTACTTGTCCCGGAAGGCGTCGGCGAACGTGTTCCATTCCGGCGTCGACAGGTCGTCGGCGGTGTGCTGCGGCGAGAGGGAACCGGCGATGTCGGCCGGCATGGAATCCAGGTCGGGCTTCTCGAAGGTGTTGGGCTGGCCGACCAGCGGCATCTTGCCGATCATGCCGAGTTCGACGTACTGCTTGATGAAGTTGACCGCGTCGCCGCCGGCTCCGTTGTAGAACAGTGCGTCGTAGCCCTGGTCGAGCGGGATCGAGGCGATCAGGGAGGAGAAGTCCGAGGTGGTGCCCGGCGGGAACCACACGCTCTTCACCTCGGTGCCGCCGCCACGGCAGAAGCCGCGCTTGAAGCCGCCGCCGGTGTTCCAGGGGAACGAGTAGTCCTCACCGATCTGGTAGATCTTCTTGTAGCCCTTCTCCTTCGCCAACCAGTAGCCGAAGACGTCCATCGACTGCGCACCGGTCCAGGTGGGCCGGACGATGTTCTCCGAGAAGGAGCGCATCGTCATGTCCTCCGCGGCGGAGTACATGACCACGACCGGGATCTCCTTGTCCTTCATGTAGTCGCCGACGGCCAGGCCCTCGTCGCCGGAGACCAGGCCGGTGAGGACGTCCACCTGATCCTGCTCGACCAGCTTCTTCGCCTTGGTGACAGCGATCTCGTTGTCGAGCTGGTCGTCCTCGTAGATCACCTCGATCTGCTTGCCGCCGGCCTTGAACCCGGCCTCGTCCAGGGCGAGTTCCGCGCCCTCGCGCTGCATCTTCCCGAAGGACGAGAACACGCCGGTGAAGGCGCTGATGAAGCCGACCTTGACCGTGTCGGAGGTGCCCTCGGAGCCGCCGGGGGTCTGCGACGTCCCGGGGGCCTGGTTAGCGCAGGCGGAAAGCCCGAGGGCTCCCGCCACCAAGAGCGCCAATGCTCTCTTCGTATAATCGGACATTACTGCACCTTTCGGTTTGTTCCCACTCCCAGAAGTGCGCGCCATCGCGACTTCCGTGAATCTTCTGTTGTTGTCTTTCGTTTCAAGGCGTCAATGGCTCCCAGCACCCCTTGCGGAGCGAAAAGAACCACCAATACGAAAATCGCGCCGATAATCGTGTTGTAGCGTTCGGTGTGCTGGCTGATCAGAACGTCCAGCCAAATGGCGATCATCGCCCCGACGAACGGCCCCCAGAAATAGGTCGCTCCGCCCAGGATCACCATCAGCAGCACCCAGATGGTGCGGCTCAGGGCCAGCGAGGTGGGGGTGATGATGCCGATCGAATAGGTGGCGATGATGCCGCCGATGCCGGCGTAGAGAGCGGCGATGATGAAGGCGACCACCCGGATCCAGTACACCGGGTACCCGAGCGCGGCCATCCGCCGTGGGCTCTCGCGCACGCCGTTGAGGGCGAGCCCGAAGGACGAGTTCACGATCTGGTGGAGGACGAGGATGGCTCCGACGAAGACGACCAGCGCCACCCAGTAGAAGTTGAAGCTCTCCGAGAAGTCGATCCCGAAGACCACCGGCGGCCGGATCCCCCGGATTCCCGACCAGCCGTGGAGGAGGGTGGTGTTCTGCTGCGCGAACGCCCAGCAGATCTGCCCGAACGCGAGCGTGATCATCAGGAACACCATCCCGTGCGTCCGCATGGCCACCATTCCGAACAGGCATGCCACGACGGCGACCAGTGCCAGCGCGAACAGCAGGGTCCAGCCGATCGGCCAGCCCCGTTCGAAGGCCATCAGCCCGATCACGTAGCCGGTCATGCCGAAGAAGGCGGTCTGGGCGAGGCTGGTCATGCCGCCCTGGCCGATCAGGAAGCCGATCGAGGTGGCGAGCAGGCTGAAGTAGAAGACACGGATCAGCGTCGTCACCCAGTAGGTGTCCGCGACCAGCGGAAACACGACCAGCACCAGCAGCAGTCCGCCGAGCACGAGGGCTCGGGTGCGGGGGTTCATCGTGGCCGTCGCCATCGCCTAGGCCACCTTCCTTCCGACCAGCCCCTGGGGTCGCAGGGCGAGCACGATGACCATCGGTACGAAGATCAGGAAGTAGGCGTACTGCGGTGCGAAGGCCAGCCCCCAGGAGATGATCTGCCCCAGGATGAGGGCGCTGAGGAAGGCGCCCAGCAGGCTCCCCATGCCACCTACGATGACCACCACCAGCGAATACATCAGGATCGTCGTGTCCCCACCTGGGCTCAACTGCAGGTAGGAACCGCCCAGCACCCCGGCCAGGCCGCCCAGGAAGGCGGAGAGGACGAACACCCCGGTGTACATGACCCCGATGTTCAGACCGAGTGCCCGGACGGTCTCCCGGTCATCGACGCCGGCGCGCACGGCGGCGCCGAGCTTCGTCTGGTAGAGCAGGAACCACAGCCCAAGGGCGACGATGACCGCCGACGCCATCAGGATCAGCCGGAAGCCGGGGTAGGTGACGCCCAGCAGCGTGACCGGCGGATTGAGTGCCGGCGGGATGTTGAGCGTGACCGGCGAGCGCGGCCAGAACACCAGGCACAGATCCACGATCACCATCGCGAGCGCGACGGTCAGCAGGGTCTCGGGAAGGTCGCTTCCCCGCACCCGCTTCAGCATCAGACGCTCGAAGGCGAAGCCGAGCACCGCGATGGAGAGCGATCCCACCAGAAGTGCCAGCAGCCAATTTCCGGTGGCCGTGATCACGGAATAGCCGATGTAGCCACCCAGCATGTAGAAGGCGCCGTGAGCGAGATTCACCACGCGCATCAGCCCAAAGGCGAGCGTCAGTCCGCTGCCCAGAACGAAGAGAATGGCAGCCTGAGTGAGCCCATTGAGAATGAGCACAACAACGCTCTCCATCGTCACCTCGCCATCGAGTTCCGGTCAATCGAGGATCCTCCTCGAAAGCGTCTCGATGCTAAGTCGCATCCTCCGGCGGCACGCTGGTCCAGTTCTGGCATACTGGTCCATGGTTCAGTGACGCCCCTCGGCTAGGAATGGGGTGTGGCTCACTTGCAGGTCTCATCGATCGACGTCGCGGAGTTGACCAGACAGCTCGGTCAGTGGACGAGGACGCACGACACGCTCGCCAAGTCCTTGGCCGACGCGCTGGTGCAACTGATGGATGCGGGCCTGCTGCCGGCCGGAAGCCGCCTTCCTTCGCAGCGGGAACTCGCCGCGACGCTGGGGACCGCGCGCGGCACCGTGGTCAGCGCCTACGACCTCCTGCTCCAGCAGGGATACGTCACGGCCAGGCAGGGATCGGGATTCTGGGTGCGCTCGATCTCGGCCCGCGGGCAGAGCCGGATGGGGGCGCGGATGTTCGCGTTCACCAGCAACTCGGCGGACTGGATCGATCTCTCCAGCGGGGCGCTCCCGGCCTCCTCGGGGGTGGCCACCGCGATCGGCGCGCTGGGCAAGACCGACCTGGATCCGTACCTGCCCACCGACGGTTACTTCCCGATGGGTCTGCCCAACCTGCGGCGGCAGATCGCCGCCTACTACACCAGGGACGGACTGACCACCCAGCCCGGTGACGTCCTGGTCACCAGCGGCGCTCAGCAGTCGGTCTGGCTCGCGGCCTCCACCTTCGCCGGAGTCGGCGTCACCGTCCTGGTGGAGGAGCCCGGCTATCGCGGTGGGCTGGAGGCCTTCGCCGCCACCGGCGCCACCGTCGAGGGGATCCGGGTGGTGAACGGCGGCATCGACGTGGATCTCGTCCGGCAACTCGGGCCGAAGGCCCAGGTGCTGTACTGCCAGACCAGCATCCACAACCCGACGGGACGCAGCATGGCGGCGGCGGCGCGCCGCGAACTCGCCGAGGTGATCAACAAGTACGGCATCCTCACCATCGAGGACACCGTCTCGCGGGATCTGGTGCTGGAGGGCGCCACCCCCGCCCCGGTACTGGCCGGCCTGGTGGATCCCGAATTGCTGGTCACCATCGGCACGGCGTCCAAGCTCTTCTGGGGTGGACTGCGGATCGGCTGGGTGGTCGGCCAGGAGAAGCATCTGCGGGCGATCCTGCAGTGCAAGCGCCCGATCGATCTGGCGGCGTCCCCGCTCAATCAGTTGATCACCGCCCACCTGCTCGACAGCGCCCCGGTCGCCCGCCGGGAGCGGCAACTCAGTCTCAACCGCTGGCTGGAGGCCACCGAGGCCATCGTGCACGAGATCTTCCCCGACTGGAGGTGGGAGCGCCCTCATGGCGGACCGGGGTTGTGGGTGGAGACCCACCTGGACGCCGTAGCGCTCACCGAGACCGCCAAGCGGGTCGGAGTACTGCTCGCGCCCGGCCCGAGCTTCTCGTCGTACCGGGGGTTGCGCACCAAGCTGCGGCTACCGATCTGGCATGAGGCCGACGTGCTGAGCGAGGGCCTGGGAGCGATCGCGCGCGCCCATCCTCATTGACGCGATCCCGGCCGCCGGCCACGACCGCCAGGCGACCGGGCGCCACCGGTCGTGATGTCGGCCGGGTCGGCCTGCCCGGTCCCGCCCACCGCTCAGATCTGCAGGATGGCCCTGGCGATGACGAAGTAGACGACGAGCCCGGTCGCATCGACGAAGGTGGTGATGAACGGGTTGGAGAACACCGCGGGATCGACGCGGATGGTGCGGGCGACCAGCGGCATGATCCCTCCCACGGTCGCCGCCATGGTGCACACCGCGACCAGCGTCAAGCCAACCACCAGTCCCAGGCGCGCGTCGTAGACCAGGGCGGTGATGCCGAACCCCGCCGTGCCCAGCAGGGTGCCCAGGGAGAGTCCCACCCGCAGTTCACGGCTGAGGACCCGCAGGATGTCGCGGGCCTGGACGTCGTTCAGCGCGAGCGCTCGGGTCACGGTGGTCGCTGCCTGGTTGCCGGTGTTGCCGCCGGTCCCGATCAGCAGCGGGACGAACAGCGCGAGCACGGTGACCTCCGCCAGGGTGGCCTCGAACACCGAGAGCACCTGGACGGTGAGCGTGGCGCCGATCGCGAGCACAAGGAGCCACACCACCCGGGAGCGCACGATACTGAAGATCGGGGTGGCGAGGTAGGGGCGACGCAGCGGCTCCACACCGCCCTGGCGCGCGGCGTCCTCGCTCTCCTCACGCTCCAGGATGCGCACCGCGTCATCGATGGTGAGGATGCCGACCAGGCGGGATTCGCTGTCGACGATCGGCAGCGCGAGCAGTCCCTGGTCAGCGCACCGGCGAGCCGCCACCTCGGCATCGTCCGTTGCGGTGGAGGTCTGGGCGTCGCGCATCAACTTACCCACCGGAGTCGATGGATCGGTGCCCAGCAGGTCTCGCAGACCCACCACGCCGAGGACGCGTCGGCTGTCCTCGAGCACCGGGAGGGTGTAGACCGTCTCGGCGTCGTCCAGCCTGGCCCGGACCCGGTCCAGCGCCTCCCCGGCAGTCTGGTCGGCGCGGGTGGAGACATACTCCGGGCTCATCCGCCGCCCGATCGAGGCCTGGGGATAGCCGATCACCTCTGCGGTGAGCTGTCGCTCCCGGTCCGGAAGGCCACGCAACAGACGCGCGGCGAGCGAAGCCGGCAACTCGTCGACGAGCCAGACCCGGTCGTCGGGATCCAGGCCGGCGAAGATGGTGGCGACCTCCGCGTCGCGCAGCGCCTGGATGAGGTCGCCCTGCAGGCTCGGGGTGAGATCCTCGAACACCTCGAGCGCCCGGTCCTTGGGCAGCAGCCGATAGGCGATGGCGCGTTGCTGCGGGTTGAGTCGTTCGAGGGTGGAGACGAGCTGATCGGTGGCGGCCGAGCCGACGGCGCCGGCAACGCCGGCCAGGTCGTTCTCAGCCAGCGGTGTGGTGATGCGTTCGAGCAGTGTGGAGATGTCGCGAGTCTGTGGTGGGGTCATGATCCTGGCCTCTCTGGGCGTACGCGGGACTGGCCACGCCCATCAGCTGCGTGAGCGATCGGCGTGCGGGGAGGACACCCACCCGCGCATTCAGCGCGCTGTCCGCGTTCGGACCGGTCAGGACAGACGCGAACGGCCTTGCCGAGCGAGGGTGGTATCCGGTCTGGGACTGCAGCCGTCGTCGTTGCTCATCGGACACCTCACCTCGCTTCCGCATCGCAGGTCACCCGCGGATTGCCACGGGGAGAGACAGGAATGTGCGCCCGTTGGCGCACGGCCGCTGTCGCGGCGAAAGAATGCTAGCAGCCGGTGGCCGGCGGGCACCGCTGGCCTGCGCTCGACCTCTTTCCCCTCGGGCTGCTGCGACAATGGCTGGATGCTGCTCACCGTCACGTTGACCGGGCCACAGGCCGGGGTGCTCGGGCATCTGCTGCACAAGCATCCCGAGCGCGTCCAGTCGTTCGAGTTGCCCGTAGGCAGGGCCACGGTGTTCTACAGCGAGTCCTCCGATGATCGGACGACGGCCGCGCTGCTGCTGGAGGTCGATCCGATCGGCATGGTGAAGCGCCGGCTGAAGCAGCGAGACGGGCTCTCACTCACCGACTACGTCACCGACCGGCCGTACGCGGCATCGTCCATGCTGGCGGTCGCGCTCGGACGAGTGTTCAACACCGCCCTGAACGGACGCAGCGACTCCCACCCCGAGCAGGCGGCGTCCCGCCTGCCGCTGGAGTTGCGGATCCCCGCAGTCCCCGCGCGCGGGAAGTCCGGCGCGGCCGGGGACGGGCTGGTGCGCCGGTTGTTCGAGCCGCTGGGGTGGCGGGTGCAGGCGAGCGAGGTTCCCTATGGGCCAGACGGCGGCTGGGGGCCGGCACCCTACCTCGACGTGACGCTCACCGGCACCGTGCGGCTGGCGGACGCGTTGTCACAGCTGTACATCCTGCTGCCGGTGCTCGACAACGCCAAGCATTACTGGGTCAGCCCCGACGAGGTGGACAAGCTGATGCGCCGCGGCTCGGGCTGGCTGGAGGACCACCCCGAGCGGGAACTGATCGTCCGCCGCTACCTGATGGCGCGCCGCGCCTTCGTCGAGGACGCGACCGCCCGGCTCAATGCGCTGGACGATCTGGAGCCCGACGACACCCTCGACCCCGACGAACAGGGGGTGGCCGACGATCCGGTGCCGGATCATCCGCCACAGCCCGGTGAGGTGGGTGAGGCCGGTGAGGTGGAGGACACGGCGAGCCGGCTCACCCGTCACCCGCGGGCTGCGGCCGAGGCCGCACAGGCTCAGCCACAGCATGGCGAAGGGGAGACGGACGATTCTCAGACCCCACTCAAGGTGCATCGGCTCAACACCGTCATGGGCATCGTCCATGAGATCGGCGCGCACCGGGTGGTCGATCTGGGGTGCGGCGAGGGCTACTACCTGCGCGCCCTGCTCGAGGATCCGACGATCACCGAGGTGATGGGCGTCGACGTCTCGCCGCGCGTCCTGGAGTATGCCGAGCGACGGCTCAATCTCGACCGGCGCTCGGACCACCAGCGCGCCAAGCTGACCCTGCGGCAGTCGTCGGTGACCTACCGCGACGATGCCCTGGCCGGTTTCGACGCGATCCTGCTGATCGAGGTGATCGAGCACCTCGAACCCGACCGGATCGCCTCCCTGGAGAACAGCGTCTTCGGCGCCGCCCGGCCGCAGCACGTGATCATGACCACCCCGAACCGGGAGTACAACCGCATCTTCAAGATGCCGGACGGTCAGCTGCGACACCCCGACCACCGCTTCGAGTGGACGCGCGCCGAGTTCACCGCGTGGGCGAGACAGGTCGCGGCGACCCACGGCTACCGCGTCGAGTTCCGAACTGTCGGCGAGATCGACGCCGGCCTCGGCTCACCCACTCAACTCGCCCTTTTCGCCCGCGACAGGGGGAGTGGGGATTCGCGAACGTCTGTCACCGACGGCCCTCGGGCGACAGGCACGTCGGCCAGACCCCCTCTGTGGCAGAAGGTGGAGACCACACCCGAGACGGGCTCCTTCGGCATGGGCCAGGAGATCGGCGATGACTGAGCTGCACATCCCACAGCTGAGCCTCGTCGTTCTGATCGGGGTTTCCGGGTCGGGCAAGTCCACTTTCGCGCAGGGGGCGTTCCGGCCCTTCGAGGTGCTCAGTTCCGACTACTGCCGTGCCCTGGTCAGCGGGGACGAGAACGACCAGGCGGCCAGCGGCGACGCCTTCGACGTGCTGCACTACATCGCCGGCAAGCGGCTCGACCGTGGCCTACTCACCGTAGTGGACGCCACGAATGTCTCGCGGGAGTCGCGGGTCAAGCTGGTGAACCTGGCCCGCGAGCACGACGTGCTCCCGGTGGCGATCGTCCTCGACGTGCCGACCGATACCGCTGTTCAGCGCAACCGGGCCCGGCCCGATCGCGACTTCGGGGACGGGCCGATCCGGCGCCAGGCCTCGCAATTGCGCAAGTCCGTCAAAGGGCTGGGACGCGAGGGCTTCCGGACGGTACACGTCCTCCACTCGGTCGACGAGGTCAACGAGGCCACGATCGTCCGCGACCGGCTGTTCAGCGACTACCGCGACCAGCACGGCCCCTTCGACATCGTCGGCGACGTCCACGGCTGCCTGGACGAACTGCTCGCCCTGCTCGCCAAGCTCGGCTACCAGATCACCCGCGACCAGGCCGGCGACCCCGCCGGCGCCCATCATCCCGAAGGCCGCCGGGTGATCTTCGTCGGGGACCTGGTCGACCGCGGTCCCTCCTCCGTGGGCGTTCTCAAGCTCGCCATGGGCATGACGAACGCGGGTCACGCACTCGCCGTCCCCGGTAATCACGAGGCCAAGCTGATCAGCGCCCTCGACGGACGTAGAGTCCAGCTCAGTCACGGCCTGGAACGCACCATGGCCGAACTGGCCGACCAGCCCGAGGAGTTCCGGGTCGAGGTCCGCGAATGGTGCCGTGCGCTCATCTCCCACCTGGTGCTGGACGACGGCAGGCTCGTCGTGGCCCACGCCGGGCTCAAGGAGGCCTACCACGGCCGGGCCTCCGGCCGGGTCCGCTCATTCGCCCTCTACGGTGACACCACCGGCGAGACCGACGAGTACGGTCTGCCGATCCGGCTGCCCTGGGCGGAGGAGTACCGCGGCCGGGCGCTGGTCGCCTACGGCCATGTCCCGACGCCGACCCTGGAGTGGATCAACAACACGATCTGCCTCGACACCGGCTGCGTCTTCGGCGGCAAGCTCTCCGCGCTGCGCTACCCCGAGCGGGAGACCGTGGGAGTGGATGCTCTCGCCGTGCACTACGAGCCGGTCAAGCCGTTCGGCCCAGCCGGCCAGCGGGCCGAGGACGAACTGCGCCTTGACGACGTCATCGGACGCCGTTCGATCGAGACCGGCCTGATGGGACGCGTGACCATCACCGCCGAGAACGCCGCCGGCGCCCTGGAGGTGATGAGCCGGTTCGCACTGCACCCCCGGCTGATCCCGTACCTGCCGCCGACCATGTCGCCGGTCGCCACCTCCCGCCGCGAGGGCTACCTCGAACACCCGGACGAGGCCTTCGCCACCTTCGCCGAATGGGGTGTCGACCGGGTGATCTGCGAAGAGAAGCACATGGGCTCCCGGGCCGTGGTGTATCTCGGCGACAGCGTCGTGGCCCCGGAACCCAGCGGGGGAACAACCGTCGCGAACCCCAGCGAGAGGACCGCGGTCACAGGCGCCGACAGGGGAGCCGCCGGAATGACGGAAGCGCCCGCCCGTCACGGTCGCGGTTCGGTGTTCACCCGCACCGGACGCTCGTTCTTCGAACCGGAGCTCACCGAGCAACTCCTCGACCGGATCCGCGTTGCGGTCACCAAGGCGGGCATCGACACCGAACTCGACACCGGCTGGCTGCTGCTGGACGCCGAACTCCTGCCCTGGTCGGCCAAGTCCGGCGGCCTGCTGCGCGGGACATACGCACCGGTCGGGGCGGCGGCGCTCATGGCGCTCCCGCCGGCGGTCGAGGCGCTCAGCGCCGCCCAGGCGCGCGGGCTCGACGTCGCGGATCTGCTCGAACGGACGGTGGATCGCCTCGCCAATGCCCAGGCCTACGAGCAGGCCTGGCAGCGCTACATCTGGCCCACGGACGGGCTGGCAGGAGTCCAGCTCGCGGTCTTCCAGTTCCTCGCCGCGCAGGGGGCATCGTTCGCCGGGCGCGACCACGCCTGGCACCTCGGCCTCGCCGACCGCCTGGTGGAAGCCGACCCCGAGCTCTTCCGTCCCACCAGGCGACTGATCGTCGACACCACCGACCCCGAGAGCTGCGCCCAGGGCGTCGCCTGGTGGGAGGAACTCACCGCCGCCGCAGGTGAGGGCATGGTGGTCAAGCCGCTGGCCAACCTCACCCCGGGGAGAGGCCGCCACCGTCCGCAACCCGGCCTGAAGGTGCGCGGCCGGGAGTACCTGCGGATCATCTACGGCCCCGACTACACCCGTCCCGAGCACCTGGAACGCCTCCGCGACCGCAACCTGGGACGCAAGCGCTCGCTCGCCCTGCGCGAGTACGCCCTCGGCCTGGAGGCCGTCGACCGTCTGGTCGCCGGCGAACCCCTGTGGCGCATCCACGAGCCGGTCTTCGGCGTCCTCGCGCTGGAATCGGAACCGGTCGACCCCCGCCTGTAGCCGACCGGCCGGGACCAGCGGGTTCCGTCCGGCGAAGGCAGGAACCTCAGCGGTGAGGAGAAGCTCCCGGCCCTGGCCGGGCGGGTGAGGCACAGCAGGCGATCGTCCTGGATCGAGCCCCACGCGGTCTTCGGATGATCCGGGCAGAGGGGCGCGGCGGTTGCTAGCATGCCACGTAGCAAGACTAGGAGGTCTGATGGCTGTCACCCAGGCGGACGTCGCCCGGCGGGCTGGGGTCTCCCAGCGCACGGTCTCGAACGTCGTCAACAAGTTCCCCTACGTGAGCGCCGACGTGGTGGCTCGGGTGAACGAGGCAATCGCGGAGTTGGGCTACGCCCCCAGCCAGGCGGCCCGCAGCCTGAGATCCGGGCGCTCGCGGGTGATCCAGCTGGTGGTGCCCGAGCTGGACGTCCCGTACTTCGCGGAACTCGCGCGCGGTGTGGTGCGTGCGGCGGAGGATCGCGGATTCGGCGTCATGGTGCGGCAGACCCTGGGCGACCCCCGCCGGGAGCAGGAGGCGCTGGAGGGATCGGCCGCCGACTACGCCGAAGGGACGATCCTCAGCGCGGTCGGTCCGGTCGAGTCCCTGGTGGGTGGGCGTGCTCGTCCGCCGGTCGTGCTGATCGGCGAGCGCAGCGGGCAAGGGCTGGCCGACCACATCGGCATCGACGACGTGGCTGCGGCCGCCGCCGCGACGACCCATCTGCTGGAGTCGGGCAGGCGCCGGGTCGCCTTCATCGGCGCCGATCCGGTGAACTCGCTGCGGATGGCCGAGATGCGGATGCGGGGATATCAGAGCGCGCTCGAAGCGGCCGGCTCCCGGCTCGAGGAGGGGTTGATCGTCCGGACGCGGTCGTACCACCGCGCCGACGGAGCCTCCGGGATGGGCCTGCTGCTGGACACGGCCGACCCGCCGGACGCCGTCTTCTGCGCGACGGACCTGCTCGCCCTGGGGGCATTGCACAGCGCTCGGGAGCGCGGAGTGCGGGTGCCTGAGGATGTCGCAGTGATCGGATTCGATGGCTTGGAGGAGGGCCTCTACTCCGCCCCGACCCTGTCGACGATCGCACCCGACAAGCGGGCCATCGCCGCGGGCGCGGTGGCGCTGCTGCTGGCGAGGATCGACGCCCGCAACTCCGCCGGGGGTGAGCCCGAACCCCAGGATCAGGTGATCCCCTTCGAGGTCGTCGTCCGCGAGTCGAGTCGCCGGCGCTGATCGAGATCATCACGGTTCGATAACCGTCTTGCCACGTAGCATGCTACGTGGCAAGATCGGAACGTCAGATCCTCACGAGCCAAGGGAGATTCAGATGGGACGACAGCGGAAGGCACGCTGGATCGGTGCTGTGGGCGCCGGTCTGGGGTTGTTTGTGACGGCCTGCTCAGGGGCACCCACCAGTCCGGGTTCGCCGAGCGGCCAGCCGAGCCCGGAGCCAAGCGGCCAGCCCGCGACGGTCCGGGTCATGCTCTGGGGCAACGATGCCGACATCACCTCGATCAAGGACGCCGCGGCGGGGTTCTCGACGGCGCACCCGGAGATCACCGTCGAATGGGAGACCGGCGACTGCGGCGTCGACTACGCGGCCTGCAAGACGCTGGTCGCCGGCGGGACGCTGCCGGATGTCTACGTGATGGGCAGCTGGAACTACTTCGAGGCGGGCCGGGACGGGGTCTCCGCCGACATCACCAGCTACCTGGAGGCGTCGGGCACCAAGAAGACCGACTTCACCGCCTCGATCATCGACTCGCTCACCTCCGCCGACGGCAAGCTCTACGGGCTTCCGATGGGTTACAACATCCAGTCGCTGTTCTACAACAAGGACATGTTCGATGCCGCCGGGCTGGAGTACCCGGCCGCCGACGGCTCCTACACCTACGACGACCTGCGGCAGTGGTCGGCGAAGCTCACCCTCGACAAGGACGGTCGCAACGCCACCGACCCGGCCTTCAACCCGGATCAGATCGAGCAGTACGGCTACTTCAACTTCGCCGCCGCGCCGATCGAACCCGGCTACGCGCCGGTGCTCAAGGCCTTCGGCGGTGGCATCCTCGGCGGGGACCAGCGCAATCAGTGCACGGCTGATTCGGAGGGAACCATCGCGGGCTTCCAGTGGCTGCAGGATCTGATGTGGTCCGATCACTCGGCGATCACTCCGCAGTTGCAGCAGGAGGAGCCGGGCTACGCCCGCTGGGTGCGCGGGCAGGTGGCGATGCAGCAGGGCTCGCACGAGCAGGTGCTGAACGTCCAGCAGCAGAACCCCAGCTTGAACTACGACATGGCCGCGCTGCCGAAGGGGCCCGCGGGCAACGCCACCCTGGCGCAGATCCACGTCTGGGCGATGGCCGAGAACTCGCAGGTGAAGGACGCGGCCTGGGAGTTCCTGCACTACATGGCCACCGACGGAGCGGGCAAGCAGATGGGCCTGATCCCGGCCTACCAGGACGTCGCCAGGGGTCCGGCCTTCGCCGAGGCGGAGGGCGAGCCGGCGGGGCTGATCGACGCGCAGATCGAGCCGGCGGGGTGGCCGCTGACCTTCACCAATGTCGACCCGTCGGTGGTGTGGAGTCAGGTCTCCAGCCAGGACGGTGTCGCCCCGGCGATCGAGGACATCATCATGAACCGCAAGCCGGCAGCCGAAGCCTTGGGCGGCATCTGCGCCTCGCGGATCGATCCCATTCTGCAGTCGGCCAAGTAGACGCGCCGACGTAGAGAGGATTGCCGAGCGATGCCATCCAGCGCCAGGCCCGGGGCCGTCCCCGGTGCGGGATCCCGCGGTCGGCGAACATCCCTGGCCACCCGCCGGTCACGCACAGCCCTGCTGTTCGTGCTGCCGCAGGTGGTCGGGTTGCTCGCCTTCACCGCCGTGCCGCTGGTGGCATCGCTCGGCTACTCCTTCACCCACTGGGATCTGGTGGCCCCGGCCCCGACCTTCGTCGGATGGGAGAACTGGGCCTACCTGCTCACCGACGACCGCATCCCGGCGGTGCTGTGGAACACCGTGCGGTTCATCCTGGTCGGCACCGGCACGTTGCTGGTGTTCTCCCTGGTGGCGGCGCTGGTGACCTTCACCCCGCGGCGCGGGGTGGGCCTCTACCGGGCGGCGCTGTTCCTGCCGTACGTGCTCTCCCAGATCGCGGTCGGTGTGGTCTGGCGCTGGATGTTCAACACGAACTCCGGCCCGATCGCGGGGATCTGGGAGTTCTTCGGCGGCACCAGCCCGGACTGGCTGCTCGATCCGGTGACCGCGATGCCCTCGATCGCGATGGTGACCACCTGGCAGACCATCGGCTACGGGATGACGCTGTACATCGCTGGGCTGCAGGGCGTGCCGACCACCCTGCTGGAGGCCGCGGTGATCGACGGCGCCAACCGCTGGCAGCGCTTCCGCCACGTGACCCTGCCGATGATCTCCCCGGCGATGTTCTTCCTCACCGTCACCTCCCTGATCGGGGCCTTCCAGCTGTTCGACCCGGTCGTCGCCATGACCTCGGCCAGTGCCGGGGCCGCGACCGCGGGAGGTCCCTCCAACTCGACCCGCACGATCGTGCTCTACATGTACAACCAGATGTTCAACTACAACGAACGGATCTCCGGGCTCGGGTACGCTGCCGCGCTGGCCTGGATGCTCGCGCTGCTGATCTTCGGAGTCACCGCGGTGCAGTTCGCCGTCAGCGGTCGCTGGGTGCACTACGACGACCCGACCCGAGCCCGCGCCGCCCGGAAGGGGAAGCGCCGATGAGCGCGACGGCACCGCGTCCCTGGGCGCGCGCGACCACCCGGCAGCGGGCCGCGACGATCGGATACCACGCCGCGATGGCGGTGCTCGTGTTCGCCTATGTGTTCCCGGCGCTGTGGGCGGTGTCGATGTCCTTCCGCACCAACGAGAACATGTACGCCGCCGATCAGCTGATCCCGCACCCGGCGACGCTGGAGCACTACCACAAGCTGTTCGAGGCGCTGCCCGACTTCGGCCGCTACTTCGGCAACACCCTGCTGATCGCCGTCGTGGGCACCGCCGGCACGCTGCTGTCGAGCTCGCTGGCCGGCTACGCGCTGGCCCGGTTCCGGTTCCCCGGGAGGGGCGCGCTGCTGGCGGCCCTGCTGCTCACGCTGATGGTCCCGGTCCACGCGACCCTGATCCCGCAGTACGTGGTGTTCCGCGATCTCGGCTGGCTGAACTCCGCGCTGCCGATCATCGTCCCGATGCTCTTCGGCACCCCGTTCGCCTCGTTCTTCTTCCGCCAGTACTTCCTGACCCTTCCGGCAGAACTGGAGGACGCGGCGGCGATCGACGGCGCCGGGCCGTGGCGGACCTTCTTCCGGATCATCGTGCCGCTCTCCGGACCGGCCTACCTGGCGCT
The DNA here is from genome assembly GCA_049841235.1 of Propionicimonas sp. Classification (GTDB taxonomy): domain Bacteria; phylum Actinomycetota; class Actinomycetes; order Propionibacteriales; family Propionibacteriaceae; genus Propionicimonas. The sequence goes on along the minus strand of JASGEM010000006.1, from coordinate 37,371 downwards.
CGGGCTGCTCACCTTCGTCGGGCTGTGGAACAGCTTCTTCATCAACTCGATCTACCTGGCCAAGCAGAGCAGCTGGGTGCTCACCCAGGCGCTGCAGTCGCTGATCGGACGCTACACCGCGCAGTACGGCGCAATCATGGCCGGGGTCGTGCTCACCTCCCTGCCGATCCTGATCGCCTACCTCTTCCTGCAACGCTGGATCGTCCGCGGCGTCTCCATGACCGGCCTGGCCAACTAACCCTCCGAAGGAGCTTCATGCGCCCCATCCCGTCGCGTGCCGCGATCCGGATCGATCCGGTTCACGCCACCGGCCATCCGTTGTCGAAAGAGCGGATCGCCGTCTACAACTCCGGCCTGGTGCCGATCGAGCGCTATCGCCGCGACGCCAGGTGGATCGCCGAGACGGCCCCGGAGTCCTTGCGGATCGACCTGGGCTGGGGCGCGGAATGGATGCCGTGGACCCGCGAGGTGGTCGAGGTGGATCCACAGGGCCGGCTGAGCTTCGACTTCCGCGAGACCGACGACATCGCCCGGCTGCTCACCGCCGCCGGGACCCGTCCCTACTGGTCCTACTGCTACGTCCCGACGGCGGCCCGGCCCGAGGGCGGCGACTGGCGGACGATGGCCACCGACGACTCCCGCTGGGTGAGCACCGTCCGCGCCTACGTCGCAGGGATGCGGGAACGGCAGGTCGGCGTCGGCTACCACGAGGTCTACAACGAGCCCGACCTGAGGGACGAGCGCACCGGCGAGGCGACCTTCTACACCGGCGGGCTGGAGGACTACCTCGAGCTCTACCGGGCGACGGCGACCGCCGTCAGGGAGTCCGATCCGACCGCCCGGGTGGGTGGCCCGGCGCTCGCGGTCACCGCGGCGCACGCCGACTGGCTGGAGGCGTTCTGCCGGATGGTGGTCGCTGAGAGGCTCCCGCTGGACTTCCTCTCCTTCCATCACTACGGGCACTTCGGCCTGGAATCCACTCTGCGGATCGTGCGGGAGGCGGTGGCCCGTCACCGCGAGCTCCGCCACGTCGAACTGCATCTGAACGAGTACAACGCGTTCAGCATCGACTACCCCCGGCACGGCCTGCAGGACACCCATCTGCTCGCCGCGACCTTCGCCGCGGAGTTGCCGCGGCTGCTCGCGCAGCGGGATCTCACCCGCACCCACTGGGCGCAGTATCTGGACAGCGGCGAGGGCAATTTCTCCGGCATGATCGACATCGAGGGCCGGCCGAAGCCGGTCCACGCGGTCTACGAGTTCTACCAGCGGATGCCGATCGACCGCGTCCACTGCGTGGTGGACGGGCCTCCCGGAGTCGGCGCGATCGCCTCGTCGGACGGTGCTGCCACCGCCGCGATCGTGTGGAACCGGCACTTCGCGCCGGTCGAGATCGACCTGGAACTGCCGGTGGCAGCCGGCCTCACCATCGTCAGGATCGATGGCGACGGGGTCAGCGCGCCGTCGCCGCTGCCGCATTCGAACGGCCGGGCCGGGCTGGCCCTGCCCCCGGGTGGAGTGGCGCTGCTCATGGCGGGCGAGCTGCAGGAGCGGCCCACCGTCCGGCGGTCGTGGGGCATTCCGGTGACCCCGGCCGTCCCGGGCTGGAGCGATCTGGACGAGGCCACCGCCACCTTCCGCTTCGGCACCGGCGGCGCCGGCTGGGTGACGCACGGAGCCGATCTGCTCGACGGTGAGGCGATCGAGGACTGGAGAGTGTTCGCCCGCACGCCGCAGGGCGATCCGGTTCCGGCGGACGTCGTGGTCCGGGTCGAGGAGGGGAACTCCTTCCGGGCTCGGACGATCGCCGGCAGCCCCGACGGCCCGGAACCGGAGCTGCCCGACCGGCCGCGTCCGTCGGGCAGCGTGAGGGTCTTCGTGAGCGCGAGCGCTCCCGCCGGATGCCTCGTCACGGTCTCGCCGGATGACGGGCGGCACCCGTGATCGGCGGGCACCCCCGGCCCCAGCTGACCCGACCCTCCTTCGAGAGCTTGGAGGGAGACTGGGGCTTCCGCGCCGATCCGGACGACACCGGGCTGGCCGAGCACTGGTACCGCGAAGGAGTCGGCTTCGATCGGACGATCCGGGTTCCGTTCCCGCCGGAATCGCCCGCCTCCGGGATCGGCGAGGAGGTGGACTGCCCGATCTGGTACCGCCGCGAGTTCCGGCTGGAACCGCCGCCGGGACGGCGCACCCTGCTGCATTTCGAGGGGGTGGATCACCGGGCCACGATCTGGCTCAACGGCATCCGGGTCGCCGATCACGAAGGCAGCCAGGCCGGGTTCGGCTGCGACATCACCGATGCGGCGCGGGACGGCGCGAACGTCCTGGTCGTCCGGGTGGTCGACGAGCCGGGCAACCTGGAACAGCCGCGCGGCAAGCAGGATTGGCAGGCCGATCCGCACGTGATCTGGTACCGGCGGACCTCCGGCATCTGGCGAACGGTCTGGCTCGAATCCGTCCCCGCCGGCCGGATCGACCAGGTCGAGCTGCGACCGCGGCCGGACCTCCGCTCCGTGGCCTTCACCGCCCGGCTGGCCGGCGAAGCGCTCGCCGCTCCCAGCGTCCGGGTGGTGCTGCGGCTGGCGGGGCAGACCCTCGCCGACGTCGAGTTCCGACCCGGATCCGCCGAGGCCCGGGGAACGATCGTGCTGGAGCACGAAGCCCTCGAGGCTGAGCCACAGGCACTGCAATGGACCCCCGAGACCCCGACCATCATCGACGCCGAGATCACGCTCGCCGACGGGGGGCGCCCGGTTGACACCGTCGGCTCCTACCTGGGATTGCGGACCGTGGATGTCGACCGCGGCAGCATCCTGCTCAACGGCCGTCCCTACTTCCTGAGGTTCGTCCTCGAACAGGCGTATTGGCCCCAGAGTCACCTGGCCGCGCCCTCGCTGGAAGCGCTGGAGCGGGAGGCCGCGCTGATCAAGGAGCTCGGCTTCAACGGGCTGCGGATGCATCAGGTCAGCGCCGATCCGCGGTTCCTGGAGTGCTGCGATCGGCTCGGCCTGCTCGTCCTGGCCGACACAGCCGCCGCCTACCGGTTCTCCGCCACCGCGCTCCGCCGGACGGCCGACGAGTTGATGGCCGTGATCGCACGCGACCGCAATCACCCCAGTCTGATCGGGTGGGTGCCCTTCAACGAGAGCTGGGGGCTTCCGGACCTGCAGTCGAGCCGCAGCCAGCAGCACGCCGTCGAGGCGATGTACCACCTGGCCAAGGCCCTCGATCCGGACCGGATCGCGTTGGGCAACGACGGCTGGCACCACGTCGTGGGCGATGCCGTCGGCGTCCACGACTACGCGCAGGATCCGGCCCGGCTGCGACAGCGCTACGGATCGCCGGCCGCCGTCGACGAGACCCTGCACTGGGAACAGCCGGCCGGACGCCCGCTCGTGCTGGGCTCGGGCGCGGTGCGGGCCGGCTGGCCGACGCGGTCCGCGAGTCTGCCTCCGCCACCGTTCCCGGGTCATCCTTCGTCATCCCCGCGCAGGGGAGCTGCCGACACCCTGCCGCCGGTCGTCCTGACCGAATTCGGGGGGATCAGCGCGCACCGTGACCCGGAGGCCTGGCAGGCCTACGGCGAGGTGGTCGCGGCGGACCGGCTGGCCGCCGCGGTCGGTGCAATGGTCGCCGAGGTCGGGCCAGAGAGCGGCCTGGCAGGCTTCTGCTACACCCAGCTGACCGACACCGAGCAGGAGAAGAACGGCCTGCTCACCGAGGACCGCGATCCCAAGTGCTCGCGGGACCGGCTCCGGGCAGCGATCCTGGGCGTGCTCGGCCGGCTGCCGGAGGAAGGCCGCGTGGCCGCGAACGAGCCGGCCAGCGCCCGTCGCTGCCACGACGCGGCCGGCGAGCACCTGAGCCAGGAGGGCTTCAGAAGCCGCTGATCGGGGCAGCCTCTCGTCGGCCACCGCCCTTGTCGATCTCAGACCGATCGTTCTAAAATCAGTCCGTGCGGTCCGAAATCTCCGAACTGTCCGGTGCTGCGGCGCTTCTCTCCGGCGCCCGCTCGTTCATCGAGACGGCTCGTCGCACGCAGTTGATGGAGGCGGCGGTCGCGGCGGTGAACGACGTGGGGTACCACCGTGCGTCCCTGGCGGAGATCGCCAGGCGGGCGAGCATCGCCAAGAGCGCGGTGGTGTACTACTTCTCCTCGAAGGAGGCGCTGCTGCTCCAACTGGTGGAGTCGGTGTTCTCCGCCCTGGGCCAGGATCTCCAGGCAGCGGTCGACGGAGTCGAGGGCGCCCCGGCGCGGCTGGCTGCCTATGCGGACGCCTACCTCTCACACGTGGACGCCCACCGCCGCCGGATCGCCGCGGCGGTGGAGATCGTGGTCTCGCACCGCACCGCCGACGGCACGCCGCTGTATCTGGTGGAGGACGACGAGGACACCGCGCTGCTGCGAAGTATCCTGCGGGCGGGCGTCGCCGAGGGCAGCTTCCTGCCGCTGCCGGCCGAGGTCGCGACCGGGCTGGTCGAGAGCGTGCTGGATCGTGCGGTCACGCTCGTCCAGCGTGACCCAGAGATCGACCTGAGTGAGCTGCGCGCGCACGCCGTGCCATTCCTGTTCCGGGCGTTGGGGGCCGAGGGTGGCTGACTCGGTTCGCGGCATCGGATATGACGCGGGGGTGCTGTACGAGAAGAGCTTCGACAGCAACCCCTTCTTCACCGAGCAGAACGCCCGCCGGGACTTCCGGGCGATCCGTGAGGAGCTCGGTTGCGATGCGGTGCTGATCATGGCCGGCTATCCCGAGCGGCTTGCGGTGGCGGGCCGCCTCGCCGCCGACGAGGGATTGGCGGTCTGGCTGCAGCCGCGTCCGTTCGACAGGCCCGTCCAGGAGCTGCGGGAGGCGGTGCGGGCGGCGGCGCTCGTCGCCGAGGAACTTCGTACGGACGGAGCCGTGACCGGGCTGGTGGTGGGCTGTGAGCTCACGCTTTCGACACCCGGCATGCTCCCCGGCCCGACCTTCTGGAGCCGGGGGATGCTGCTGACCGTGACCTTCCCGCTGCTGCCGTTGGCGAACCTGCGACTGCGGCGTCTGCTGGGCGACCTGGTCCGCGACGCCCGGGAGCGTTTCGCCGGGCCGGTCTCCTACGGCGCCGGCGACTGGGAGCGCCCGGATTGGTCGATCTTCGACGTCGTCGGCGCGGATCGCTATCGGGATGCGCGCAACGCGGCGTGGTTCGAGGGCGACCTCAGCGCCCTCGTCGAGGAGGCATGGACGCACGCCAAACCGGTCTACGTCTTCGAGTTCGGCACCTGTACCTACCGCGGCGCCTCGGCGAAGGCCTCGACGGCAGCCGGCGTACTGCGCGGACGCGAGGAGCTCACCGTGCCCCGGGGGCTCGTCCGCGACGAGCAGGAACAGGCCGACTACCTCATCGACCTGCTCGACGTCTTCGACCGGGTGGGTGTCGCCGGATCCTTCGTCTGGGGGTTCAGCGAGCCTGCGCTGACCACGTCGGACGAGCCAGGGCGCGACCTCGACCTGGCCAGTTACGGCATCGTCGCTGCCCACGCCGACGGCACCTGGAGCCCCAAACGCGCCTATCGCGCACTCGCCGACCGGTACCGAGGCCGCTGATCACGGCAACCGGTCCTCCCCGGAAGGTCCGATCGACGCACTCGGCCGGCGCCGCCACATCGGGCATCCCTCAACGCAAAGGGTCGGGGGTGATCTGGCCACCCTGCTCGGCAAGGCGGTCGCGCTCCCAGGTGGGGGAGGCGTCCTCGACGGCGGCAGTCAGGGCGGCGGCATAGGTCCAGTCCCAGCGGCGGGCGGCGCCGTAGCCGCGCCAGCCGGCGTCGGTGGTGAAGGTGAGAACCTGGACGCCGGAGGGGAAGGGATGGGTGGCCAGGCCGGCGAACAGCGGTAGCCGCGAGGCGGCGGCGACGAATCCCTGCCAGCGCCCGCCCAGCTGATCGCGCGGCCAGGGCGCGATCACCAGCAGCACCCGCGGACGGCGCTCGACGTCCGAGAGCTGCACCAGTTCCCACATCAGGCCGTCGCGCACCTGGTCGGGGGTGGCGGCCACCACGACGGCCAGCGCCGAACTCATCCAGGAATGCACCTTGGACTGCCACTGATCGTCGGCGAACGACGCCTTCGCCGCGCCCAGCGACGGCAGCGAGCGTCCATGATCGCCGGAGATCGCGATCACCGGCCCGAACCGCGACAGGTACCTCACCATCACTTCCTCGAACCGCGGCCGGCCGAACGGCGTCAGCCACTGCAGGAAGCTGGTGCGGGCCAGCGAGGGGGTGATCCGCAGATCGTCCTCCTCGAAGCCGCGCAGATAGAGCAGGTGCGGACGGGCGTCCGATTCCAGCACGGCCTGCAGCGATCGCTGCCCCAGCCGCTGACCCAATCGGTCGAGCAGGTAGGCGACCGTCATCGGCCCCACCAGCACAGCCAGGAACAGCACCCACATCAGCCCGCGCTGCTCCAGTCCGACGACGAACCCGAACACCGTCCCCACCACTACCGGCAGCAGCTGCCCGGAGTTGACCAGCGAGGTGACCATCCCGGTGGTCAACTGCGGAGTCTGGAAGTTGATCAGCAAGTACAGCACCGCGCAGGCGATGTAGCCGATCAGGGCCAGCACCGCCAGTACTCCCGACCCTGCCCGCAGCGCAGCCCCTGCCACCGCACCCAGCGTGGCCGGCCCGCGCGACCCACGGGCCACTCGCACCAGCCGATGCTGTGGCCACACCAGTCTCAGCAGGCCGGCGAGGGCCGGCACCAGCATCAGCGGCGACAGGAACAGCCAGGCGGCGAACAGCCACAGATTGCCCAGGCCGGAGGACAGGAACACCCCGGCGACGTAGCCCACCGCCACCAGCCCCGCGGTCACCAGGCCACGCAGCCCGCGGGAGCCACGTGCCCGGCGCACCTCGTCGTCCAGGGCGGTGAAGCCCGGCGTCGCCGGCCCGATCGCCCAGCCGCGTTCCCGGCCCCGCCGCCAGGCGGCTCGCGGCAGCACCAGCAGCGCAACGGTGACCGCCGGCGCGACGAACAGCAGCAGCACGGCGTCCCTGGCCAGATTCAGCGCCCGGCTGTCGGCGACGAGCGCCCCCGGCAGCAACCCCGCCAGGACGACGGCGTCCACGGCGGTGGCGTCGCGGCAGAGCTGCCATTCGGTCTGCGGGCAGATCCGGTGCACGTACACATAGCTGGTGCCCTGCACCCACGCGCGTCCGTACACGAACCGCTCGGCGTCGACCTGCCAGACTCCGGCCTGGTCGATGCCCTGGCCGAGCAGCCCACCGTCCGCGAACTGGATCGCCGCGGCAGCCCACAGGTCCGACCACGCCCGCAGGGCGAGTTGCTCGCTGCCGCACTCGACGGTGCTGACCATCGCCCACCCAGTCCGGGCATCGCGCCACTGCCGTTCCATCGCGGCGGCACAGTCGGTCACCTTGAGCTGCTGGGAGGGCATGGTCTGGTCGATCGCCAGCATCCACGGCCCGCCGCTGGGGATGAACCCGGTGATCGGTCCGGTCGACGGTGCCGGCCAGATCGGGTTAAGCGGCCCACCCACCAGCCCAGCCAGTTCGGTGGCGTACCTGGCGGTCGCGGAGATGCAGTCCCGGGCGCCGCAGGTGGTGCCGATCCCGAGGTACTGGTTCCCTTGCGACCAGTAGCGATCCAGGTTGCCGTCCGGCGCGGTCAGGGCGAGGTCGTAACCGGCTCCGAAGACCGGAGTCGCCTCGGGCGCACCGGTGTAGTCCCCGCGCTGCGCGATGGCGCGGACGACCCCTGCGGCCCGCTCCGCCGAGTCGCAGTCGAGGACGATCAGGGTCACCGTGCCGGCCTCACCCTGCCAGTGCGTCCGCTCGCCGGTGCAGCCCTCGACTTCCGTCGCGGCGACGGCGGTCACCGTCGGCTCGCCCCAGGAGACCCCCTCATCCAGCGGACGCCAGTCCGCCGGCGCCGCCTGCGCCGGCCACGCGGTCGCACTCAGGGCAACCAGCAGCAGTGCCGCGGCCACCCTGCGACCCACTCCGCGCATCCTGTTCATGAGCCCCCCACCGACGCCGCGATGCTAACCGCCAGCACGCCGCCGATGCACCCGCTCGGAGCCGCCGACTTTTGCGTAGCCCAGGCGATGGCACCGGTCGCCGGGCCCGCTCCGCCGCAGCGGAGGTCGGGTGCTGGCTCCACGGGCTGGGCCGCCGCGTCGCGCTTCGCCTACCCTCCGAACGACGACAGGTTGTGCCAAGGTGGAACCGACGAGAAGGGAGCCCGAATGACGGCCTGGGCGGAACTGCATCTTCACCTGGAGGGGACACTCGAACCTGAGCTGATCCTCGCGCTCGCCGAGCGCAACGGCACCGAGTTGCCCTATGCGGACCTGGCCGATCTGCGCTCACGGTATGACTTCGCCGACCTGCAGAGCTTCCTTGATCTGTACTACGCCAATATGCAGGTCCTGCAGACCGAACAGGATTTCGCCGACCTCACCGACGCCTACCTGGCTCGGGCCCGGCGCGCGGGCGTCCGGCGGGCCGAGGTCTTCTTCGACCTCCAGGCGCATACGGCACGCGGGATCGCTCCCGAGGTCGCGCTGAACGGCGTCCACCGAGCCCTGGCGGCCGCCGAAGCCCGCTACCAGATCAGCACCGGCCTGATCCTCACCTTCCTGCGCCACCTTCCCGGGACGGACGCGATGACCGCTTACCGGCAGGCGGTCGATACCGGCGTCCCACTGCTCGGCGTGGGTCTGTGTTCCAGCGAGGTCGGCTTCTCCGCCATCCCGTTCGCCGAGGTCTTCGACGCGGCCCGTGCCGACGGGCTGCGGACCGTCGCACACGCCGGCGAGGAGGGCGGAGCCAGCTACGTCCGGGAGGCGCTGGACATCCTCAAGGTCGAGCGGGTCGACCACGGCGTCCACGCGATCGACGACCCTCGCCTGATCGAGCGGCTGATCGCCGAACAGACGCCGCTGACGATGTGCCCGCTCTCCAACGTGCGGCTGAAGGTCGTGCCCACCCTGGCCGCTCACCCGGTCGTCGAGTTGCTGCGCCAAGGCGTGAAGGTCACGGTCAACTCCGACGACCCCGCCTACTTCGGGGGCTACCTGGACGACGTGGTCGCCGCACTCCGGACCGAGTTCGACCTCACCGACGCCGAGATCGGCCAACTGGCTCGCAACAGCATCGAAGCCAGCTTCGCTCCGGAGGTCGAGAAGGCCCGCTTGCTGGAACTCGCCTAGCGCCGGCCGATCCCCGGCCCGGAGTCCTCAGGCAGGGGAGTTATCGCTGGCTGTCGTCATTGCCCTGTGTCGGGGCCGATGCCCGGCACCTGTACGGTCACGCCGACCGCGGGGTGAGTCCCAGCATCCTCGTTCTTCCCTTTCGGGTAGCGCTGTCCTTCGATAACTGCATGATAACCTTCGTTTTATGAAGGTCGCGGCACCGGCCCTGTTGCCCCTGCTGAGATCCCAGGCGCAGGGGGAGATCCTCGCCTGGGTGTTCCTGATGCCCGGCGAGCACAGCATCGCCGAGATCGCCCGCGAGACCAGCATTCCCGAAGCCACCGTGTTGCGCGAGGTGAACCGCCTGGTCGCCACCGGTTTCGTCTCCGAGCGCCGACGAGGACGTGCGCGGCTGGTCTCTCCCAACCAGCAGAACGCGGCGACCCAGCCCCTGACCGCGCTGCTCGCGGTCACCTTCGGACCGCCCTATGTGCTGCGCGAACGGCTCTCCCGACTGGAGGGCGTCGACTTCGCGGCGATCCACGGCTCCTGGGCGGCACGCGCCACCGGCTACCCCGGGCACGCCCCGAACGACATCGATCTCCTGGTGGTCGGCGAGGTGACTCGCGCCGACCTCGATGACGTCGCCGAGGACGCCGCCAGTTCGCTGCGGCGGCCGGTCATTGTCACGATCGTCACCCTGGAGGCCTGGCAGGCGGGTGACGACCCATTCGTGGTCTCGGTTCAGGAGCGTCCGCTGATCACCCTGATCGATCACCTCGACCCGGCGACCTGAGGGAAGCCCCGACGTCCGCCGGGTGATCCGGCGCGGGTGATCGCGGTCAGGATTCGCGGCCGGAAAGGCGCTCGACGACCCGCAGCAGCGCCGAGTGGTCGAGGCTGCCGTCCCCCTGGGCGCGTGCTGCCGCGATCAACTGGGCAATCATCGTGCCGAGTGGGATGACGACTCCCGCCTCACGTGCAGAACGTGTCACGATGCCCATGTCCTTGTGGTGCAGGTCGATCCGGAATCCCGGCTGGAACTGCCGGGCGAGCATCGACTCGCCCTTGGTCTGGAGGATCCGCGATCCGGCCAGCCCGCCGCCGAGCACGCGGAGCGCGGCCTCGGTGTCCACGCCGTACGCCTCGAGGAAGACGATCGCCTCGGACACCAGACCGTAGATGCCGCCGACGATGAGCTGATTCGCGGCCTTCACGGTCTGGCCGGAGCCGGAGGGGCCGACGTGGACGATGGTCCCGCCCATCGCCTCCAGCACCGGCAACGCCGCGGCGTAGTCCTCCGCATCGCCGCCGACCATGATCGACAGGGTGCCGTCGATGGCACCCTTCTGACCGCCGGAGACCGGTGCGTCCAGGGCCCGGATCCCCTTCGCCCGGCAGGCCTCGGCGACCTCCTGCGCCACGTCGGGGCGGATGGTGGACATGTCGATGTAGAGCAGGCCTTCACTCGCGCTCTCGAGCAGGCCGCCCGGATCGAGGACGACCTCCTTCACCTGGGGAGAATCCGGCACCATCGTGATGAAGACGTCCGCGTCCCTGGCCGCTTCGGCGATCGAGCCCACCGGCGTGCCGCCGGCTTCGGTCAGCCGCGCCGCAGCCGTCTGGTTCCTGGCGTAGCCCGTGACGCGGTGGCCTGCGGCCAGCAGGTTCCTCGCCATCGGGAGACCCATGATCCCCAGGCCCGCGATTCCGATCCGCGCCATCTCGTCCCTCTTCCCGGGGCCGCGCCGCCACCCCTGCCGTGGCTGGCCCGCGCGCTCGCCACCTTCCCCGACCGTATACCGGCCGCGGGGATCCCGAACGGAAACCGGCAGGATCGCCAGGTAGCCCTCGAAGCTGGGCAGTGGGGCCGGCATCGCAGGGACTCCGTTGTCGATCCAGGGCGGGGCGACGGCACCCCCACCCGGTCGGGACCCGCTGAGATCGGGCCGGCGTCCGTGCGATGGATCGTGGCTCGAATCGCAACAGAATCGACACAATCGATTACGTAATCAACCCCCGTCCCACACGATGGTTGATCCCCTGGCGTTCCATACATCTCCTTGTGAACGAGGAAGTTCGATCGAAGGGTTGACGAGACGGCCACCGGATTCTATTCTCGTCGTAACGTAATCGATTGTGTTCAGAGACCTCGTCCCGGCCCGTTGTCAGTGCCCGAGGCGCGGCCACACGCATGGCGCGAGCAGTACTGCCTGCGCGCCCAACTACCCGAGAGGAATCGTGGTGACGTCCGTTCCCGAACTCATCGACCGGCTGCTGAAGATCCAGGTTGCAGCGGTCTCCGATGTCCTGGACAAGCGCGGCCTGTGGGAGCAGCATCTGCCGCACCAGATCAAGCCACTCGACAATGCCCAGAAGGTCGCCGGCCCGGCGTTCACGATCAAGGGACAGAGCACCGCGCAACTCGACGTCGGCCTCGGACCCAAGGTCATCGACAGTCTCACGCCCGACTGCGTGGTCGTGTGGGACACCACCGGAGAGCAGCGTGCCAGCCACTGGGGCGACCTGATGGGGGCGGCTGCCAAGGCGAAGGGCGCCCGCGGTGTGGTCATCGACGGCGGGGTCCGAGACATCCAGGAGTTGCTCGGAATGAGCTTCCCTGTGTTCGCCCGCTACCGCACAGCTGCCGGAACCCCGGGACGCTGGAAGATCACCGAGATCAACGAACCGGTGCGCATCGACGGTGTTCTCATCCGTCCCGGCGACTTCATCTTCGGCGACCTCGACGGAATCGTCGTCATCCCCGCGGAGATCGTGGAGGAGGTCGTCACCGAGGCCGAGATCGTCCAGGCGGCCGAGCTGAAGATCCGGGAGGCCGTCGAAGCAGGCGGCCACCTGGCAACCATCTACGGCCAATCCGGCCTGCTCGAGCGAACCCAGAACTGACTGGCCGGCGCCGTCCCGCGCCTACCAGGTTCTCAACGTGGAGAAGAGAGGAAAGACCATGAATACGATCCGCATGACCGCTGCGGTGGCCGCCCTGGGGCTGACTGCCAGCCTTGCGGGGTGCACCCCGCCGGAGAGTGGTGGCGGCACCCCATCCGCGAGCGGTGGCGAGCCGCGCAGCATCACCTACTGGGCGAGCCAGCAGGGCCCGAGCATCGAGTTCGACGAGGAGGTGCTCACCGCCGCACTCGGACGCTTCACCGAGCGCACCGGCATCGATGTCGAGTTGGAGGTGATCCCGTGGACCGACATGTACAACCGAATGCTCGCCGCCATCTCCAGCGGTGAGGGCCCGGACGTGATGAACGCCGGCAACACCTGGTCGGTCTCCTTGCAGGAGACCGGGGCGCTCCTTCCCTTCGAGGGCGATGCGCTCGAAGGCATCGGCGGCACCGACAGGTTCCTGCCCGCGAACATGGGCTCGACCGGGGCGCCGGGCGTCGCGCCGACGTCACTCCCGCTCTACGGATTCGCCTACTCGCTGTACTACAACACCGCCATCTTCGAGGCTGCCGGCATCACCGAGGCTCCGAAGACCTGGCAGGAACTCGTCGACATCGCCCACAGGCTCACCGCCGACACCGATGGCGACGGGAAGACCGACCAGTGGGGCGTCGCGCTGGCGGGCAACCGTATCCCGGCGAACGCCCACGCCGCGTTCATGTACGGGCTGTGGCACGGCGGGCAGCTGTACGACGCCGACGGAAACCCCACCTTCGACGATCCCGGGGTCGTCCAGGGAGTCAAGATGTGGATCGACCTGATGGCCGACGGGGTGGTCGATCCGGCCAACTCCGAGTACAACACGGTCGGCCAGATCCAGGACGACCTCGTGGCGGGACGGGCGGCGATGATCATCGACCAGAACCCGCACGCCGCCTTCGCCAGCCGCGAGTTCGACGGCTGGGGCATCGCGCCCATCCCGGTGATCGATCCGCTCAAGCCGGGGGGCGAGGCGATCCGTACCCACGTCTCGGGCATCAACATCAGCATCTTCAAGAACACCGACGATCTCGACGCGTCGCTCCAGCTGGTGAAGGCCCTCACCGACGATGAACAGGTTCACCTGAACTCGTCGTACGGCCTGCTTCCGGTGACCGAGGCCGCCTTCGGCGATCCCGCGTTCGAGGCCGACTACATCCAGCTGAAGCGCGAGATCCTGGCCACCAGCTCGAAGCCGATGCCCCTGGTCAACACCGAGGGGCAGATGGAGACGCTGGTCGGCACCGCGATCGGTCAATTGTTCGCGACCATCGCCTCGGGTGGGACCGTGACCGAGGACGATGTCCGCGCCGCACTGGCGGACGCCAACGCCCAGATCATCGCCCAGGCCTGAACACACGGTGCTGCCGGGACGGGTTCGTCCCGGCAGCACCGTCCCCGAGCCGCCAGCAAGGCAGAGAACCGCGACGATGAGGAGGATGCAGAGGATGTCGGTGAAGACCCGGCGACCGCGCCAGCAACGCCTTCGCAAGCGGATCCGGGGAGTCTCCCTTCCCTACCTGCTGATCACCCCGGCCGGGATCATGGAAATGCTGGTGCACGTGCTGCCGATGCTGCTGGGAATCTGGATCGCGTTCGTCGGGCTGAGCCAGCTGACGATCGCCGACTGGACGAGCGCTCCCTTCGTCGGGCTGCGCAACTTCGTCCACGGGCTCGATCCCTCCGGGCCGATCGGCAGCCAGTTCTACGCCACCATCGGCCGGACCGTCCTGTTCACCGCTCTGGTGGTGGCCCTCTCCTGGGGGATGGGGATGCTGGGGGCCTTCCTGCTCGCCTCGAAGTTCCGCGGCAACGGGCTGTTGCGCACGGTGTTCCTGATCCCCTACGCGTTGCCGGTCTACGTCGGCACGATCACCTGGGCGTTCATGTTCAACCAGCGCGACGGCATGATCAACAGCGTCCTGGTCGACCAGCTCCACCTGCTCGACCAGAAGCCGTTCTGGCTGATCGGACCCAACGCCTTCCTGGTCGTCGTGATCGCCACCGCCTGGCAGTACTGGCCCTTCGCCTTCCTGATGCTGCTCGCTTCGCTGCAGACCATCCCTGACGAGCTCTACGAGGCCGCAGCGCTCGACGGCGCCTCTATCTGGCGTCAGTTCCGCGCGATCACCCTGCCGATGATCCGGCCGACCAACCTGGTGCTTCTCCTGGTGCTCTGCCTGTGGGTGTTCAACCAGTTCAACGTGCCCTACGTGCTCTTCGGCGCGTCCTCGCCGGAGTGGGCCACCCTCATCTCGCCCCTGATCTACGAGCAGTCCTTCAAGAACTGGAACTTCGGCGTCGGTGCGGCGATGAGCGTGCTGCTGCTGATGGCGCTGGTGGCCGCCTCGCTCGTCTACGTCCGGCTCACGCTGCATCGAGGGGAGGAGGCGTCATGATCGTGACCCCCGGCTTCCGCTGGTTCCGGCGGATCGGCCTCACCTTCCTCACCCTGGTGGTGATGGTCCCGGTGTTCGTCCTGGTGTCGACGTCGGTGAAGCCGCTGCGGGACGTCCGGGGACGTTTCGAATGGATCCCCTCCGAGATCACGTTCTCGCCCTATGTCGACATCTGGTCCACGGTGCCGCTGCTGCGCTACTTCGTCAACAGCGCGATCGTCACCACCATCGCCACCGCGATCTCCGTCGTGATCGCCATCGCCGCGGCCTACGCCATCGCCCGGATGCATTTCCACGGACGCCGGGTCTTCAGCATGGTCGTGCTCTCGACCCAGATGTTTCCGGGCATCCTGTTCCTGCTGCCGCTCTACCTCATCTTCGTCAAGCTCAAGCAGGCCACCGGCATCCCGTTCACGGGCAGCTATCTCGGTCTGATCATCACCTACCTGACCTTCGCGCTGCCGTTCTCCATCTGGATGCTGAGCGGCTACTTCGCCTCGATCCCGCGGGAATTGGAGGAGGCCGCGATGATCGACGGCACCGGGCGGCTGGGAGCGCTGCTGCGCATCATGATCCCGGTCGCAAAGCCCGGAATCATCGCGGTGGCCGTCTTCGCGTTCAACACCGCCTGGGGCGAGGTGCTCTTCGCCTCCGTGCTGACCAGCAACACCACCCGCACCCTGACGATCGGCCTGCAGGCCTACTCCAACGACCTGGACGTCTACTGGAACCAGCTCATGGCAGCCTCGGTCGTCGTCTCGGTTCCACTGCTCATCGCGTTCTTCCTGGTCCAGCGTCACCTGGTAACCGGGTTGTCCGCCGGAGCGGTGAAATGAGCCCGCCGTGCGTTGCCCGCGGGACGCGGCCCGAATCGATCCCGACCCCACCCACAACCAACCGAGAGGCTTGCCATGCTTGAGAACACCGTCCGTTCACGTCTCGCCGAGGGCCAGCTGGCTGTCAGCGGATGGATGGTCGAGCCCTCGCCGACCATTGCCGAAGCCCTCGCCGCCGAGGATTTCGACGCGATCACCGTCGACCTGCAGCACGGCGGCGTCGGGTTCGACCAGGTGGTGCCACTGTTCCAGGCGATGGCCGTCCACGGCACCGTCCCTTTCGTGCGCGTGCCCTGGAACGAGCCGTGGGCCATCGCGCGCGCCCTCGATGCGGGGGCGCTCGGCATCATCTGCCCCATGATCAATTCGGCGGAGGACTGCCGCCGGTTCATCGACAGCGCCCGGTACCATCCCCTCGGCTCGCGCAGCTACGGCCCCTACCGGGCCTCGATCGCCCACGGTCCCGGATACGCCTCGGCCGCCAATGCGACAGTACTGACCTTCGCGATGATCGAGACGGTGCAGGCGGTGGAGGATCTGGAGGGGATTCTCGCCGTCGAGGGTCTGGACGGGGTCTTCGTCGGCCCGTCGGATCTGAGCCAGAGCATGGGGCTCTCTCCCCGGCCGGACTGGGAGGACGGACCGGTCCTGGAGCGGATCGAGTACCTGCTGGCCTCGGCCAAGGCCGCCGGCGTCATTCCCGGGATCTCGACCGACAAGGCCGCGTACGCGCGCCGGATGGCAGATCTCGGCTTCCGGTTCATCGCGGTCGGCTCTGATCTAGGCTTTGCCCAGAACGGTGCCCGAGCGGCGATCCAGGCGATCAGAGGCTGAACCGCCGATGTCGTCGGTGGTTTCGTCGGGCGAAGCTCGTGAACCGGCAGTCACACCGGTGCAGGGTGGCTGGCGGAGCACGGAAGGGGGAGCGAATGCATCTGGGGATCGCGGCGGGCCCGATGACTCACCCACCGGGCCGGCCACCGCGATGACCACGATGCGGGATGTCGCCAGGCTCGCGAATGTCAGCACCGCCACCGTCTCTCGGATTCTCAATGGCGAGGCGGGCCAGGCGAGCGAATCGACGATCAAGCGGGTGCTCGCGGCAGTGGACGAGGCGGGCTACGTGCCGAATTCGGTGGCGCGGGATCTCCGTCGTGGTGCCGCGCGCGCGATCACTCTCGTCCTGCCCACGCTCGATAATCCGTTCCTGGTGCAGGTGGCGCGTGGAGCCGAGAATGTCGCCAATGCCGCTGGCATGAGCGTGCTGCTGGGCAACTCCGACGAGGATCCCGCCCGGGAGCGCGGCTATCTCGAGGTCGCCGCCGCCGGCAATGCGGCCGGCGTCCTGCTTGCCGCGACCTCGCCCGACGTGGATGTCTCCAAGCTCATCGCGCGCGGCACCCAGGTGGTGGCGATCATCCGGCCGCTGGCCGAGCGGCCGGCGGTCGACACCGTGCTGATGGACACCTTCAGTGCGATGCGAGATGCCACGGCCACGCTGATCGCCGAGGGTCACCGGCGGATCGGCTGCCTGCCGGGCACCACGACCAACTTCAGCGACCGGGCGCGGCTCGAAGGCTACCGGGCTGCCCACGCAGCGGCCGGGATACCGGTTCCGGAGGATCTGATCATTCACACCGAGACGTCGGTGGAAGGCGGTGCCGAAGGGTCGAGCGCGCTCCTGGACCGGCGCGGGGACCAACCCATGGACGCGATCATGGCGGCCAACTCGCTGGTTGCCATCGGGCTGGTCGGCACCTTCCTGAGCCGGGGCATCGAGCCCGCGGCAGGCCCGACGATCGTCGCCTTCGACGATGCCCCCTGGACGCACGCCCTCACGCCCTATCTGCGGGTGATCAAGCAGCCGGGCTACGAGTTCGGCCGCGTGGCCGCCACGGCCCTGCTGGATCGGATCGCCGATCCTGGCCGTCCCGTTCTCACCAGCTATCTGCGGGCGTCGCCGCTCAGCGCTCCCCAGCAACGCGGTGAACGCCGGACGACCCACCCCTCCGCACCCGAGAGGATCCGCTGATGACCACCTTCCTGAGCACGATCGCCGGCTCCTTCGCCCAGCCGGCAGCGGAGAACCCGACCGTGGCGATGGTGGAGGCCTCGTTCCGCGCCACCGGTACCAACGCGCGCTACCTCAACTGCGAGGTGCCGCCGGAACGCCTGGCCGACGCCGTCCGGGGGGCGGTGGCCCAGGGCTGGGTTGGCTTCAACTGTTCCATCCCGCACAAGGTCGCGGTCGTCCCGCTACTGGACGAGTTGGCGCCCTCGGCTCAGATCATCGGTGCCGTCAACTGCGTGGTGATCCGGGACGGGAGACTGATCGGCGAGAACACCGACGGACGAGGCTTCGTCGAGGCGCTCGCCGAGTTCCGGGATCCGGAGGGCGAACGGGCGGTGGTGCTGGGTGCCGGAGGTGCCGCGCGGGCCATCGCGGTGGAACTCGCCCTGGCCGGCGTCACCGATCTCACCATCGTGAACCGGGACGAATCCCGCGGCCGCGCGCTCGCCTCGCTGGTGGCGGAGCGGACTCCCGCCACGGCGCGCTTCGTCCCCTGGGTGGGGGAGTACGTCGTGGCCAGGGAGGTCTCCATCGTCGTGAACGCCACCTCGATCGGGCTCTACCCCGATGTCGACGATCGGGTGCCGATCGACACGGTCTCGCTGCTGCCGCACATGCTGGTGGCCGACGTGATCACCAACCCACCGCGCACCCGGCTCCTCGCCGAGGCCCGACTCGCCGGTTGCCAGACCGTTGACGGCCACGGAATGCTCGCCAACCAGGGTGCGGTGGCGATCGAGCTGTGGACCGGCGCGCCCGCCGACGTCACGGCCATGCGGGAGGAGCTCCGCCGGCTCTTCCCTTAGCCGGCTGCGGCCGTTCGAACGGGGTCCCGAGCCGACGAGTGCTGCCGGAACCGTCCGCACCGTGACGGTAGAGGTGCGGTGGGGTCTATCGTGGCCCCGTGGAGACGGAGCGTCGCGTCACGGTGCACGACCTGGCCAAGATCGCCGGGGTCAGTGCCATGTCGGTGTCGCGGGTTCTGTCGGGCAACCGTCCGGTGACGGAGGAGACCGCTCGTCGGGTCAATCAGGCGATCGACGCCACCGGATTCCGGCTGAATCGGACGGCGCGGAATCTCCGCCAGCAGCGCACCCTGACCACCATCGCGATGGTGGTCGATCGGCTGGGCGATCCCTTCTTCAGCAAGCTCATCCATGCCGCACAGAACGTCGCCACCGAGCACTCGGCCATTCTGGTCGCCGCCAGCGAGACCTCCGGAACCGCTCAGGCCGACCTGGTTCCTGCCCTCGTCGACCGGGGGGTGGATGGTCTGCTGGTCCAGCCCACCACGACGCGATGGGAGTCCCAGGTCAGGAACGGGCCGGCGGTGGCCCTGCTGTCGAGAACCGGCGGTCTCGACGGCTTCGACGGTGTGCTGGTCGACAACGTCGAAGGTGCCCGCGTCGGCATCGCGCACCTGCTCGCTCTGGGGCACCGGCGGATCGCCGTCATCGACTACGGCACCGCGGGGCCACCCCGCTGGCGGGAGAAGTTCGTCGACACCCGAGCGGATCGTTTCCTCGGGTTGCAGCTGGCCTACCGGGACGCCGGGCTCGAATACGATCAGCGGCTGTGGTTCACCGCCGGCCCCACTGTCGAGGACGCGTCGAGGGCCACGCTGGCCGCCACCCAACTCGACGATCCGCCTACGGCATTCTTCGGGCTGCACGGGCGGATGACCCTGGGCATCGTGAGTGCACTGGGCCCGGGGCTGGACGGCTTCGGGCTGGTCGGCGTCGACGATTTCGAGTTGGCCGACATGCTCACGCCGCGCGTCACGGTCGTGACGCAGGATCCGAGCGCGATCGGCCGCAAGGGCGCGGAACTGGTGTTCGCCCGGCTGTCCGATCCTTCGGTCGAGGTCCGCAGGATCGAGCAGCCGATGGAGCTGGTCGTGCGTGGTTCCGGGCAAGGTAGTCGGCTCTGAGGTCTTGACCTACCTGATCATGGCTCGTAAGGTGATCCTTGTCCCGCCTTGGATATCGATAACATTTCAGCAATCCGCCTCAATGGAGAGTCATGAACGATCTGCGGCCCAATGTGGTCCTCGTCCTCGCCGACGATCTCGGCTGGGGAGATCTCTCCTGCTACGGCGCTACCCGGATCACCACTCCCAGCATCGACTGGCTGGCCAGTGAAGGGCTCCGATTCACCGACACCCACGCCACGTCGGCGGTCTGCACGCCCAGCCGCTACGGGCTGTTGACCGGGCGCTACTGCTGGCGCAGCCCGCTCAAGAGCCGGGTGCTGATGGGCCACGCCCCCGCCCTGATCGAACCCGGCCGGCCAACCCTGGGCTCGGTCTTCGGCGCTGCCGGCTATCGGACGGCAGCCATCGGGAAATGGCATCTGGGCCTGGGCTGGAGGCAGAGCGACGGCTCGACCTGGAGCGCCTTTCGCGAAGGCGACCCGCTGGCGCTGGAGGATGTGGGGATCGACTTCGAGCGCGGTCAGGACCGGGGCAGGGATCTGGGTGACTCGATCGACTACGCGGCACCGTTCGTCGGTGGCCCGACCGAACTAGGCTTCGATCGGTTCTTCGGCATCGCCGGGTCCCTGGACATGCCGCCCTACGCATTCCTCGGCCAGAACCGGACGGTCGGCATCCCCCGCGAGGAGAAGCGGGAGTATCTCACCGAGCAGCGAGCCGGCTACCAGACCGACGACTGGGACGAATCGCAGGTCGATCTGAATTTCACCAGGGAGGCGGTGCAGTTCATCCGGGAGGCCGCCGCCGGCGGGGAGCCCTTCCTGTTGTACTTCGCGCCCTCGGCGCCGCATCGTCCGCAGGTTCCGCCGCCCTTCCTCGAGGGCTCGTCGCAGGCTGGGCCGCGAGGTGACTCGGTCGTCTTCGTCGACTGGATGGTCGGTCAGATCATCGACGAACTCGGCCGGCTCGGCGTGCTGGACGACACGATCGTGATCTTCACCAGCGACAACGGTGCCCCCACGATCTTCGACGACGGCGACACGGTCGTGCACCGGCCCAACGGGCCGTGGCGAGGTCAGAAAGGAGATATCTGGGACGGCGGGCACCGGGAGCCCTTCGTGGTTCGCTGGCCGGGCCATGTGCCCGCCGGGATCGATCGCGAGGACCAGTTCGGGCTGGTCGACCTCCTGCCGACGCTTGCGGCGATGGTGGGCATCCCGCTGCCCGAGGGAGCCGCGCCAGACGGCCGGGACGTCTCCGCCGCGCTACTGGGTGGTCCGGCCCTCAGTGAGCGACCACTGGTGCACCACAGCATGGGCGGAGCGTTCGCGCTTCGGATGGGGCGCTGGAAGGCCATCTTCTCCAGTGGTTCCGGCCAAGGATTCTCCGACCCCCAGGGTCGGCTGCTCGACACGACATTCACGCACGGACAGCTGTACGACACCATCGCTGATCCTGCCGAACAGGACAACCTCTGGGACCAGCGCCCAGAGATCGTCGCCGAACTCTACGAGCTTCTCAAGGGCGTCGTCGGCACGCCGGAGAACGGGCTCGAGTTCGCCCTTCCGCTCGGTGAGAGCTAGCGAAAGCGCCTGAACCGAACCGTCAGAACACCACCACGAGACAAGGATTCAGACATGTCACACACCGCAACCAGATTCGGCGCGATGGCAGTCGCGCTGACGGCGGGCTTCGCGCTCGCCGCCTGTTCCGGCGGCACGACGCCACCGACCTCCGGCGGCGAGGCGTCACCGCCCCAGGAGAAGGTCGAGCTGACCTTCCAGCAGTTCGATCCGGCCGCACAGGTCGTCGGCCTGCAGGCGGCGATCGACGAGTTCAACGCCTCGCAGGATCGCATCCACGTCACCATGCAGATCGTCGCATTCGCCGACGCGCTCAATACCTTCGTGCGTGAGGCCGGCGCCGGTGGGGGAGCCGACGTGCTCCACACCGCCTTCACCTGGACCGGCGATCTGGCGAGCAACGGGATGATCGTCAACCTCGAGGAGTACATCGCCCAGAACCCGCCCGAATCCCCGGTCGACAGCTTCGTCGGCAAGGAGATCAACACCTACGAGGGATCGCTCTACGCGCTGCCCTTCACCGCGGATTCCTTCGCGCTCACCTACAACCCAGACCGTCTGGCAGCCGCGGGGGTGACCGCCCCGCCGGCAACCTGGGAGGAACTCAGCGACGTCGCGGCCAAGGCGACCAGCGGCAACCAGTACGGACTCTGCATCCCGATGGCCGGTGCTCCGGGCAGCGAGATCTGGCACGCGACGAATGTGTACCTGTGGAGCCACGGCTCCACCGTCGCCGCGAACAACGGCGGTACCTGGGCGCCCGGCTCCACCGATGCTCAGCTGGCCGATGCGATCACCTACTACAAGTCGTTCCTGGAGAACGGCTCGACGCCTCAGAACGTGCTGTCCATCCCGCTGGCGGGCGACCCGGTGATCGCCGAGGGTCTGGCCAACGGCGACTGCGCCATGAGCTTCCAGGTTCCGCAGCAGTTCACGATCTCGCTCGGCAGCAACGACAAGCTGCTGTCCGCACCGCTGCCGGCTGGCCCTGAGGGGCGGCAGCTTCAGATGGGCGGCCGCTCGCTGTCGATCAACAAGAACAGCAAGCACCCCGCCGAGGCCTGGGAGTTCATCCGGTACATCACCACGAAGAGCGTCTTCCAGGAGCACTACACCAACCAGTTCCCGGCTCAGTCCACCCTGCTGGAATCGCGTTCCTTCGGCCCCTCCCTGGCCAGCGAGACCTTCGCCGGCTACACCGAGAGCCTGCTGGTGGCCCGCACGTACGTCGAGTACCTCGGGGCGCCGTCGCCGATCCCGGCGATGTGGAACGCCTTGGTCGAGAAGTTCAACGCCGCTTACGCGGGCCAGCTGACGCCCGCCGACGCCGCTGCGCAGCTCAATGCCGAACTGGCAAGGCAGCTCGAGGGCTAGTCGAGCGTGAGCGTCCCGACCATGACAGCCAGCCAGACTCCGGCGCGTAGGCGGCGCAGGCGTGCCCAGTCGCGCGCCGGAGTCTGGCTGGTCCTGCCCGCGCTGCTGGTCGTCGGTGGGTTCTACCTCTTCCCTGCGGCGTTCAACATCTTCCTGAGCCTGCGAGACGTCACCATCTTCAACATGGCCTCAGCAGGTTCTGGCTGGGCCGGGCTGGACAACTTCGTCACGCTCTTCACCGCAAAGAACATCTGGCACATCCTGTGGAACACGACCTTCTGGCTGACCGCTGTGACGGTCGTCATCCGGATGGCCGTCGGCCTCGGGCTGGCGCTGGTGCTGAACTCGGCGATCATGCGGATCCGCGGGATCGGAGCGCTCTCCCGGTCGCTTTTGGTGCTGCCATGGACGGTTCCGCCCGTTGCGGCGATCCTGGTGTGGCAGTTCCTGCTACAGCCGAGGTACGGCGGGGTCAACCAGTTGCTCGAGATGACCGGGCTGGTGCCGCCGGGCGGCATCGCCTGGTTCCAGCAGGTCGAGACGGTGTGGGCGGCGGTGAACACCATCATCGTGTGGCGGGAGCTACCGCTCATCGTGCTGATGTTCATCGCCGGGTTGCAGACGATCGACCCGGAGATCTACGAGGCGGCCAGGGTCGACGGTGCCGGTTTCTGGCGCCAGCTCTTCCAGATCACCCTGCCGCTCATCCAGCCGGTCACCGCGGTGACCGCTCTGCTCACGATCATCCAGACCTACAACAACTTCGTCTACGTCTGGGTCTCCACTCGTGGTGGCCCAGGTGACGCCACCCAGGTGCTGGGCACGACCATCTACAAACAGGGATTCGTCGAGTACGACATCGGGCTGTCCTCCGCGACGGCGGTGGTCGGGATCGCGATCATGGCGGTCTTCGCCGTCCTCTACTTCCTGCGGACCATGCGAGTGGAGGACTGACGGATGAGCGCATCCTCTGCCGCGGCGGTGAGGCGACGCAGCCGGCTGGTGATCGCCGGACGGGTCACCGGTCTGATCGTGACGCTACTGGTGCTGCTGGTCTATGTGGCCCCGATCGTCTGGATGATGCTGACCTCGTTCAAGCCTGCGGACGAGATCCTCTCCCAGACCTTCGACGTGATCCCCTCCCGCCTCGACGTCACCGCCTATGTCCAGATCGTCACCACGGGCTTCCTCACCTACATCCGCAACAGCTTCGTGGTCTCAGCGGTGGCCACTCTGGCCACGACGATGCTGGCGTTGCTGGCGGCCTACGGGTTCAGCCGGTTCCGGTTCCGCGGTAGCCGGGTGTCGATGATCGCCATCGTGCTCTCGCAGTTGGTTCCCTTCGTGGTGCTGGTGACGCCGATCTACGTGATCTACGTCCGGCTGGGGCTGGCCAACACCAGCATCGGCCTGATCATCGCCTACACCGCGGTCGGTCTGCCGTACGCGATCTACATGCTGCTGGGATACATGAACACCGTCCCGATCTCGCTCGACGAGGCGGCCCGGATCGACGGCTCGGGTCCGTTGGGAACGCTCTTCCGCGTGATCATGCCGGTCTCCTGGCCCGGTGTGGTCACCGTCGCGGTCTATGCCTTCACTCGCAACTGGGAGGAGTACCTGCTGGCGACCTCGCTGATTTCCGCCGACGAACTGAAGACTCTCCCGGTCGGCCTGGCGGGCCTGTTCGGCGAGTTCACGACACAATGGAACCTGGTGATGGCCGCCGCGACCGTCTCAACCCTCCCGACCATGATCGTGTTCCTGGTGCTCCAGCGACAGCTGATCGGAAACCTGACCTCCGGCGCCGTCAAGTAGCCCCGACCGGCGACGCCGCCAGACCTGATCGACCGCCCGTGTCGAGCAAGTACCGATCGAATAGACAGGAAGTGTGTGATGACAGGCAGTGAGGACGCGATGCGTCCGAACGTGGTTCTCATCTTCATGGACGACATGACGCATTGGGCGTTGCGGTCCTCCCAGGTGATCACCCCCAACCTGGACCGATTGCGTACCCGGGGCGCCACGTTCACCCACGCCTTCAACCAGGGCTCGATGAACGAAGCGGTCTGCCTGCCGGCACGGCAGATGCTGCTCTCGGGCCTCACGCTCTTCCACGCGGACCGGCACTTCCTCGACGTCCCGCGGCTGGGACGCACGCTGACCGAGGCCGGCTACGACACCTTCTTCACCGGCAAGTGGCACAACGAGCCGGAGGCGCTCGAGGCGGACTACGCGGGGGTCGGCCCCTGGGGCGGTGCGATGTACGAGTCGACGCCGGTCGGCGGCGAGGCCTACCTGCGGCCCTCGCCCGGCAACACCTGGGATCCGGTCGACCCCAGCTGGCGCGGGCACTGGTTCACGCTGCCCGACGGAAGCGTTCAGCATTCCTCCGAGCACTGGACGGACGCTGCGGTGGGGTTCCTGCAGCGACCGCACGCGGATCAGCCCTTCTTCCTGCACCTGGCCTACCACGCGCCGCACGATCCCCGGCAGGCGCCGGCGGAGTGCCTGGCGCTCTACGAGGAATCCGAGATCGCGGTTCCGCCGAACTTCATGCCTGCCCACCCGTTCGACAACGGCGAGCTGAAGGTGCGCGACGAGTGGCTGGCGCCGATGCCGCGGACGCCGGAGGCGGTGCAACTGCACCGGCACGAGTACTTCGCGATCCTCACCCATGTCGACGCCCAGATCGGACGGGTGCTCGACGCCGTCGACCTGGCGAACACGCTCGTGGTGTTCTCCGGCGACCACGGCCTGGCGCTGGGCGAGCATGGGCTGCTGGGCAAGCAGAACCCCTACGACCACAGCATCCGGGTGCCCCTGATCCTGGCCGGCCCTGGCGTTCCCGAAGGGGTCGCACCCGATGAGCTGGTCTACTCGGGCAGCATCTACCCGACCATCTGCGATCTGCTCGGGGTGGCGGTGCCGGAGCACATCGAGTTCGACTCCCTGACCGGACTGTTCGAGGGTGCCGGCGATGAGCGCAACGCGATCTTCGGCGCCTACAAGACCTACCAGCGGCTGGTCCGTACCCGGCGGCACAAGCTCATCGAGTACCCGCAGACCGGCTACGGCCAGCTCTTCGACCTCGACCAGGATCCCTGGGAGCTGATCAACCGCTACGACGATGAGGAGCTGGCCGTCGTCCGCGCCGAACTGACCCAGCGCCTGCGTGACCTGCAGCACCAATTCGACGACCCGCTGGCCGTCTAGCGAAGGCTGGCCTGTTGACCGGCGGCTCCCCGACATCCTCGGTCGGCGGAGGCCAGGAGACCGCCGACACCTCGGTATGCTGGCGCGGACCGAGGAGAGAATGACCTGTGTCCAGAAACGCGGCGAACCACCGTGGTGTCGCGGGCGCCAGCCGTGCGCAGATCGTCGCGGCGCTCTCCGAGAACCCGGGGCTGAGCCGCAAGGAGCTGGCCGAGTACCTCAGCGTCGGACGGGCCACGGTCACCGAACAGGTGCGCAAGCTGATGGAGCACGGGATCGTGCGAGAGCTGCCGCCCCGGGTCGAGGGCGCCGGGCGTCCGCGCGTCCCGCTGGAGTTGGTGGCGGAGGCGGGCCATTCGGTGGGGGTGTCGGTGGAACCGGATCATCTGGTGCTGCTGGCGGCCCGGGCCGACGGGGAGATACTGGCGACCGGGAAGCTGCCGTTCGATGCCCGGGCTCCGGAACCGGCCGGCCGGATCGCCTCGCTGATCTCGGCCTGGACGGCAGAGCTGGTGGGCCCGGTCGTCAAGCCGGCCATCGGCGTCGCGCTCTCGGGCGTGGTGGACGAGGGGGACGGCACCGTCAAGGTCTCCGTGGTGCTGGGCTGGGATCGGTTCCCCCTCGGCAGCCAGCTGCGCGCCGAACTCGGCCCGAACCTCTGGGTCGCCAACGACATGCGCGCCCTGGCCGCCCGTCCCGGCCCGATCGCCACCGATGAACTGGGGCCCGACTACCTCTTCATCGCGCTCCGCTCGGGTGTCGGCATGGTGATCGTGCGGGACCGCCGGGTGCTGGTGGGCGTGGACGGGGCGTCGAACGAGTTCAGCCACGTCTCCATCGACCCGGCCGGACCACTCTGCGGCTGTGGCAACCACGGTTGTGTCGAGCAGTACGTCGGTGAGCGCGAACTGGCCGACAAGGTGGAACTCGAGACCGGGCACCGCGCTGCCTCCTGGCGGGAGCTGGCTGGATTGGCGCGAGCGCATCCCTCCGTGGCGGCCGTGCTGCGGGAGGCCGGCTGGGCGCTGGGCCGGGCGACCGGCGGTGCGGCAACCCTGACCGGTATTCCCGGAATCCTGATCACCGGCGAGGGACTGGCCGCCTGGTCGGCGATGGCGGAAGGGTTCAGCGCGGGGATAGCAGGGTCGACCCCGACCCTGCTGAGCCGTCCCACCACCAGCCTGCAGCCCTGGGACGACTTCTCGATCGCGCGGGGGGTCGCGGCCCTGGCCCTGACGCGTTCCATCACCCGCCCAGTCGGGCGTTAGCCGCCCTCACCGGCGGTGTGCATCCCGTCGGCAGAGCCTGTCGAAGCCGGGGCCGGGTGAACGCCATCGGACAAGCCGTCCGCAGGACGAGCAGGCCCCGCGCCGTCCCCAAGGGAGGCTATGGGGCGGGATCAGGAGCGCAGCGGTGCGGTGAGGACCGCCACCGGGGAACCGCGCAGTGCCTGGGGGATCACCGCGGCGGCATCGGAGAGCTCGATGGGGGAGCCGTCCGCCCAGCGTGCGCGGCCGGCATCGGCTTCGGCGGGCAGCGGCAGCAGGCCGGTCGCGGGATCGAGGGCGTGGATGTGGAGTCGGCCGGCCGATGTGGTGTACCGCACCGGGGCGCCCACCGGCTCCTGGCTGCGGATCCACGGGCGGGTGCCGTAGATCGCGGCGCCGTTCTGGCGCATCCAGGCGCCGAGCTGGTCGATCGCGGTGCGCTGCAGGTCGGGGATCGAGCCGTCCGCACGAGGGCCCACGTTGAGCAGGAGGTTGCCGTTCTTGCTCACCACGTCGACCAGCAGCCGGATGACCTCGGCACCGGAGAGCGAGTCGTCCTCGGATTCAGCCTGGTTGTAGCCGAACGAGCGTCCCAGGCCGCGGGTGGACTCCCACGGGACCGACTGCACCTCTTCGACATGGCTGTATTCCCGGGTCAGGAAGCCGCGGTACGGGATGCCCCAGCGGTCGTTCACCACGCCGGTGGGCACCCGCTCGAAGTAACGACCCAGCACGGCCGCCAGGGCGTACTCCTCACGTCCCTTGCCGCCGTCCGGCCATTCGATGTCGTTCCACAGGATCTCGGGGGAGAAGCGCTCGATCAACTCTTCGAGTTGCGCCGTCGAGTAGCGGGCGAAGCGCTCGTCATGCCGGCGGTAACGGAACAGATCGACCTCGGATTCGATCGGCGGGAAGTCGCTGACGTGCCAGTCGAGCCCGCCGGAGAAGTACACCCCGAAGCGAACCCCGGCCGCCCGGGCGGCGTGGTGGAACTCGGCCACCAGATCGCGCCGCGGGCCGCGGTTGAGCGAGTTGAAGCGGGTGGTGGCGGTGTCCCAGAGGCAGAAGCCCTCGTGATGCTTCGTGGTGGGGATGATGTACCGGGCGCCCGCCCGCACCAGGTCGCCCACGAACGCGCTCGCGTCGAAATCCGGCAGCTGCCAGAGATCGGCGAGATCCTCGTAGCTTGTCCCGGTGCCGAAGGTGTCCTGATGGTGCTGCCAGGTCGGGCTGCCGGTGATCCGCACCGTGTTGCCGTACCACTCGGCGTACTGGTGGTGGGTGAAGGCATCCTCGACCGGCACGCCAGTGTGCCGGGTCGCCCACGCCGGAACCGAGTACAGGCCCCAGTGGATGAAGAAGCCGAGTTTCGCATCCCGGTACCACTGCGGCGCGGCGTTGCCCGGATAGGTCGGCGCCTCGCTGCCGAAGTCGGGGCCGGTACGGGTGTCGAAGTTCAGCATGGTGCTCCTCAGCCTCGGGTGACGACGGGTGTGAGATCGGGTTCGCTCGCTCCGGAGGCGAACGGATGGACGCCGGGCGCCAGGTGATGATGGCCCAGCCGCAGCAGATCCTGATCCACCCCGCCCGGGGTGAGCGCCAGGATCCAGGCGGCGGCCAGGTCGTGCAACTCGGGTTCCAGGTAGCCGATCTTGACCACGACGATGTCGGCGGCGGTCGGCTCGAGCCCCAGCACCCGGAAGTCGGTGAGGGTGTGGAAGGGCTTGCGGCGTTCGGTGACGATGGCGTGCACGGCGCCAGCGCGCACCACCGCCTGCCTTCCGGCGGTGGGGTCGCCGTCGGTCAGCGAGCACACCTCGCCGCGCAGCCGGATCGGACCGCTGGGGCCGGGATCGACCCGGCCGCCAACCTCGACGTCGACCTGCGCGCCGACTCCGGCCTCGAACAGCGCCGAGATCGCCTCGGCGTCGAAGACCGACGCGTAGAGAAGGGTGCGGCCGGGGTCGCGGAGTTCGGGCCGGGCGAGCAGCCGGCCGAGGGCCCAGCTGACATCGCCTGCACCCCCCGCGGTCGGGTTGTCGCCGGAATCCGAGATCACGAAGGGCCGCGGCGCCGCCGGGGCCAACGCCTGCTCGAGAGCTTCGTCCAGGCCGGCGGTCGGCCCGACGAACTCGAATCGATCGCGGGCTTCCCAATACTGCCGGGCCAGTCCTTCGGCGTGGCCCGCGATCAGGCCGGGATCGTCACCGGTGACCACCACGGCCGCCTGGCAGCGGGGTTCGTCCGCCCAGGGATAGCCGACCCAGAGCGCCGCGTCGAGCACCCCTGGCTGGTCGGCGACCTCGGCGACCGAGGCGTAGATGGAGCGGGCCGGATCGAGCCGCGTGCTGGTCTTCTCCCCGGGCAGCAGGACGGGCACCGGCAGCCACGCCTTGTAGGGCCGCCGCGCGACCTCGTCGGCTCCGGTGGCCGCCCGAAGCCGGGCGAGCAGGTTGTGGACGGCGCGCTGCTTGGTGTTCGGCTCGTCCTCGTGAGGCGCCATCCGGTAGCAGGTGATGAGATCGACGGCATCCAGCAATTCTCGCGAGACATTGCCGTGCAGATCCATCGCCGCCGAGATCAGGGTGCCGCGGCCCAGTGCTCGCCGGACGGCCACCGCCAGATCGGCCTCAGCGTCGACCATGCCCACCACGCTCATCGCACCGTGGATGTCCAGGAAGAAGCCGTCGAAGTCACCGGCGATCCCGGTCAGGATCGCGTCCTTCATGAACCGGTAGGCATCGGCCGGCACCGCGCCGCCCGGCAATGCCCGGCCGTGGAGGATCGGCACCCACTCGGCCGCCTCGCGCAGTTCGCTGCCGGCGCTCAGGAAGGGATAGTGATCCAGCAGTTCCTGGCCGGTCCGCAGTGTGAAGGCATCGAGCCCGGAGCGGTGTGGGGAGAAGGTGCTCGATTCGATCGCTATCCCGGCGATCCCGATCCGGGGACGGACGAGCCCGCCGGGTGCCACCGGCGGCAGCGGGCCGGCCCAGATCTGGTGAGGGAGAGGTCGACCATCCAAAGGCGCGGCGCCAGGCTGGCCGCGCTGATCGAAACCCGTTGCCACAGGCTCGTCGCCGAAGATTCCGGCGGGCCCGGCGATCGGTGTTCCGTCGGTTTCCCGGCTGGTCATGGCTGATCGACCGGGTGGATGGCGCCCACCTGCGTACCGTAGCCCGATTCGCGGACGAAGGCCGTCCACAGGCCCGCGGCCTCCTGATGGTTCTCGCGCCACAGGTTGTGCTGTTCCGCCGGGTCGCTCGCCAGGTCGTAGAGCTGGCCGTTCCGGTCGTCGACGCCCGCCGGCCGGCCCGTCGGCTCGCTGAACCCACCGGAGCCGCTGCCCAGGATCGCCTTGCGCGTGCCGCGGCGCAGCACCAGGCGTCCGTCGAAGGCGGTGACCGCGCTCACCCTTCCTTGCGGCGACTCGGTGGAATGGGTCAGGTCGAGCGGGTGCCCGTCGAGGTCCGCCCCGCTCGCGCCGGTGAGCGTGGGCAGCAGGTCGAGCAGGCTCACCTCGTCCGCCACGGTCGCGCCGGCGGCCACCCCGGGCCCGGCGATGATCAGCGGCACCCGGTGGCCGCCCTCGAAGGCATCGGCCTTCTGGCCGCGCCAGGGACCGTTCGGCGGATACTCGGTGACGTCGCCGTCCTCGGGGAAGATCAGCGGTGCGCCGTTGTCGCTGGTGAACGCCACGATCGTCCGGTCGGCTCGTCCGGAAGCCTCCAGGGCGTCGAGGATCTCGCCCACCATCCAGTCGACCAGTACCACGCTGTCACCGCGGTCGCCCGCGGCGGAGGCGCCCCGCACGAAGGCCGGAGGAACGCACGGACGATGTGGTGCCGCCGAGGCGACATAGGCGAAGAAGGGCCGATCCGACGGACGCTCCCGGATCCAGGCGGTGACCTCCTCGGTCACCCGCAGATCGACCTGATCGTCCTGCCAGCCGAGGCTCTGCAAGCCGGGCCGCTGGGAGGTGATCAGGGGCTCCTTCTCGGCCACCGGCAGATCCCGGACCCGCCGTCCCTCGAGGAAGCAGTAGGGCGGCATGTCGAGCGAGCCCGCGATGCCGAAGAACCGGTCGAAGCCGTGGTCGAGCGGGCCCCCGGAGAAGGGCTGGGTGTAGTCGACGTCGCGGCCATCCGCCTGCAGGTCGGGGGCGAACGGCCCGTCATGGTCGGCCGTCACGGTCGACCCGTCCTGACGGACCCAGTTCAGGCCGAGATGCCACTTGCCGAAGGCGCCGGTGTGGTAGCCGGCATCGGCCAGCCGGCTGGCGATGGTGGGGAGGCCGGGGGCGAGGATGCTCGGGTCGGTGCCGCCGAGCACACCGCTCTGCAGCGGGCTCCGCCAGGGGTAGCGGCCGGTGAGGATGCCGTAGCGGCTCGGTGAGCAGACCGACGAGACGGCGTGGCAATCGGAGTAGCGCAGCCCGCGCGCCGCGAGGCGATCCAGGTTGGGGGTCGGGATGCCGCGTCCGCCGTTGCAGCCGAGATCGCCCCACCCGAGGTCATCGGCCACGAAGAGGACGATGTCGGGTTCGGGTGCGAATCCATGGTTCTCGTCGGCCGAGTCCGGTTCAGCCTGGGCCCGCCAAAGGGTCGAGGTCTCCGGTGAGAGCCCACCGGCAACGGGGTTCGGCGGGCTCGGCCAACGTTGGGGGGCGCCGGCCGGCGCTTCCGCGGGATTGCTCATCTCGCCGACTCCTCCAGGACGGACTGCGCCGCGCCGAGGATCGGCGCCGCACCGCCGAGCTGCGACACGTCCAGGGTGGGAAAGGTGGTGTAGCCGCGGCGGGAGAGTTCGGTGTGCAGGCTGTGCTGGAGGGGTTCCATCAGCAGGTCGCCGCAGTCGGCCAGACCGCCGCCGACCACCACGGCCTCCGGATCGAGCAGGGCGATGGCGTCCACCAACCCCCGGGCCACCCAGTGGGCGACCTCGGCGAAGGCATGCAGCGCGCGGGGATCACCTTCCTGCGCGTGACGCGCGACGGCCTCGCCCAGCGAGACCTTCAGGCCGGCTTTGCGCGCGAACCGCGCCAGGGCGCGACCGCTGCCGTACAGATCCAGGCAGCCACGGGCGCCGCAGCCACAGCGTCGTCCACCGGGCTTCACGACGGTGTGCCCGATCTCACCGGCGTTGCCGTGTGCGCCCTGGGTGAGCCGTCCGTGGGACATCACCGCGCCGCCCACGCCGGTGCCGAGCGAGACCATCAGCGCCTCGCTCTTGCCCCGGGCCGCGCCGAAGCGGGTCTCGGCCAGCAGCGAGGCCTGGACGTCGTTGATCAGCCTGGCGCGGCGTCCGGTGCGTGCCTCGATGAACTCGGCCAGCGGGGCGTCGACCAGCTCCAGGTTGGCCGAGAGGGCGACCTGGCGTCCATCGCCGGAGACCCGCCCTGCGACAGCGATCGCGATCCGGTCGGCGGTGCCGTCCGGATCGGCAGCCGACGCGATCCGGGCGACAGCCTCGGCGATGGTAGCGCCGTTGTCCGCCCCGACCTGGGTGGGAACCTTGGCCTCGGCGCTCCGCTCGCCCGCCCGTACCAGGGCAGCGGCGATCTTGGTTCCGCCGATGTCCACCGCCAGCACCGGCCGGACGGCGTCGGCCGCGTGCTCTGAGGGCAGGTCGGTGCTCACCTTCCTGCCAGCCCGACGGTGGCGATCCCCTTGACCAGATGGCGCTGCAGCGCGATGACCACCAGCATGGTCGGGGCGATCGAGATGACCGACGCCGCCAGCACCAGGTTCCATGCGTTGCCGTGCTCGCCGAAGAAGGTCTGCAGACCGAGGCTCACGTTGCCGAGCCCCTCGATGTCGTTCACGACGATCAACGGCCACAGGAAGCTGTTCCACTGGGTGATGAAGGTCCACACACCCAGTACCGCCAGGGAGGGCTTGGCCAGCGGAAGGATGATCCGCCAGAAGGTCTGCAGGTTGTTGCAGCCGTCCATCCGGGATGCCTCGACCAGTTCGTACGGCAGCGAACGGAAGAACTGGCGCAGCAGGAACGTGCCGAAGGCGCCGAACGCCCACGGCAGGATGAGTGCCTGCCAGGTGTTGATCCAGCCGATCCGCTGCATCAGCAGGAACATCGGGATGACCAGCACCTCCTGCGGGATCATCATCGTCGCGAGGTAGCCCAGCATGGTCATGTCGCGACCGCGCCACCGCAGGATCCCGAAGGAGTACGCGGCGAGAGCCGACGAGATGAGGACGACCAGGGTGGCGCCGGCGGAGGCGATGAAGCCGTTCAGGATGTAGCGCAGGAAGGGCGCGTAGTCGAACACCTCGACGTAGTTCTGCCAGCGGATCTCGCTGCCGAACAGCGACGGCGGCTGGCTGAAGATCTCGCCGTTGGGCTTCAGCGACGAGGTCACGGTGTAGATGACCGGAACCATGTAGAGCAGGGCGACAGCCGCCAGCACGATCTCGTTGACCGGGGCGAAGAGGCGGCGCCGCAGCGGGGGACGACGCTCACTCATAGTTGACCCACCGCCTCTGGCCGCGCCACTGGATCATGGTGACGATCATGATCAGGGCGAAGAGAATCATGGCCGGAGCAGACGCTGCTCCGAGGGCACCGCGCTGGAAGGCGGTGAAGTAGATGTCCATCACCACGGTGATGGTGGAGGTGCCCGGGCCGCCCGCCGTCATCACGTAGGGCTGGTTGAAGATCTGGAAGGCCTGGATCATCGTCACGATCATCGCGAAGAAGATCGACGGCGTGATCAGCGGGATCTTGATCCGGAACAACAGGCTCCAGAACCCGGCACCGTCGATGCGGGCGGCGTCCAGGACAGCGTCCGGAAGCTGCTCGATCGCCGCCGAGAAGATCAGGGTGTTGTAGCCGAGCCCGTTCCACAGCACGACGACCGAGACCGCGATCAGCGCGGTGGACTGGCTGGCCAGCAGGTTGGGCATGTCGATGCCGAACGATTCGGCCACCGAATCCAGCAGCCCGCCCGGCTGGTAGAGCATCTTCCAGATGATCGAGGTGGCGACGCTCGGGGTGACCACGGGCAGGAAGAACAGCACCCGGTAGAAGGCCTTGAACCGGCTCGTCGCGATCCAGAACGCGAGTGCCAGCGTGGCGACCAGGTTGGCCGGGATGATCACCAGGGTGAAGACGACGGTATTGATCAGCGCCGGCACGAAGTTATTGCCCGGCTCGAACAGCGCCAGGTAGTTCTCGATGCCGGCGAAGCTGATCTCGCCGAAGGTGGGCCAGTGGAAGAAGCTGGTGATGATCGCCAGGATCGTCGGGAAGAGGATGAACACCGTCAACCCGATGATGCTCGGCGTCAGGAACCCGAGTGCCGGCCCTCGCTCGTTGCGCCGCTTGCGCGGTGCGCGGGGACGGACGTCCCCACGCACCGCACGGCTGCCGGTCTCAGGAGCCACTCTGGGCACGCTCCAGGGCCTGCTCAGGAGTCTGGTCGCCGGTGTAGGCGAGGATGAACTCCCGGGCGATCACCTTGGTGGTCTGATCCCAGGTCGTGGTCGGGATGAACGGGATGGCGGTCTCGCTGGCCTTCTCGACGGCAGCCCGAGCGGCCTCGCTGTAGCCGGGGTTGTCACCGTCGATGTTGGTCGCCAGACCCTGGAAGAAGACCTCGTCCGCACCGACCCGGCCGGGGATCGTGCCGCGGCCGGCCACCAGTTCCTGGGCCTCGGCGCCGGTCATCACCATGATCGCCTTGATGGCCTCGGCCTTGTGCTCGCAGGATTTGGCGATGCCGAAGCCGGAGTTGGCCGAGTAGGAGGCGATGCCGCCGTCGCCGACCGGAATCGTCACCACGCCGACCTTGAAGGTGGCGTCCTTGGCGTTGCTGGAGAGGTTCCAGGCGCCGTCAACAGCCATCGCCGCGTTGCCGGCAACGAACTGCTGCTCGCCCCAGGGGATGTCGGAGGAGCTCGCCGGGGTCAGCGCGACACCCTGGGTCACCGACAGGTTGCTGTACCAGGTGAAGGCCTCCACCATCTTCGGGTCGGTCAGTTGCAGGGAGCCGTCGTCGGCCACCGGGCGGGCGCCGTTGTAGGCCTGCAGCATCGAGAACATGTGCAGATCGGAGAAGCTCTGACCGAAGGCAGGCTTGCCGGTCTTCGCGGTGATCTCCTTGGCGGCGGCCTCGAAGTCGGCGATCGTCCAGCCGTTCTGCGGCTCGGCGACGCCGGCCTGGGCGAACAGGTCCTTGTTGTAGTAGAAGGCCATCGTCGACAGGCCGTAGGGGATCGCGTACTGCTTGCCGTCCCGCTGCAGCGCCTTCAGGGCGGCCGGATTCCACTCCTCGGCCTTGAAGCCTTCCTGGGCCAGCAGCTCGTCAAGCGGCTCCATCGCCTCGGCGAAGGCAGGCAACCGCAGGCTCTGCATGCTCACGATGCAGGGGGCGGAGTTGGAGGCCAGCTGCGACTGCAGCTTGGTGAAGTAGTCGGCGAACGGCGGAGCCGTGACCTTCACGGTGATGTTGGGGTGGGCGTCGGTGACCTTGGCGGCCACGCCTTCCCACATCGCGTTGCCTTCTTCGCCTTGGTTCCAGAAGCCCCAGTCGAGCGTGACGGGCTCGGCCGCGGCGGGGGAGTCCGACGGGTTGTTGGGGGCGGGCGCGGCGGGCGAGCTGCATCCGGCCAAACCGATGATGGCCGCGAGTCCGGCCGCAACGGCCGCGCGTACCTTGGGTGACGCCATCGTCTCTTCCTCCTGAGTCGAGAAACATTAATTTGGGAGCGAATTAATTATGAGCAGCTAGTTCGCCGACGGTCAAGGGATGTTAGACGATCGTTACTTGCGGGTTGGGCCCGGGGTGGTCACGCCTGTGGTGTGCGCATGATGTCGGCCGCGGGGCGTCCGGATCGCAGGTACTGGCCCATGCGCGTGATGGCAGGCTGGGCGTGACTGAAGAAGTGGTAGTAGCCGGCGCACAGGTAATTGAGGCCCGGCTCGCCGTCCGCCGTGGTGGCGAAGCGATCCTTGGGGCAACCGCCGTGGCAGGCCCAGCGGACCGGACAGCTCTGGCACTGGCTGGTCAGGCTGGTCCGCTTGGAGCGGCCGAACTCGGTCTGCTCAGGGGTGCGCAGCATGGTCTGCAGGGAGGTGTCGGCGACATTGCCCAGCCGGTAGTCGGGCTCGACGTAGTGATCGCAGCTGTAGACATCGCCGTTGTGCTCGACGGCCAGCGCGCGGCCGCACTCGGGGGAGTGGATGCACAGCGAGTACTGGCCGAACAGGTTGCCCAGCATGGTGTCGAAGTGCTGGACGAAGACGGTCCCGACGTCGCGGGCCACCCACTCGTCGAAGATCGTGGAAAGGAAGCTGCCCCAGGCCTGGGGTGAGACGCTGCGCGAGGTCACGGCATCGCCGTGTTGCTGGTAGAGCAGCCGGGTGCCATCGGTGGTGCGCCAGCCCTGCTCGGCCAGCGGAAGGTCCCTGCGCTCGACGCGCTCGACGATCGGGATGAACTGCAGGTAGCCGGCCGCCAGTTCGTCGCGGAAGTAGCGGTAGACCGTCAGGGGGTGGTTCTCGTTGGCGTGGTGGACCGTGCACAGGATGTTGGTCTCCACCTGGTGGCGCCGCAGCACGTTCCAGCCCCGCAGCACCTGAGCGTGAGTGCCGCGTCCGGCCTTGTTGACCCGGTAGGCGTCGTGCAGTTCGGCCGGGCCGTCCATGCTGAGCCCGACCAGAAACTGGTGCTCGGCCAGGAACTCGGCCCAGTCGTCGTCGAGCAGGGTGCCGTTGGTCTGGATCACGTGCGCGGGCTGCTGCCGGGGACGGCGCAGCTGTTCGACGAGGTCGACCGCCCGGCGGAAGAAGGCCAGCCCGCGCATGGTCGGTTCGCCGCCCTGCCAGGCGATCTCGACCCGCCCGTCCGGCGACGAGTCGAGCAGATTGCGCAGGTAGGTCTCCAGCCCCGCTTCGCTCATCCGCTGGTTGTCGTGGTCGTAGAGCAACTCCTTCGACAGGAAGAAACAGTAGGTGCAGTCGAGGTTGCAGGCCGCGCCGGTGGGCTTGGCCAGCACGGAGAGCGGCAGCCGGATCTGACCGCTTCGCGGAGGGTCGCTGCGCGGATCGGACGCCGTCACGGCCGGCGGCCCGTCGTTCGCCACAGATCCATGTCTCGTCCTCTCAAGGGCTCACGGCTCAGGCTAACACTGCTTGTCCGGTAGGTGAGTTATCGATATCCACAATTCTCCCGGTAGGGTGACGGCGACATCGGCGGCACCCGGCAACCCGGATCGACGCGCCCCGCCGTGCAGCACCCGAGGTGAGGAGAGGCCGCGTGCTGGAGCAGGACGTGGCCAGGTCACAGCGACCTGGCGTGAGCGGGTTGTTGCGCGGCCTGCTCACGGCCGGCCTGATCGGCTTCGGCGGCGGCAGTGCGCTGATCCCGGTGATCGAGCGGCAACTGGTGCTGAAGCGACCCCTGCTGGACGAGCACACCTACCTGCGGCATACCGTGGTGGCCAACGTCACCCCGGGGGCGCTGCCCGTGAAGCTGGCCGGGTTCGCCGGCGCGACCGTGCGCGGCGGCGGCCTGGCGCTGG
>JASGEM010000005.1:0-3961 GCA_049841235.1 Propionicimonas sp. | reverse complement strand
GCGGCCCGCCGCTGGCCCGGGCGCTGGCCGCGCTGCTCGGCGGCGAGCCGGTGGTCACCGACGAGGGCTGGTGGTTGCGCGCCGGCGACACCCTCGCGGTAGGTGCGGAGATTTCCGGGACGCCAGGCGCCGGGTCGGCCTGGGACGCCTCGGCCTCGTCGGTGGAGTTCGGGCGCTGGGTGGCGAATCGCCTGGAACCGGGACCGGCGCCCGGCAGGCTGATCCTCGACCTGACCGGCCTGACCGCGCTGGACGGTGGCGCCGGCCTGCTGGCCGCCCTGGGCGCCACCGCCACCGGCGATCTGACCGCCGGGCTGGCCGGTCTGCGGGCCGCCGGAGACCTGGCGCTCTCTCTGCCGGCCTCGCCAAGGGGGGGATCCCGGCCGATCACCACCGAGGTGATCGGCGTCATCGCGCAGGACGAGACCGACCTGCAGCTGCTCGGCCTGCGGGGGGCGGTGTCCCGGCGCGGTTTCGCCGTCCGGCTCGATCCGGCCGAGCTGCTGGCCGCGGAATCCACGATGGCGGGCTGGCTGGCGGCTCTGGGCGTGGCGGACGGGCCGGGCACGGGAGCTGCCGGGGGAGCGGCCGCCGCCGTCCGGGCGCTCGGCGGACGGGTGCTGCGAGGAACCGAACTGTGCGCGGAGCTGGCCGGCCTGGTGCGCACCCTGTCGCAGGCCGACGCGGTGATCACCGGCTGCACCGAATTCCACATCGGCAACCGGGGCGGCCAGGTGGTGCGGTTCGTGGCCGACCTGGCGGTCGAGGCCCAGCGTCCCTGCCTGGTGTTCGCCGGTGAATCCAGCCTGAGCCGGCGTGAGATGCGCACCTTCGGAGTGGAAGCCGCGCACACCCTCGAGCCGGGTCCGCTGCCGGAGGCGCTCACCGCGGCAGCCGTCCGCGTGGCGCAGGGCTGGACGGCCGCGGCGGAGCGCCGCGTAGACTGACCACTGGCCCGGGGGAATACCGCATCCGGCCAGCAGGTTGAACCGGACAGATCGAGCCGGGGAAGGATTCCAGACATGAGTCTTGATCAGATCGCCACCGATGGCATCACGCTGACCGAGGTGGCCGCGTCCAAGGTGAAGCAGTTGCTGGAGAACGAGGGCGTGGACGATCTCGCGCTGCGGATCTCCGTCGCGCCGGGCGGCTGCTCCGGGTTGCGTTACCAGCTCGCGCTGGACGACCGTGACCTGGACGGCGATGTCGCTCGCGAGTTCTTCGGCGTGAACGTGGTCACCGACCGGATGAGCGCTCCCTACCTGATGGGCGCCACGATCGATTTCGTCGACACCATCGAGCAGCAGGGGTTCACCATCGACAACCCCAATGCCGGCGGTTCCTGCGCCTGCGGAGACTCTTTCCACTGAGCCGGGTGATGCCCGACCCGGGAGCGCAACTC
The DNA here is from genome assembly GCA_049841235.1 of Propionicimonas sp. Taxonomy (GTDB): domain Bacteria; phylum Actinomycetota; class Actinomycetes; order Propionibacteriales; family Propionibacteriaceae; genus Propionicimonas. Next base: position 2,559 of record JASGEM010000005.1, on the reverse strand, counting down.
CACGCCTGATTAGTTTTGCCCATGGGGGCGGGCTCCACGGTGCGGGGTGGCGGCCACTGGGTTATCGTGCCGCTATCGAGATCGTGACCCGAAAGGCAGGCAGGTGGGTCTGTTGAACAACCGTGCGGGTAAGCGGTGGCTGATGCTCGGCGCGGCCGGGCTCGGCACGGTCCTGCTCAGCGGCTGCAGCGCCGACACGCTGGCCCAATGGCAGCGATGGGGGTTGCCCGAGGCGGCCAGCGATCGGGCCGAGCACATCGGCGGCCTCTGGAACGGCGCCTGGATCGCGTCGATGGTGATCGGCGTCTTCGTCTGGGGCCTGATCGGCTGGGTGGCCTTCCGGTATCGCCGTGGCAAGAACGCCGCCGCCGGTCACACCCCGCGCCAGTCGCGCTACAACCTGCCGCTGGAGATCCTCTACACGCTGGTTCCGTTCCTGATCATCGGGGTGCTGTTCTTCTTCACCGTCCAGACCCAGAACAACGTCCTGGCCAAGGAGACCGATCCGGATCACACCGTCAACGTGGTCGGCCAGAAGTGGTCCTGGGTGTTCAACTACATGGAGGCGGAGAACCCCGAGATCGGCACCGTGCTGAACACGCAGGGGACGATCACCGAGCTCCCCGACCTCTACCTGCCGGTGAACAAGTCGGTCCGGTTCAACCTCGCCTCGGCCGATGTGATCCACTCCTTCTGGGTCCCGGATTTCTACTTCAAGCTCGACGTGATCCCCGGCCATCCCAACTCCTTCGACGTCACCCCGACCAAGCTGGGCAGCTTCACCGGACGTTGCGCCGAACTCTGCGGCACCTACCACGCGGCGATGCTGTTCAACGTCCATGTGGTGACCGAGGAGGAATTCCTCGCGCACCTCGAGGAGATCAAAGCGATCGGTGGTGACCGGATCGGCGAGATCGTCGCGCCGGAGTACCCGAACACCGTTCCGACGGTCCCCGAGAAGGAGCACGGCTGATGAGTGTGGCACGGCTGGCCATCGGCGAGGTGCCCGTCGTCGAGCGCCGCAGTCTGGGTGCGTACGCGTTGCGGGTGCTGACCACTACTGATCACAAGTTGATCGGCAATATGTACTTCGTTACGGCGATGGTCTTCTTCGGCGTCGGCGGCCTGTTGGCGTTGGTGATGCGGGCGGAGTTGGCGTTTCCGGGGCTGCAGTTCGTCCACTACGAGACGTTCAACCAGTTGTTCACTATGCACGGCACGATCATGCTGCTGATGTTCGCCACGCCGATGTTCGCTGGCTTCGCCAACGCGATCGTGCCGTTGCAGATCGGTGCGCCGGATGTGGCCTTCCCGCGGATGAATGCCTTCAGCTATTGGACCTACCTGTTCGGGTCGTTGACGGCGTGCAGCGGTTTCCTCACCAAGGACGGTGCGGCGAGTTTCGGCTGGTTTGCCTATGTGCCGCTGTCGGACGCGATCAACTCGCCCGGTATCGGTGGCGATCTGTGGATCATGGGCCTGTACGTGATGGGCCTGTCGACCATTCTGGGTTCGGTGAACTTCATCACCACGATCATCACGATGCGGGCGCCGGGGATGACGATGTTCCGGATGCCGATCTTCACCTGGAACATCCTGGTCACCTCGATCATGGTCCTGGTGGTCTTCCCGGTGCTGGCCGCCGGCCTGTTGGTGCTCGAGGCGCAGCGGTCGATGGGTACCCACATCCTCGATCCCGCGACCGGTGGCGCGATTTTGTGGCAGCACCTGTTCTGGTTCTTCGGTCATCCCGAGGTGTATGTCATCGCCCTGCCGTTCTTCGGGATCATCACCGAGGTGCTGCCGGTGTTCAGTCGCAAGCCGGTGTTCGGCTATGTCGGCCTGGTCGCGGCGACGCTCTCGATCGGTGCCTTGTCGATTTCGGTGTGGGCGCACCACATGTTCGCCACGGGTGCGGTGAACCTGCCGTTCTTCTCGTTCATGACCTTCATGATCGCGGTGCCCACCGGGCTGAAGTTCTTCAGCTGGATCGGCACCATGTGGGGTGGCTCGATCAGTTTCGAGACCCCGATGATCTGGGCGCTGGGCTTCCTGACCACCTTCCTGTTCGGCGGCCTGACCGGCATCATCCTGGCGGCGCCGCCGCTGGATTGGCAGGTCACCGATTCGTACTTCGTGGTGGCGCACTTCCATTACGTGCTGTTCGGCACGGTGGTGTTCGCGATGTTTGCGGGGTTCTATTACTGGTGGCCGAAGTTCACCGGGCGGATGCTGAACGAGCGGATCGGGAAGCTGCACTTCTGGCTGACCTTCTTCGGGTTCCATCTGACCTTCCTGGTGCAGCATTGGCTGGGTGTGGAGGGGATGACGCGGCGGATCGCGGACTATCTGCCAGGTGATGGGTTCACGTTGCTGAACCAGGTCTCGACGGTGGGTGCGTTCCTGTTGGGGATCGCGATCCTGCCCTTCCTGTGGAATGTGTGGATCTCCCGCAACTCCCCCCTGGTCGAGGTCGATGATCCGTGGGGTTGGGGCCGGACGCTGGAGTGGGCGACGTCCTCGCCGCCGCCGCGGTTCAACTTCACCAGGCTGCCCCGG
>JASGEM010000004.1:0-63284 GCA_049841235.1 Propionicimonas sp. | reverse complement strand
CGGGGCTTCCCGCGGTATCGGACGCTGTGTCGCCGAGCGGCTGGCGCAGGTCGGCGCGCGGGTGGTCGCGGTGGCCCGCGACGAGGCCGCGTTGCGCACCCTGCCCGCAGGGGTGGAACCGCGGGTGCTCGATCTTCGCGACACCGACGCGGTCACGGTGGCCGCAGGGCGTCTGGTGGAAGAACAGGGTGCTCCCAGCCTGGTGATCTCCAACGCCGGGCACTCGATCCATCGCTACCTGACCGACTACTCCGACCGCTTTCACGACGTGAGCCGGCTGGCCGGGGTGAACCTGCTCGGCCCGATCGCCTTCCTGTTGCCGCTGCTGCGCGCGATGACGGATGCCGGCTCGGGACACCTGATCAACGTCTCCACGGTCAACGTGGATCTGCCGCTGCCCGGCTGGTCGGTCTACGCCGCCACCAAGGCGGGCTTCGATAGCTGGCTGGCCGGCATCGCGCCCGAACTGCGCCAGGCGGGGGTGCGCGCGACGTCCGTCCATCTGCCCCGGGTGCGGACGGCGATGAGTGCGCCGACCGACGGTGCGTACCCGGCTCCGGAGTTGACCATCGAGCAGGCTGGCGATGTGATCTGCCGCGCGATCGTCCGCCGTCCCCGGCTGGTCGCGCCTTGGTGGGCGACGGCTGGGGGAGCGCTGGTCCGGCTCGCGCCCGGCGCCGTGGACGCCGTGGCCGCCCGCGCCCTTGCGGCCGGACTGAGGCCCTGACCATGGCACTTTCAGAGGCCCGCCCCACCCTGCCCGAGGTGCTGCGTCAACTCTGGAATGGTCTGCAGGTCTTCGGTATCGCCTCGCAGCCGGCCGCGCTGGCCAGGATCGCGCTCGGCGGATTGCCTCAGTACGGCATGACCGTGGCCGGGGCCATCGCGATCACCGCCAGGGTGCATCGCGACCGGGTCGCCCTGCTGGACGATCGCGGCGCGATCAGCTACGCCGAACTCGGCCGTGCCACCGAGCGACTGGCTGCCGCGCTCGACTACCACGGACTGGTCCGCGAGGGCACCGGGGTGGCCGTGATCTGCCACGACGATCGCGACCTGTTCATCGCCGCCGGTGCGGCGGGACTGGCCGGTGCCCGGGTCTCCCAGCTCTCACCCCGCATGGGACGAGCTGCCTTCGACGCCTGGCTGGCCGGCAGCGGCGTGGAGGTGATCCTGCACGCCGCCGACCTGACCCCGCTCGTCATTGACGGCGGGCTCGCGGTATCGGCCACGCAGTTCGAGGGGTTGGTGGCGACGACGCCGGCCGGGCACCCGGTTCCGCGCCGGGCGCGGGCGTCCGCCTCGATGATGGTCACCTCCGGGACCACAGGTGTGCCGAAGGGGGTCGCCATCGGACGGCGCGCCGCCCAGCCGCTTGCGGCCTTCGCGCTGGCGGGGGCGACCCGGATCCGTCCGCGCGTTCCTACGCTGGTCTGGCCCCCGCTGCACCACGGGTACGGGTTGGCGGCCGCGGTGCTCTGCCTGGTCGTGGGCTCGACGGTGGTGGCGGCCAGCGCGCTGCCGAGGCTAAGCCTCGCCGATGGTGCGGGGGAGGCCGCCCTGGCGGCCGTCCGGCGCTACGGCGTCGAGGTGGTCTTCGGTGTTCCCGCCCAACTGCGTGTGCTCGCGACGGCGTTGGGCAAGGGCGATGATCCGCCGCCGCTCCGCGCCGTGTTGAGCGGTTCGGATTCCCTCGACCAGGCTACGGTCGACGCGCTGCACCGCGCTCTGGGGCCGGTGCTGGTCAACTTCTACGGCTCCACCGAGGCCGGCACGGTCACCATGGCCACCGGCTCGATGGTGGCCACGGATACCTGCGTCGGCCGCCCGATCGTCGGTACCCGCCTGCAGGTGGTGGGGGAGGACGGCCTTCCGGTTCCACTGGGCGTTGCCGGTGAGGTTCGCGTCCAATCGCTGATGGCGTCGCTGGCCGACCGCCCGGGGGAGCGCTGGCTGAGCATGGGCGATCGCGGACGGCTGGACGCCCAGGGCCGGCTTCACATCCTGGGACGCGCCGGCCCGGTGGCCCGGCTGGGTGGTGAGTTCGTCGAGCCCGCGGCGGTGCAGGACCTATTGCGGGGCCTGCCGGAGGTGCGCAGCGCGCGGGTCGAAGTTGTGGCCGACGCGCTCTACGGCCAGCGCCTCGTCGCCACGGTCGAGCCACACCCCGGCCACGACGCCGATCCCGAGGGCTGGCGCGCCCTCGTACGTGAGGCGCTCGGCCCGGCCGCGGTGCCGCGGCAGATCGCGGTCTTGCGCAGCTGATTCGAGGCTGTTGACCTGGAAGAGAGTCTCAGATACAGTGAGAAATCGTTTCCCGAAGGTTTCTGACAGTACTCCTCATGACAGACCACAGATAAGGAACATTGTGAGCTTCGATCTGACCAGTCCGCCGCGCCTGGCCTCGCGTGCGATCACCGCCGAGAACTTCAATGGAGCCAAAGGTGCGGGTGGCATGGCGACGACGGGGTTCTCCGAGCGCGCCGCCTCCCGCCTCGGCCCCGGCTGGAAGGTCTCACCGTGCATCGAGATCGCCCCCGGAGAGATCGCGGAGATCGCGGACATCGCGGGGCCGGGTGTCATCCAGCACATCTGGATGACCACTCACTTCTCCCTGTGGCGTAACCTCATCCTGCGCATGTACTGGGACGGGGAGACCGCACCCGCCGTCGAGGTGCCTTACGGCGACTTCTTCTGCAACGGGTGGAACGTGTTCTCGCAGGTCTCCTCGCAGATGGTGGCGGCCAACCCGCACGGCGGATTCAATTCCTACTGGCAGATGCCGTTCGCATCCCGGGCGCGGATCACCGTGGAGAACATCGGTCCCGAGCCGGCCAACGTCTACTACCAGGTGGACTACGGTCTGGGTGAGATCGCCGGGGACTCGTTGCGCTTCCATGCCCAATGGCGGCGAAGCCGGTTCGTGGCGGACGGCGTCCACACCATTCTCGAACCGGTCTCGGGCCGCGGACGCTACGTCGGGACGTACCTTGCCTGGCAGAGCAACTCGCCCGGCTGGTGGGGTGAGGGCGAGGTCAAGTTCTACCTGGACGGCGACGGCGACTACCCCACGATCTGCGGTACAGGGACAGAGGACTACTTCGGCGGCGCGTGGAACTTCGATGTCCCCGGCGAGGGGTACACCGAGTTCACCACTGCCTACCTCGGTCTGAACCAGGTGCTCGCGCCGGACGGTCTCTACCGCAGCCAGCAGCGTTTCGGCATGTATCGCTGGCACGTCGCGGACGCGATCTCCTTCTTCGACGACCTGCGGGTGACCGTCCAGGCGCTCGGCATCGGTCCGGGTCAGGGGAACGGTCTTCCGCATCGCTACCGCCTGCTGAAGGACGACGTCGCCTCCACCGCGCTGTTCTATCTGGACCGCCCCAGCCTTCCCGATCAGGAACGGCCGCATACCCCCGATCTGTGGGAACTCGAGGTCGGCTAGGTGTCGAGACAGGGGGAGCAGGACGTGCGCTGGTCGGACTACATCGCGGTCGCGGCGGTCGAGCCCGCCGCGACGGTCCACACCGCGTCCGACGGCGACCTCTGGCCGAGTTGCTGGGCTGACGACGGTGCCCTGTACGCCGCTTGCGGCGATGGGAGGGGCTTCAGCGCGGCCGGCTGGGCCGACATCGTCGTCAACCGGATCACGGGAACCCCGGAGTCGGGCCTCGATGGGGAACGCCTCGCCTCGGGCCGGAGCGTGGCTCCCGTCTGGACGGACCCTGGGCGCTTCAACAGCAAGCCGACCGGCATGGTCGCCGTCGACGGAAACCGCGACGGGAAGGACGAGCTCTACCTGGCCGTCCAGGATCTCGCCTACGGAGGGTCTACCGCCTTCTCGGAGGCGCCGGCGATCGGGATCGTCCGTTCCGACGACCACGGACGCTCGTGGGAGAACACCGGCATGCTGTTCGGGAACCACGTCTTCACCACGATCATGTTCCTCGACTTCGGCCGGAGCAACGCGCGGGCGGCCGTGCTCGAGCATCTTCCGACAGGTGATGGACGTGAGTTCGTCTACGCCTACGGGCTCGACCACAACTGGCGTGCCTCCTACTCCCGGCAGGTTCCTGACCCGGTCGATCTCTACCTCGCCCGCGTACCGGTGGGCCATGTCCAGGATCGTTCGCGATGGGAGTTCTTCGCCGGGTGCGCCGCCGATGGCGTGCCGCGATGGTCCAGAGCCATCGACGACCGGATGGCTGTTCTTCACGACGAGCGGCGCCGCTACGTCGGCGACGTCCGTGACCCCCGGGGAGGGACGCTGATCTCTCAGGGAGGCGTGGTCTACGTCCCCGGTCTGAAGCGCTACGTCTACACCTCGTGGACCGAGTTCACCTTCGAGTTCTTCGAGGCCCCCATGCCATGGGGACCCTGGCGCCAGTGCCTGCAGCGGGATTTCGGCGTGTTCCCGTGGGTCGGTCCGCACGTGCCGGGTGCCCGGCACGGCGGCTACGCGACGACCATCCCGAGCAAGTTCCTCGACTCTGATGGGCGCGGTGGGTGGCTGCAGAGCAACTGGTTCTGGCAGTCGGCGGCGTTGTCCGGGCGAAGCTACAGCTTCTCGCTGCGGCGGGTCGAGTTCGAGCCCTACAGCCTGGACGACCCACTCGCCCTGAGCGGAGTGAACCACGCGCTTCCAGGGCTCGGCGGATCGCCGATCGCGACGCTCTTCCGTAGTGGATGCCCCGGGGTTCTCAACGACGCGGACTCGGTGTCGGCGGAGGACAGCTGGAACGGCGTCGCCCGTGACCAGGACGACCACTGGGGGGTCGTGTGGGCGCGGCAGCGCTGGATCGACCACGTGGTCTTCACCCACGGGACGGTCGATGACACCGGTGGCTGGTTCGCGATCGCACCCCGGATCGAGATTCGCCACCGCGGTCGCTGGAGCCCGGTGGAGAGTCGCGTCACCCCTGACTACGAGCCTGGTCCGGCAGCGCTGGAAACCAGGCGCTACACGTTCGACTTCGATCCGCAACTGCTCGACGGAGTCCGGGTCACTGGGCCTCCGTCGGGCAGCGAGTCGCGTACCACGGCGGCGGAACTCGAGGCGTACCTGTCAGAACGCGGGTACGCGGCAATCAACCCTCGGCGCCTGCCGGAGGACATCGAAACAGGAGATGGAGGAAGACATGAGAGGTGAGATCAGGTCCAGAGCCCGCATCGGAGCGGTGCTGGGCGTTGCGGCACTCGCGTTGACGGCGTGCGGCTCGGGTCCGCAGAACCCGAGCGCTGGGCCGACGAGTGAGGCGACGGGGGGCGGTTCCGGAGAGGTCGCCACGGTCAGGTTCTGGCAGAACGAGTTCGACTCGGTCGACAACGACTGGTACGCGGCTCGCGTCAAGGAGTTCAACCAGGCCCACGACAACATTCAGATCGACTACCAGGTCATCGCTGACGGGGCGTGGGATCAGAGTCTCAAGTCCGCGCAGGCGGCCGGGACGACCCCCGACCTGTACACGATGAGCTACAACACGATCCAGCCGAAGGTACGCGCGGGCGAACTCGCGCCGATCACCGGTCACATCGCGGCGGAAGCATGGAACGACATCCAACCGGCGGTACTGGACTCGATCACGGTGAACGGGGAGCGCTACGCCTACCCGTTCTATCTCGAGCCGGGTGGAATGCTCATCTACCGTGCCGATCTGTTCCAGCAGGTCGGCCTCGACCCTGACAACCCGCCGACCACCTGGGCCGACCTGATCAGCGCGGGCGAGAAGCTGAAGCAGACCGACCTGGTGCCTCTGCAGACCGCCGCCACCGCTGTCGAGTTGGGCTGGACCACCTGGGGTCAGCAGATGAACGCCGCCGGGCACCTGCCGATCAGCGACGACTGGTCCACCTCGCTGGCCGACGACCCGGCCTACACCCAGCTCTTCCAGCTGTACCAGGATCTGTACAGCAAGGAGATCGTGGCGCAGCAGCCGCTCGCCTCCTACGGTGACATCGCACCCTTCGGTCAGGGCCAGGTCGCGGTCGCGGTCAACGGCTCGTGGGCGGTCAGCGTCCTGCTGAGCGACTACACCGACCTGGTGGACGACGTACGGATCGCTCCGCTGCCCGCCTTCGACGGCGATCAGACCAAGCCGACCACCACCATGGGCGGATGGGCGCTCGGAGTCGACGCCAAGTCCGCGCATGTCGACGAGGCTGCGGCGGTCGTCTCGTTCTTCCTCGCAGAGGACGTGGCGCGGCCGAAGGCCTACTTCGAGGCCGCGAAGTACACGAAGTTCTCGCCGCGGGTCAGCGTCGCACAGGACATCACCGCCAACGCCGACACCAGCGCCAATCCCTGGTACGAGGTCATGGCGAACGACATCGTGCCCTATCAGATCCTCGAGCCGACCTACAGCTGGGACGTCAGCCTGGCCTTCGGTACGGCGCTGGAAGAGGCGATGCGGGGTACCGAGGTGAGTGCGGCCCAGGCCGGAGTCCACAAGGAGATCCAGCGGGTGATCGACACCCAGGAACTCGCATCACAGAAGTGACGAGACGCGTGGTGCCGTGGGATCGTCCCACGGCACCACGGTCGAACGCCGATCTACCTGGAGGAATGGGGATGTCATCGATGCCCGAGCAGCGGGGGAGCCTGGTGTGGCGCAGGCAGGACACGCGGGTCGCCTACCTGATGCTGGCTCCAGCGTTGATCGTCCTGGCGATCTTCGTCCTCTGGCCACTGGTGACGGCGGGCTACCGCTCGTTCTTCGACTGGAATTTCTACATCGAGTCGACGTTCGTCGGCCTGAAGAACTTCCGCAATGTGGTGTCGGACCCGGCGTTCCTCGCCTCGATCGGGAGGGGGCTGACGTTCGCGGCGATCGTCGTCCCCGCCCAGCTCGTCATCGCGTTCGTCTTCGCCTCGCTGGCGAAGTCCGTCGCGCAGCGGGTGGCCACCCTTTTGAAGATCTCGATCTACATCCCGGCGGTGATCTCCGGAGCGATCGCCTCCATCGTCTTCACCATCATCTACGCGTACCGTGGCGGCCTGGCCAACTGGCTGCTCGGGCTCGTCGGGCTCGAACCCCGGGGCTGGCTGAGCGATCCCAGCACGGCCCTGATCGCGATCGCGATCCCGGCGATCTGGATGACCCTCGGACTGACCTCCCTGATCCTGCTCGCGGGCATCCTGGACATTCCCCAGAGCTACTACGAGGCGGCATCGATCGAGGGCGCCAACTGGTGGCAGAAGACCCGCTACATCACGATTCCGCAGGTCAAGAACGTGCTGATCTATCTCCTGATCACCAACACGACGGTGGCCGTTCAACAGTACGAGCTCCCGCTGATCATGACCGACGGTGGTCCGCTGGAATCGACCCTCCTGCCCAACCTCTTCATCTTCAACCACTTCCGCAACGATCGCTCGGTCGGCTTCTCGCTGGCTGCCGCGTTCCTGCTGTTCATCGTCGTCGGTGCGGTCTCCGCCTTGATGTTCCGTTTGTTCAGCTCCGAGAAGTCGGGAGAGTGACGATGGGTGCCCTGCGCGTGTCCCGGCTCTCCTGGCGGCGGCTCCCGGTCGTCGTCCTCAGGGGTCTCCTGGTGGTGATCTTCGTCGTCGCTGCTCTACTACCGCTGGCTTGGCTCCTGGTCTCCGGCTTCAAGTCGCGGACGGAGGTGCTCAGGACGCCCTTCCAGTTCTTCCCCGATGTCTGGCTGTGGTCGAACTACCAGGCGATGCTCGAGGATCCGGCCTTCGTGCGGGCCATGCTGATCACCTTCGGTGGTGCGGTGGTCTTCAGCCTGCTGTCGCTGGTGATCAACTCCATGGCCGCCTACGTCTTCGCACGCCTCGACTTCGCCTTCAAGCGGGTGACCTGGACGGTGACGATCGCGACGATGTTCATCCCGGGGATGGCGATTCTCCTGACCTCGTTCCTGGTCGTCGCCCAACTGCGCATGCTCGACACCCTGGCCGTTCTGGTCCTGCCGGCCTCGGCGTCGGCAGCTCACATGTTCTTCCTCAGGCAGTTCTACCTGGGGCTGCCCAAGTCCCTCGAAGAAGCTGCGCTGATCGATGGCTGCGGACGTTTCAGCACCTTCACGCGGATCTTCGTCCCGCTGTCCGGACCACCCTTCGTGATCGTCGGGATCACGTCGTTCCTGGCGTACTGGAACGCGTACGTGTGGCCGACGATGACGATCAGTGATCGGAACCTCTTCCAGATCCAGCAGATCCTGGTGGCCTTGCGCGGGACCGCCGGAAGGTTCTCCGACATGGGGATGCTGATGGCCGGATCGATGATCGCCGCACTTCCCGCGATCCTGTTGTTCCTGGTGTTCCAGAAATACATCATTGAGGGGGCGAAGCTCAGCGGTGTCAAGTAACTCTCGGCTGGATCCGCGTGGACTTCCGGCGGTCGGTGTAGGGGTGGCGAGAGCCCTGACTGTCCGCCGGGTGTTGCGTGCTCCCGGCGGCGCCGGATTCCGGTTGGATAGCGTTGTAGCCGAGGGTAGGACGAACTATGCAAGCTGAGCCGGGCAAACCCGCCACCATCGGCGATGTCGCACGTGTCTCGGGAGTCTCCCCGGCCACGGTCTCGCGGGCGCTCAACGGACATCCGCGGGTCGATCCGGAGTTGGTCAGGCGGGTCGAGGTGGCGGCGCAGCAGGTGAACTACCGTCCCAACAGCGCCGGAAGGGCGCTGCGCCGGCAGCGCGCCGATCTGCTGGCGGCGATCGTCCCCGATGTGCGCAACCCGTTCTTCGTCGGGGTGATCGAGGCCTTCGAGCAAAGCGCCAACGCCGCTGGCTACTCGGTGATGCTGTGCAACTCCCACGAGGACACCGCGGTGGAGAAGGCGTCGATCGAGAGCGTGATTGCGCACCAGGTCTCCGGCGTCCTGATCGCGGCCGCCTCGCCACACCTCTCCCGGCTGGCTCCCCTGCAGCGGGCAGGCATCCCGGTGATCACCATCGACCGCCAGGTGAACGACTTCTGGGGCGACTCGGTTTCGGTGGACAACCCGCTGATCGGTCAGCTGGCCGCTCGCCACCTGCTCGAGCAGGGACGGACGCTGCCGCTGGTGCTCAACCATTGGCTCGGGGTTTCCCCGATGCGGGACCGCGAGGTGGGTTTCCTGGCCGAGATGGCGGCCGCCGGGCATCCGGTGGCGCCGGAGCGGATCGTCCATGTGCCGTTCCAGGCCGATGTCCCGCTGGAGGTCTCCGAGTTGATGGTCGACCAGGCCGGGATCGACGCCGTCTTCGCCACCACCAACAGCCTGACCGGCGCGGCGTTCGCGGCACTGCGGGCGCTCGGCCGCCGGATCGGGCCGGAGATCGGCCTGGTCGGGGTGGACGACGACCGCTGGAACACCATGGTCGAGCCACAGGTGACGGTCGTCGAACAGCCCTCGGAGCAACTCGGCGCCTGGGCCGGTCAACTTCTGGCGGCGCGGGCGAGCGGCGCCCGGGTGGAGAGTGCGCGCATCTTCCTCGACCCCGTGCTGCGGGTCCGGGCCAGCTCGCTTCGGTAGACTCGTCCCTCGTGACCGCTGCTGATCTGCTTTCCGACCTCGCCGAGCTCGAACGCACCCTGACGTCCATCGAGTCGGTGCTCGACCCGGCCACCAAGCGTGCCGAGATCGCGGAGCTCTCCGAGCAGGTCTCCGCCCCCGATCTGTGGGACGACCAGGAGAACGCCCAGCGGGTCACCTCCCGGCTCTCGCGGCTGCAGGCGGAGATCGACCGCTTGGCCAGGCTGCGCGGCCGGATCGACGATCTCGGCGTGCTGATCGAGTTGGCGCAGGAGGAGGACGACGCCGACACCCTCGCTGAGGCGGCCAAGGAACTGAAGTCCCTGACCGTCGACATCGATGCCCTCGAGGTGCGCACCCTGCTCTCTGGTGAGTACGACCAGCGCGACGCCCTGGTCACCATCCGTTCCGAGGCCGGAGGAGTGGATGCCGCCGACTTCGCTTCCATGCTGTTGCGGATGTACCTGCGCTGGGCCGAGCGTCACGGCTACGCCGCCGAGGTCTACGACACCTCCTACGCCGAGGAGGCCGGCATCAAGTCGGCTACCTTCACCGTGAAGGAGCCCTTCGCCTACGGCATGCTCTCGGTCGAGCAGGGCACCCACCGGCTGGTGCGGATCTCGCCCTTCGACAACCAGGGTCGCCGGCAGACCTCCTTCGCCGGCGTCGACGTGCTGCCGGTTACCGAGGAGGCCGACCACATCGACATCCCCGAGGCCGACATCCGGGTGGACGTCTTCCGCTCGTCCGGTCCCGGCGGGCAGAGCGTCAACACCACCGACTCCGCCGTCCGGATCACCCACCTGCCCACCGGCCTGGTGGTCTCCTGTCAGAACGAGAAGTCGCAGCTGCAGAACAAGGTGGCGGCGATGAAGGTGCTGCAGTCGCGGCTGCTGGAGCGGGCGCGGGCCGAGAAGGAAGCCGAGATGCGCGAGCTCAAGGGCGACGCGGGCAACTCCTGGGGCTCGCAGATGCGCTCCTACGTGCTGCACCCCTATCAGATGGTCAAGGATCTGCGCACCGAACACGAGGTCGGCAACCCCGACGCGGTCTTCGACGGCGAGATCGACGGTTTCATCGACGCAGGCATCCGGTGGCGCCGGAGCCAGGGCGAGCGCTAACCCGCCACCCCACGTACTGCCCGTTCCCGCCCCCGCGCGCCCGTCCCTCTCATCGAGCGCTTCCCTTCACGCCGAGCGCCACCCCCAGGGCACAAGCGCTCGACGGCAAGGGAAGCGCTCGGCGATGAGAGCGTGGGAGTTGAAGGCGACGCGCCGATAGCGGCGGAGGATTGGCCTCGCTCTCGGATGGCGGCATACACTCGGCGGAGGTCGGCCTGAGAGATCCTCAGGAAACTTCCCCATCGTCAATCCCGGCCGAAGCTTGATCGTGATCAGATTCGAAGGCGTCTCCAAGACCTACCCGGGGCAGACGCGCCCCGCGCTGCGGGATGTCGATGTCGAGATCGCCAAAGGCGAGTTCGCCTTCCTGGTCGGCGCCTCGGGCTCGGGCAAGTCGACCTTCCTACGGCTCATCCTGCGGGAGTACCTGCCGTCGGTCGGCCATCTCTACGTGGCAGGCAGGGATCTCACCCGGATGCGCAGCTGGAAGGTGCCGGCACTGCGCCGCCAGATCGGCACCGTGTTCCAGGATTTCCGGCTGCTGCCGGGCAAGACCGTCACCGAGAACGTCGCCTTCGCGCTGCAGGTGATCGGCAAGCCCACCCCTGTGATCCGCAAAGTGGTGCCCGAGACGCTCGAACTGGTCGGGCTGGAGGGCAAGGGCGATCGGCTGCCCGAGGAACTCTCGGGCGGTGAGCAGCAGCGGGTGGCGATCGCCCGGGCCTTCGTCAATCGTCCGGCGATCCTGATCGCGGACGAGCCCACCGGCAACCTCGATCCGGCAACCTCGATCGGCATCATGAAATTGCTCGACCGGATCAACAGATCCGACACCACCGTGATCATGGCCACCCATGATTCGCAGATCGTCGACCAGATGCGCAAACGCGTGATCGAGCTGGTCGGCGGCGAAGTGGTCCGCGACCAGACCAAGGGTGTCTATGGCTACCAGTGAGCGACCGGTGCGAGGAGGGAGGGCCTGATGCGGCACATTCTGCGAGAGACCTGGTCCGGCCTGCGCCGGAACGGCTCGATGAACCTTGCCGTGATCGTGACGATGTGGGTGTCGCTCACCCTGTTCGGCGCCGGTCTGATGGTGACCCAGCAGGTCGACCTGCTGAAGGGCAACTGGTACGACCGGATCGAGATCAGCGTCTTCCTGTGCGTGGAGAGTTCTCGCGGCGGCACCTGCGAGCCGGGCGTGGGGGCCACCGACGCCGAACGGAACGCCATCGAGACCGCACTGCGCGACAATCCGGAAGTCCGCGAGGTCTATTACGAGAGTAAGGCCGATGCTTGGGCCGCATTTCGCGAGGCCTATGCCAACGACCCGATTCTCGAGACGATGACCGAAGAAATGATGCAGGATTCATTCCGCATCAAACTGGTTAATCCCGAGGAATATCAGGGCGTTGTCTCCATGGTCAAGGGAATGTCCGGCGTGCAGGCGGTCCGTGACCTGCGGGAGATCCTCGATCCTCTGTTCGCCTGGCTGAACATGGCGCGTTGGGCGACCGTGGTGGCCAGCGGTCTGCTCCTGGTGGCCGCCGCCCTGCAGATCGGCAACACCATTCGCATGGCAGCCTTCTCCCGTCGTCGTGAGATCGGGATCATGCGGCTGGTCGGTGCCTCCAACTGGTACATCATGCTGCCGTTCCTGCTCGAATCGCTGCTGGCCGCCATGATCGGCGCGGCCCTGGCCAGCGGGTCGCTGGCGGCCATTCAGGAGTTCGTCATCGTCCGCAAGGCTAAAGTCGAGATCAAGACTGTCACCGCCTGGATCGGGTGGGAACATGTAGGAATCGCTGTCCTCAGCCTTGTGCTTCTCGGGGTGGTGCTCTCTATTATTCCGACATTGATAGCCACTCGTAGATTCCTTCGAGTATGAGTCGAATCGAATTGGAGTAATCCGTGCGCCAGGTGACTTCCCCCACCGCAACGCCCGCCAGCCGGCCCGATCGACGTCCCGGCCTGCGCCTGCTGCTCGTCGGCGCCGCCGTGCTGGGCCTGCTCGCAGGCCAGGGGACCCCCGCGGTGGCCGACAACCTGCAGGATCAGCGGGCGAAGGTGCGCAAGGCGCTGGCCCAGACCAAGTCGCACATCAGGCAGGTTTCCGACGATGTGGAGACCGCGTCGGCGACATTGGAGGAATCCGAGCAGAAGCTCGCCAAAGCTCGCAAGGAACTCGCCTACGTTCAGGGAAAGCTTAAGAAAGCCCGAGAACAGGACGCCGCCGTCGCTCGGAAACTGAAGAAAGCCGAAGCGGACCTGAATAAGGCGGAGGCTGCCGTCATTCAGGGAGAGGCCGATCTTGCGGCGCAGAAGGAACTGATCGCCGCAGTGGTGACCAGCACCTATCAGCAGCAGAACAATCTCATCGAACTGCGCGTTCTGCTCGACGCCGGCAGCGTTCAGGAGATCGCCGATCGGGCTCAGTTCACCGAGATGGTCTTCGGCAGCACAGCGCAGGAGATGCAGCGACTCGAAGAACTGCAGTTGCAGCTGGAAGCTGCCCAGGCGGCCCGGGAAAGGGCCCGCGAGGACGTGGCCGAGCAGCGCCGCCAGAGCAAGGCGCTGGTCGCCGAGGTGAAGGCGCTGGCCGCCGATGCCGCAGCGCGCGAGACCCGGATCGAGCGGCTGGTCGCCGAGAACACCCGGCTGCGCGACACCGCCCTGGGTGAGCTGGAGGCGACCAAGGAGGAGTACGAGAAGCTGGAGAAGCAGGAAGCCGCGATCACCAAGAAGATCCTGGCCGAGGCCGCGAAGTCGAAGGGGCTCAAGGTGAACTCCAAGGGCTTCATCCGTCCGATCAAGGCTACGCCGGGCTCTCCGTTCGGGATGCGCTTCCACCCGATCCTGCGCTATTGGCGGATGCACTGGGGCCTCGACTTCGGCGCCAAGTGCGGTACCCCGCTGTACGCCATGGCCGACGGCAAGGTCGCCCAGGTACTGACCACCAGGCAGTCCAACGGTCTGGGCAACTGGACGGTGATCAACTACGGCAAGTACAAGGGCGACAACATCGCCAGCGGCTACGCCCACCAGTCGAAGATCGTCGTCAAGGCGGGCCAGAAGGTGACCCGGGGCCAGGTGGTCGGCTACGTCGGCAGCACCGGACTGTCGACCGGGTGCCATCTGCACCTGCAGATCTACAAGGACGGCGTGCGGGTCAACCCGGCTTCCTACATCTGATTCCGCGAGGTCCTGTCGAGCGACAGTACTCTCCGGCAGACGCCGGTGAGCTCGTCCAACCTGTTGCAGACGTCGCCGATGGTCTCAATCATCCGGCAGGTGCAGAGCGGTCAGGCTCGACCGTCCACAATGAGCGGTCACTGAAGGTGACGTAGTTGCGACTCCCTGGAACACTGGTACCCCAGACCTGACCGAAGGAGGAAGCCGCATGCCGCGACCCACCGGGCGGATCATGGTCGCCCAGAACCGCAAGGCCCGCCACGACTACCACCTGCACGACACCTTCGAGGCCGGCCTGGTGCTGACCGGCACCGAAGTGAAGTCATTGCGCCTGGGACGGGCCTCGCTGGCCGATGCCTTCGCCACGGTCGACGACGGCGAGGTGTGGCTGCGTAACGCCCACATCCCCGAGTACGAGTTCGGCACCTGGCGCAAGAGCCATTCCAGCCGGCGTAACCGCAAGCTGCTGCTGCACCGCAAGGAGATCGCGAAGCTCTTCAAGGAGACGGCGAACTCCGGACGGACCATCGTCCCGCTGGCAATCTACTTCTCCGACGGCTACGCCAAGGTGGAGATCGCGATCGCGACCGGTAAGAAGGATTGGGACAAGCGCCACTCGATCGCTGAACGGGAGGCGAACCGCGAGGCCCAGCGCGCCCTGGCCAGCCGGAACCGGGGGGAGTGATGGGGCTCCGGCTGCTGCGCGGCGCGCTGGCGGGGTTCGTCCTGGCGCTGGCGGTGGGTGTGGGGGCCGCGCCGTCGGCGACGGCCGCATACGACGACGAGTTCGACTCCTGGGACGTGCAGGCGACCCTGAACACCGACGGCACCGTCGAGGTGGTGGAGACCGTGACGCTCCGGTTCGGCAGTGGCTCCGGCCGCCACGGCCTGGAACGAACCCTGAACACTCGCGAGCCGGATCCGGACACTGGTCAGGACATGGTGTTCCCGGTGACCTACATCTCGGCCGAGAGCCTGACCGCGGGGGTCTCCGGGATGACCGATATCTCCCACCACGAGAAGGACGACGATCCGCGCAGGACCTACGTGAGGATCCGGATCGGCGATCCGGATCGGACCATCTCCGGGGAGACCGCCAGCTACCGGCTGCGGTACACCATCGCCGGCCTGATGCGCTCACCCGGTGGGGACGATCAGCTCTACTGGGACATGACCGGCTCTTCCATGCCGAGGATCAATGACTTCACAGCCTCGATCACCGTCCCCGGCGGTGCCCAGGACCTGAGGTGCTGGTCCGCGGCCCCCGGCGGGCAGACCGCCTGCACCTCCCAGCAGATCGATGAGCAGGGCCGGGCGGTCTTCACCCAGGAGCGGATCTCCCGCGGCGAACTGCTCACCGTGGGCATCCGGGTCACTCCGGGGCTGGTCTCGCCCAACACTCCGCTCTTCGAGGAGAACGCACGGGAGACCCAACAGCGACTCGGTCAGGGCATCCTGCTCGGCTCGACCGGCGCGGGGGCCCTGGTCGCGGCCGGCGGCTGGTTCTACCTACGCGGCCGGACCGGAGATCGTCGCTTCGAGGGTCTGCCACCCGGCGTCCTGCCCGCGCCCGGGCAGCCGGTGACCGAGGTGGCCGATTCGAAGCACATCGAGGTGCCGGTCTCCTTCGCTCCGCCAAGGCTGTCGCTGGCAGAGGCCGGGCTGCTGCTGGACGGTTCCAGTCAGGTCAGGCACACCACGGCCACCCTGGTGTCGCTGGCCGTCGACGGCGCGATCAGGTTGCGCAGTGAGGCCCCGCCCGAGGCACGGCTGGTCGATGAGGCACGGGCCACCGACAAGGCGGGCAAGGCGCTGGTGCGCTCGCTGTTCTCGGGGAGGAAGGTGGCCCAGCTCTCCTCCCCAGGCTCGATGACCGGTGCCGACCAGGCCGTCCGGCGGGCCGTCGAGAAGGCGGCCGACCGTGGCTCCTGGTTCCTACCGCGGGCGTCCGTCGCCGGAGGATCCGGGCTGTCCCTGATCGTGCTGGTGCCGATGATCGGCGTGGCGGCGCTGTTCCTGTTCGGGCCGGTCGCCTTCAATCTGTGGCCGCTGGGGCTGGCCGTGGTGATCACCGGCATCGTGGTGGGGTTCAAGCTGGCCAAGGTGCGCCGCAGCGGCATCGGCCGGGCGCTCGCCGACCAGGTTGAGGGCTTCCGAACCTACCTGGCCACCGCCGAGGCCGAACAGTTGCGGTTCGAGGAGGGTGAGGACATCTTCTCGAAGTACCTGCCCTGGGCGATCCTCTTCGATCTCACCGATCGCTGGACGCGGCTCTGTGAACAACTGGTGGCGATGGGCCGGCTCTCGGCACAACCCCCGGCGTGGCACTACGGCAGCACCTGGAATCTGCACAGCATGGGGTGGCAACTCGACCAGATGGGCACGCACGTCGCCACCGCGGTAGCTCCGCCCCCGCCACCGCCGAGTTCTTCCGACAGCGGATTCGGCAGCAGTAGCTCATCCTTCAGCAGCGGCGGCGGCTTCTCCGGGGGTGGCGGAGGAGGAGGCGGCGGCGGTTCCTGGTAGGCCCGGCTGGTCTCGTGGCCCGAGGCCGTCTCAGCTCGGCGGGGGAGCGGTGCTGCCGCGGATCACGAACTCTGTGGGTATCACCACCCGATCCAGCGGCAGCACGGACTGGTGGTCAAGCTGCGCGAGGACCAGGCGCACCAGCTCGTGCCCGATCCGCCGGAAGTCCTGTCTTACCGTGGTCAGCGGGGGGATGGAGTAGCCGGCCAGCCCGATGTCGTCGAAGCCGACTACCGACACGTCGCCGGGTATCCGCCGGCCGTGCTCGGCGAGCGCGCCCATCAGCCCGAACGCCATCTCGTCGTTGGCGCAGTAGACCGCTGTTACCGAGCGATCCTCGGCGATCCGCTGGCCGGCCGCGTACCCCGACGCCGCGCTCCAGTCGCCACGCCACAGCGGCGGAGGACGGATGCCGACTTCCTCCAGGCAGCGTTGCCAGGTGGCCGACCGTAGCGCCGCGGGGTCGGAATCCGCCGGTCCCGCGACGTGATGGACGGTGCGGTGGCCGAGCCCGAGCAGGTGACGGACAGCGGTCTCGGTGCCCTGGATCTGGTCGGCGACGACGCCCGGGTAGTAGCCCATCAGCCGGGAGTCGGAGACTGCGATCGGCAGCCCGGCCGGCAGTGCCAGGGTGTCGGGGGTGGCATGCTCGGCGCGAATGATCACCAGGCCGTCGATCGCCTGATGCGACAACCGCTGCACGGCGTGCTCCCAGCCGGCGGCGCCGGGATCGTCGACGTCCAGCAGCGTCACCGAATGGTTCTCGGCCTTGGCGGCCTCCACGATGGCCTTGGTGGTGAGCGCCTCGCCCGTGCGCTCGAACCGGTGGGCGAGCAACCCGAGGGTTCCGAACGAACCATTGCGCAGGGCGCGCGCCGCCCGGTTCGGGGCATAGCCGAGCTGGCCCATCGCGGCCAGCACCCGGTCGCGGGTGGCGGGCCGAACCGAAGCGGCGCCTGTGGAGACCCGTGACACCGTCTGCGCCGAGACACCGGCCAGCCGTGCGACATCCTCAATCGACGGTCCGGCTTTCCGCCGGCTGCGGCCAGTCCCCTCGGGCATGCACCGATGGTAGCCCGGTTCACCCCGAATGGCTACGTAAACATTCGGTGGGTAGAGACACTCGACCGAGTCCCGATCGTTATCCGAGCGTGATCAACCCTCTAGTGACACGAAAGGGGAGCCTTGGTATGTTTACGTCAACATTCGGTCCGGCTAGCCACGACGGATGCCCGGATTGCACATGGAGGTGCAAGGCCTCCCGGGGACGGCACCGACCCGTAACTCGGTGGAGAGACACCAGAAGGGCTGTCATCGAATGAACAAAGCACGAAAGCTCGCTTCGCTGGCGGTGGCATTACCGCTGGCCCTCGCGCTGGCCGCCTGTGGCGGCGGGAACGCCCCGGCACCGGCGCCGGGCGGCACCGACTCCCCGGGTGGCACCGTCGAGGCCGGCACGCTCACCGCATGGGCATGGGACCCGCAGTTCAACGTCTTCGCACTGAATGAGGCGGCGAAGGTCTACGAGAAGGACCATCCAGGCTTCAAGCTCGAAGTCATCGAGACCCCGTGGGACGACCTGCAGGCCAAGCTCACCACCCTTGCCCAGTCGCGCGAGACGGACGAGCTTCCCGACATCTTCCTGATGCAGAACAACGCCTTCCAGAAGAACGTCATCAACTACCCCGACCTGTTCAGCGACTACTCCGGTTCCAGCGTCGACTTCGGCGAGTTCCCGTCCTCGGTTGTGGCCTACTCCACCGTGGACGGCGTCAACTACGGCCTGCCCTTCGACAACGGCACGGTGATCAGCGCGCTGCGCACCGACGTCCTGACCGAGGCCGGGTACACCCTGGCCGACTTCACCGACATCACCTGGTCGGACTTCATCACCAAGGGCAAGGATGTGCTGGCCAAGACCGGCAAGCCGATGATCTCGGGCCAGTCCAACTCGGCCGACCTGATCATGATGATGCTGCAGAGCGCCGGCGCCAGCCTGTTCGACGCCGAGGGCAAGCCGACCATCGCCGGCAACGAGGCGCTGCTGGCCTCCATCGACGTCTACCAGGAACTGGTCAAGGCCAAGGTGCTGGTCGAGGTGAACTCCTGGGACGAGTACATCGGTGCCTTCGTGAACGACAACGTCGCCGGCACCATCAACGGCGTCTGGATCCTCGGCTCGGTGCAGACCGCGACCGACCAGTCCGGCAACTGGGGAGTCACCAACATGCCGAAGCTGGACGGGGTGCCCGGAGCCACCAACTACTCGGCCAACGGCGGCTCGTCGTGGGCGATCAGTTCCAATGCCAATGTCGAACTGGCGCAGGACTTCCTGGCCTCGACCTTCGCCGGTTCCACCGAGTTCTATGACACGATCCTGCCCTCCTCGGGCGCGATCGCAAACTGGATTCCGGCCGGAGCGAGCACGGTCTACGCAGAACCGCAGGAGTTCTTCGGTGGCCAGGCCGTCTTCGCCGACGTGCTCACCTTCGCCGCGCAGGTGCCGGCCAACAACACCGGCGCGTACTACTACGAGGGCCGCGACGCGGTGAGCGCCGCGATCACCAAGATCCTCGACGGCGCCGATCCGGCAGCCGCACTGGATGAGGCGCAGAAGAACGTCGAGTTCGCGATGCAGTGATCTACCAGCCAGGTGGGGGCCGGGAAACCGGCCCCCTTCCGGCGGTGGCATGGGCACGGTAGCGTGCCCCCACATCCTGCGTAGGAAGGTATTCCCTTGTCAGTGACGACAGCACCGGGGCCTGGAGCAGCGGCCCCACCCACGCGAAGGGCACGTTCGGGCCGACCGAGACTGCACGGCGAGCGACGCCGCAATCTGACCGGATGGGCGTTCCTGCTACCGGCCGCCGCCCTGATCGCCCTGATGAACTTCTGGCCGATGATCCAGGCTTTCTTCCTCTCGCTGCAGACCGGACGCGGTACGCGGCTGACCTGGGCCGAACCGCTGTGGTACAACTACGCGCGGCTGTTCCAGGACGAGATCTTCCTGATGACGCTGCAGAACACCTTCGTGTATCTGATCGTCCAGGTCCCGATCATGCTGGTGCTGGCGCTGATCCTGGCCAATCTGCTCAATGACCGGAACCTCCGGTTCAAGGCCTTCTGGCGCACGGCGATCTTCCTGCCCTGCGCGGTCGGCCTGGTGTCGTACTCACTGGTCTTCCGCACCATGTTCGCCAACGACGGTCTGATCAATGACGCGCTGATGGGTCTGGGCCTGATCGGTGAGCCGGTGAACTGGCTCGGCCAGACCGGTACCGCGCGGTTCGTCATCATCCTCGGCCTGCTCTGGCGCTGGACCGGCTACAACATGATCTTCTACCTCGCCGCGCTCCAGAACATCGACAACTCCACCTTGGAGGCCGCGCGGATCGACGGCGCGACCCCGTTCAAGACCTTCTGGTACGTGACGGTTCCCCAGCTGAAGCCGATGATCCTGCTGACCGCGATCATGTCGACGAACGGCACCATCCAGTTGTTCGACGAGTCCTGGACGCTGACCCAGGGTGGTCCGGCCTACACGTCCATGACGATGTCGCACTACCTCTACGAGATCTCCTTCCTGAAGAACCCCAACTTCGGTTACGCGGCCGCGATCTCCTACGCGATCCTGATCATCGTCGCCGTCCTCGCCCTGATTCAGATGAAGGTGGGTGACAAGCGTGACTAGGACCAAGCTGCGCCGGATTCCCGGCTACCTCTTCCTGAGCCTCGCGGCGATCCTCTCACTGTTCCCGCTCTACTACATGGTGGTCTCCGCCACGAACACCAGCCGCGACGTGCTGGCTTCCCGGCTGCTGCCCGGTGGTGCCCTGCTCGACAACTTCGCGGCGCTGGTCGGCTCGCAGGACATCGCGTCGGCCATGTACTGGTCGGCGGTCATCGCCCTCGCCACCACTGCGCTCGCCCTGGTGCTGTGCTCGATCGCGGGCTACGGCTTCGAGGTCTACCACTCCAAGGGCAAGGACAGCCTGATGAGCATCCTGCTGCTGGCGATGATGATCCCGTTCGCCGCCACGATGATCCCTCTGTTCCAGCTGTTCGCCGACCTGGGCATGGTCAACTCGACCATCGCGGTCATCCTGCCGGCCATCTCGACCCCGTTCCTGATCCTGCTGTTCCGGCAGTCCTCGCGATCCTTCCCACACGAGATCATCGAGGCCGCGCGGATCGACGGCCTGCGCGAGCTGAGCATCTTCTTCCGGATCTTCCTGCCCACCATGAAATCCACCTACGCCGCCGCCGCGGTCATCACCTTCATGGCCGCCTGGAACAACTTCCTGTGGCCGAAGGTGATCCTGGTGAAGAACGAATACCAGACCATGCCCATGCTGATCGCGAACCTGCGCGCCGGCTACGTCACGGACTACGGCGTGCTGATGCTCGCCGTGCTGCTGGCGTCCCTGCCCGCGGTCGTGGTCTTCCTCGCCCTCCAACGCAGTTTCGCCGACGGTATTACAGGAGCTATCAAGTGACTTTCAACCCTGCCCGGATCGCCGATCCGGAGTACTTCGCCGAGCATCGGTTGCCCGCGCACAGCGATCATCGGTGGTTCCGCACGGCTGAGGAGGTGAGATCCGGCGTCAGCAGCTACGAGCAGTGCCTCAACGGGGTCTGGAAGTTCCACTACGCCAAGAATCCGGCTCAGGCGATCCCCGGCTTCGAGGCCGCCGATTTCGACGACTCGGATTGGGATGACATCACCGTTCCGGGTCACATCCAGTTGCAGGGCTACGACCGGGCGCAGTACACCAACATCCAGTACCCCTGGGACGGCCACGAGGCGATCGCGCCCGGCGGGGTGCCGCAGCGGTACAACCCGGTGGCGAGCTACCGGACGAGCTTCGAACTGGCGGAACCGCTGCCGCCGGGGGAACGTCTCAGCATCTCCTTCAAGGGGGCCGAGAGCGCGATCGCGGTCTGGCTCAACGGCCGCTACATCGGCTATGGCGCAGACTCCTTCACCCCTTCGGAGTTCGATCTGACCGACGCGGTGGTGGCCGGGGAGAACCGGCTGGCCGTGCAGGTGTTCAAGTGGAGCGCCGGATCTTGGATCGAGGATCAGGATTTCTATCGGTTCTCCGGTCTGTTCCGCGATGTCCTGCTGTACCGCCGTCCGGTGGCGCATGTGGAGGACCTCCGAATCAGCTGCACGATCAGCGAGGACTTCGCCGAGGTCACGGTGCAACTGCGAGTCGATCTGGTGGGCCAGGGGAGCGTGTCGGCATCGATCGCCGGCGTGGGCGAACTCACCTCCGAAGGCGAGGGCCGGTTCGTGGCGCGGATCGATTCGCCGCGGCTGTGGAGCGCGGAGGACCCGCACCTCTATGACCTGACCATCGAGGTGCGGGACGCCGCGGGTGGGCCCACAGAGGTGATTGCGCAGCCGGTGGGCGTGCGCCGCTTCGGCATCGAGGAAGGCGTGCTGAAGATCAACGGACAGCGCATCGTCTTCAAGGGCGTGAACCGCCACGAGTTCGGCCTTCAGGGCCGGGTGATGAGCCGTGAGCAGACCGAGGCGGATATCCGCCTGATGAAGGCGAACAACATCAACGCGGTCCGTACCAGCCACTACCCGAACAACTCCTTCTTCTACGAGCTGTGCGATCAGTATGGGCTGTACGTCATTGATGAGATGAACCTGGAATCCCACGGCCTGTGGGATCAGGTGGCGCGGGGAGAGCGGGCACTAGAGGACGCGGTGCCGGGCGATCGTCCGGAATGGCGAGCGGTCCTGCTCGACCGTGCGGCGAACATGCTGGAGCGCGACAAGAACCACCCCAGCATCGTGATGTGGTCCTGTGGCAACGAATCCTTCGGCGGATCCAACATTCTGGCGGTCTCCGACTACTTCCGTGCCCAGGACAGCCGTCCGGTGCACTACGAAGGCGTGCACTGGGATCCGCGGCACCCCGAGACCACCGACGTGGTCAGCCGGATGTACCCGCCGGCGGACGAGATCGAGGAGTTCCTGGCGGAACACCGCGACAAGCCCTATGTCCTGTGCGAGTACGCCCATGCGATGGGCAACTCCTTCGGCGCGGTCGACAGATACCTCGACCTGGCCCACCGCGAGCCCTTGTTCCAAGGCGGCTTCATCTGGGATTTCGCCGACCAGGCGGTCCGGCTCACCGATCGGTACGGCCGTGAGTACTTCGGCTACGGTGGCGACAGCGGTGAGGCCCCGCACGACGCCGATTTCTCCGGCAACGGCATCCTGTTCGCCGATCACACCCCGAAGCCTTTCCTGGCCGAGATGAAGTACCTCTACCAGGGGTTCCGGGTGAAGCTCGATCGCGAGACCGTCCGCATCGAGAACCGGCTGTTGTTTACCGACTCCTCTGCCTACGAGTGCGTGGTCACCGTCGCCCGCGAAGGACGGATGCTGGCGCGGGCGGTGCTCGACACCGCGGTCGCGCCGGGGGAGACCGGCAGCTATCGATTGCCGGTGGTCATCCCGGACGTGGCGGGCGAGTACTGCGTGGAGGTCTCCTTCAAGCTTCGGACGGCGACCGAGTGGGCCCCGGCGGGCCACGAGGTGGCCTGGCAACAGGAGATCTTCGTGGTCGACGGCGCGCCGGTGGTGGTCCGGGAGCCGGCGCCCGAGCTGATTCGCGGCATCCACAACTACGGAGTGCGGGGGAAGCACTTCCTGGCGCTGTTCTCCCGGCTGCACGGCGGGCTGGTCTCCTACAGGTACGGGCTGAGTGTCGACGGTGGACGAGAACTGTTGCAGGCGATGCCGATGCCCAACTTCTGGCACGCGCCCACCTCGAACGAGCGTGGCTGGGGGATGCCCTTCCGCGACGGCCAGTGGCGGCTGGCAAGCCTTGACGCCAAACCCGACGGCACCTGGCATGTCGCCGATCGGGAGGCGCCGGCCGCGTACCCGGTGGTGAACCAGCATGACGATTCGGTCGAGATCGCCTACCGCTACCTGCTCCCGACCACCCCGGCCGGCAGCTGCGATGTGAGCTACCGGGTGTACGGGGGCGGACGGATCGCGGTGACCGTCACCGTCCAGCCCGGTGAGGGCCTGCCCGACATGCCCGAGTTCGGAATGCAGTTCGTCGCTCCGGCCACCCTGCGACAGCTCAGCTGGTACGGAGACGGGCCGCAGGAGTGCTACGCCGATCGCCGCAACGGTGCCCGGCTGGGCGTCTACCGCGCTGACGTGCGTGAGCAGTTGGCGGACTATCTGCGGCCGCAGGAATCCGGCAGCCACACGGAGGTGCGCTGGGCGCAGGTCACCGACGAGCGCGGCGCAGGTCTGCGCTTCGAGTCCACGGACGGCATGGAGTTCTCCGCGCTGCCCTGGACGCCGTTCGAGATCGAGAACGCGCGGCACCCGGTCGACCTGCCACCGGTCCAGCACACCGTGCTGCGTCCGGCGTTGATGCGACGCGGTGTCGCTGGCGACAACGCATGGGGGGCCATGACCCACCCGGAGTACCGCCTGCCGGCCGGCCGCGAACTGACCTTCCGGTTCAGCTTCCAGGGCGTTCTCTGACCGTCGAGCGGCGCACCGGCGCGGATCCGGTGCGGGCCTGGGTTACCGGACGCCGACCAGATCGCAGACGAAGATCAGGGTCTCGCCCGGCTTGATCGCACCACCGGCGCCGCGGTCTCCGTAGGCGAGGTGCGGAGGAATGGTGAGCCGGCGGCGTCCGCCGACCTTCATGCCGACGATGCCCTGGTCCCAGCCTGTGATGACCTGGCGGGCGCCGAGCCCGAAGACCAGCGGCTCACCGCGTCCGTAGCTGGAGTCGAACTCCTCGCCGGTGGAGTGGGCGACGCCCACGTAGTGCACCGCAACCCGCTTGCCCGGGACGGCTTCGGGACCGGTGCCGACCTCGAGGTCGACGATCTCCAGATCGGTCGGGGCAGGACCCTCAGGCGGGTCGACGAAAGGCTTCTCCATGTGGCTCACCCTACTCGGGCTGGCCGGCAGCCTGCGATCGAGGGGCTCCGGGCCGCCGGGCGTCCCCGTGCTACCCGCCGCACAAACCGGGCAAACGCGCCCGATCGACGGGATGGTGCGGTCGACATGCCCAGATCACCCGGATTCTGCGGACAACCCACCCGTGGTCGGCAGGCGGGCGTCACCGGTGATCCGATGGCGGCGAGTCTGCTCCGAGGCGGCGAGTGGGCAGCCCTCGTCGAGCGAGGAGACGAAGCTCGCCATGATGGACCGGTGGGATCATCGTGTAGACTTAGCAGGCTGAAGTCGAGAGGCTCAAGCAACAACTCAACAGGGGGTGACTGGTTTCGACTTGGGACGGTAGTTCCAGGAGAAGCGGGCCGAGGATCCGGGGACATCTCGTTAACGACTCCCGGAAACCAATAAGTGCCAACACACAGCGCACTGACTTCGCTCTCGCTGCCTGAGCAGTGACCGAAGGGTCAGCCCGGATGCGCCTTCCGTCCGGTTCCTGGCCTCATTTAGAAGGCTTGCTATGTTGACCCCGTTCTCGGGTCAACGTGGGACTTTTTGAGAACTGGGCCTGTCCACCACATGCCGACGTGAGGGTGGGGGCCAAGTAGAACGCCTAGTCGGCTGCGCCCGGAGAAGTCCTGGTTCATCTCTCGAGGACGCGGGTTCGATTCCCGCCACCTCCACCAGATGTTCGTTGTTCAAACCCACGACGAACGACGTTTGAGTTCCCGACTCGTCCTCTGCCTCCGGGCGGAGGGCGAGTCGTCGCACGTCCGGGCTGCGGACGTTGAGGCAGCCCACCGCGCCGGAGCTCCATCAGGTTGACCTGGGCGCATCGGGCGGACGAAGGGCCAGCCAGGTTGAGGCGCACCCTACTTCTTCCAGCCGGACGTGCGGGCCGCGAACGCCCTGGGCCTGGGTTCCGCGGCGGCCCAGACCCCGCGGGTGAGGCTGCAGAGTCCGCCACGACCTCCTTCGGCCGGCCGGCCGCGGATTGAGCGGCGTCCACGCGGGGCTGGCAGAGGAACCTGCCATCGCGGGCGGATCATTTTCGTTCGCATGCCCTTGCTGGCCGACCGCTGCCGAGACCTCGACTGCCTGGCTCTAGGCTGGCCGGATGGAGAACGTGCGCACCGACTATCTGGCCATCAACCGTGCCAACTGGGACAGTCGTGCCCCGCTGCATGCCAAGGGCTACGGCATCGACGGATTGCTGGCCGATCCGTCGGCGCTGTCGCAGGTGGTGGCGTTCGACCAGCCACGGTTGGGGGAGCTCCACGGCCTTGACGTGGTGCATCTTCAATGTCACATCGGCACCGACACGCTCAGCCTGGCGCGACTGGGTGGCCGGCTGACCGGAGTGGATCTGTCTCCGGCCTCGCTGGCGGAGGCCCGCGATCTGGCCGAGCGCGCAGGCGTCCCCATCGACTATGTCGAGAGCGACGTCTACTCGGCGCCACAGGCGCTCGGTGGGCGCCGGTTCGACCTGGTCTACACCGGGATCGGTGCGATCTGCTGGCTGCCGAGCATCCAGCGCTGGGCGCAGACGGTGTCGGAGTTGCTGCGGCCGGGCGGACGGCTGTTCATCAGGGACGGCCACCCGGTCCTGAACTCGCTGTTGGCCATTGTCGTCGCGCAGGAGCATCCCGATCGCGCCCAGCAACCGTGGGTCTCGGGGCCGGGCGAGGTCACCCCGGCGCTGGAGTTCCCCTACTTCGAGCAATCCGCGCCGCTGGTGTGGGACGACGCCTCCACGTACGCGAGCGACCAGCCGATCGACTCGCCGCTGCAGTGGGAATGGAATCACGGGATCGGCGAGATCGTCACCGCTGTGCTGTCGGCCGGCCTGGAACTCACCGCGCTGGTCGAGCACGACAGCGTCCCGTGGATTGCGCTGCCCGAACTGATGGTGTGCGACGACGTGACCGGCGAGTGCCGGCTGCGCGATCGTCCCGAACGGCTGCCCGCCAGCTTCACCCTGATCGCGGTCAAGCGCTGACGCGCGGACCGCGGACGGCCTGCCGCGACTCCGCGTTCAGGCGGTGGATTCCGCGGGGTCGGGTTCCATCATGAACTCCCAGGCCAGACCGTGGCCGAGAATGATCAACGCCACCAGCGCCAGCGCGGCCGCCTGCAGCGGGGTGAGGCCGATCAGGCCGGCGACGGTGGGGAATACCCCCAGAACCAGGATCAGCAGATACAGGACGCAGACCAGCCAGCGATTGCGACGGAACGGTCCACGGGTGGCTCCGCGGTCGATCTGCAGCACGGCAAGCGTGGTGACCAGTCCGAACACGGCGGTCACTCCGAAGCTAACCCGCCAGATCACCGGATTACCCGGGTCGATCTGGGCGAAGGTGCTCATCAACCCGGGCAGCAGAAAGGAGAGATAGACCCCGCCCGCCAACCGGCGTGAGTGCCGGTCCCGCTTCCATTCGGGGTGCCGCTCGACAACCGTCCACCACAGCCCGACCAGGGTGAAGCAGGTCACCGCCATCAACGAGTAGAACGCCGCGAGGTCCATTCTCCAACCCTGCCCGCCAGCCCGACGGCCGGGCTATGCGCACTTTGGCCAGGCCGGGCAGGGGTGCCGCACGGCCCGGATCCTGGCTCAGCCGGCCAGCAGGGCCGCCACCGGCAGCACCGGGACGAGCAGTCCGGTGCTCATCCAGAACATGCCGGCGGTCATGGCGAAGTCGGACAGCGCCGCCAGGCGGAACTTCGCCGATCCCTGCGGCCGGGGTTCGTGGCAGCTGTGCGCGTGTGCCGGCGCGGCCGGAATTGCCCGGTCGTCCTCGCAGGCGCACTCGTCGGAGGCGGCCTTCCCGGTGGTGGAGGACGGTCTGGTGGTCAGCCAGAGCGAACGGATGCTGGCGCCAAGGAGATAGGCCATCAGCGGCAACCCGATCAGCGCGAACCACCACAACACGCCGCCTGGCTGGCTCTGGACCGTCATCCAGTCGCCCACCTCCATGCCGCCACCATGATGGTCGCCGGCGTGATCGTGACCCGACGTGCCGTGCCCACCGGACATCCCAGCTGCCATCGCGGCCATGGCCGCCAGGTGCCAGGTCATCGCGGCGAACATCGCGGCGTGCCCGGCGAAGTGCGCGAGCCCACTGCGGTCGGACGCTCGGCCGGCATCGAGGGCGAGCCAGGCGAACCACCCGGTTGCCAGGCCGAACAGGCCCGCCAGCACGGGGGTGGGGACGAGCCCGGTCAGCGCGTTCCAGGTCGGGCCGGCGACCATGAGCAGCATCACCAGGGACATGGCGAGGTGGAGCAGGTTGGAGACCCGCTGCGGGAAGCTTTGAGGGCGGGTCAACTCGTAGCCCGACCAGAGAGTGCACCACCCGAACAGCACCAGCAGGCCGATGAACATGACCGGGGTCGAATCGAACGAGAACAAGCCAGCATCCCTCTCGAAGCGGGTTTCGTATCCCGCTCACAAGGGGATACTCGGCCTTGGAGCGGGCTCGGCGATCGGCGTCTCATCCACTGGCACGCCCGGACCGGCCCGGCGACGCCGGCTGGCAGGTAACGCCGGGCACCAGAGGCTCTACTCGTCGATCGTGTTTCAGCGACCGGCAGGCCGCCGGATCCGGTGGGACGATCGTCATGTGTGGTGGGGCCTGGGCCAGGACGGTGCCGCGCAGGTCGTGCCAGACTGGGAACAGGAGGTGACGATGGAGGTCGGCATCGGACCAGGAACGCTTCTGGTCGCCAGTGTCGCATTGTCGGACGGTGTCTTCGACGGCACCGTGGTGCTGCTGCTGGACGCCGACGAGAACGGCACCGTGGGCGTGGTGCTCAACCGGCTCTCCCAGATCGACCTCTCCCGCGCCCTGCCGCAGTGGGAACACCTGGTCAGCATTCCCGCCGCGCTCTTCGACGGGGGGCCGGTCTCCCAGCAGGGAGCGGTCTGCGTTGCGCGTCCGCTCGATCCCGACGACGATCCGCCGGGATGGCGGTCGCTGTACCGGCGGGTGGGCCTGCTCAACCTCGACACCCCGGTCGAGATCGCGGAGGGCGCCTACCGCGACCTGCGGATTTTCGCTGGCTACGCGGGCTGGGACGCCGGCCAGCTCGAGGCCGAACTGGCCGCGGGGATGTGGTACCCCGTCCCCTCCCTGGAAGGCGATGCCTTCGACCCCGACCCGACCACCCTGTGGCGTCGCGTGCTGCGCCGGCAGGGCGGGAATCTGGCCTTCTTCTCGACCTGGACCCCCGATGTCGATGCCAATTGAGCGCCAGGTCCCGGAGCCGCCGGCCCTCCGGCGGCCCCAGGTCAGGCAAACGCCGCTGACGGGCTGGGCGGCACCGTTACACTCGGAAGGGTCGGACTACCAAGGGAGGGTGGCTGATGTCCGAAGGCGATAGCGGCCCGCCTCGCATTCTCGTCATCGACGACGATCAGGCGCTGGCCGAGATGCTCGACATCGTGCTGCGTTCGGAGGGCTTTCTCGCCCGGCTGTGCCATGTCGGAGACACCGCCGTGGAGGCGTTCCGGGAGTACCGGCCCGATCTCGTCCTGCTCGACCTGATGCTTCCCGGACGCGACGGGGTCGACGTGTGCCGCGACATCCGGGCCGAATCCGGCGTCCCGATCGTGATGCTGACGGCCAAATCCGACACCACCGACGTCGTCCACGGCCTGGAGGCCGGCGCCGATGACTACGTTCCCAAGCCGTTCAAGACCCAGGAACTGGTGGCGCGGATCAAGACCCGGCTGCGGCGCCACGTCCGCACCGAGGCCACCGACGACGTCCTGAGGATCGGCGACATCACGATCCGGGTCGACGAGCACACCGTCCGGCGCGGCGAATCGGAGATCTCGCTCACCCCGCTGGAGTTCGACCTGCTGCTGGCGCTGGCCCGTAAGCCGCGCCAGGCATTCACCCGCGAGGTGCTGCTGCAGGAGGTCTGGGGTTACCGGCACGCCAGTGACACCCGGCTGGTCAACGTTCACGTCCAGCGGCTGCGTTCCAAGGTGGAGCGCGATCCGGAGCGTCCGGAGATCATCGTCACGGTTCGCGGAGTGGGCTATCGCGCGGGAGAACCTCGCGGGTGAGCACCCCACGGAGTTCTTCTCCTCCGCTGCGCTCCCCCGAACAACTCCGCGGGGACCCCGATACCACCCCACGGAGTTCTTCTCCTCCGCTGCGCTCCCCCGAACAACTCCGCGGGGACCCCGCATGAACGCCCTCGCCCGGCTGTCGCCGTTCCGGCTGTGGTCCTGCTCGCTGCCCTTCCGGGTCGTGATGCTCACCATCGGGGCGTCCATCGCCATCCTGGCGGCTACCGGATGGTTCCTGCTGGACCAGTCCAGCCAGGGCGTCATCGAAGGCAAGACGCAGGCATCGGTGGCCGAAGCCTCGGCCGTGATCCAGGCGATGCAGGACGACCTCAACTCCACCGACCTGCAGACCACCTCGGTGAACCAGCGGCTCGAACGCCTGGCGCGCGAGGCGGTCAACCGCGGCCAGTTCGGCAACCAGTACTTCGTCGTCGTCGAGACCCCGGTGTCGCAGATCGCCAGCCCCGGCCTCGACTCGGCGAGCATCCCAGCCGGCATTCGCGACGCCGTGGGCAGGGGAGACGGGCTGTGGAGCACGCCGACCCTGATCCGGTTCACCGACGGTCGCGACAGCGCCCCGGGATTGGTGGTGGCCACCAGCCTGCAGGCACCGGGTCCGCTGGCCTACCCGGTGTTCTTCGTGTTCTCCACGGCCCAGGAGCGCCAGACCCTGGCGGTCGTCCAGCAGGCGACCCTCGCGACCGGGCTGTTCCTGCTGTTCGGTCTCGCCCTGACGGTGTACCTGATCTCGATGCAGGTGCTGCAGCCCGTCCGGGCTGCCCGGCGGGCTGCCGAACGACTGGCCGCGGGCCATCTGGAGGACCGGATGGACGTGGTCGGCACCGAGGACCAGGCCTCGCTGGCCACCTCGATGAACCACATGGCAGAGCAACTGGCCCGCAAGATCTCGGAACTGGAAGGGCTGTCGCTGGTGCAGCAGCGGTTCGTCTCCGACGTCTCCCACGAGCTGCGCACGCCGCTGACCACGGTCCGGATGGCCGCCGAGGTGCTGCACGCCAACCGCTCCTCCTTCGAGCCGCTCGCGGCCCGCTCGGCCGAGTTGCTGGCGACCGAGCTGGATCGATTCGAAGCCCTGCTGACCGATCTGCTGGAGATCTCGCGGTTCGACGCCGGGGCGGCGGAACTCGCGCTCGATCACACCGATCTGACCCTGCTGGTCGCCGAAGAGGTGGAAGCCGTGGCCCCGCTGGCCGACGAATTCGGCACCGATCTGACCCTGGACGCGCCGATCGCCTGCCGCGCCGAGGTGGACTCACGGCGGATCCGGCGGATCGTCCGCAATCTGTTGACCAACGCGATCGAGCACGGCGACCGGCGGCCGATCAGCATCCACGTCCGGGGGAGCGAGGACGCGGTGGCGATCGCGGTGCGCGATCACGGCGTCGGGTTGACACAGTCCCAGGCCCAGTTGGTGTTCGATCGGTTCTGGCGAGCCGACCCGGCCCGCGCCCGGCGCCTGGGCGGGACGGGTTTGGGGCTGTCGATCGCGCTGGAGGACGCCCGGCTGCATGGTGGGCTGCTCTCGGTGTGGGGAGGCCCGGGCCAGGGTGCCCAGTTCGTCCTGACGCTCCCGCGGCGGGCCGGGCACGGGGTCGAGTCCGTTCCCTGGCCGCGTCGGCCGCCGGACGTGGAGGAGGTCATCGATGAGGCGTCCTAGCCAAGCAGTGACCCATGCCCGACTCCGCGGGTCGAACGGGTCAAGTCCCTCGGCCAGCCCCGCGGCAAGAGCCTCGACCGGCTCGGCAGTCGGGAGACGGCGGCGCTCCGGGGCCGGGCTGAGCGCCGTAGTCGCCGCCGTCCTGCTCCTGGTGGGCTGCGCGACGGTGCCGACCGCCGGTCCGGTGCGCGAGCACGAATCCGGTGGCCAGCGGATCGAGACCAGCGTGAAGGTAGCTCCGGTGCCTCCGGCCCCCGGCTCCTCGCCGCTGCTGATCGTCGAGGGATTCCTGCATGCGATGGGTACCGACCAGGCTGGATTCGCGATCGCGAGGCAGTACCTCACGCCGGTGGCCGATGCGGGATGGCGACCCGAATCGGGCACCCTGATCTACGCCGACGGCTACCAGCCGCGGGAGGCCGACACCAGCACCGAAGAACAGCCGATGATCACCCTGGAAGCCGTGCTTACCGGAAGGCTCAGCCGGCTGGGCGAATATCGGGAGGCCAGCGGGGGGCACCGGCAGGAGTTCAGGCTGGAGCGCGTCGACGGCGAGTGGCGGATCTCCCAGGCGCCCGACGGTCTGCTGATCTCTCGGTACCACTTCCAGACCAACTACGCCGTGCTGGATCTGCACTTCATGGATCCCACGGGCTCGGTGCTCGTTCCCGACCCCCGCTATTTCGCTCAGAACGTGCTCACCCCGCAGTTGGCCGTGGCCGCCCAACTGGCCGGTCCGGGGGAGTGGCTCGCGCCGGCGGTGCGTCAGGCACCCTGGGCGCGGTCGGTGATCGAAGAGGTGGAGGTCCTGCCACAGGGGGTGGTCGTGCTGCACCTCGGCTCGGCCGCGGCGGATCTCTCCGACGAAGAGCGCCGTGTCCTGATGGCTGAGTTCACCACCACCCTGACGGCGCGACAACAGATGGCGGCCGTCCAGTTCAGCGTCGGTTCCACGCTGCTGACGTTGCCGGACACCAACTCGGTCACCCTTACCGCGGCCGACTTCGTGGACTTCTCCGCCGGAGGGCAGCGCGGCGGCCAGCTGCTGACCGTGCGGGACGGCGCGGTGTATCCGATCGCCGCGCGGCAGCCGTGGGCGGAGGGGGAGCCGATCGCGGGCGGCCTGACCACCCCCGCAGCGATCGCCGCGCGTGCCGACCTGGCCGAGATCGCCGCGGTGAACCCCGAGGGCACCCGGCTGGCGGTCAGCGTCGGCTCGGATGCCGAGGCGGTGCTGCGGGAAGGCGAGCGGTTGCTGCGTCCGGACTACTCCCGGCTGAACGAGTTGTGGACGATCGGTGCCGGTGCCGGCGCTTCCGGATTCGTCGTGTTCGGGGCCGATGAACACGAGCCGATCGCGGTCACGGTATCGCCGGACTTCCCGGCTGATGCGGTACGCGCATTCCGGATCTCGCCGGATGGGACGCGCCTGGCTCTGGTGCTCGACGGACCGCAGGTGGACGGGGTGGCGGTGGAGCAGGTCGTGATCGCCCGGATCGTGCGCGACGCCGACGGCATCCTCCTGGACGCCTTCCGGCCGGTCACGGTCAGCCCGCCTGCCGAAGCGGGCCGGAGGGTCCTCGACGTCGGCTGGCAGACCCCCACCGAGCTGCTCGTCCTGGTCTCGCACCGGGTGACCTCCAGCGTCATCAGGGTGGATCAGGATTCGGCCCATGCCGAGGATGTCGGTCCGGCCGACGTCGCCGGCCTGAGCGAACTGGCCGTGGTTCCCGGCGGCACGCAGGTGCTGCGCGGGGACGGTGCGGTCTACCGTTTCGAGGGGCCGTTCGACTGGGAGATCACCGGCCTGGAGGCGGAGGCGGTCGCGTACTCCTGAGGAGTCGCGCGTCGCTGGGCGAGCTGGTGGAGAACGTCGCGGACGGCAGCGTGCCCGATCTCGTCACCGTCCGCAGCGGATGTCTTCGCCTCTGAGGCTGTGGACAAGTGGCACATCACAGCTCCAGGTGGCCAGGATGCCTTGGGTGCGGTTGATCGACGCGGCGGCAGATCTGGTGCTGGGAGCGCGCTGCGCGGGCTGCGATGCGCCCGCCTTCGGGCTCTGCCCTGCCTGCGACGCCGCCCTTCGGGGGTTGACGCCGGTCCCCGTCGTGCGGCCGGTCGGCGGCTTTCCACCGACGGTCGCCGCCGGGCCGTACCACGCCGAACTGCGGCGGGTGGTGCTGGCGGCGAAGGAACGCCAGGCGCTGATCCTGCTGCCCTTGCTGAGCCGGCTGCTGGCCCATGCGTTGGCCAGGCTGCTGCTGTGGGACGAGCCGGTGCTGCCGATCACGCTGGTACCGGTGCCGTCAGTGCGGGCGCGGGTGATCGAGCGGGGGATCGACCTGACTGCCGCGCTGGCTTCCGGGGCGAGACGGCGACTGCACCGGTGCGGGGTGGAGGTACGAGTCGCCCGCGCGGTGAGGCTGATTCGCGAGCCGGATGACCAGGCCGGATTGGGCCGGTGGGAGCGGATGGCGAACTCCCAGGGCGCCTACCGCTGCGTCCCGCGGCTGCTCGCGGGATCGGTGATCGTGGTCGACGACGTGGTTACCACCGGAGCCACCCTCGCCGCGGTCGCGGCGGCGCTGCGAACGGCGGGCTGCGTCCCCTTCGGTGCGGCGACGGTGGCCCAGACGCAGCGACG
Organism: Propionicimonas sp.; assembly: GCA_049841235.1. Taxonomy (GTDB): domain Bacteria; phylum Actinomycetota; class Actinomycetes; order Propionibacteriales; family Propionibacteriaceae; genus Propionicimonas. The sequence continues at coordinate 29,601 of JASGEM010000004.1, read as the reverse complement.
CGGGGACCTTCCGGCCCCCGCGTCGTGACTGATGGATCAGATCGCCTGGCTTCCGCTCTCGCCCGTGCGGACCCGGACGACCTCGGCGACGTCGACCACCCAGATCTTGCCGTCACCGACGGCCCCGGTCTGAGCACCCTGGATGACGACCCCCATCAGGGTCTCCGTCTCGGCGTCGTCCACCAGCACCTCCACCTTGACCTTCTGAATGAAGTCGATGGTGTACTCGGCTCCGCGGTAGACCTCCACGTGGCCGCGCTGGCGTCCGTAGCCGGAGACCTCGGTGATCGTCATGCCGGCGACGCCGTGGCGCACCAGCGCCTTCTGGACGTTCTCCAGCTGTTCGGGCTGGATGATTGCTGTGACCAGCTTCACTTGTCAGGCTCCTGTCTTTGTGGTCTCGGGAAGGTCGTCCTTGGTCAGCACCAGGGTGCGCTGCACCTTGCTGGAGTAGTAGACCGGGCTGAGGTCGTAGCCGACCTCGGAGTGTTCGGCCAGATCGATTCCGCCGAGCTCGTCGGCCGCGGAGATCCGCCAGCCCAGGGTGGCCTTGATGATCAGGGCGATCACGTAGGTCATCACCAGCGAGAAGGCCACCATCCCGAGGACTCCGATCAGCTGCTTCCAGAGCTGGTCGAGACCGCCGCCGTAGAACAGCCCGGCCGCTCCCGGGCTGGCCGGGTCGCCGGAGGTCGCCGGGTCGGCAAGGAAGCCGATCAGCAGCGTGCCGACCACGCCGCCGACCAGGTGGACGCCCACCACGTCGAGCGAGTCGTCGTAGCCGAACTTGTACTTCAGGCCGACCGCCAGGGCGCAGAGCGCGCCGGCCGCGACACCGACGATCAGGGCTCCGATCGGGCTGACCGAACCGGCTGCGGGGGTGATCCCGACCAGGCCCGCGACGATGCCCGAGGCGGCGCCCAGCGAGGTCGGGTGGCCGTCGCGAAGCTTCTCCACCAGCAGCCAGCCCAGCATCGCCGCAGCGGTGGCGGCCAGCGTGTTCACCCAGGCCAGCGCGGCCAGGCCGTTGGCGGCGACCGCCGAGCCGGCGTTGAAACCGAACCAGCCGAACCACAGCAGGGCTGCGCCCAGCATCACCAGGGTGAGGTTGTGCGGCCGCATCGGGCGATTGCCGAAGCCCAGTCGCGGGCCGACCACCAGCGCCAGCACCAGCGCGGCGACGCCGGCGTTGATGTGGATCGCGGTACCGCCGGCGAAGTCGATCGCGCCGATCACATTGGCGATCCAGCCGCCCTTGGTGGTGTCGCCGTCGAAGGCGAACACCCAGTGCGCGGCGGGGAAGTAGACGAAGGTTCCCCAGAGCACCGTGAACAGCACCCAGGCGCCGAACTTCACCCGATCCGCGATCGCACCGGAGACCAGGGCGACCGTGATGATGGCGAAACAGGCCTGGAAGGCGACGAAGGCCAGTGACGGCAGGGTGCCCGAGAGCGAGTCACCGGCCATCAGGCCCTGGAGGCCCAGGAATTCCAAGGGATTGCCGATCAGGCCGAGCCCGCCGACGGAGTCGCCGAAGGCGAGGCTGTAGCCGTAGAGCACCCAGAGGACGGCGATCACGCCCATGCTGATGAAGCTCATCATCATCATGTTCAGGACGCCTTTGGCGCGGACCATGCCGCCGTAGAAGAGCGCGAGACCGGGGGTCATCAGCAGGACGAACGCAGCTGCGGTGAGGACCCAGGCGGTGTCGCCGGTGTCGAGTTCGAGAATCATGGGTGTCAGCCTGTAGCACCGCTGTTACGCGAACCGGCGTGTGGTGTTACGGCGCGGTTAGCCGCTGTTACAGCCTTGTTGCGGCACGACGCGACGGTCTGGACGCGATGCTTCCAACTCCACCGATGGAGCACTACGGTGGGGGTATGGCACCCAGGCCGGCTTCCTCCGCTTCGCGGGAGGGGCAGGCCCGGTGCCACGGTTGTCTTCGGGCGCCCCTCGACCCGAGAGGTGCTGACTCCGACACCGAAGAGCAGGAGGGTTGACATGGATGTCCTTGTGACCGGTCGGCACTGCCAGATTCCGGACGACTACCGCGCCCGCGTGGAAGAGAAGCTCACCTCGATCGAGAAGCTGAAAGACCGCGTGATCCGGATCGACGTCCAGGTGACAGCCAACAGTTACAAGCGTCAGCCCGACCAATCGACCAAGGTGGAGATCACCCTGCGCAGCAAGGGGCCCGTGGTGCGGGCAGAGGCGACGGCGGAGGACAAGCTGGTGGCCTTCGACCGGGCACTGGACCGCCTGAAGGCGCAGCTGCGCCGGGCCTCCGACCGGCGCAAGGCACACCGGGCGCTGAAGACAGAGCCCGCCCTGAGCGAGGCCGGTGTCGTCTCCATCGAGCCGCTGCAGACCGAGGAACTGGACACGCAGACCCTGCCCGGCGGGCTCGAGGTGCAGGGCGACGGGCCGCTGGTGGTGCGGGAGAAGTTCTTCGAGGCCACTCCGCTGACCCTCGCGCAGGCGCTGGACCAGATGGAACTGGTTGGTCACGACTTCTTCCTCTACGTGGATGCCGAGAGCGGGGCGCCCAGCGTGGCGTACCGCCGCAAGGCCTACGACTACGGCGTCATCCACCTCAGCATCAGCAAGCACGCCGCTGACTAGGGCAGAACTCAGCCCGGCCCTTGCGCGACGGGCGGTGCTCGCCGCGCAAGGTTTCGGCAGACCGACGCCCGCGGGGACCGGCCCGGCGGTCACGATGCGTCAGGTGCAGCGGGTGATCGGCCAGGTGGGTCACTTCCAGATCGACACCGTCAACGTGGCGGTCCGGGCACAGTACGTACCGCTGTTCGCTCGACTCGGGCCCTACCACCGCGGCCTGCTGGAGCGGGCGGCCGGGGTAGGCCCCCGCCGGGTCTTCGAGTACTGGGTGCGCAATGCCGTCTCGCACATTGACGTCGACCTCTACCCGGCCTTCCGGCACCGGATGACCGAACGCGCCGGCCAGCCGTGGGAGTGGGTGTCGCGCATCAGCGCCAGCCATCCCGAACTGCTCGACAAGATCCGCGCCCAGGTCGACGCTCGCGGACCGCTGACGGCTCGCCAGATCGAGCACCCGGACACCCGGGAGCGGGGCACGTGGTGGAACTGGTCGGACGCCAAGACCGGCCTGGAGTGGTTGCTCAACATCGGCGAGCTGACCGTGGCCGGCCGCAACTCCCAGTTCGAGCGGCTCTACGACTTCCCCGAGCGGGTGATCCCGCCGGCGATCCTCGCCCGGGGGGCGCTCGAACCGGCCGACGCCGTACGTGACCTGGTTCGCCGGTCGGCCGCAGCCCTCGGGATTGCCACCGAACGCGGTCTGGCCGGCTACTTCCGGCTCGCCTCCGACCGCACCCGGCAGGCCGTGACGGAGCTGGTCGACGCCGGTGAACTCGTGCCGGCCCGAGTGCGCGGCTGGGAGCAGCCCGCCTACCTGTGGCACCAGGCGCGACTGCCCCGGCGGATCGGCGTGGACGCCCTGGTCAGCCCGTTCGACTCGCTCGCTTCGGACCGCCAGCGACTGCTGGAGACCTTTGGCGTCGACTATCGGATCGAGATCTACGTTCCGGCCCCGAAGCGGGTCTGGGGCTACTACGTCTACCTGTATCTGATGGACGACCGGGTGGCCGCCCGGGTCGACCTGAAGGCCGACCGGCAGGCCGGCGTCCTGCTGGTCCAGGCGTCCTGGCTGGAACCGGGTGCCCCCGAGGCCGAGACGGCTGCCCGGCTCGCCGGGACGCTGCGATCGATGGCGGGCTGGCTGGGCCTGGGCGCTGTCGCCGTCGCTCCCGCGGGGAATCTGCACCGCGCACTCTCCGCCCGGATTCGCCCGGAGTCCTGAAACACTCCGGTGTCACCGGTGTTCCCATAGCGGCGTCGCCGCGCTAACGTAAGTCTCCTCCGGGGGGAGGGGGAACGTCATGTCGTGGGGGCATGCCGTGAGGGGAGCACTGTCCCGTGTGGGGACTGGCATCTCCATCTATTCAGCTGTCGTCTTCGCCGTCTTCTGGATCGGCTTCGGCTATTCCATGGCGGTCGGCTCGAACCTGCCCAGCGCCTTCTGGGACTGGCTGATCGGCCTGCCGCCAGTGGCGGGGGTGGCCGCCTGGGTGGCGCTGTTGCCGGCTTCGGTCAGCCTGTGGGTACTGCAGGCCGACTGGCCGCTCTGGCTGCGCGGAGCGGCTCTCGGCGGTCTGGTGGTCTGGACGCTGTCCGCCCTGTGGGGCGTCGTGACCGCCTTCTACTCGGAGCCACGCCGCGCCTGAGTCGTCTGGGCGGCGGGCCTACGCCGCCACCGCTCCCTGAGGCCTGCCCTCAGCCGATCCGACCGGTTCCGGTGCTCTGCGGGTTGAGACCGGTGGTGCCTGCTTGCAGACGGGCCAGATCCGGGTTGTCCTTGCGGTGGCGCTCGGCGTAAGCGGCGTCCTCGTCCCCGGCCTGGACGTGGGTGGGGTCGAGCACCCGGGCCAGGAAGGTGCGGGTGCGCTCCTCCCTGGGATTGCCGATCACCTCGTCGGGCGGGCCCTCCTCGACGATCACGCCGCCGTCCATGAAGATCACCCGGTCGGCCACCTCGCGAGCGAAGGCCATCTCATGGGTGACCACCATCATGGTCATCCCGTCGCGGGCCAGATCCCGCATCACCGAGAGCACGTCGCCGACCAGTTCGGGGTCGAGCGCCGAGGTGGGTTCGTCGAAGAGCATCATCTCCGGATCCATGCTCAGCGCCCGTGCGATCGCCACCCGCTGCTGCTGGCCGCCGGAGAGCTGCGCCGGGTAGGAGTGGCCGCGATCGCCCAGGCCGACCTTCTCCAGGTTCTCCTGTGCGATCCGCCGGGCCTCGGCCCGATCTTTCTTCAGCACCCGGATCAGCGCGATGGTGCAATTCTGCAGCGCGGTCAGATGCGGGAACAGGTTGAACTGCTGGAAGACCATGCCGGCCAGGGTCCGGAGCCGGTCGACGTCGGCGTCCGGATCGGTGATCTCCTCGTTCATGATGAAGATCCGGCCCTTGGTCGGCTCCTCCAGCATGTTCACGCAGCGCAGCAGGGTGGACTTGCCCGAACCGGAGGGTCCGATGATGCAGACCACCTCGCCGCGGTGGATCGTCGTGGTGATGCCCTTGAGCACCTCAAGGTCGCCGAAGGACTTGTGGAGGTCGTAGATCTGGATCTCGTCCTCGCGGTTGCCGGTGGGAATCTGGGTCATCGGGTTGCCTTCCGCTGCCGGGCTTCCATCCGCCGCACCACGTAGCTGAGCGGAAGGGTGATGATCAGATAGCAGAACCCCGCGACCACCAACGGGGTGATGTTGGCCTGGGAGTTGGCCATGTCCCGTCCGAACTTGGTGAGCTCATAGGCGCTGGTGGTGAGCCCGATCACGTAGACCAGGGAGGAGTCCTTGGTCATCAGCACCAACTCGTTGGTCAGTGGGGGAGTGATGATCCGGAAGGCCTGTGGCAGCACGATCCGCTGCATCGACATCCCGGGCGGCATGCCCAGCGAGCGAGCGGCCTCGATCTGGCCCTTCGGAACCGCCTGGATGCCCGCCCGGATGGTCTCGGAGATGTAGGCCGCGGAGACCATGCCGAGCGCTGTCCAGACCGTGCCGTAGGGATCGAAGGGGAACCTGAAGCCCGGTAGGGCGGTCCCCAGCAGGCTGAAGGCGAGAAAGACGATGATCGCCGGCAACCCGCGGAAGAACTCGACGTAGATGGTGGCCAGCCAGCGGTAGGGCGCCACCTGGGAGAGCCGCATCAGCGCCAGGATCGTCCCCAGCACAAGGCCGAAGGCGAAGGCGCCGGCGGTGTAGATGATGGTGTTCAGGAAGGCCCGGCCCAGCGCCGGGCTGATCGTCTGGGCGACGAGATCCGGGCGGAAGAAGACCTGCTGGATGGCCCGGCCGTCGATGGTGGTGATAGCAAGCACCACGACCGCCACCAGCACGGCGTACTGGACGATCCGGATGCGTTGCGCGCGCTTGCGGGGTGACAGCTTCTTCTTCTGCGACGTCGTCGTCGTGATGGTGGTCATCTCGCCTCCGGAACTGACCCGGCCGGGGCCGGCCGGTCGGCCGGCCCCAGCTCAGGTCGGTGGTGACTCAGCCCTTGACCAGCAGGGCCTGGGTGGCGTTGAAGTAGGGATCGGTGAACGGAGCCGCGGCCTGACGTTCCGCGGTGATGGTGATCGCCGCGGCGCCCAGATCGCACTTGCCGGCCGTGAAGACAGCACCGGAGGTGATCTGGCCGAACTCGATGTCGACGATCTTCTGGGTCACGCCGAGCTTCTTGGCGATCACGTCGGCCAGATCGACATCGAAGCCGATGATGGTCGAGTTGTCGTCGTCGAGGTACTGGAACGGCCGGTAGGCGAGGTGGGTGCAGACGGTGAGCGCACCGGCCTCGATCAGCTTGGGCTCGCCGGTCACCTCGGTCGAATCGCCCAGCAGGTCGGCCGGGGCGTCGGTCCCGAACCACTTCTGGTAGATGCCGTTGAAGGTGCCGTCCGCCTTGGCCTCGGCGAAGGCGGCGTTGGCCGCACTGAGCAGGCCGGGGTTGTCGGCGCTGACGTTGAAGCCGTACTGCTCACCGGTGTCGAACTCGGCGACCACCGTGGTGGTGGGGTTCTGCACGGCGAAGTCGAAGAGCACGCCGTTGTCGTTGATCGCGGCATCGGCGGTGCCGGCGAGCACGGCGTTGGCGGTGCCCGGCAAATCCTCGAATACCTTGATCTCGTAACCGAACTCGGCCTGGTGTTCCTCGGCGTAGACCTTGCCGGTGGTGTCGGTCTGGACTGCCAGCACCTTGCCCTTCAGGTCGGCCAGGCCGGTGATGCCCGCAGGGGCTTCACCACTCGGCGCCGGAGTGGCGGGCTGAGAGTTGGCGCATCCGGTGAGGACGAGAGCGAGCGCGGCGGTCGCGCCGGCGGCGCGGAGCATGAACTTCATGCGGGTCCTTCCTGGTGGGATCTCCCGGTGATAATGCCACTGGATTGTTGCAGCCGTGCTACAGCCGGCGTGGCGCGTCCCATCAGGCGTGACGGGCCGGCTGCGGTCACGAGGCCGATTCTCGGCCCGAATCGGCCGGTACGGACCGTCCCCGGGGCCTGGGTACCGCTGCCCTAGAGGCCTGTGGCCGCAGGGTAGGATGAACTCCGCTGCCGCGCCAGGCGCGGCCTGGATGCGTTGCCCGATCAGGAAGCGAACACCGTGGCTCTACTCGACAAGCTGCTGCACATGGGCGAGGGCAGGACCCTCAAGAAGCTCAAGGCGGTGGCCGTCCAGGTCAACTCCATCGAGGACGACTACCTCGAGATGTCGGACGAGGAACTGCAGGGCCAGACCGCCGAGCTCAAGCAGCGGCGCGAGGACGGCGAATCCCTGGACGACCTGATGCCCGAGGCCTTCGCCACCGTCCGGGAGGCCAGCCGCCGGGTGCTCGGCAAGCGCCACTTCGATGTCCAGGTGCAGGGTGCCGCGGCGCTGCACTGGGGCAATATCGCCGAGATGAAGACCGGTGAGGGCAAGACCCTGGTCGGTGTGATGGCCTCCTACCTGAACGCGCTGGACGGCAAGGGAGTCCACGTGGTCACGGTGAACGATTACCTGGCCAAGTTCCAGTCCGAACAGATGGGACGCGTTCATCACTTCCTGGGGCTCTCCGTGGGCGCGATCCTGTCCCAGATGACGCCGGCCGAGCGCAAGCACGCCTATGCCTGCGACATCACCTACGGCACCAACAACGAGTTCGGCTTCGACTACCTGCGCGACAACATGGCGCTGTCGCTGGACGACTGCGTGCAGCGCGGCCACCACTACGCGATCGTGGACGAGGTCGACTCGATCCTGGTCGACGAGGCCCGGACCCCGCTGATCATCTCCGGCCCGGCCGAGGACAACTCGGAGTGGTACCCGGTGTTCGCCGACCTGGCCAAGAAGCTGCAGCGCGACGTCCACTACGAGGTGGACGAGAAGAAGCGGACGGTCTCGGTGCTGGCTCCCGGCATCGCGGCGGTGGAGGACCGGCTGGGCATCGACAACCTCTACGAGAGTGCCAACACGCCGCTGATCTCGTACCTGAACAACGCGATCAAGGCCAAGGAACTGTTCAAGCGCGACAAGGACTACGTCATCCTCGACGGCGAGGTGCTGATCGTCGACGAGCACACCGGCCGTACCCTGATCGGCCGGCGCTACAACGAGGGCCTGCACCAGGCGCTGGAAGCCAAGGAGCGGGTCGAGATCAAGGACGAATACCAGACCCTCGCCACGATCACGCTGCAGAACTACTTCCGGATGTACAACAAGCTCTCCGGCATGACCGGAACCGCGAAGACCGAGGAATCGGAGTTCCAGAAGATCTACGGTCTGGGCGTGCTGCCGATCGAGACCAATCGGCCGATGATCCGGGTGGATCAGGCCGACCTGATCTACCGGACGGAGAAGGCGAAGTTCGACGCGGTCGTCGCCGACGTGGTGGAACGCCACGAGAAGGGGCAGCCGATGCTGATCGGCACCGCCTCGGTGGCGAAATCCGAGCTGCTCAGCCGTGCGCTGAAGAAGGCCGGCGTGAAGCACTCGGTGCTGAACGCGAAGGAGCACGAGCGGGAGGCCGAGTTCGTCGCGCTGGCCGGACGCAAGGGCGCGGTCACCGTGGCCACCAACATGGCCGGACGCGGTACCGACATCATCCTGGGCGGCAACCCCGAGTTCCTGACCGACCAGGTGCTGAAGAGCAAGGGCATCGACCCGGTCGAGGACGGCGAGGCCTACGAGAACGCCTGGCCGAAGACGCTGGCCGAGATCGAGGCGCAGGTCGCCGACGAGCACGAGGAAGTCGTGGCGTTGGGCGGGCTGTACGTGATCGGCTCGGAACGGCATGAGAGCCGCCGGATCGACAACCAGCTGCGCGGTCGTTCCGGACGTCAGGGCGACCCCGGCGAGAGCCGGTTCTACCTGTCGCTGGAAGACGATCTGATGCGGCTGTTCAAGTCGGATGTGATCGACTGGGTGATGACCGCGCTGAAGATTCCCGATGACGTCCCGATCGAGAACTCGCGGGTCACCAAGTCCGTCCAGCAGGCCCAGGAGCAGGTCGAGGCGCAGAACTTCGAGATGCGCAAGAACGTGCTGAAGTACGACGACGTGATGAACCGGCAGCGGCATGCCATCTACACCGACCGGCGCCGCGTCCTGGAGGGGGCCGATGTCGAGGCGCAGCTGCGCAGCACCGTCGACACCGTGGTGGAGCAGTACCTCCGCAGCCTCACCGAGGGCTTCACCGAGGACTGGGATTTCGACGCGATCTGGACGCAGTTGCGCACCCTGTATCCAGTCACGCTGAACCAGCAGGAATACGAGTCCCGCGAGGCGCTGACCGCCGAACAGCTCATTGAGGACTTCAAGGCGGACGCTCAGGCCGCCTACGACGCCCGCACCGAACAGCTCGGTGAGGAGACGATGCGCGAGTTCGAGCGGCAGGTGCTGCTGACCGTGCTGGATCGCAAGTGGCGCGAGCATCTCTACGAGATGGACTACCTGCGCGAGGGCATCGGCCTGCGCGCGATGGCGCAGCGCGACCCGCTGGTGGAATACCAGCGCGAGGGCGGCGACATGTTCAACGCCATGATGGGCGCCTTCATGGAGGAGGTCGTGGGCTACCTCTACAACCTCAACGTCCAGGTGCAGCCGGCGGCGCCGGAGATCACCGTGGAGAGCGGGCCCGACCCGGACGTCCCCGGTGCGACCGAGGTGACCCCGTCCCGTCCCAAGCAGGTGGCACCGGAATCCGGGCTGACCAAGCGCCCGACCCTGCAGGCCAAGGGATTGCAGCCCCGGCAGCAGCGTCCGGTGGCGTACTCGGCGCCCAGTGAGACCGGCGAGGCCGAGTCCACCCGCCAGGCGGCCAGCGACGATCCCTACGCCGGTGTCGGACGCAACGAGCCCTGCCCCTGCGGCTCCGGCAAGAAGTTCAAGATGTGCCACGGACGGCGCGGCTGAGAACTGCCGGCCGCCGGCGGTCGAGCTGTCGAGACCGCTGGTGATGACAGGTCGGGTGGTTCCTCCCGGTGTTCGCGGGCTGCACCTGCAAACACGGCTGGCGCCTTGTCGTCCGGCATCGCGACCCGCATCAACGGCGTGGCCAGCCGGCTCGGCTGATCACGTCCGGACGCAGCGAGAGCTCGATCCGGCAGACCGCCCATCGGTCGTTCACGCGGGAGAACCGGAAGGCGGCGGCGCGGGAGGCGCCGGCGTGCCGCAGGTGTGCGGCGACCTCCAACGCATGGCGGGAGGGCTGCTGGAGGCGCAACGAGCGCAGCCGCAGACCGCTCCCGGCGCCGGCGCGGCGCAGGTGTTCCAGCAGCGCCAGCGGCTCGGGTTCGACCCAGGTCTCCAGCTGGGCGGCGGCCCGGCGTCCGGCCAGGGCCTCGACGATGGCGGCCACCACGGCCGTGGCGAGCTGCCGCAGGGCCGGATCGAGTTCGTCGGGTTCGTCGATCACCGCCGGGCCGTCCCAAGGCAGGGTGGGTTGCTCGGTGTGCACCGTGAGCGGCTCGACGAGCCGCCGGGCGGGTGGCCGGGACGGCGTGACGGCGCGGCATTCGGCCAGGATGGTCATGGGGTCTCCTTCGGGTGGGAACCCTCACTGTGAGGCATCTGCGCGGGAATGCAACCGCGCCCTGCGGAATCTGTGGATAACTTCTTGTTGCCTCCATGGCGAGTTGCGCCCGCCGCCGTGCCTCTGCCTGCGGTCGCGCCTCTCGCTGTCGTCCTTGCCTTCCCTGCGGGGGTGGGCCGGAATGACGCCGGGAATAGGGGTTCGGCCTAGAGTGGAGGGGTGAGTGACCTGGTGTCGGTGGACGAGGCGGCCCTCCTCGCGCGTGACCAGCCCGCGCAGCCGTGGAAGCAGGCCTTCGTCTGCCTGCTCGACCGGCCGGTGACCCGGGAGCAGTTGACCGACCGGATCGCCGAACGGATCGACTACGCGTCCAGATTCCGCCGGAAGGTCAGCGGCTGGCCGCTGGCGGTCTGGGCGGACGACCCGGACTTCCTGCTCTCCGGGCATGTCCGGGAGGACACCCTGGCCTCGGGAACGACCTTGCAGCAGTGGCTGGCCGCCCGGCTGGCCGCTCCCTCAGATCGTTCCCACCCGTTGTGGGAGGCCTGGTTGGTGCGCGGTGCGGCCGGCGCGCTGCCGGCGCTGGTGGTGCTCTCCCATCCGGCACTCACCGACGGCTACGACAATGTCCATCTGCTGCAGGAACTGCTGGACGAGCAGCCCACTCCGATAGCCCCGGCCCGGCAGCAGTGGAAGGCGGGGCCCGCGGGTGCCTCCGGCTGGACGGACCTGGCCGGAAGGCTGAGGGATCCGCTGCAGGCCGTCCGTGACGCCGGCGCCGGACTCACCGGTCTGGTGGAGAATGCGGTGCGCGGCCTCGCCGCGACGCCTCGCCAGCACCACGTCGCCGGCGTCGAGGTCGATCTCGCCACGCTGCGACTGGTGCGCCAGCGCCATGGCTGTACCACCCACGACGTCCTGCTCGCGATCGCGACCGCGGGCGTGCGGGGCTGGCTGATCGATACCGGGGGAGCACTGGAGGACCAGGTGGCGCTGGTGCCGCTGGCCGTCACCGAGGCCGATCTGCTCGGCTCGGCGATCGGCGCCCGGGTGGCGCCGCAGTGGATCGTGCTGCCGGTCACCGAGCCGTCGCCGATCGCGCGGCTGGAGGCGATCGCCACCCTCACCCAGGCCCGGCAGGACACCGGCATGTCGGTGCCGGCCCGGGAGCTACGCGATCTGGCCGGCTTCGCGCTACCGACCCTGCACAGCCTGGCCGCCGATGCCGTGGCCGCCGGACGTCCGCACAGCGTGTGGATCGGCAACGCCCCCGGACCCGGCGATCCGCGATACCTCGGCCCGGCCCGGGTGGTGGGGGCCTACAGCCTTCTGGCCACTACCGATGAACAACGGTGCACGGTGTCCATCAGCAGTTACCGCAACCGGGTCACGATCGGGGTGACGGCCCTGGCCGAGGTGCGCCACTTCGCCCGGGACGTCAGCAACGAACTCGGTGCACTGCGAGCGGGGGAGTGACATGACCGATCTGGTGTTCCTGCCGCTTTCCAGCGGCCAGTTGCGCACCTGGGCGGCCGCCGGCATCCTCCCGGGCAGCTATACCGGCTATGCCGTCACGCCGGCGATGCTCGAGGCCTTCGGCGTGACCGATCCGGAGGACGCCGAGTACACCGCGCTCTCGATCGCCTCGGTCGCCGGCCTGCTGGCCCACGGGGAGCGGGTGGTCGCGGTGCTCGGGATCAGCGTCCAGCCCGGTGACGACGAGTTCGGGGCCGTCGAGGTATCGACCCCCTCCTACCCGCAGGTAACGGCTCTGTTCGGTGAGGACACCGATCCGGCCCAGGCCCACGCGGCCGCGATCACCGTGCAGGGCTTGACTCTGGACCAGGCCTGGGAGACGGCCGCTGTCCGGGCTCTTCTCTACGAACGCGACCTGCTCTGGTACGGCCCCGCCGAATGGGAGTCGTTGGCCCGTCAGTGAGCCGTCGACAGGCACCGCAACGCTGGCTGGCGACGGGGCCCGTCCCCGATCAGCCGGCCGAGCTGTCCTGCGGCCAGGTCTGGGCGACCTCGGCCTGACGGCTCAGCGCCTCCAGCAGCAGCGGAGCCGCCTGGCGTTCCAGGGCGGGACCGAGCAGGGGAATGGCCACGGTCAGGTCGCCGGCATAGGTCAGACTCGCGCCCTCGCCGGCCGGAGCCAGCGTCACCGTTCCCCGTAGCGTCACCGGCATGCCCTCCACCGCCACCACGGTGAGACCGGTGCGGATGTCGCCATCGGCTTCCGCCCAGGCGACCTCGTCGGTCACCGTGATCGTCGGACCGGTGAAACGCTCGATCGACGTGTGATTCTTCATGGTGCGGCGGGCTCCCGTCCGCAATCCCTCCACGTAGACCGAGTAATCCAGCGGGTCGGTGGCGACGCAGACAGCCTCGAGGAAGGCGGGATCGGTCAGCATCGCGAAGGTTGCCGCGGGCGGCTGCGGGTACTGATGGGTGGCGGAGATCTCCATGGCAGACCATTGTGCGGCATCCCCGCGACACAGTGGGACGGACCCACCGCTGCTGGATAGGGTGGACGTACGACGCCGTAGTCAGTGAGGATTACATGTTCCAGCAGCGCTATCGCGAGCAGTTGCCGCCAGAGGAGGTGGCCGGGCTCGACGCCGGGGAACTGGAGCGCCGGATCGCTGCCCACCTCGAGTTCGGGCGCTGGCGCGCGCCCGGGCAGCATCTGCTGCGGGTGATCACCCCGCGGCTCGACACCGACGGCTGGGATGTCCGCGGCGCGACGGTGATCCAGCTGGTGACCGACGATCGTCCGTTCCTGGTGGAGAGCCTGGCGATGGAACTGGCCCGTCGCGGCTGGAGCCTGCAGCGGCTCTTCCATCCGCAGCTGGTCGTGCAGCGGGACGCCTCCGGCGAGCTGGTGGATTCCGGCGGCACCGAGGTCGCTGAGTCCTGGGTGGCGATGGAGGCGGCCTCACCGCTGGGAGTCGGTGCCGCGGAGGTGTCTGACGGGCTGCTCGCCGGACTCAGCGCCGCGCTGGACGACGTCACCGTCGCGGTCGCCGACTGGCAGCCCATGCTGGCGGCCGCCCGTGCTGCAATCGACGCGATCGAGGAGATGCCCCAGCCGCCGGCCGCGGTCGGGGTGCTGCCGGCGGTGGAACTGCTGCGCTGGCTGGCCGACGACCACTTCGTCTTCCTGGGATACCGGGAGTACCGCATCGACGGACAGGTCTTCACCGCGGCACCCGGCACCGGGCTCGGCATCCTGCGCGGTGACGACGACCCCGACACCTTCCACGCGGTGCCGACCGGCGAGCCGGAGGTTCTTGTCGTCACCAAGGATCCGCGACGCTCCCGGGTGCACCGCAACATCTACCTGGACTACATCGGGGTACGGATTCACGACGCCGCGGGCCGCCCGGTCGCCGAACGGCGCTTCCTGGGGCTGTTCGCCGCCTCGGCCTATGCCGAGTCCGTCCATCGCATCCCGGTGCTGGCGACGAAGGCGCGCGAGATCGCTGCCCGGATCGGCTACGACCCGAGTTCCTACAGCGGCCACGCGGTGCGGCAGGCGATCGAGAGCTGCCCGCGCGACGAGCTCTTCCAGGCCGAGGTCGAGAGCCTGGTGCCGATGGTGACGACGCTGGCCAGGGTGCGGGGACGCCGGGTGGTCAAAGCCTTCGTCCGGCATGATCGGTACGGCCGCTTCGTCACCGCGCAGGTGTACCTGCCCCGGGATCGGTACAACACCGCCGTCCGCGAGCGGATCAGCCAGATCCTGCTGACCGAACTGGGCGGGGAATCACTGGAATACCACCTGCTGGTCAGCCAGGGACAGTTGACCCGGCTGTACTTCGTGATCCGGCTTCCCGCGACCGCCGGTGATCTGCCGGTCCCGGACGCCGATCAGCTCACCGCCCTGATCGAGGCCGCCACCCGAACCTGGGAGGACGGCTTCTACGAGGCCGCTGCGGGCCTGCCCAGTGAGCAGCGGGGGGTGGAGTTCTCCGAGGCCTATGAGGAGGCCGTGACCCCGCAGACCGCCGTGGCGGATCTGGCGATCGCCAACCAGCTGCGGGACGACCACGATCTCCGCTTCGCGTTACGTCCTTCCCCGGATGCGGGCTGCGACGTCCGGCTGGTGGTGTTCTCGCTGCGGCCCCTCGAGCTCGCCCAGGTGTTGCCGCACCTCAGCATGCTCGGGGTGGCCGTGACCGACGAACGTCCCTTCGAGTGGCAGTTGCGCGGTCGCCGGGTGCTGCTCTACGACTTCGGGCTTCGGCTGCCCGGCGATGCACCGGCGGTCGAGGATTGGGACGTCGTCTCGCGAGCCAGGTTCGTGGCCGCCTTCGAGGCCTCCTGGCGGGGCCGGCTGGAGGCCCGGCTGTTCAACCGGCTGGTGCTCACCGCCGGGCTGACCTGGCAGCAGGTCAACTGGCTGCGCGGCATCTCCCGCTACCTGCAGCAGGCCGCGGTGGGTTTCAGCCAGCAGTACATCGCGGCCGCCATGCATGCCAACCCCGGTTTGGCCGCCGCGCTGGTGCGCGTCTTCCAGGTGAAGTTCGATCCTGCCCTGTTCGGCGACGCCGAGGCCCGCGCCGAGGCGCTGAGGGCTGCCGAAGCCGACCTGGAATCGCGGATCGACCAGGTCGCCAGCCTGGATCACGATCGGATCCTGCGGATGTTCGCCGCGGTGATCCGCGCGATGGTGCGGACGAACGCCTTCGCCGGAGATCCCCGCCTGCGTGCAGATCTCTCCCGGCAGGTGACGGGGACGGACGACGCCCCACTGGCGCTCGCCTACAAACTGCTGCCGCGGGAGCTGGCCCTGCTGCCGCAGCCGCGCCCGGCCTACGAGGTGTTCGTGTACTCCCCGCGGGTTCAGGGCGTCCATCTGCGGTTCGGCAAGGTCGCCCGGGGCGGGCTGCGCTGGTCGGATCGGAAGGAGGATTTCCGCACCGAGGTACTCGGGCTGGTGAAAGCGCAGACGGTGAAGAACACGGTGATCGTCCCGGTGGGAGCCAAGGGCGGGTTCGTCCCGCAGCGGCTGCCCGATCCGGCTACCGACCGGGCCGGCTGGCTGGCCGAGGGACAGGCCTGCTACCGGATCTTCATCGACGCGCTGCTGAGCGTCACCGACAACTCCCGCGGGGGCGTGGTGGAACCACCGCCGGGCGTGGTGCGCTACGACGGCGACGACCCCTACCTGGTGGTGGCCGCCGACAAGGGAACGGCCAGCTTCTCCGACATCGCCAACGAGATCTCGGTCGCCAGAGGGTTCTGGCTCGGCGACGCCTTCGCCTCCGGCGGCTCCAGCGGCTACGACCACAAGGGCATGGGGATCACCGCCCGCGGCGCCTGGGAATCGGTCAAGCACCACTTCCACGAACTGGGCCTCGACCCGCAGACCACCGACTTCACCGCGGTCGGGATCGGCGACATGTCGGGAGATGTCTTCGGCAACGGGATGCTCGCCTCGCGGCACATCCGGTTGGTGGCGGCCTTCGACCATCGCCACATCTTCCTCGACCCCGACCCGGCCGCGGCGGTGAGCTTCGTCGAGCGGAAGCGGCTCTTCGAGCTGCCGCGATCGAGCTGGGCCGACTACGACCCGCAGCTGATCTCCGTCGGTGGCGGCGTGTACTCCCGCACCGCCAAGCGGATCGCGATCACGGCACCGGTCCGGCAGGCGCTCGGCCTGCCCGATTCGATCACCAGGCTCTCGCCGCCTGAGCTCATCCGGGCGATCCTGCAGGCACCGGTCGATCTGCTGTACAACGGCGGCATCGGCACCTATGTGAAGGGTTCCGGTGAGCCCAACGCCGCGGTGGGCGACAAGGCCAATGACGCGATCCGGGTGAACGGCTCGCAGGTACGGGCGCGCTGCGCGATCGAAGGCGGCAACCTGGGCTGGACGCAGCCCGGACGCATCGAGTACGCGATTGGCGGCGGACGGGTCAACACCGACTTCATCGACAACTCCGCCGGCGTCGACACCTCCGACCACGAGGTCAACCTGAAGGTGCTCCTCGCGGCCGCGTTGGCGGATGGGAAGCTGCGCATCGAGGAACGCGACCCGCTGCTGGCCTCGATGACCGATGAGGTCGCGCAGCTGGTGCTGCGCCACAACGTCGACCAGAACCTGGCGCTCTCCAACAGCGAATCCCGGACCAGGGTGCTGGCCGGCCAGCACGAGGACTGGATGCGGGTGCTGACCGAGGCCGGCTTCCTCGATCGCGGGCTGGAGTACCTGCCCGATTCGGCCGCGATGGCAGAACGGATCGCCGCCGGCCGCGGCCTGACCCGTCCG
This sequence comes from Propionicimonas sp., assembly GCA_049841235.1. Classification (GTDB taxonomy): domain Bacteria; phylum Actinomycetota; class Actinomycetes; order Propionibacteriales; family Propionibacteriaceae; genus Propionicimonas. The sequence continues at coordinate 12,709 of JASGEM010000004.1, read as the reverse complement.
GAACTGGCGGTGCTGCTGGCCTACACCAAGATCGCGCTGAAGGAATGGGTGCTGGCCGGCGATCTGCCGGACGATCCCTACCTGGCCGACCGGCTGACCAGCTACTTCCCGCAACCGGTGCGGGAGCGGTTCGCCGGGCAGATCCCTGCCCACCCGCTGGCTCGGCAGATCATCACCACGGTGGCGGTCAACCGGTTCGTCAACTCCCAGGGCATCACCGCCTACCATCGGCTCTCCACCGAGACCGGCGCGCAGGTGGCGGACGTGATCCGGGCACAGCTGGCTGCCCGCGCGATCTACAACGTCGGGCTTTCCGAGGTGCAGCTGGGCCGGATGAACGATCTGGATGCGGAACTGGTCACCGAACTGCGGATGGAACTGCGCCGCATGGTCGAGCGGGCCACCCGGTGGTTGCTGCACAACCGGCGCTCGCCGCTGGACGTCCGGGCCGCGATCGGCGAATTCACCGAGCCGGTGGCGCAGATCCGCGCCGGCCTGCGGGAGCGGGTGACCCCCCGGCAGTCCCGGGTGGTGGAGCAATGGTACCGGTCGTGGCTGGAACGCGGGGCCTCCGAACCGCTGGCCGCCAGCATGGCCACCGCGGCTCATGCGCACTACGCGCTGGGGATCGCCGCCACCGCCCGCCGCCTCTCGGCCGACCCCAAGCTGGCCAGCGAGGTCTTCTTCACGCTGGGCGAACGGCTGGGACTGGATCGGCTCGTGGAACAGATCGACGTGCTGCCCCGGCAGGTCCGCTGGGACGCGATGGCGCGGGCCGCGTTGCGCGACGAACTGCTGGAAGCCCAGGACGACCTGACCGCGGCCGTGCTGGCCGGCTCCCCGGCGGACGTGGACGCCGCGGGCCTGGTCGACGCCTGGCTGAAGGACAATCCGGCGGTCCAGGGACGCACCGCGACACTGCGCGAGGTCTGCGAGGGCGAACCCGACCTGGCCCGGATGAGCGTCGGCCTCGGGGTGGTGCGTTCCCTGCTGGCGTGATCCCTTCGAGCGTCATCCCGGCGGAGGCCGGATCTCCGGGCTCAGCGCAGGATGGCGAGGATCTCGCTGCGCTCGGTGTCGCCCTCGTGCCAGGTGCCGATCAGGGTGCCCAGCGGCATGGTGTGCGGGATGTGCTGGCCGTCCAGCACGCGCACCAGCCGCACCGCTTCGCTGGCGGCGTTGGAGACCTTGACGATTCCGCTGCCCTGTACGGTGGCGGTCTTCTCGCCCCTGGAAAGATCGGCCTCGGTGTCGCCCTCGTGGATCACCCGCAGCAACTCGACCACGTAGACCGGGTCGGCCACGGCGTCATAGACCCAGCGGGTGCCCAGCGTGGAGTGCTCGAGGTTGCCGATGAAGCCGAACTGGCCCTCGGGCAACTCCTCGGAGCGGTAGGTGACCGGCACCTGATAGGTGGTGCCACCGGAGCTGAGTAGCAGCGTCTCGATGCCGACCTCCCCGTCGGGGTCGACGAATCGGAAAGAGCCGACCCGCTCCAGGTCGTCCGGATCGCCCTCGAACCAGGGCTGCTCGGCGAGCCAGCCGCGCAGCAGGTCGAGCTTGCTGGGGCTCAGGGTGGCGTGTTCGATCTTTGCGATGCCGCTCATGGTTCCTCTCCTGACGGGACTCCACCAGAATAGGCCGATCTCTCCTTGCCGGGGCGGGTTTGCTGGGAATGCCGGTTAGGGTGCGAGGGTGAGGATCGATCTGCACGCGCACAGCGCGATCTCCGACGGCACCGACTCTCCTTCGGAGCTGGCCGAGGCGGCCCGACGGGCGGGCCTGGACGTGGTGGCGCTGACCGACCACGACACCTTCGACGGGTTGCCGGAGGCGCTGGCTGCGGCGGACTCCACCGATCTCCGGGTGGTGCCGGGGATCGAGATGTCGACCGAGGTCGCCGGGGTGAGCGTCCATCTGCTGGGGTACGGCTGCCGTACCGACGATCCCGATCTGCTGGCCGAACTGGCGCTGATCCGCCGGGGCAGGGATGGCCGCATCCCGGCCATGCTGGCGCTGCTGGCCGATCTGGGGATGCCGCTGGATCCGGCGGTGCTGGCCCGGGTGAGCGGCAGCGCGACCTCGATCGGACGACCGCACCTGGCCGATGCGCTGGTCCTGCAGGGCTACGTGGCCGATCGGACCGAGGCCTTCGACCGGCTGCTGGCCGACGATGGGCCGGCTTTCGTCCCCCGCTACGCCGCGCCGCTGGAGACGGCGATCCGCCTGATCCATGCCGCCGGGGGAGTGGCCGTGCTCGCGCACCCCTGGGGACGGGTGAGCCGGGATGTGCTGCCGGCGAGCTACCTCGCCGAGTTGGCAGGCGATCACGGGCTGGACGGCATCGAGGTGGACCACAACGACCACGATCCCGGCACCCGTGCGGCGCTGCGCGAGGTGGCACGCCGGCTCGGCCTGCTGGCGACGGGATCCTCCGACTACCACGGCACCGGGAAACGCAACCACGGCCTGGGAGTGAACACCACGCCGCCCGAGGTGCTGGCCGAGATCGATGCCCGTATCGCGCGGCGCGACGGTCGGTGAGGTCGGCGGATCTGGGCTAAAGTCGATCCCCGGTGCCAGACCCCGGGAGGATGATCCAGCCATGACCGATCTCGCCTTCGACGCCGGCGAGCAACTCGCCTCGTCCACCTCGGACGCGTCGCTGCAGCGGACGCTGGCCCGCAGCGCCGAGATCGAGGCCGAGATCGCGGTCGATCCCAGCGGGTTCCGGATCATGACCGGCGACCGGCCGACCGGCAACCTGCACCTGGGCCACTACTTCGGCTCGCTGGCCAACCGGGTGCGGCTGCAGGACGCCGGCGTGGAGACGCTGATCCTGATCGCCGACTACCAGGTGATCACCGACCGCGACGGTACCGGCCCGATTCGGGAGCGGGTGCTGGGCATGATCGCCGACTATCTGGCGATCGGGCTGGATCCGGCCCGTACCACCATCTACGCCCACTCGGCGGTGCCGGCGCTGAACCAGCTGATGCTGCCGTTCCTGTCGCTGGTGACCGACGCCGAGCTGCGCCGCAACCCGACGGTGAAGGCCGAGCAGGAGGCTGCCGGCGATCGCCCGCTTTCGGGGCTGCTGCTGACCTACCCGGTGCATCAGGCCGCGGACATCCTGTTCTGCAAGGCCAACCTGGTGCCGGTCGGGAAGGATCAGCTGCCGCACCTGGAGCAGACCAGGGTGGTGGCCCGCCGGTTCGACGAGCGCTATGGACGGGCGAACCCGGATCGTCCGGTGTTTCCCCAGGCGGAGGCGCTGCTCAGCCGGGCACCCAGCATCCTGGGGCTGGACGGCACCAAGATGAGCAAGTCCAGGGGCAACACCATCGAGATCGGGATGGACGCCGACACCACGGAGAAGCTGATCAAGAAGGCGGTCACCGACTCCGAGCGCTTCATCACCTACGAGCCGGAGCGTCGTCCCGAGGTCGCGAACCTGCTGCTGCTGGGTGGCCTGGCCGCCGACCGGGAACCGGCCGAGATCGCCGAGGAGATCGGAGCGGGCGGCGGCGGAGGACTGAAGCGGTTCGTCATCGAGGCGATCAACAGCTACTTCGCCCCGATCCGTGCCCGGCGGGCCGAACTGGCGGCCGACACCGGCCACCTGCTGGAGGTGCTGCGGGCCGGCAACGAGCGCGCCAACCAGATCGCCGACGCCACACTGGACGAGGTCCGCGCCGCGATGGGCATGAAGTACTGAGGGCCGCCCCTCAGGGTCCCCGGCGAGAGCAGGCAACTACCGGACGAGCCACTTCTTCCTGTAATTACATGATTGCGGGATCTCCGGCGCGGTTGATGTGAAAAGCTGGTGATCCACGGCCATCCCGGCCGGTGGACGCCGCTGTCACCAGGAGGTACCAACCCGTGAGCGTGCTGGATACGCTAGCCACCCATCGCATCGTCCCCGTGGTGGTGCTCGACAACGCCGCGGACGCGGCACCCTTGGCCGATGCCCTGGTCGCCGGAGGTCTCCCGGTAGCCGAGATCACCTTCCGTACCGCTGCCGCGGAGGAGTCGATCCGCACGATGGCCGCACGCGGCGACATGATCGTCGGCGCCGGCACGGTACTGACCCCCACCCAGGTGGATCTGGCGGCGGAGGCCGGCGCCACCTATATCGTCTCTCCGGGCACCAGCGTGGCCGTCGTCCAGCGCGCTCAGGAGCACGGCCTGGCGGTGCTGCCCGGAGCGGTGACCCCGACCGAGATCCAGGCCGCTCTCGAACTGGGCCTGAACACCCTGAAGTTCTTCCCCGCGGGCACCTACGGCGGCCCGGCCGCGCTGAAGGCCCTCTCGGCGCCCTTCGGTGGGGTGAAGTTCGTGCCGACCGGCGGTGTCGGGCTGAACAATCTCGCCGAGTACCTCGCGGTCCCGGCGGTCGCCGCGGTCGGCGGCTCCTGGATGGTGCCGGCGGCATCCATCCGCGCCGGCGATTTCGCCACCGTCCAGCAGCTCACCACCGAAGCGGTGGCACTGGTCGCGTCCCTGGGCTGATCGCCGGCGCCGCGACGGCTACTCGGCCGCCGCGGCCTCGGCGGTGCGCTCGACGGGCTGGCCGTTGCGGGTACGGCGACGGCTCCGGCTGCGGCGGGGACGCGACTCCCGCTTCTCGCCGTCGCGGGACTTCTCGTCGGAACGAGGGCCGCGATCCCGGCGCTCCCGGGGCTCGCGCGGAGGCTTGGGCTCGGCGTCCTTCAGCCGTCCCCTCGTGCCTTCGGCGATGTTCAGGTCGGCGAACAGGTGCGGTGAGGTGGAGTAGGTCTCCGGGATCTCGGCGAACGGCAGGTCGAGCGCCTTGTTGATCACCCGCCAGCGGGTGATGTCGGCCCAGTCGACCAGGGTGATCGCGACGCCGGTGGCGCCGGCCCGTCCCGTCCGTCCGATCCGGTGGACGTAGGTGAGCTCGCTGTCGGGGCACTCGTAGTTGATCACATGGGTGACGTCGGTGATGTCGATGCCGCGGGCGGCCACGTCGGTGGCTACCAGGACGTCCACCTTGCCCTCGCGGAACTTCTTCAGCGCCTTCTCGCGCATCACCTGGCTGAGATCGCCGTGGATCGAGGTCGCCTGGAAGCCGCGGTCGACCAATTCGTCGGCCAGTCGCTGCGCGGCCCGCTTGGTGCGGGTGAAGATCATGGTGCGGCCGCGACCCTCGGCCTGCAGCGCGCGACCCACGATCTCGGGCTTGTCCAGATCGTGCGCCTGGTAGATGAACTGGGTGGTGTCGGGCACCGTCATCTGCGCGTCATGGCTTTCGGCCCGCACGTTCACCGGCTGGTTCAGGTGCATCCGGGCCAGCGCCACGATCGCCGCCGGCATGGTGGCCGAGAACAGCAGGGTCTGCCGCGACTTCGGGGTCTTGGAGATCAGCCGCTCGACATCGGGCAGGAAGCCCAGGTCGAGCATCTCGTCGGCCTCGTCCAGCACCAGCACCTTGACGTTCGACAGGTTGAGGTTACGGCGCTGCAGCAGGTCGAGCAGCCGGCCCGGGGTGCCGACGACCACGTCGACGCCTTCGGCCAGAGCGTCCAACTGGGGCTCGTAGCCGACGCCGCCGTAGACCGTGAGCACCCGCGCCTTGCGCACGGTCGAGGCGACCTCGAGGTCACGGGCCACCTGCAGCGCGAGTTCGCGGGTGGGTGTCATCACCAGTGCCTGCGGCAGGTCCTTGACGGGCAGTTCGTCATAGCCCTCGTCGCCGAGGACGGTGATCCGCTGCAGCAGGCTGATCCCGAAGGCGAGCGTCTTGCCGGTGCCGGTGCGCGCCTGGCCGATCATGTCGGTGCCGGCCAGCGCGATCGGGATCGCCAGTGCCTGGATCGGGAAGGGATGGGTGATCTCGACCGCGGCCAGTGCCGAGGAGATCGGATCGATCACGCCGAGGTCGGCGAAGGTGTGCTGGGAGTCCGCGGTCACGGCGGGCTCGATGGTCTCGTTGCTCAGGGTCTTGCCTCTTCGTCGTCCAGCGTCGGGGACGCTGGTCAGGGAACCCGCCAGCAGCGCGAAAGGGCAGCCACAGCGGGGACGCAGGTGTTGCGTGCCCGCTCAGTCTAGCCCGAGAGACTCACAACGTGCCGAACCCGACCGGCCGGACGTGTTCCTGGCCGAGATCGACGTAGGCGATCTTGTCGACCGGGACCAGCACCGTGCGTCCCTTGGTGTCGGTGAGGGTGAGGAGGGTGTCGTCGGCCAGCGCCTTCAGCAGGTTCTTCTCGACCTCGGCCGCTGTCTCCTCGGTCTCCACGGTGATCTCCCGTGCCACGTGCTGAATGCCGACCTTGATCTCCACCATGCCTCCTTGTGAGTCTGCCCGCCAATCTATACGCGGCGGCGAACGATTCCGACAGCCGTACGCCCACAGCGCAACCCGAGGTGTTCCGGTCCGATGAACGTCAGGCCATGCAGCCGGCGACGTCACAGCAGGGCACCTCGCGACCCGATCGCGCAGAGTGCGGTCACCTCCGGAATCCCTCCAGCCATGCATGCTCGGCAACCGACAGGGAACTGAGGTCATGCAGTAGCCGCGCCGGAAGGTGCACGCGCCTGGTGGAGCGCGCACTCTCCTAACGGAAGCCGACCGCCAAGGAGATCGCCGCCGTTGATCCGACCGCTCAGGAGGTCAGGCCGGCGAAGGCTTCCTGCTCGTCCTCGGTGGCCCGGCGGACCACGATCCGGGTCCAGGCGCCGAGGTAGATGCGCTGGTCAGGTGCCAGTTCGACCTTGCCGCGGGCGATCGGCATGGCGGGCAGAGGGCCGGCGGCGGTGCCGAGGAAGGTGCCATTGGCCGATTCCAGATCCTCGATCCACCAGCGGCTGCCGTCGGTGGTCAGGCGGGCGTGGCGGCGGCTGCAGCCGGTGTCGAGTTCGCAGTCGATCTCGGGATAGATGTTGCGGCTGGTGGAGATGCGTCCGATCAGGTTGCTCTCCTTCACCAGCGGGACGATGTCCGGCAGTCCGGGGGAGGGCAGCGGGTCGGTCGATCCCTGGGCGGCGTACCAGTCGGGGTCGATCCAGAGTTCGGCGATCCAGTCCACCCGTGGGGCGTAGTGGGGTGGCGGCGAGGCTTCGTCAGGATCGAGGGCCGTCCCGGCAGGCTCGGAGGACCCCTCGGCAGGCTCTGTCGCGCCCCTCGCCAAGACTCCGGCGGTTCCGGCCGCTGATGGGTCCGAAACTTCGTCGTCTGGGAGAGTTTCCGGCGAGGGCGGCCCGGCAACGGGCTCGGGGGTGGTCAGGCTCGGCGGCCCCTCGTCAGGCTCGGGACTCGTTGAAGGCTCCGGGGTCAGCTCGGGCGCATCCGAGTCATGACTCCCGCTCTGCGCGGCCTCGGGGATCGTTGTGGGGGTGCTGTGGCCGCCGATGAAGTCGTGGCCGCAGGCTTCGCAGAACAGCGCCTCGGCGACATTGGGGGTGCCGCAGGCGGGGCAGACCAGAGCGGCCGGCGGCTGAAGGGGGGCGGGCGCGGGCGGTGGTACCGGGGTGGCGGCCTCCACCGGCAGCGGCAGGCCGCAGGTGTCGCAGAAGTCGGTGGCGGCCGAGTGGTGGCCTGCTGGACAGATCGGCATGTCAGCCCCTGATCCTGGTCGTCTTCGTTGATGCGGTGTCCAGCGCCATCACGTCGGCCTTGTCGACGGCGCGGCGCAACTGGACGGTGCCGGTGCGGGCGTCGGTGACGTCCACCACCTTGCGGAGCTTGGCGGTCGCCTCGGCGTTCCCGGTCTCGGTGGCCAGCTGGACGGCCCGGCCGAGCTTGGTGGTGGCGGTCGCCTCGTCCCCGGCGGCCTGGGCGGCCAGGCCCTCCTGGATCACCTGGGCGAGTTCGGTCTGGCCGGTGTAGTGCGCCACCTCGGGGTTGATCTGGGCGGTCAGGTTGGTGTCGGCTGACCACTTGGCCTTCACCAGGCCCTGGGTGAGCAGTTCCTGCCCGACGGCCAGCTGCACCCGGGCGGCCAGCTGTTCCTGGCCGACCGTCTTGGCGGCCAGCCGGATCGCGATGTGGTAGTCGCGTTCCTCGTCCCCCCAGGCGCCGGTCGGGTAGCTCATGGTCAGCTGGTTGACCGGGCTGCCGCGGTGGGTCAGATCCTCCACGGTGGGTGAGACCTGGCGGACGAACTGCACCTGCGCGCCCTGCGGAATCCAGACCCGCAGATCGGCATTGGCCACACCGCGGGCCATCGAATTGCGCAGCAGGTCGGTGAACACCGCGCCCAGCTGGTTGGCGTGGGGGATGATGTCGACCGTGCCCAGCAGAGCCTGGGCGATCTTGCGGATCTCGGCGACCTTCCAGTCCACGCCGACGCCGCGGGCGTCCACCTGGAAGTGGCCGACGCAGTTGGCGATCGCCGAATCCAGCTGGGCCTGGGTCTCGTTGTGGTTCTCGCCGTCGGTGAGCAGGATGGCGTGCTTGTTGCCGAGCGGTCCGACCGAGGCGAACAGGGCCTTGGCCAGGTTCAGCCAGGTGCCCATCGCGGTGCCGCCGTCGGCTCGGAAGAAGCTGATCGCGCGGCGGGCCTCGGCGCGGGTGCGGGCGTCCATCCGCACCATGCCGGCTCCGGTCTGCACCATCGGGTAGGCCAGGTAGGCCTTGTGGTTCCCGGCCACCACGGCGAAGTAGGTGCCGTCGAGGACGTGATCCAGGGCGACCATCGCGGCCTGCTTGGCGGCGTTCATATTGGTCTGGCCCATCGAGCCGGAGGTGTCGACGATGATGATCTCACCCGCATCGCCCGAGCCGGTCTTGCCGGCCTCGCCGGCGCCGGTGCACGAGATCGTCACGATCGCGTTCACATCGGTGCCGCCGTCCGGCAGGTACTCGTTCTGATACACCGCTGAGGTGAATTCAGCCATCGATGGGTTCCCCTTCCCCGGCCACCTCGGCCGGTCCCCCCAGCCTAACCGGGTAGCGAGCCAGCGCCACCGTCACGTTGTCCTGGCCGCCCTGGGCGTTCGCCCAGGCCACCAGCGCTCGGGCGATCGCCAGCGGGGACGGATCGGCCGCTGCTGCGACGGTGAGCTGCCCGGCCAGTGCCGCAGGCTCGGAGGCGTAGTTCCACAGTCCGTCGGAGCACACCAGCAGCCAGCCCTCGCCGGCCGGACGCAGCGCGCCGGTCCGCGGGATCACGTCCAGCGCATCGCTGCCCAGCCACTTGGTGATCGCGTGGGCCTTCGGCATCGCCTCTGCCTCATCCCGCGGCATCCCCTGATCGATGAACTCCTGCGCCATCGAGTCGTCCCGGGTCAGCAGCAGCGGCTCGGCCTGCCCGGGGCTCGATCCGGGAGGCTCCTCCTCCGCGGCCGGTCCGGGGAGCCAGTACACCCGGCTGTCGCCGAGCGAAGCGAAGTGGATCGCGTCGGTGGTGACCACCGCGGCGGCGAAGGTGGCCGAGCCGGCACTGACGCCGCCCCCGGTGGTCGCGGCGGCGATCGCGGCATTGGCCTCGGCCGCCGCGGCGACCAGCGCCTCGGCGATGTCCTCGTCGCTGCCGACCGCGCGCTCGGCCAGCACCCGGCGGGCCTGTTCGGCGCCGGCGGTGGAGGCCACGTCGGCCTCGGCCGAACTGGAGACTCCGTCGCACACCACCAGCACGGCACGGTCGCCTCCGGGGGAGACCCAGAGCGCCTGCGCGTCTTCGTTGCGGGCGTGCTGGACGCCACGGTCGCACACTCCGGCCAGCCATTCCGCGGGCGCGGCTTCGCTGTGGTCGCGGGGGTCGGGCGCCTTGCTGCCGCAGGTCTGGCAGTAGCCGTCGGCGTCGATCGTCCCGCCACACTGGGGACACACCCTCGCCTGGGCCTCGGCGCCCAGCCGCCTGGTCACCGCGGATCCGCCGGCGGGCTGCAACGGTGGCGGGGGAGCGGTGGGCAGCAACGGCCCGCCGCAGCCCTCACAGAAGCTCGCCCACGCCGTCACCGGATAGGTGCAGGTCGGGCAGCGGCCATCGACCGCCGACGGAGGCGTTGCTCCACCGCTGTCGAGCAGCGGCCAGGGTTCTTCGTGGCTCACAGCAGGCTCCAGGGTCGAATCGAGTTGGCCAGGTCGACGTAGTGCGCCCGTTCGGTCGGGTCGGTGGTGAGGCTCGCGCGCCTGCGATAGGCCTGCTCCAGGCGAGTGCGCAGTTCGGCGGCGTCGATCCGCTGGCCACCGAGTTGCACCGGGCCCTTCGCGGCCAGGTCGAGCGCCCGTTCCAGCAGCAGTTGTTCGTACTCCGCCTGTGCCACCGACTCCAGCCGGGACGAGCCGACCGCGGTCAGCGCGCGATCGATCGTGGGCGCGTCCTTGGCCTGGGTGGCGAGCAGGACGGCCCGCTGCCGCTGCGACTCTGGGTAGCCGCGGGAGGTGTTGGGGACGAGTTCCAGCGCGGCGAGCGTGCCGGCGACGTCCCCCCGTTCGGCCCGCACCCGGGCCAGCCCGAAGGCCGCCGGGGTGACATAGTTGGCATCGGTCGAGGCGCAGACCTGGTAGAGCGTCTCGGCCAGATCCGGCTCGCCGCCCAGTTCGCAGGCGACCGCCAGCGCCAGCTTGGGCGCCAGCTCGCCCGGAACCTGTCCGTACACCGCGTTGAACGAGGATTGCGCATCCGCGTAGTTCCGCGTGGCCAGCGCTGCCAGGCCGGCCAGCCAGACCGCCCGCCACTCCCACGGATCGGCGGTCAGCAGCTTCTGGACCGACTGGTTCAGCGTCGTCGCGTCGCCCAGCTCGAGCGCGGCACGGCCGTGCGCCAGCAGCACTTCGGCGGTCTGCGCGGGCGCACTCCGAAGAGCGGACAGCCGCGCGGCCGGATCATCGAGGTTGATCCGCTCGACCCAGGCGTGCTGAGGGTCTGTCTCGTCCGGGCGAAGCTGAGGCAGCTGCCGCCAGCTGAACCGGTCGCCGGTGGCGGTCGGTGGGTCGAACAGGGCCGAGGCGGCGGCCGTGGTCGCCACCCCGGAGGTCTTGCCACCGACCACTTCGCGCAGCACGCCGAGCAATTGGGTGCGCAACTCGTCGGCGGTCGCGAAGCGGTCGTTGGGTTCGCGGGCGCAGCACTTCAGCAGCAGCCGGTAGGCGGCGTCGTGTTCGGCGAAGGCGGGGATCTCGGCGGCCGGCGGAATGGTGAACTCGTAGTCGGACTGGTAGCGCGGCACGTCGGCGCAGAGCACCATCAGGGTGCGTCCCACGGTGTAGATGTCGGAGGCGATCGACGGCCCCGCGGTCGCCACCTCGGGCGCCTGGAAGCCGATCGTCCCGTAGATCGCCGAGTCGTCGTCGCCCGCGTGCCGGACGCCGCCCAGGTCGATCAGCTTCAGCGTGTCGCCGACCTGGATCACGTTGTCGGGCTTGAAGTCGCAGTACAGCAGGCCGAGTTCGTGCAGGTAGCCGAAGGCCGGCAGTATCTCGATCAGGAAGGCCAGCGCCTGATCCAGCGGCAGCGGATTGGGCTGGCCGTTGTTGGCCTCCATCCGCTGCTTGAGCAGCTGCTTCAACGACCGTCCGCCGACGTACTCCATCACGATGTAGCCGGCGTCCTCGTGGGTGACGAAGTTGTAGATCTCGACGATCAGCGGATGCTCGACCCGGGCCAGGAATTGCTGCTCGCTGATGGTCGCGGCCAGCGCGTCGGAATCACCGGTGTTGAGCAGTCCCTTGAGCACCACCCAGCGGCCCGACACATTCAGGTCGCGGGCCAGGTAGATCCAGCCCATCCCGCCGTGGGCGAGCGCACCGGCCACCTGGTACTGGTTCGCCACGACGTCGCCGGCGGCGAGTTTGGCGGTGAACGAATAGGGCGCCCCGCAGTTGGGGCAGAAGCCCTCACTGCGCCCGGAGCCGACGGTCGAGGTCTGGCCGACCTTGACGCCGCACTTGGGGCAGACCCGGCGTTCCTCGGGCACCACCGGAGAGACCAGGACGGCCTTGGACGGATCGATCGCCGGAGCCGGCGGGACGTAGGTGAGCCCGGCTCCGATCCGGCCCGGACCGGGACGGCTGGCGCGACGCCGCCGCACCGTGGGGACGCCGAAGGAACTCGCCCGCGCCGAGCCGAGCACGGTCGAGCCCAGCTGGGCCGACGCCCGGGTCAGGGAACTGACCTCAGGGGCGTCCGTCCGGCCGGCCTGGGGTGTCTCGGGGGGCAAGCCACAGACATCGCAGTAGCCGTCCACGATCCGGCCGTTGCAGCCCGGCTGGGGGCAGGGACCGGTGGCGGTGGTGGACGGACGCGACCCCGCCACCCCTCGGCCGACCGGCATGCTGCCCGGGGTCGGCGGCATGCCGCAGACGTCGCAGTAGCCGTCGACGATGGTGCCCGGACAGCCCGGCTGACCGCACTTCACGCGCTGCTCCCGGGACGGGTCTTCAGGTAGTCCAGCCGGGCCGAATAGGCGGCCAGCAGCTCGTTGACCACCGGCAGCACGGTCGGGCCCTCGCCGGCGAACTGCGCGCGGGTGAGATCGGCGATGGCAACCAGGGTCGGATCGTCGGCATGGCCGAGGGAGGACGCCTTCGCCAGCAGCGCCCCGAGCAGATCGCGGGTGCGTGGCACCTCGGCGATCGCCGAGGCCAGATCGCGATGGGCGGCGGCCAGGGCGGCGGCATAGGAATCGAGCTGGGCCAGGTAGGGCTGCAGGGCGGTCCTGGTGTTGGGGATCGGGCCGAGGCCGGCCAGGGCCGGCACGCCGGTGGCCGGCAGCGGCCAGCAGGTGGCGGCGGCCTGGG
>JASGEM010000003.1:0-9511 GCA_049841235.1 Propionicimonas sp. | reverse complement strand
GCGAGGCCGCCGACGCCGCCCGCGCCCGGCAGGAGGCTGCCGAGGCACGCGCCGAGCGGGCCTCCGCCGAGGCACAGCTGGCCGAGGCCAAGGCCGGCACCAGCGCAGCGCTCGCGCAACGGGACGCCGCCATCGAACGGGCGGCGGAGATCTCCCGGGATCGGGAACAGCTCACCGCCCAGTTCAAGGCGTTGTCCGCAGAGATCCTGGAACAGCAGACCCGGCGCGCCGACGAGACCGCCGACCAGCGCCAGAAGGCGACCGATGCCCTGCTCGCGCCCGTCAAGGAGAGCCTGGAGCGGTTCAACAGCCGCCTGACCGAGGTCGAGCAGGGCCGCGTCGAGCTCGCCTCGTCCCTGAAGCAGCAGGTGGCCGCGGTCCAGCTCACCGGCGAGCAGCTGCGGCGGGAGACGAACGCCCTGGTCACCGCGCTGCGCAAGCCGCAGGTGCGCGGTACCTGGGGCGAACTGCAGCTGCGACGCGTTGTCGAGTTGGCCGGCATGCTCGATCACTGCGACTTCATCGAGCAGCAGACCACCCAGACCTCGGCCGGGTCGACGATCCGCCCCGACCTGAAGGTCACCCTGGCCGAGGGGAAGTTCGTCTATGTCGATTCCAAGGTTCCGCTGAGCGCCTTCCTCGACGCCCACGAGGCCTCCGACGACACCCAGCGAGAGCAGCACCTTCAGCGATTCGCGCGGAACGTGAAGACCCACATCGATCAGCTCTCCACGAAGAGCTACTTCAAGGCTGAAAGCAGCACGCCCGAGTTCGTGGTGCTGTTCATGCCCAGCGAGGCGCTGGCGGCCGAGGCTCACAGCCTGTTGCCGGATCTGCATGAGTACGCCCACCGGCACTCGATCGTGCTCGCCACTCCCACCACGCTGATCGCCCTGCTCCGCACCGTGGCGTACTCGTGGCGGCAGGCCGCCCTGGCCGATTCGGCGCAGCAGGTGTTCGAACTGGGACGGGAGCTGTACGACCGGCTCGGCGTCTTGGGCAAGCACTTCGACAAGGTGGGCCGCTCGCTCACCACGGCGGTCGGCGCCTACAACGACGCCGTCGGGTCGATCGAGGGCCGGGTGTTCCCCACCGCCCGCAAGCTCCGCGACCTCCAGGTGGTCGCCGACAAGGAGCTTGCCCCGGTGAAGGCCAGCGATGCGGCAGTACGTCCGCTCACTGCCGCCGAGTTGGTGGAGGACGCCGTGAGCGTCCCTGCCATGATCGGCCGCGGCCGTCCGGAACTCGACCTGCTCCCCAGCCGGCAGCCCTCGCTGGAGGAACTGACGGAGCCCAGGGGACTGCCCGCTCCGCTGCCGAACGCGGACACCGCCTAGGCATCCCCAGCTCAGGCAGGCTCGACCATCGAGTCGCGCCGCACCAGCAGCGGACAGGCCGGCCGTGGCCCATCGCGGCGGCCTCAATGGGTGGGACCGACCGGTGTGGCACCCCGCGCGGCCATGGCGTGGGTGCACAATGCAGCTTGTGACTGCAGATGCCCGGCTGGTGGATGCCAGCGCGATCGATCTGGCCGCCGAGCGGGTGGCCGGCGTCGCCATCCAGACCCCGCTGCAACCCAACGAGCGGCTCAGCCAGCTCACCGGCGCTCAGGTCTGGCTGAAGCGCGAAGACCTGCAGCCGGTGCGCTCGTACAAGATCCGCGGCGCCTACAACCTGATCGCCCAACTGGACGCCGAACAGCGGGCAGCCGGTGTCGTGGGGGCCAGCGCAGGGAACCACGGCCAGGGCGTGGCCCTGGCCTGCGCCCGGCTCGGCATCAGCGGGAAGATCTTCATTCCTTCCACCACCCCCCGGCAGAAGCGCGAGCGCATGGCGGCGCTGGGCGAAGGCTGGATCGAGCTGGTGGTCACTGGCGACACCTACGACGAGGCCGCCGCGGCGGCCAAGGCCTACAGCACGCAGGCCGGGGCGGTGACGGTCCCGGCCTTCGACGACCCGCGCACCATCGCCGGGCAGGGCACCCTGGCACGCGAGATCGTGGAGCAGCTGGGCCGGGCTCCCGATGTCCTCGTGCTGCCGGTGGGAGGCGGCGGCATGCTGGCCGGCTGCCTCGCCTGGCTCTCTGAGCGCCACCCCGGCACGAAGGTCGTCGGCGTCGAGCCGGCCGGTGCCGCCACGATGGCCGCCGCCCTGGACGCCGGGGGTCCGCGCGACCTGCCGCAACTCGACACCTTCGTCGACGGCGCCGCCGTCCGGCGGGCCGGTGATCTCACCTATGCCATCGCCGCCCGGCACCGCCCGGCGATGTACACCGTGCCCGAGGGCCGGATCTGCTCGGAGATGCTGAAGCTGTACCAGACCGAGGGAGTGATCGCCGAGCCGGCGGGCGCGCTGGCCAGCGCCAGCCTGGGCCTCTACCGCCCTGAACCCGGACAGGTCGTGGTGGCGGTGGTCTCCGGCGGCAACAATGACGTCTCCCGCTACGCGGAGATCGTCGAGCGGGCACTGGTCTACGAGGGCCGCAAGCACTACTTCTTGGTGAACTTCCCCCAGGAGCCGGGCGCGCTGCGCCGCTTCCTGGACGAGGTGCTCGGCCCCGACGACGACATCACCCTGTTCGAGTACGTGAAGCGCTCCAACCGTGAGACCGGTCCGGCCCTGGTCGGTATCGAGCTCGGCGACCCCGCTTCCCGGCCACAGCTCCTGGCCCGGATGGACGCCAGCCCGATGCGGGTCGAGGTGATCGAGCCGGGCAGCCCGTCCTATCGCTACCTGGTCTCCGGAAGCTAGCCCGCCAATCGACGCCGTTCTGACCCTTCGTCGGTCAGGGGTGCCGCGAAACGGTCAGTCGCCGGCTGCTGCCCGGCGTAGATCCTTGCGCAGTTCGGGAGGCAGCGCGAAGACCAGGTTCTCCTCGGTCAGCCGCTCCTCGACGGCAGCCGGGAAGCCGTGCGCCTCCAGCAGCGTCAGCACGCCCTGCACCAGTTCGTCGGGGACGGACGCACCGGAGGTCACCCCGACGCTGGAGACCCCCTCCAGCCAGGCCAGATCGACCTCGGAGGCGTTGTCGACGCGGTGCGCGGCCTTGGCGCCGGCCTCCAGCGCCACCTCCACCAGCCGGACCGAGTTGGACGAGTTGCGCGAGCCCACCACGATCACCAGGTCGGCGGTGGCGGCGATCTGCTTGACCGCCGACTGCCGGTTCTGCGTGGCGTAGCAGATGTCGTCGCTGGGCGGGTCGACGAGATTGGGGTACTTCTCCCGCAGCCGGGTGACGGTCTCCCAGGTCTCGTCCACGCTCAGCGTGGTCTGGCTGAGCCAGGCCACCCGCTCGGTGGTGTCGAGTTTCACGTCGTCCACGTCGTCGGGGTGCTGGACCAGCGTGATGTGCTCGGGCGCCTCCCCGGTGGTGCCCTCGACCTCTTCATGGCCGGCGTGGCCGATCAGCAGGATCGGGATGCCCTGGCCGGCGAACCGGCGGGCCTCGTTGTGCACCTTGGTGACCAGCGGGCAGGTGGCGTCGATGGTCTTCAGTCCGCGCTCGGCGGCCTCGGCATGGACCGCTGGTGACACGCCGTGGGCGGAGAACACCACGGTGGCGCCGGGCGGCACCTCGTCCAACTCCTCGACGAAGATCGCCCCGCGGGATTCCAGGTTCTCCACGACATGCTTGTTGTGGACGATCTGCTTGCGCACGTAGACCGGCGGCCCGTACAGATCGAGAGCCTTCTCGACGGTGACCACCGCCCGGTCGACGCCGGCGCAGTAGCCGCGCGGCGCGGCCACCACAACCCGCTTGCTGGAGGAATCCATACCCGACAGCTTAGTTCCGACGTCAGGCCCGCCTCCCTCCGGTCCGTCCGGCGCTCGACCAACCCTGCAGAACCGCTACCCCACCCAGCAGCACCCTCGCCGCAGCAAGTCGCGTCTGCAACGCATATGTCGCACGAGTCGCGCATCTGGCAGATAGTCGCAGGCCGGCACCCAGACCACGGGGACGGTTCCTGCGGCCCGAGTTGGACCACGGGGACGGTTCCTGCGGCCCGATTCTCCCTCGTGTGTGGTCAGGATTGGGCCGCAGGTACCGTCCCCGTGGTCCAGAACACGAACAGAGGATGTCGGTGGGGCACTCTAGGCTGAGGCCCATGGCCCTGCAGAGTTCCCCGGAATCCCCGCAACCGCTGCGGGTGATCCTGGGCGCCACCAAGGACTGGGTGGAGCGGCTCAACCCGGTGTGGGTGGAAGGCCAGCTGATCGAGATCAAGCGGCGCGCCGGGGCCACTCAGTTCCTCACCCTGCGGGACACGCTCGCCGAAGTGTCGGTTCGGCTCTCCGCTTCGGCGATGGTGCTCGACCAGGCCGGTCCCCTCACGGAGGGGACGGTGGTCGCCGCGTGGGTGAAGCCCACGGTGTGGCTGAGTTCGGGGCAGCTCACGTTCGAGTGCCGCGAGCTGCGCCCGTCCGGTGAGGGCCGGCTGCTGGCCGCGATCGAGCAGCGCAAGCGGATGCTTCAGGCCGAAGGGCTGTTCGCCTCCGAACGGAAACGCCGGCTGCCCTTCCTGCCGCGCCGGATCGGCCTGGTCACCGGTGCCGGAAGCGCCGCCGAACGGGACGTCCTGGAGAACGCGGCCCGCCGCTGGCCGGCCGCGCGGTTCGAGATCCGCCACGCCGCCGTGCAGGGCCCGGCGGCGGTCGAGCAGATCCTGGATTCGCTCCGCATCCTCGAGCAGCACCCGGAGGTCGACGTGATCATCGTCGCGCGCGGCGGCGGTTCGCTGGAGGACCTGCTGCCGTTCAGCGACGAGGCGCTGGTGCGGGCCGTGTTCGCGATGCGTACCCCGGTGGTGAGCGCGATCGGCCATGAGACCGACAGCCCGATCCTCGATCTGGTCGCCGATCTGCGCGCCTCCACCCCGACGGATGCCGCCAAGCGGGTGGTGCCTGACGTCTCCACCGAACTCGCGGGCATCGCCCAGGCCAGGGGACGGGCACAGCAGGCGATCCTCAACCGGATCGGGCATGAGCAACGACGGCTGGCCGAACTCCGTTCCCGTCCGGTGCTGCGCGATCCGGCGGCCTCGCTCACCGCCCACGACGAGCGGCTCGCTCTGTTGCGCGGACGGCTGCACCGCGCGGCCGCGGCCGCCGTCCGGGACGAGGCCCGTCAGGTCGAACATCTGATCAGCCGGATCCGGGCGATGTCGCCGCGGGCCACCCTGCAGCGCGGCTACGCGATCGTCTCCCGCAGCGGGCAGACCATCACCTCGGCCGACCAGACCGCGCCCGGCGAGGCGCTCATCGTCCAGTTCGTCGACGGCCGGATCGGCGTCGACGTCACCGAAGTGCAGGAGGCACAGTGACCGAGGAGACCCCGAGCTACGAGCAGGCCCGCGACCAGTTGGTCGAGATCGTCCGGCGGCTGGAATCCGGCGATGCCCCGCTGAGCGAGTCCATGGCGCTGTGGGAGAAGGGCGAGCAGTTGGCGGCGATCTGCGCCCAATGGCTGGAAGGGGCCAAGGCGACCATCGAGGCCGCCCGCCAGAAGGAGTAGCCACGATCGGTCCCGAACTCGACCCGCCTCGACGCCGCAGGCGTTACGACGCGTCCGCCTGATCGAGTTCCTTGAGGTAGTTGTAGATCGTGAACCGCGAGACACCGAGCGCTCGGGCTGCCCTTTCCACCGATTCCCGAAGAATGAAGAAGCCGCGCTCCTTGAGATCCTGGACGACGCCGAGCTTGTGCCGCTTCTGCATCAGATCAACGGGCACGTCGGTGGTTGCGATCGCCCGTGCGAGCAGATCGTCGGCGAGATTGTCGACGTCGGGCATGAAGTGTTCGCTTCCGTCCGCGTCCTGACTGGGCTCACCGGCCGAGAAGGGAAGCATGGCGGCAGCCAGGTCCGCCATGATCCTCCAGTGCCGGGTGTCGCAGTTGACGCAGAGCGCGGCGGTCGGCTCTCCGCCCGTGGTGCGAAACACGAGCGTGGAGCTGAGCAACTCACGCCCGTCGGGAGCCCGACTGACGTACCCGACGCGACTCTCGAATTGACGTTGCGCGCTTGCCCGCAGCAGCAGGTCCGTTGCTGGGCCGCCGATGGTGCGGCCGGTGACGCAGCCGGCGAGCGCGACGATCGAGTTGGGAAGCTGGCGTAGGTCGTGAAGGACGACCTCGCAGTCCCCCGGAATGATGGCGGCGAGCGGCTCAACCAGGCTGGCGAGCGTTCGGAGGATCGTCGAGGCCTCCTCGCCCGGCTCGCCGCGATCGAGGGCCTCGCCCAGCAGGGGATCGGGCAGTGACACCGTCGGACTCCTCGCTCTAGGGAACCGCCGAGCAGCCTGCGTCCGCGCTCCCCAAGCCGCGGCCGCTCATCGCGATCTCCGCGTCACTGTAGCCCAGCCCAGCAGCGTTGCCAATGTGTTGAGACTTTAACAAGTTTGTTGACAACTTCAACAGTTCGTTTTAATCTGCAACTCAGATGGGAAGCAGTGATCGAAGGTACGGCTCCCCACGTGGCCCATCCGGCATCGACGCCGAATGCGGCACCAGTACGATTCGAAGGAGATAGCTGGTGAAGTACATCGCTGAGCCGTTCAAGATCAAGATGGTCGAGCCTGTGAGGATGACCACCACCGCGTACCGCCGGGAAGCCATCGCGAGAGCCGACTACAACGGCTTCGCCCTGGCAGCCGAGGACGTCTACATCGATCTCCAGACCGACTCCGGCACCGGAGCGATGAGTGACACGCAGTGGGCCGGCATGATGCGGGGCGACGAGGCGTACTCCGGCGGCCGCAGCTACTACCGGCTCCTGGAGACGGCCAAGGACATCTTCGGCTACGACTACATCCAGCCCGTCCACCAAGGCCGGGCGGCAGAGAAGGCGTTGATGCCGATCCTGGTCAAGCCCGGACAGTACTTCGTCTCCAACACCTTCTTCGACACCACCAGGGGCCACGTCGGGCTCGCCGGCGGCCGGCCGGTCGATCTGGTCTGCCCCGAAGGCCTGGACACGACGACCTACGCCGACTTCAAGGGCAACATGGACGTCCCGGCGCTGCGCAGGTTCATCGCCGAGCACGGTGTTGAGAACATTGCCGGCATCGTGATGACGATCACCAACAACTCCGTCGGCGGCCAGCCGGTCTCGATCGCCAACATGCGCGAGGTCTCACAGGTCGCTCGCGAAGCGGGGCTGCTGCTCATCATCGACGCTGCCCGGTTCGCCGAGAACGCCCACTTCGTGAAGCAGCGGGAACCCGAGTTCGCCGCCGCCAGCATCCGGGAGATCACCCGGGAGATGTTCTCCTACGGTGACGTCTTCACGATGAGCGCCAAGAAGGACGCCATCGTCAACATCGGCGGCCTGCTCGGCGTCCGGGCGGACTCCGAGTTGGTCGAGCGGGTCAAGTCCAATGTCATTCCCTTCGAGGGGTACCTCACCTACGGCGGGCTGGCCGGACGCGACCTGGAGGCCATGGCGATCGGGCTGCTTGAAGGGCTCGACGAGGACTACCTGCGCTACCGCATCGGCCAGGGCGAGTACCTCGCCGCCCGGTTCGAGGCCGACGGCATCCCCTACCAGACGCCGGTCGGCGGTCATGGGGTCTTCATCGACGCCGGCAAGCTGCTACCCCATCTGCCCTGGAACCAGTACCCCGGGCACGCGCTGTCGGTCGAACTGTACATCGAGGCGGGGATCCGCTGCTGCGACATCGGTTCCCTGTTGATGGACCGCGATCCGGTCACGCGTGAGGAACACCGGGCCGGTGCCGAGTTCACCCGCCTCGCCATCCCGCGCCGGGTGTACACCCAGGCGCATCTCGACGTGGTCGCCGACGCCCTGAAGGCGATCAAGGATCGTGCCGAGACCGTTCCCGGTTACGAGATCGTGTGGGAGGCCACGGTGCTGCGGCACTTCACCGCGAAGCTCCGTCCCGTCGTCTCGGCCTCGACTGCGCAGACCGCTATCAGTCGTCCGGCGGATTCCGCGCTCGCGCCGTCGCCGATCCTCTATCCTGACCGGGTGCTGCACCCCGTCGGTTCCTGACCGAACACGCGGAGACAATGATGTCTGCAACTGGGAATTACGAGGCCACCACCAGCAACACCGGCGGCCTGCACAGGGCGTTGAAGAACCGCCACATCCAGATGATCGCGCTGGGCGGGGCCATCGGCACCGGTCTGTTCTACGGATCGTCGGAGTCCATCCAGGTGGCCGGGCCCTCCATCCTGCTGGCCTACCTGGTCGGCGGCCTGGTGATCTTCTTCGTCATGCGCGCGCTCGGCGAGATGTCGGTGGAGGACCCACAGTCAGGGGCGTTCAGCTACTACGCCTACAAGAACTGGAGCCAACGCGCCGGATTCGTCTCCGGCTGGAACTACTGGTTCAACTACATAGCGGTCTCCATGGTGGAGCTGGCCGTCGTCGGCACCTTCGTCAACTACTGGTTCCCGGACGTTCCCGCCTGGCTCTCGGCGGCCTTCTTCCTGGTCGCGATCACGTTGGTCAACCTCATCGGGGTCAAGGCATTCGGAGAGTTCGAGTTCTGGTTCGCCATCATCAAGGTGGCCGCCGTGGTCGGCATGATCGTGCTGGGCATCGTCGTCATCGCCGCCGGGATCACGGGCGAAGGCGGCGCGACCCCGTCCCTCACACATCTGTGGGACAACGGAGGGTGGTTCCCGCTG
The DNA here is from genome assembly GCA_049841235.1 of Propionicimonas sp. Taxonomy (GTDB): domain Bacteria; phylum Actinomycetota; class Actinomycetes; order Propionibacteriales; family Propionibacteriaceae; genus Propionicimonas. The sequence continues at coordinate 862 of JASGEM010000003.1, read as the reverse complement.
GGCCTGCTGACCAACGTCGACGGCGCGTGGGTGGGGTTGCTGATGGCGCTGGTGGTGGTGATGTTCTCCTTCGGCGGCGTCGAGTTGATCGGCATCACCGCCGGCGAGGCGGACAATCCCAAGCGGACGATTCCCAAGGCCATCAACCAGGTGATCTACCGGATCCTGATCTTCTACGTGGGTGCGTTGGCCGTCATCATGTGTGTCGTCCCCTGGGCGGACATCGACGGCGAAATGAGCCCGTTCGTGAAGATCTTCGACTCCGTCGGCATCAAGGTGGCCGCCGGAATCCTCAACTTCGTCTGCCTGACCGCGGTGATGTCGGTGTACAACTCCGGCCTCTACGCCAACGGCCGGATGCTCTACTCGCTGGCGCACCAGGGCAATGCCCCGGCCTTCCTCAAGAAGGTCTCCCGCAACGGCGTTCCGGTCAACGGCGTCCTCGCCTCGGCCGCGGTCACCGTCGTGGCGGTGGTCGTGGTGTTCCTCTGGCCCGCGTTCGCCTTCCAGTACCTGATGTCGATCGCCCTGATCGCCGGCATCATCAACTGGACGATGGTCATGATCACACAGCGCAAGTTCCGCCGGAGGATCGGCTCCGAGGAGACATCGAAGCTCGAGTTCAAGCTACCCGGTGCCCGCTTCATGACCTGGGCGGTGATCGGCTTCCTGGCCATGGTGGTCGTCCTGATGTGCTTCTCCCCCAGCTATCTGGTCGCTGTCATCGTCGGACCGATCTGGCTCGCCATCCTGCTGGTCGCCTACGAGTTGAAGCGCCGAGCTGCCCGACCGCGCGCCGAGGAGGCGCTCCCGGACACCGAACTGGCCAGGAAGCCGATCACCGCCCAGGTCATGAAGCGGG
>JASGEM010000002.1:0-64253 GCA_049841235.1 Propionicimonas sp. | reverse complement strand
GTCCCGCGTCGAGGCCTGGGGGTCGTCCCGCGTCGTGGCCCGGGGGTCGTCCCGCGTCGAGGCCTGGGGGTCGTCCCGCGTCGTGGCCCGGGAGTCGTCCCGCGTCGAGGCCCGGGGGTCGTCCCGCGTCGAGGCCTCGCCCTATGTCGCGGTCCATCTGCACAGCGCGGTCGCCACCGTGCGCGGTGGGGTCATCATCGACATCGCTGCGCTCGACATGAGCGACCCGGAGGTCTGGTGTCAGTACCACGGCGTGGTCATCGCCGATGGAATCGCCACCCTCTACAAGGCCGTCGAAGCTGACTACCGCACCACCGAGCACATCCCGACCAGCTACAAGCTCGGGAGTCGACCGGTGGCCAAGGACTGGCGCGACACCGATGACTGCGGGGGTGGGCTGCACCTCGGGCCGACTCCGTGCCACGCACGCGAGTACCTGTCACGCGCCGAGCACTACATGGCCGTCGAGGTGCCCGTGGCGGAGATCCGCCCCATCACCAGTGGCGGCACAGCGAAGTGCAAGGTGCGGACCTGTCACGTGGTCGCCGAGGTCGACATCGACGGGGCCACGATCACGCGACTGAAGCGCCAGGCGCTCGACACCAGCGGGAGAGACTGATGGCGATCACCGTCCGCGCCGACTTGGCCCAAGGCAGTGAGGAGTGGCTGGATGCTCGTCGTGGCATGGTCACCGCGTCGATGGTCGGCCAGCTCATCAGCGTCGAGGCTGCCGACCCGCTGACCATCCAGTGCCCGACCTGTCACGCCGTCGAGTACGAGCCCTGCATCAGCGCCGCCCGCAAGACTCCGACACCGATCAAGACCGCCCACCCTGCACGATCACACGCGGCTGCCGAGTTGCCGCCGGTCTACAAGCCAGCGACCACCGACACCGCCCGCCTGATCACCGCGCTGCTGGTGGCCGAGCGGATCACCGGCTGGTCGGACCCGGTCTTCGTCACCGCCGACATGATGCGCGGGACGATGGATGAGCCCCTGGCGCGCGACCTGTACAGCCGCACCTACGCACCGGTGACCGAGGTGGGCTTCATCGTCCGCGATGACTGGGGCTTCGAGATCGGCTACAGCCCCGATGGCCTGGTGGGCGACGACGGCCTGATCGAGGTCAAGAGCCGGCGATCGAAGAACCACGTACTCACGATCGTCGACGACGAGATCCCGGTCATGGCCATGGCTCAGATGCAGTGCGGCCTGCTGGTCTCGGGCCGTCAGTGGTGCGACTACATCTCGTACGCCGGTGGGCTCCCGATGTGGCGCAAGCGGGTCCATCCCGACCGTGCGTGGCGGGAAGGGATCGTCGAGGCCGTCCAGATGTTCGAGCACCACGCCGCCCAGATGCTCACCACCTACACCGAGCGCGTCGAGGGGCTGCCCGCGACCGAGCGCATCGACCACTTCGCAGAGATCGAGTTCTGACATGGCCTACGCGCGATTCTCCGACGCCGACGTGTATGTGTTCATGTCGACCTCAGGGCACCTTGAATGCTGCGGGTGTCGGCTGGGTGATCCGCGGCGGTTCGATTCCACACAGGCGATGGTCGACCACCTCGCCAAGCACCGCGAGGCCGGACATGACGTGCCGGACGGACTTGAGGCCGGCCTGTGGGCCGACGACCGCGAGAACTGGGTCGACTACCAGCGCTGCGCCGTCGATGGCTGCGACAAGCGGGTGACATGCGGCTCACCCGCACCAGGCGGCTACGTCTCCTGCTGCTCAATCGAGCACGCCCAGACCCTCGGCGGCTTCTCCGACTTCCCACCCGCGAAGGGGTACTGACATGGACATCACCGACGCGCTCGCGCCGACGAGCGACCAACTGGACGCGGTCGAGCTAGTCACGCCGCGCACCTTCACCATCGACACCGGCTCCAGACTCGGTAAGCGCGACGGCAAGACCGTGGCCGAGATCAAGCTGGTCGGCTTCCCCCGCGTGTGGCGGCCGAGCAAGGGCATGCTCGACGTGCTCGCCGCCTGCTGGGGCACTGACGGTAAGCAGTGGGCCGGCCGCAGCGTCACCCTCTACTGCGACCCCGACGTGATGTACGGCAAGGACAAGGTCGGCGGCATCCGCATCAGCCACCTGTCGCACATCGACAAGGCCCGCGACGTGATGATCCGGGCGAATGGCGTCGGCCGTAAGAAGTCCTGGCACGTCGAGCCCCTGGCCACCGAACCAGCGTCCACCGAACCCACTCCCGAGCAGATCGACGCCTGCGCCGACAAGGTCACCCTCGGCGAGATGTGGCGGGTGTCTGGGCCTGAGATGCGCGCCCGGATCGAGGCCCGCGTCGCCGAGCTATCCCCCACCGACCAAGCCTGAGAGGAGGCAGCGATGCCCGAGCCGTACTACCAAGACGACATGGTGACGCTCTACCACGGCGACTGGCGCCACCACCTCGACGAACTCGCCACCCTCGAAGCCGACCTCATCATCGCCGACCCGCCCTACGGCCTCCTTTCCGGCGGTGCCGCATGACCTACCTCATCGCCCCCGCGATCGCCATCCTCCTGCTCTGCCTGCTCGTCGCCGCTGCCCGTGCTGGCCGCGCCCGACGTGGCCCCAGACGGTACGCCACCTGGTGCGGGGCCGCCGAGTCCACGCCCGCGCTGGTCGAGCAGCACGAGGCCGCCTGCGACACATGCCAGCGCATCATCCGACGACTCAAGGAGACATCGTGACCACCATCACCACCGCCGCTGAACTCGACGCGCTGCCGCTCGGCACCGTCTTCACCGATCGCGACGACGACATATGGATGATCTCCTACTTCGCAGGCACCCCTGATGTGAGACTGACAAGTCCCGAGACAGCCGAGCTTCCGGTTCGAGCCGTCCTGAAGAAGTGGGGTCCGCTGACCCTCCAGTGGCGCCCCGACCAACCCCCGGCCACCGACGAGCCCGCGACCGTCAAGCCGAGCGTGGAGGAGGTGAAGGGAGTCGTGTGGGAGCATGCTGCGGCTCGGTCTGGCGATGGTCGCGTCGAGTGCAGCTGCGGCGCGATCCTATGGACGGTCCAGACAGGCTCCGTCGAGGCCGGTGTGGTGCGAATGTATGGCGGTCAGCCGGTCGCCGAGGCTGTCCATTCGCACCACGTAGCGCGCGCCGTCCTCGCGCTGCTCCCGGGACGCACCGAAGCGGAGGTCAAGGCCGAGGCGCTGCGGGAGTACGCCGCAGCGCGTTACGTGGCGTACCTGGAGCAGCCCGAAGTCCCGTGGGTCGACCAGCCGTCAGACCTCGCCAAGAAGTATGCGAATGCTGCCGAGGAACTGCGCGACGAGGCCGACCGCATCGAGCGGGAGGGCTGAGCGATGGCCGAGAGCCGACTTGCGGAGTGGGTCGCATACAACCCCCGGCGCAACGGGATGACGACCGTCGACATCCGATGCCCCTTCTGCGACTGCGTGGTCCAGGCCCGGACGTGGAGCCTCGCCGGCAGCGGCAAGCGCTGCGAGTGCGGTGCCGTGTTCAGCGGCCTAGTCGGGGGCGTCGGACACCGCGCGCTGACCGCGCACAAGGAGGGCTGAGCGATGACCTTCGACCGCGAGCAGATCATCGAGCAGGCAGCGAGGGTGCAGGTAGCAGCCACCAACCGTCCAGGATGTGACGGCGACGTGTGGGACGAAATCAGCAGCGAGTCCCGCATTCACTGGATGCACCGGCCTGTCAACACCCGCGTGTACACCGAGCGAGACTGCCGCGACCGCATGTGCGAGGACCACGACGACCTGCTCAGCGGCGCGAACTACTGCCCGAGCTACCTCATCCAGACATGCGCGGAGTGCCACCTCTACGTAGACGAGGACGAGGACGACGCGACCCACCCCTGCCCGACCGTCCGGCTCTGCGACGAGATCGACGCGCAGTCGGGAGTCCAGCGATGAAGGCCCCAAACCACGGCCGACCGGTTCGGGTCACCTGCATCGACGAAGGCGACGAACTGGAGCTTGAAGGCCGCCTAGCGCTTGACCCGCGCCGAGCCTGGCACGTGCGCGAGGAGACCGGCCTGCTGCTCGTGATGCGCGGCGGCGACCTACTGCCCGTCTACCGCACGGATCGAATCGAGGTCATCTGATGAGCAACGCGACCGCCCTGACCCCCGAGTACCTGGCCGAGATCCGGGCACTCGCAGACGCAGCGACACCAGGCGACTGGACGGTCGATGCGCCCACTCGTGGACTCATCACCATCGAGACCGGCCGCGCGGAGGTCATCGCCCCCGACTCCGTCCACTGCATGGCCTACTGCTACGGCGGCTCCAGTAGCTACACACTCAGCGCGGCCGACGCCGCCTTCATCGCCGTCTCCCGCACCGCCGTGCCGAAGCTCCTGGACGAGATTGAGCTGCTGCATTACCTGCTCAGCGAGTCACAGACCGACCTCGACAACGAGCGCGAGTCCCGAGACGCCGACGACCAGATCGCTGATGTCATCCGGGAGGAATGGCAGATAGCCAGGGCCGAGCGTGACGCCCTGGCCGCCAAGGTCGCCCGGGTCGAGGAGGCTATGGCGCGACTGGAAGCCGACGAGCGTGAGTCGCTGATCCGAGTCGGCCAGCACCTCCACGTCTCGGCCGACGTGCTGGTCAATATCATCCGCGCCGCGCTGGCGGGAGGTGGGCAGTGAGCCTCAGACTCGGCAGCCTGTTTTCCGGGTACGGCGGCCTCGACCTGGCCATCGAGCGCGTGTTCGGTGCCCGCACAGTCTGGGTGTCCGACATCGACCCCGGCCCATGCAAAGTCCTCGCCCACCGCTTCCCCCACGCCCGGAACCTGGGCGACATCACCAAGGTCAACTGGGCCGACGTGGACGAAGTCGACCTGGCCGGCGGCGGCTCACCCTGCCAGGACATCTCCTCCGCGGGTGCGATGGCGGGAATGGTGGCAGGCACCCGATCCAACCTGTGGGTCGAGATGCGCGAAGCGATCCGCCACCTCCAGCCCATGTTCGTGGTCTGGGAGAACGTCCAAGCCGCACGCTCCACCAAGGCCGCGTCCCGGAGCCTTCCCGCCCACCTCGACAACGCCATCGAGCACCACCTATCAGTCTCCAGGAGTTCCCTTGTCCGAGAAGTTCGCGCCCGCCACCAACAGGCAGCCCATCGCCTCATGGAATCCCGCGCGCGACGTGTGGGAGTCCCCTACCCAAAGCCTGCTCTCCGAGCACTCGGACGTGTACTCGGAGACCTGGCCGACCTCGGGTATGACACGGAATGGATCAGCCTTCCAGCGTCCGGCGTGGGAGCCCCGCACAGACGCCAGCGCTATTTCGTTCTTGCTGCCAACGCCCGAGGCCAATCTTGGCTCAAACGGTGGGGCGCAGCCGCCCGAGAAGCGGCGCGCGGGAGGGCACTCGGTGAGCCTGCAGGACGTGATCGAGCACCTGTAGTCCTGCTGCCGACGCCCACCGCGCAGGATGCAGCAAACCTCGCGGGCCATTCGCAGCGCAGCCGAAACACCCCACCCCTGAACACGGTCGTCACCCTGCTACCCACCCCCTCGGCAGGCAACTTCAACGACGGCGAAGATCCCGACGAGTGGGAGGCCCGCCGCCAGCGGATCAAGGCCACCGGGGTGAACGGCAACGGCATGGGGATGCCCCTCGGTGTGGCAGTCCAACTCCTGCCGACGCCCCGGGCGACGGACGGCGAGAAGGGTGGCCCGAACCAGCGCGGCTCGTCCGGGGATCTCATGCTGCCCTCAGCGGTGGCCATGCTCCCCACCCCGACAGCAGCCGATGGTGGAGGGACCCATGGCTTCGGCCTGCGGGACTGGACGCAAGGTTCGCGGCGGTACCTACCCACCCCGCGCGCGACCCGGGGCGGATCAGCAACCGAAACCGTGGACCTCCTGCCCACGCCTTCGGTTGCGGACGCCATGGGCGGCCATGAGCGCCGCGGTGGGGATCGCGGCGGCGAGCTCCTGCTGAAAGGCATCGCCACCGAGCAGGCATGGGGACCATACGCCCCCGCCATCGCCCGCTGGGAAGCGATCGCAGGACCGGCCCCCGCACCCACCAAGCCGGGACGGAAGGGCCGCCCGAAGCTCAACCCCGACTTCGCCCTCTGGATGATGGGCGCCGCTCCCGGGTGGGTCACCGACGTGCCCGGAGTCACCGACAACGAGGCGCTGAAGATGGCCGGGAACGGCGTCGTCCAGCTGCAAGCCGAGGTGGCGCTGTGGGTCATGCTCCACCGCTGGATCGAATCACTCGCAGAGCAGGACGCCGCATGAACCACACCAAAACCCGCCAGATCGACACCCTCCGCATCCACGTCGAGCGCACCCCGCACATCGGAGGCTGGCGAGCCGTCTGCCACCACTGCGGCTGGCTAGGACGCAGCAGCGACGAGCGCACCGATGCCGTCCGCGGCGTCCAGATCCACCAAGCGTGGCACCGAGTCAGGGGGCTGTGATGGCCCTCCCCCGCTGTCAGCGCTGCAACCAGTACCGACCCTGCACGGACGGCCACTGTGGCGCCTGTGCCAGGAAGCTCGCCGGGCTCTGCGCGTGCACCTTTTGCAGCAACTCCCATGCACCCAAAGACCGCTACTGCTACGGCCACCGACGCCAACTCCAGCGCCACGGGAAGCTCGAACCACTGCGAGGCCGCGGCAAAACTCGCGCAGAGTTGGGATGGAGCTGCGGCGAAATCGCAACAGAAGTCGAACATCTGATCGGCACCGACACGGTCGCCAGCCTCGCGAAACGCCTCCACTACGACGGCACTGAGGGGCTGTACCGAGCCCTGGAACGGGCCGGTCGGCGCGACCTGAAGCAGGCACTCGTGGACCAGTCGAACCGCGAAACCGACCTCATCCGAAACCTCAGAAGGGCGGCCTGAGATGGCTCGGAGAATCCCCGGCGAGTTCGTTCCAAGCGACGTGAACATGCGATCACACCCCGAAATCAGGCAAGCCGGATGCCTCGCAGAACTCCTGTTTCGCCGCGGAAACGAGCACGTGAAGGCGACGAAACGGGACGGAGTCATCTACAAGTTCGACCTGGAAGTGTTCGGAGTTGGCATCGAAACCGAGATGAAAACGCTCGGAGTTCGCACCATAACGCTGGCAAAACTCGCCAAGAAACTGACCCGAGTTGGCCTCTGGGAAGACCGCGGCGACCACTGGTACGTCCCCGGCTACCTCAAGTGGAACCACAGCCAAACCGAGATCGTCGAGGCCAAAGATGCCAAACGACTAGGGGCGATGAAGACGAACCACCGCAAGCACGCCGAGCCGGATCCGGATTGCCCGATATGCAAGGGGGAGATCTCGATATGAGCGCTAGAGCGCACGCTATAGCGCCCGCTAGTGCGGCGCTAGGAGCGTTGCCGACGGCAACGCTAGACGTAGACGTAGCCATAGACATAGCCGTAGACGTAACCAATAGACGTAGACGCCCCCCGCTGGCGCGGACCCCCCAGGGGGTCCTTGCCAATGAACCCCTACCGAACCTGATCAGTGGTTACGAGACCAACTCAAGTCAAGTGCTTAACCACAGAACGCGCGCGCAAATTCGCGGCACCCAGCTCGCCGCACTCGAAACCATCACCGAAGGAGCCTGACCAATGCCTGATCTCAACCTTGACCACCTCGAAGAACTAGCGACCGCTGCAACCCCAGGGGAGTGGGTGTACGGAACGCCCGCCGATGACCACCCCCAGACAGTCGGCGAGTATCTGGCGGGCACAGCCGCTCGCCCCGACGCCCACGCAAGCCATCTCTGGACCGTGTGGGTGCCGGATGACCCGCGCGAGGGGACCATCATCACGGCCTTTACCGGCGACGGGCCGACGAGCCGTGAGAACGCTGAGTTCATCGCCGCCGCCAGCCCGCAGACGGTCCTCGCCCTCATCAGCGAGATCCGGCGACTGGGGATGGAAGCCGACCATGCCTGAGACCTGCGGCCACACCGTCATCGACCGCCACGGCGTCGAGCAGCCCTGCGAGCGCCCGGCCCCCTCCTGGCGCTGGTACCAGGACGTCGAGCACGAGGACATGCTGACGCCAGCCTGCATCGTCCACGAGAACCTCGGCGGCATGCTCATGGCCGACGCGCGAGACCGACTCACCCGCGCCCACCAGATCGCGCTCGACCTAGCCGACACCCTGGAGCGCCACGACGTGGACATCCACACCAGCGCCTGCCAAGGAGAGCCCGGCTGTGTGCTGTGCGAGCTGCTGGCCGTGCTAAGCGGGACGGAGGACGACGATGAGTGAGGGCACCCTGCTGGGCTACTGGTTCGCCCGCCCCGACAACTCGCTGCCCGCCAGCGGTGGCGGTTCGTGGACCGGCCCCATGCACCAGTCGCTGGACGAGGCCCGCCGGTACGCCGAGGGTCGACCGTTGCGAGTCGTGGAGGTCCGAGAGATCGGCGCCTCACCCGACCAGCAAGGCCGACCTCATGGCCGCGCTCGTCCGAGGCTTCGAGGCGGGCTACGACCTCGGCGCACAGACCGACGAGACCCCGCGACACCTCCAGCAACTCCGACGCGCGCTGAACGCCGGGGACGACGAGAGCGCCCGGGCCTTCTGGGCATCGAAAGCGTGGACCGACGACGAACGCAAGGCGGTCGCGCGGGCATCGAAAGCGTGGACCGACGACGAACGCAAGGCGGTCGCGCGGGCTGCGAAGGCGTGGCAGCGGTTCGCGGAGGTGATGGAGCGATGACCTGCGAGCGCACCACGAAGATGATCGCCACCCGCGCATTCGAGGATGGGTTCCGGGAGGGCGTGTTCGCCCGCAATCTGCACCACCAGATCAAGCACGCGGAGGACGCGATCCGCGGCGCTTGGTTCCTGACCGCATGGTCCGGCGTCTTGCTGCTGCTCACAGCTCTCCGCATCGCTGTCGAGCCGTCCCTGATCCAGTGGATAGCCCTCGTCGTGATGGCCGGTGGGACCGGATTCGGCGGCTACGGCGTCTGGTGGTCCAAGCGAGAGCACCGACGAGCCATCGCAGCCATGGATGCCTGGAAATCGAAGTGGAGGGCCCAGTGACCACCGAGACCGAGACCCGCAGCCGGTGCGGATGGTGCTCGACCGGCCATCACAGCCTGTGCCCGGGGACGCTCCACAGCCTGCCTGGATGGCGCTGCGGGTGCGGATGCAGACGAGAGGGGAAGGGATGAGCATCTGGTGCAGCTGGCCGACCATCGGCTGGGAAGACGAGGACCAGCGGTTCGGCGCCATCGTGATCAATGAGGGCGGCGAGCGTGAACCCGTGCCTCACTGGCAGGGCGGCGAGGTCAGGTCGTACGCGGACGGGTGGAGCAACCACTACCCGGACGGCACCGCCGAACGCCCGGCGAGCGTCGACCTCGCCAGCATCCCCTCCTGGTGTGTGCCCGGACACTCCGACGAGCTCACCGACGACTATGGACGCTGGCTCCGACTCGGCATCGATAGCCCCCTCGCGGTCACCTACTGGCGCAAGACCGAGGACGGGCAGCCACAGCCCGACCCACACTGGGTCGCAGTCGTCATGGACGCCGAAGCGGTGAGGGCGCTACGCGACCAACTCACCGAATGGCTAGACGCGCCTAAGGTGGCCGAGCGGTGAGCGACCAGACCCTTGCCGAGGCCGCGTGGGAGCACTACGCCGACCACGCCCCACGCACCTGGCGCTGCCCCCTGTGCGACTTCGCCGCCACATGGGTGCCCGCCCGGACCTCCGGACTGCCCGTCTCGATCACCCGGCATGCAGCCGAGCGCCATCCGGCCTACCTGCCCGACAAGCCGACCATCGCCGAGATGCTGGAGGCGATCCCGCTGCTCGTCCACGAGGCCTGGCTGACGGTGGACGCACCCAACCCGGACGGGGCGCGAGTCGGATCACGAGGAGCATCCCGCGACGAGCTGGTGCTGTCCGTCGTGCGACCCGAGCCAGATTCGCCCACATGGACCAGAGCACCGAAGACGGTGGCGCTCTCCCGGGCGCTCTCGACGGCACTGGAGTCCTCGCTGTTCGCGCCGGTGCTGGAATGCTCACGGATCGTCTGGGAAGCGCTGGACGCCGCCACCAAGGCCGCCCATCCACAGCCGATCGGCGAGCCCTCCTGGAGCACCGAGATCGCCTGGCTGAGGAGCGCATGGGCCGACGCGCAGGCCTACCTCGACCCGGCAGACTTCGCCTGGATCGAGAGCGAGCTACGAGGCGTCTGGCGATCCGTCGCAGCCATGGCAGGGGTCAGGCCGAAGCCGAAGAACCTCTGCCCCGACTGCCGCGCGCCGATGCATCTGGCCGGCGACTGGATGACCTGCGACGCCGGGCACCAGCACCCCGGACCCAAGCGGCTGGAGCGCGAGTGGAGACGCAAGGCACCGATGGCCACCAAGGACCTGTGCGAGGCGCTGCGGGTGCCACAGGGGACGCTGTTCCGCTGGCACCACGAGAAGCGCATCAAGCCAGTCAGGTCCGAGGGGAAGCGCCTGTGGTGGCTGCCCTGGGATGTGATCGGGCTGAGGTATCCGGATATCGTCAAGGGCATCGATGAGAGGGATGTGGCATGAGCGACCTCACTGGATGGGGAGGGCGTTTCCGCGGCCTCCGGACCATCATCCAGGCCCGCAACGGACCAGCCGAACTAGCCTCCGCCGATCGTCTGGTAGCAGGGGCCGACCAACTGGACGTGTCCATGGCGTCCCTATCGCTCAGCGTCAGCGACACCCTGGGGGCGATGGATGGCCTCCTAGCGGCGGTCTTCGACGGCCTCACTGAGGAGGAGTCGATCCAGATGCTGCAAGACGAGAGCATGCAGACGATCCTCGGCGCCAGGGACAGGATCGCCACATGGAGGAGCGGAACTACACCACTGTGATTCGAGGTGCTATTCTTCGGAAGTGAGGGCAGCGCATGCCCCGAACATATGCCCCGAGGTCATCGACCCGGGGCATCGCTGTTGATGGAGCGGTGCTAGGGCGAGGCGTGCCCATCAGACCCGGACATAATCGCCGGACCATCTGAGTCCACTGGACATGCGGGTTCGACTCCCGCCACCGCCACGGCTCGGTTCACCGAAGCCACCTAACTGCACCGGACGTATGGGCCGGGGCACCGCGCTGGGGCGGTGATCACCCAGCAAGCCCCGAGGGGCCGAACTCCTCGGATGAGACAACGGATCGGACGCAGCCCAGAGCCTCAGGCTCACTAGGCTGCGAGGTGCACCCCGTCCTGCATAGCGCGAGCGGGGGCGACAAGGCTTCCGTGCCATCGCCGCCCGCTCGGCACCCCCAGAGCCACCCCCGCCCAGCCAGTGAGCACCCCGGCGGTTGGAGTCCGGTCGGGTGGGGCGGGGGTGCTGACCAGTGCACCATGATGCGCCACGTTCGTTATGAGATCATTTCATCGCGACTGCTCATCCCAGCGACGAGCGCGCCGATGGGCGATGCCCCATCTACCCCCCTTGGCAGCGCGCGACCGCCTGCTTGAGGATCTCATCGGTCGGCATCTCGGTGGCGTCGCGCACCGAAGCGAGCAGGAAGACCCCGACCGATGCCAGCGCCCCGGCGTGACGCACCAGGTATTCGACGACCTCGTTCCAGGCTGCGATCATGCCGTCCCTGCTAGACACCACCGCGGCACTCGTGAATCGAGCCTCGATGGCGTCCAACTCTGCACGGGTAGGTTGAGCCAACGCCTCGCCGACGTCTCTCTTGTCGAGCAGGGCCGCGAACACGCCGGAGATTGTGTCAGCGGCTGTTTGATAGGGAAGCTGATCCATACCCAATGCTCCCACAGGGAGGCCTTCGTTGTGAGCGTTCGCGTTTGCCGCCGGTCTGGCTGTCCGGCCATTATCCCGGCCGATGCCTACCGCGGTCTGTGCGACGAGCACCGCAAGCAGCGTGACCGCGCTCGCGGCACGCGAGCTGAGCGTGATTACGGCGCTGAGCATCAATCGGCGAGGGCTGACCTAGTGAGGCGCATGCAAGCCGGTGAGGTAATCCGCTGCTGGCGCTGCGACGTGGTGTTGACACCCGAGACCTTGCACCTCGATCACGACAGCGCTCGCACCGGATATCGCGGCCCCGCCTGCGACGACTGCAACCTGCACGTGGCGGGCAAGGCGAGTCATGGGCTGCCGCCTGACCCCCCTGGGGGAGGGGGCGGACAGCGTCGGGACTAGCACCGCCGGTGAGGTGACTCGCAGTCCGCAGTAGCTGAGTTTTCAACCAAATGGCCCTGGGCGCGACGCTTCAGGCCCCCTTCCGAGCGCGATGCCCAGGAGGCTCCGATGTCCGATGATCAGTTCACCCCCGCTCCCCCGCCCGACAGCCTGGGCGCCGGCGGTCGTGCGCTCTGGAACGGGATCGCCAACTCGTTCGAACTGATGCCCGAGCAGTTGGTGCAACTCGAAGAGGCGTGCCGCGCGAAGGACCGGCTAGACAAGCTCGACCTCGTCCTCCGCGGTGATGTGGATGTCTGGACGTCGATCGCCTACGACCACGATGGCGAACCGATCTCGCTGAATGTCGCTCCGGCCTTGGTGCAGGCGAACGCAACCGCGAACCTGCTGAAGCAGTTGCTCGCCGCCCTCCGGCTGCCCGATGAGGAGGGCCGCCGCCCTCAGTACCGCGGTGCTCGTGGCGCTCAGGCACCCTCGGTCCCCGGCGGCGCGAAGTCTGGTTCGGCGGCCGAGCGGGCCGCGAGTCGCTGGGGCGCCTAGTGGGCTTCCGGCCCGCGTTCGAGGGCCAGAAGTGCTCCCTCGGATACCAGGTCATCGAGTGGCTGGAGGAGAACGCCTGCCACGGCCCCGGAGACGTCGAGGGCGAACCGCTGGACTTCCGCAGCGACCCTGAGGTCGAGCAGTTCATCATCGACTGCTACGAACTGGATCCGCAGACGGGTCGCCGCAAGGTGAAGGTCGCGGTCTACTCGGCACCGAAGGGACGGGCCAAGTCGGAGACCGCAGGGTTGGTCGGGATCGCCGAGTCACTGGCCCCCTGTGTCCGTTTCGACGGGTGGGACGACGACGGGCAGCCCATGGGCCGTCCGGTCACCTCCCCGTTCATCCGCTGCCTTGCCACCGAGGAGAAGCAGGCCGGGCACACCTTCCAGAACATCGCCTTCGTGATGGGCGAGTGGGGCCATGACACCCACCCCGACATCTACGGCAAGGTCAAGGGCATCGGCGACTATCGCTCCGCCCAGAACATCTACCTGCCGAACGGCGGAGAGTGCCGCTCGAGCTCGTCGGGCGCCGCATCCAAGGACGGCGGCAAGGAGACCTTCCTGGTCCCCGACGAACTGCACCTGTACGTCCTGCCGGAACTGCGGTCGATGTACGCGACCGCGATGCGCAACACAGGTAAGCGCAAGAAGGCCGAGCCGTGGGCGCTGCCCACCACCACCGCCTGCAAGCTCGGCGAGCAGTCGGTGTGGGAGGTCATCGAGAAGCTCTACAAGCAGGGCAAGCTCGACGAGACGTGGCTGGTCCACCACAAAGAGGCTCGCGGCAGGATCAACATCCTGGACAAGGCCCGGACGATCCGCCAACTCCTGGACGTCTATGGGCCCGCGATGGATCCCGACTCCGGCTGGATGGACCCCGAGGACGTCTACCGGCTGATGCTCGACCCCACTGTGTGCCGCGACGAGGCCGAGGCGGCCCGCTACTACCTGAACCGGTCGATGGCCGGCTCGGATGCGTGGATCTCCAAGACCGTCGTTGAGAAGGTCGAGACCAACACCGGCCTGGAGTTGGTCGAGGTCGATGGCCAGAAGCTCTGGATGGCACCGGCCGGCACCGCGATCTCCATCGGCCTGGATGGCTCGCTGAACGACGACTCCACCGTCATCCGCGGCTGCGTCATGGACACCGGCCACCGGTTCACGATCGGCATCTGGGAGAAGCCGGAGGGGGCGGCCGGGGCTGGCTGGGAGGTGCCCCGCAGGGAAGTGCTCCAGCGGTTCCGGTGGGCGATGAGCCGTTACGTTGTCGCTCGCGCCTACTGCGACCCCCATGAGTGGCGTACCGACATCGACGACCTAGGCCGCGAGTTCAATCCCGAGGACACGGCGAAGGCCGTAGTCATCCCGTGGCCCACCTCTCGCGACACCCCGATGGCCGCAGCCTTGGACAGGCTCCGGGTGGACATCACTCGCCGCGACACCCTCCAGTCGGTCGACCCGGCGGTTCTCGCACACTACGGCAACGCCTACCAGCGGCCCAAGGGCCGGCTGGTGCTGGTCCGCAAGGAGTATCCGAACTCGCCCCGCAAGATCGACGCCGTGGTGACCGACGCCCTGGCCTACGAGGCCCGAGCGGACGCCATCGCCGCCGGGTGGAGCAAGAAGGTCGATACCCGCGTATTCCACTTCCGACGATAGGAGGCGCCGTGGTCGAGTTGCTCACCGCCTCCCTGCTGTCGGCGGACGAGAAGAAGATCGTCAACCGGCTGTCGGCGAAGATCCGCAACGACTATCCGCGGCTGAAGAAGTTCGACAACTACTACGAGGCATCCCAGCGGGTGAAGCACATCGGCATCGCCCTGCCAATCGAGATCGCCGAGGACTTCGAGGTCATCCTGAATGTGCCGAGGATGGCCGTCGATGAGCCCTCCCGCCGGCAGAACCTGCGGTTCTTCTACCGTGTGGGTGACCAGACCAAGGCCGACTCCGCGCTGACGGAGGCGTGGGAGTACAACAACCTCGGGTCCAAGTCGCGGCTGCTGGCCAAGGAGACCCGCATCTTCGGCCGCGCCTGGGCCATGGTCGGCACCAACCCCGAGGATCGTGACCATCCCCTGATCACCCTCGAAGACCCCCGCAATGTCGCTTGCGACATCGACATCCGGCATTCCCGAGTCCGCGCCGGACTGCGGGTCTACCGCGACCAAGACGCCAAGAAGACCCTCGGCACGCTCTACCAGCCCGACTCGACCACCCACCTGGTGCGCACGCCTCGCGGCTGGGAGGTCACCGACCGGGACAACCACAAGCTCGGCGTCGTGCCGATCGTTGGCTTCCTGAACCGGCCGCGGGCGGGCAACTTCGATGGCACCTCCGAGATGAGCGACGTCATCGGTCCCACCGACGCGATCGCCCGCATGATCACCAACATGGGTGTTTCTGGCGACACCCACGCCGTGCCGTCCAGGTGGGCCGCCGGCGTCAAGAAGGAAGACTTCGTCGACGAGAATGGCAAAGAGATCGCCGCGTGGGAGGCGTACATCACCGCCATCCGAGCCACCCAGAACCCCGAAGCCAGGTTCGGCCAGTTCGAGGCCTCCGACTTGAGCAATTTCCACGAGTCGGTCAACAACCTGCTCTCCTGGTGCGCACTGATGCTCGGCCTGCCCACCCGCTACACCAATCCGAACACCGTCAACCCGGCATCCGAGGGCGCGATCTACGCCGACCTGGAACGCCTGGTCCAGAACGTCAACGACATGAACCTGTTCGACGGCGACTCCTGGTCATGGGTCATGGGCCTGGAGGAACGCTTCCGGCGGGGCGAGTGGGGGCCGCCCAACTCGATCCGGGCCCGCTGGCACGACCCCGAGACCACCACCTTCAGCCAGGTCGTGGACGGACTGATCAAGCTGCGGTCGGTCGACGCCGTCTCCATCGAGGGCATGTGGGACGAGATGGGCTGGGACGAGGCCCGCAAGCGCCAAGAACGAGGGAGGCTGGACGCCGAAGCGGCCCGCGACCCGTTCATGGGCAAGATCGCCGCCGCGGCCGGAGTAGGTGCCGTCGATGGCAGCACCGTCTAGGGCCGCGCTCAACCACCTTCGGTCCGTCTCACTGCTCCAGGCCCTAGCCCTCCGGCTCGGCCGGCGGGCGTGGAGCCGCATCGACCCCGCCCACATCAGCGAGTCCTGGACGCGCCAGATCGACCTGCTGATCCGCGAACTCGCAGCCGTGCAAGTCCAGGCGGCGACCGAAGGCGCCGGCTACACCGCGGCTGCACTGGCCGAGACCGGGGAATGGATCCCCCCACGCGCATTCGCGAACCCGCGCGCGTTCGCCGGCTGGCTACCCGACCTGGAGACCGGACTAGAGGCCGTCCCCCTCAACCTGCTGCTCTACACCCCAGCGATCAAGGCGAAAGAACTGATCGCCGGTGGTCTCACCGCACCGCAAGCGCTCACCTCGGCCAGGGGCGGGCTCGACCGACTGCTCGCCTCGGGCGTCGCCGACACCTCCCGTCAGGCCGCGGCCACCGACATCGGCACCCGGCCGGGCGTCGGATACGTCAGGCAGCTGGTCGGCGCCTCCTGCCCACGCTGCGTGGTCCTCGCGGGACGCTGGTATCGGTGGAACGAAGGATTCGACCGCCACCCACAAGACGACTGCCTGCACACTCCGGCAACCCAGGCCGCATCGAACGGGCTGGTCACCGACCCCTACGAGTACTTCCACAGCCTCAGCGAGGCCGAGCAGAACCGCAGGTGGGGACAGGCGGACGCCCAGGCGATCCGCGACGGCGCCGACATCTTCCGGGTGACCAACTCCAGACGGGGACGCACGAGCACGGGAGTGTTCACCTCGGAAGGCATGGGCCGCCGAGGCTTCGCCCGCCAGTCCCTGAACCCACGCCAGCGCCGGCTCACCCCGGAGGGCATCTATCGCCTCCACCCGAACCGCGAGGACGCCCTGCGCGAGCTGGAGCGCCACGGCTACATACTGCCGGGCGGCCAGAATCCGCTCGGCTCGATCAAAGGCGCCTACTACGAGGGCTACGGCCAGATGGGCCGTGGTGGCACCCGCAAGGCCGCCTCACAAGCCGTCCTGGAAGCTCGCCGCACCGGCGTACGCGACCCGCGCAACCGCTACACCATGACGGCAGCCGAGCGGCGCGACTACGACATCGAGCAGCGCTACCAGGCGGTCCTGGCGGGACGCTCCCCCTTCGTCTCTCCAGCCTTCGGAAGAACCCCCGACCCGACCGGCCTCGCCCGCGGATACGGCGCCTCCTCCGCATCCGGCATCACCCGGCCACCCACTCCCGCCGAGGCGGCGATGGTCGAGGCGGACTACCGATCCCTGGTGGCCAGGCGAACCGCCACCGCCGCAACCCCCGGGGGAGCCGGAGGCGGCTCTATCCGGCCCCCAGCACCACCAGCCGCCGCAGGGGGTCAGGAGGAGGCAAGGCTCCCGATCGTCCCGCCCGCCGACAAGGGGCAGGTCCACGTCCCATACGGCGTGAACCCGGAGCGACACGAACTCGACACCGCTGAGCGGCTCACCCGTTTAGGCAAGGACGTGGTCTTCCGCACCGTCTCCACCACGCCCGGGGTGAAGAACCCCGACATCATCCTCGGCGGGCGAGTCTGGGAGATGAAGTCACCGATCGGCGCCGGCCGAAGCACCATCTCGCACCAGTTCGCGCGGGCACGGAAGCAGACCAACCGGCTGGTTCTCGACCTCAACCGCACCCCGCTGAACGACGAGGACGTGCTGGCCGAAGTTCGCAGGCGCGTCGCGTGGAGCAACGCGACGATCACCGAAGTGCTCGTCATCCTCAAGGACCAGACAGGAATCCTGCTGAGCCGCGTCTGAGCACGAACGAACGGCGGTCGCGCTGTGCTAGTGCACTGCGTTCCCGCCGTTCACCACCAAGGATACCCGGCCCCAGCCCGAGGCGTCACCCCCTAGTCCCCCGCCGCGCGAAGCGCCGGGTCAACCCACCGAGCGATTCGGAGTCCCATCACATGTCCCTGCCCTTCACGATGCCCGCGATCCCGGCCGACCTCGCCGAGATCATCGCCACCCACAAGGCGCTCTTCGGCGGCTACACCATGACCGCTCCCCCGCCCGAGGACGGAGCGCCCGCGACGGGCACCGTCACCCCGCCACCCGCGAACCCCGCCACCCCGGCCCCACCCGCCAAGCCCGCCGACGTCACCGACGAGGCATGGAACACCCTGGGCGACCCAGGGAAGAAGGCCTTGGTCGTCGAGCGGCAGAAGGCCGAGACCGAAAGGCAGCGAGCCGACGCACTGCAGAAGCAGATCGACGACGCCAAGCTGTCCGCCGACGAGAAGGCTGCCCGCGACCTCCAGTCCGCGAAGGACGAAGGCGCCGACGCCAAATCGCTGGTGGAGAAGTACCGGGTCGCCGCAGCCAAGGGGCTCGACCTCCTGGTCGCCGAGCGCCTGGTGGGCACGACTACCGCCGAACTTGAGGCGGACGCCGACAAGCTCAAGGCCCTCCTGGGCGCGAAGCCGGGAACCCCCGCCGCCGACCCCTCCCAGGGCCAAGGCGGCGGCAAGGACGGAGCGAAGCCGTCCGGCGTCGGAGCAGGCCGCGACCTGTACCGGGACACCCACAACAAGACCGACAAGACCCCCTGAGAAAGGAAACCCTCATGCCCCGCATGAAGAGCGAGACCTTCGGTGGCGGAAACCTGTCCTGGATCGGAGAGGGCGCCCCGCACATCGCAGACGCCCGCACCGAGATCCTCGACATCTCCACGTTCACCGCAGGCACCCACTACCCGAACGGCTACATCCCGTCCGGCCTGCCCGTCGCCAAGGTCGGCGGAGTCCTGGTCCCCTACGACGCCACCGAAGGCACCACCACCGGTGCCGGCATCCTCGCGGGCCACATCCTCACCGACCAGGCCGTCGTCGGCACCGCCGACTTCGGCGTGCCGCTCTACGACCAGGGACGCGTCATCGCAGCCAACCTGCCGATCGCGTTCACCGCCCCCGCAGCCGCCGCCAAGCGCGCCGCCGTCGCCATCGTCTACATCTGAGAAGGGACTGATCACACATGGCTCTCTGGACTGATCTGATCGATCCCGCCACGCTGACCGGCTACGTCCGCGAAGCGCTCAGCGACATCGAGAAGCGCAAGGGCAACCTCGCCCGGTTCCTCCCGAACCGCGTCGTGCCCAACATCGTCGTCCGGTTCATCGCCGGCCAGGCCGGCCTCGTCCCCGAGGCGAAGTTCCGCGCCTACGACGCCCCGCCCAAGCTCGGCGACAAGCCCTCCGGCAAGCGCGTCGTGCTCGAACTGCCCGCCATCGGGCAGGACATCCCGGTGTCGGAGTACGACCAGCTGCGCACCCGCAACGCCGCCGACGACGCCATCACCCGCGAGATCCTGAACACGGCCCGCCGGGTCACCCAGGCGGTCGCGGACCGGATGGAGCGGCTGCGGGGCGGAGTCCTGCGGACCGGCAAGGCCACCATTCCGGAGCTGGCCACCGACGACGACTACGGGCGCATCAACACCCACACGGCGACCGCCTCGGCGCTGTGGTCGTCCGCCACCTCCGTGTCCCGCCTGGCCGACCTCCAGGCCTGGTGCGACCTCTACGAGACCACCAACGGCGTCGCCCCCGGCGTCATCGTCATGTCGCGGCGAGTGATGCGCGTCATGGCGGCCGGCGACGAGTTCAAGCTGTCGCTCGTCGGAGGCGGCAGCCGCCCGGCGACCGTCGCGGACGTCACCGCGATCGTCGAGGGCGCCGGACTCCCCCCGATCGAGGTGTACAACCGCCGCACCGCTGCCGGGCTCATCCTGCCCGACAACGAACTGCTGCTGCTGCCCACGCCGGTCGAGCCCGACGCCTGGGAGGACTCCGAACTCGGCGCCACCTTCTGGGGCCAGACGCTCACCTCCCAGGAGGCCGCCTGGGGCATCGAGGACGCCGACCAGCCCGGCATCGTCGCGGGCGTGTACCGCAACGAGAAGCCGCCCATGATCGCAGAGGTCATCTCCGACGCGATCGGCATGCCGGTCCTCGCCAACGCGAACCTCTCGCTGAAGGCAACCGTCCTGTCCTGACCGCAGGCCGCCCGGGGGCAACGAGCCCCCGGGCACTGCCACACAAAGGAGGCCCCATGGCCAAGATCCGAGCCGACCTCGTCGGCGTCACCGTCGTCGCCCTCCCCGACTCCAGGACCATCGTCCTCAAGGCCGGCGACGACATTCCAGAGGGCATCACGGTCGGCGATCACCTGATCGAGGACATCGCAGGTGAGCCGACCACCGAGCCCGTCGACACCAGCGAGACGACCGGCGACCCCGAGACCGGCGACGGCGAGTCGGGGCAGGAGCCGACCACCGAGTCTGTCGAGCCGGTGCCGGGTCCGCGTCGCCGTCGCAGTCGCACCACGAAGTGAGCGAGAGGGGCGCGGTCAATGGTCACGGTAAACGAGATCCAGACCGAAGTCGGCCGCACCCTGGACTCCTTCGAGGTCGCGCAGGCCACCCTCTGGATCGAATCCACGAGGACCGTGATCAGCCACGGCCGTGACGGGCGCAGCCACATCGACCTCGACAGCCTCGACCAGGCGACTCTCGAAATGGTGATCCGCGAGGCCGTGGCCGACCGGATCAAGCACCCCGACGCAGCGAAGCAGGTCTCCATCTCCGTCGACGACGGACAGGTCTCACGCACCTACGAGGCGTCATCGGGACGGATCCAGATCCGCGACGAATGGTGGGACATGCTCCTCCCCACCAAGACCGCCGGTGCGTTCACCATCGACATGCGACCACGCAGGCGAGGTCACCGTGATCGGTGACGACATCGCCCGCGCGCTGCCGGAACTGCGGGCGCACGCCGAATCCCTGATGCGGGACACCGTCCTCGTCGAACGACCCGGCCTCACGACCACCGACCCCGAGACCGGTCAGCCGACCACCCCGTACGCGACGATCTACAGCGGGCAAGCCAAGATCCAGTCGACCGACCAGTACGAATCCAGCCCCGAGGTGGGGACCGCGATTCACACGCTGCAACGATCCCTGCTGCACGTCCCAGTCGGCGCGTTCCGAGCGGAGACTGGGGACCGGGTCACGGTCAAGGGGTCCATCGACCCGCTACTGATCGACGTCCGCTTGCGGGTCGTCCAGATCGCTCCCTTCAAGAGCTGGGCGACCGCCTACCGGATGTTCATCGAGCGGGAGACCTAGACCACGTCTCCCGCGCTGCGCTCATGGCGGCTATTGGTTGGGCACTTCGGGTTTGTGCACTTCCGGATGGAATCGATGGGTGTGACGCGATCCCCCAACGATCGCTCCCCAGGCCTTCGGACCAACCGAACGTCCGACCCGCATGTTCGACAAGGCTCCACGGCTCTCTCCTTTGAGTGTTCCCGCTGATCGCGATTCTGCCACCAAGACTGGAGGTTCCGCCATGGCTGACGGCATCGTCATCGCCGTCTCGCAGGTCACTCGCGCCGCAACCGACCTTGGCCTGATGTCCGCCGAGGCAGTCCGGGTGATCGAGCCCACCATGAAGCGCGCAGCCCAGGAAGCCAAGACCGACATGCAGGGCATCTTCGGCCAGTCCAAGCACTTCGGACGTATCGCCGCGACCGTCTCCTATGACCGAATCGGCTTCCTGTCGAGCATCGGATATGAGATCGGCCCGCGCGCGATCGATCAGGGCGCGCTCGCAGGCATCGCGACGGAGGGTGGCGCGAACGGCGGCGGCGGGACGGTCGATCTTCAGCCCGTCGTGGATCACATCGAGCAGACCCTGCCGCACGAACTCGAAGTCGCCCTGGGGATGCTGTGAGCCCCTCCATCAGAAAGTACGATCCACCGAGGTTTGCGCCCCCGGTATGCGGACACCTCGCCATCTCGGTCGGCGGCAAGGTCGTCGCGGTCACCACCCAGCCAGTCGAGATCGATCCGCGCGAGCTGGACTGGGAGCAGTACCCGCACCACCCCCCGCCGCCACGGTGGCCGCAGCCCCCACGATCGTGCAGCCACAACGGCCCGCGCATCTCGGATACGCGACTCTGTGACGCTAACCCACGCGACATCTGCGCGCTTTGCGGCTACGAGGTCGTGAGCGACGAATGAGCCTCCTCCATCTTCACGCCGCGATTCGCGCGCTCTTCCCCGCCGGGGCGACTCCCTACGAGGACGAGGCCCCGAACACCGCGACCGCGCCGTGGGTCGTAGCGGGATTCTCCTACCCCGACCAGATCATCTCCGAAGGAGTCGCGCGCCTCGCTCAGACCGGCGTCCTGACCGTGACCGTGTCCGCACTCACCGCCGCGCAGGCGGTGTTCCTGGCCGCCAAGGTGGACGACTCCCTCAGCGGGGCCCGGGTCACCGTCACCGGCTTCACCGTGGGCGCACTGCAACCAGATGGCGCAACCGGCCCCTACCCAGCAGGCCTGACCGCCACCGACACCGATCTGCGCTACCAGGTGATCCGCCTCCGGTACGCCTTCACCTACTCCACCGCTATGTGACCCAGGAGGCCTCATGTACATCCGCGTCAAGGATCCCGACACCCGACACGAGTACGACCTGGCCGAGGATCACCCGCTGATCCGTGACGGCCTGGTCACCCCCATCAAGTCCACCCGCTACCCACCCTCGGAGGTCATCCGACCCCCGAAGCACCACATCCCGAAGGCCCCGGCGATCCAGCCGGTTCAGTCGGCGCCTGCGGCGCCGGACGCCACTGAAGAGAGGTAAGCCCCCATGTCCAACATCCCCAGCACCCCCGCGGACGGCAACGTCAAGACCGTCGTCTGCACCGCCATCGCCAACATCAACGCCCCGACGCTCGCTGAGCTGACCGGCGGCACCGTCAAGGACATCTCCTGCTACATCACCGCCGGCGGCTTCGCGCTCACCCTGGAGCAGGAGCCCATCGCCGACGACCGCGAGTGCGATACCTTCACCGCCCAGCAGCCGGGCCGCGTGTCCGCCGGCAGCCCGACCGTGACCGTCATCGACAACACCGGGACGTCGCTGGAGGCCACCAGCAACGACGGCGTCGGGGCACTGACCGGCACCGTCTACATCGTGCGGCGCTACGGCCTGCCCCACACCACCGCCTTCGCCGCAACCACCCAGAAGGTCGACGTGTTCGTCTGCAAGGTCGGCAAGAAGCAGCGCATCCAGCCCGAGGCGAACTCGGTGCTCCGCGCCACCTTCCCCCTCTTCGTCCAGGACTACGCCCAGGACGTGACGGTCACCACAACCTAACCCAGTCGCCGGCCCGCCGCGTCTCCTCCTTCGCGCGCGGCGGGCCGTGCCTCACCGCGCGAAGGAGAGCCAGCGAAGGAGCAGCACCCATGTCCATCACCATCAAGCGAGCGCGCCGCGCCGTGAAGCTCGTCACCGACATGTCCCTGGTCGCCGAACATGACCAGGCCAAGGAAGAGTTCGCCGTCGTCGCCGCGAACAAGCCCATCGTCGCCATGGAAGTCCCGGACGGCGAGGTCACCACCGCCGCCGCGAGGATCGCCGACCTGGAGCGCCGCATGGCCGAGACCCGGCTGGTCTTCACCCTGGAGGCCCTCCCCCGCAAGGAGTTCGCCGAGTACCAGGAGAGCCACCCTCCTCGCGACGGGAGCGCCGACGACGCAGCGGCCGGGCTCAACCTGGACGAGTCGGACGACCTGATCGCCCAGTGCATCATCTCCGTCAAGCGCGAGCGCGACGGCCTCTACCTGTACGTCCGCGACGATGAACTCGCCGCGATCGACCCGCCGGCGTGGGTCGAGGATGCCGACCGCTTCACGCCCGCCGAGTGGTCGACCCTCGCCGAGAGCCTCGGCGACGGCCAATGGCTGGACTTCATCCAGGCAACCCTGGAGGTCAACCGAGGATCCCAGGCCCCTTTTTTGAGGGCCGCGTCGCTCGTGATCCAGCGCTCAGAGCAGACCTCGAAGCGGCCGAACGCCTAGGCATCAGCTACAAGCGATTCCTTGGCTGGGAACCCGCCACCCACTACACCTACGACGAGGCCGGACGACTCACCTCATCCACCCCCGAAACGGAGTGGGACGAAACCGAACGGGCGTGGATACTGTCCCTCGCGAAGTACCGCGCCACCGAGCAATGCCCCCGCTGCGGCCTGCCGAAGCACATCTGCCAAGATCCCACCGCCGAGAACGAGTGGTCTGCGGGCCTACCCGTCCGCTGCCACGTAACGACGGCCATCTTGCGGGCTCAGCACGACTACGCGGAGGGCGCCGGGCAGGCAGCACACCCCCAGGCGCTGATCTGGCCTGTGAAGCGCCAGTCCACGGAGGTCACTCAGTAGCTGAGTGGTCAGTTCCGAGCGAAGACGAGGGTCTGGCCGTCGCGCCCAGCGAGTCGGTATCCCCGCTCTGCTGCGCCAGCGACGACAACCTCGAACGAAAGCGTGGCCGGCGACAGCACGTAGGTAGCAGTAGGGGCACCAGCGAACAGGGCATCCAGTGCCGCTCGGGAATCGATCGAAGCGCGGGCATCCGCGGCAGATCTTCTTTGACGTCGCCCCCGGGTCACGAAGAAGACGATCAGTGCGATCGGCGTCAGCAGGATCAGAATCACCAACAAGTTCTCCATGGCTGCATCCCTTTGAAGTAGTCAGTTCCGAGCGAAGACGAGCGTCGGGCCATTCTGCCCCGCGAGTCGATAGCCCCGCTCGGCAGCTCCGGCAACGACGACCTCAAACGGCAGCGCCGCCGGGGACAGGACATAGGTGGCGCTCGGACTGCCTGCAAAGAGAGCGTCCAGCGTCCCCTTCGGGTCAATGGCTGCCCGCGCAGCCTCATCAGCCTTGCGCCGCCGACTGGACCTGGTGCTGAACCACACGATCAACACCACGGGCGCAACCACGATCAGCAGCAGCAACACGATCCACTCGAAGCCCTGAGGCATAGCCCTTCCCCCTTCTGGTGCCCACACGGTACCGCCCCCCAAGTTCGCAGGAGGTGAAACCGTGGGTACTCGTCCTGTCTCCATCGAGGTCACCGCCGGCATCTCGGGCTTGCAGGCCAGGATGAAGGCGGCCAGTAGCTCAGTCAGGAGCTTCGCCGCGGATGCCCACACCAGCATCCAGAAGAACCGTGCCGACTGGAATGACCTCGCCGGCGGCGTCGGCAAGGTCGGCCTAGCCGCTCTGGCTGTCGCCGGAATGGCAGCCAAGGGGTTCGCGACCTTCGACAAGTCGATGTCGAAGGTCAAGGCAACCGGCGCGGACGCGGCCGGCGCGATCTCAGAATTGCGCAAGGCCGCGATCGAGGCTGGCGCCGACACCCAATTCTCGGCCTCCGAAGCCGCCGACGCGATCACCGACCTCGCCAAGGCTGGCGTGTCGGCGAAGGACATCCTGGGCGGCGGGCTCGCTGGCGCTCTTGACCTCGCTGCTGCGGGTGAGTTGGAGGTCAAGGAGGCCGCCGAGGTCACCGCCACGGCGCTCGCCCAGTTCAAGCTCGAAGGCACCAAGGCGTCCCACGTCGCTGATCTGCTCGCGGCCGGCGCAGGCAAGGCCATGGGTGACGTCACCGACCTCGGCATGGCCCTGCGCCAGGGTGGACTGGTCGCCGCCCAGACCGGACTCTCCATCGAAGAGACCACCGCGGCGCTGTCCGCGTTCGCCCAGCAGGGCCTCCTCGGCTCGGATGCAGGCACGTCGCTGAAGACCATGCTCCAGCGGCTCACCCCCCAGTCTGCCGAGGCTCAGAAGCAGTTCGATGCGCTCGGCATCTCCGCCTACGACGCGAACGGCGAGTTCGTCGGACTCGCCAGCTTCGCCGGCCAACTGCAGGACAAGATGGCCTCCCTGGCGCCGGAGGCCAGGAACGCCGCGATGGGCGTCATGTTCGGCACTGATGCCGTGCGTGCCGCCAACGTCCTCTACTCCGAAGGCGCGGATGGGATCGAGAAGTGGATCTCCACCGTCGATGACGCGGGCTTCGCCGCCCGCCAGGCGGCCACACTCACCGACAACCTCGCGGGCGACCTGGAGCGCCTCGGCGGCTCGATGGAGACCGTCTTCATCCAGGGCGGCAAGGGCGTCAACGACTGGCTGCGCGGACTCGCTCAAACCGCTGAGGGCGCGGTCGACACGATCGGGCGAATCCCTGAACCCGTCCTGTCTGCCACCACGCGGCTGACCGCCTTCGCGGGAGTGGCGAGCATTGCGACCGCAGCAACCATCAAGGGCGTCACCGCCTTCTCGGACTACCGCGCCGCCGTCGATCGAATCACGGCGTCCTCGCCGAGGATGGGCCGTGCCATCTCAGGAGTCACCAAGGTCGCCAAGGGCCTGGGGATCGCCCTGGCGGCGGTCCAGGTCGGCGCCATCTTCGGGGAGATGAGCCAGTCCGGCCTGGAGAAGAACCTGGCGACCATCGAGAGCATGACGAACTCGCTGGCCAGCCTGAGCAAGGGCGGGAACCTCGACTCCCTGAACAGCCAGTTCCAGAAACTGGGTGACGACTGGACGATGTGGGGCACGGCTGAAGCTGACATCGACGGCGTCGGGGAAGCTCTGCTACTCGCCGGGGAGAACTCAAAAGGCCTGCTCGGCGCATGGAATGGACTCAAGCAGGGCGTGGTGGGCCTGCTGGGGGTGAAGAGCGCCGCAACCCTGCTCGACGCTGAGGTGGGGAAGCTCGACACTAGCCTGACGATGCTCGATGGCGAGCAGGCGGCGGCGAGCTTCAGGGCGGCATTCGAGGACGCCCAAGCGGCGGCTGCTGCCGCCGGCCAAGTGTTCACTGCGGAAGATGCGATGAGGGCGTTCCCGCAGTATCGGGCAGGACTGGAGACCATCGCCACGCAGTACGGCGTGACCATCACTTCCGCCGAGGAGTGGGTGTCCTGGATGTCCGGCGAGGTTCCACCCGCCGTCAAGGCCGCCGCCGCTGCGAACGGCGACCTGGTGACCAACCTCGGAGTGGTTGAGGGCGCCCTGGATGACGCGAAGCTCAGCGTGGACGACTTCCTCGACTCGCTATTCGCGCTGGAGCGTGGCGCTCTGTCGGTCAGTGATGCGCAGATCCGCATGGAGGCGTCGTTCGATGCCGCCAAGGATGTGCTCTGGAAGAACGCTGGCGTCACCGACAAGATGATCGACAAGAACGGCAAGCTGACCAAGGCGGGCGAGAAGCTTGTCGAGGCGTACCGAAAGTCGGGCAAGGCTCTCGACATCAACTCCGAGGCGGGCCGGGAGAATCAGTCGGCGCTGAATGACATAGCTGACGCCTCCATGTCAACCATCGAGATGATGATCCGCAATGGCGAGGCGACGGACACCGTTGAGGCGGCGACTAAGCGGGCAAGGAAGCAGCTCATCAAGGCCGCAGAGGCCTTCGGCATGGAGGCTGACGAGGCCCGCGCCTTCGCCGACGAGGCGGGGCTGATTCCGGAAGACATCATTACCCGCATCAAGACCGAGCTTGACCGCGAGGGGATCGACGAGTACGAGAAGTGGAAGCCCAAGGTCAAGTACGGCGTCGTAAAGACGCGGTTTGAGGGCGAGTACAAGACGGCCACCGGAGCCATCGCGAGGGCGGGTGGTGGCGCTGTATTCGGTCCGGGCACCTCGACCTCGGATTCCATCCCGGCGATGCTGTCGGACGGCGAGCACGTCTTGTCCGCGGATGACGTCAAGGACTTCGGCGGACACGGCGCCGTCTACCGGATGCGGGCCCTCGCCCAGGCCGGCCGACTCCCACGCTTCGCCTCCGGTGGCGCGGTGTCGCTAGACGATCAACTGGAGCGTCTCCAGATCCGGATGGAGATCCGCGATCTGAAGCGGGATCTCGCCGAGAAGGAGACCTACAAGGTCGGCAAGAAGAAGCGGAAGCGCTACAAGCTGCGCGGGCTCGACCGTGACGAGGCGAAGCTGCAACTGAAGATGGCCGAGGCCGAGCTGAAAGAGTTCGACTCCCGCAAGTGGACTGAGGGCGTCGAGAAGCTCACCGACCTCGCCAAGGACCGCGTCTCAGAGCTTCAGTCGATCGCCTCCTCGGTGAAGTCGAGCCTCGGGGGGTTCGACCTCCGCAGCGCATTGGGTGGCTCCTGGGCACAGCACCAGGACGCCGCGGGCAACACCTGGTACGCCGGCACCCAAGGCTCCGCGTCGGGGACGACGTCGGGCGCATGGTCGAAGGCGACTCGGGTGAAGGCATTCGCTGGGAAGCTCCAGCAACTCCAGCGCGCGGGCATGTCCGGCGCGGTGCTGCACGACATCGCATCCCTCGGCGTCGAGGAGGGCACCCGTGCAGCCGATATGTACCTCGCGGACACCGGCCAGATCAAGTCAATGAACGAGGCGTACGCCGAGATCGAGACATGGTCGCAGGCCGCTGGGCAGTACGTGACTGAGGCGAGCTACAAGGGCGGGCTGTCTGCGGCGGAGGCCATGGTCAGCGCGCTGGAGTCAAAGGGACCGGCGATCGGCGCCACGGTCGCCCAAGGTTTTGCGACCTCACTGGGTCACAAGTTGACCACCTCAGGCTCCCTCACCAAGCGAGCGCTGGGCGGCAAGGTGTCGGCCGGCGAGATGTACCGGGTCAACGAACTCGGCGTGGAGGCGTTCGTGCCAGCGGTCAACGGGTTCATCCTGACCGCTGACCAGGTGGAGCGCGCTCAGGCCAGCGGCAAGGGGGCCACGATCAACGTCACCGCCATCAACCCGCAGGCCGAGCCCATATCAGTGACCGTCGACAAGGCGCTGATGACCGCTGCCGCGATAGGGACACTCTGATGGCCGCTGACTACACATGGCTGCTCAACGGAGTTGACCTGGACGAGGCTTCACTGGGGCTCGCGTCGGTCACGCTGTGGCGACCGCCCATCAGTGTGCGGCGGTCGCCGGTCGAGGTCACGGGCCGTCACGGCTCGATCAGCAGCAAGCGCCCACCAGTCTTCACCGAACCGCAGTTGGTGATTGGATTCCGGGCTGACCAAGCATCTCAGGCAGCCCTGGAGGCGGCGATCACCAAGCTGGCCGCGCTGCTCGCCGCGGCCGACCTCACGGTCACGCGGATCTCCGGCGGTGTATCGACATCGGCCCCCGCGGAACTGGTTTCTGCGGACATGGACGCGGGCTTCGTCCCGGGCGGGTTTGCTGCCCCGTTGGCCATCCTCGCCGTTCCCACCGTTTTCCTCCGCCAGCCCTCCGACGTCGGCGGCCCCCTGCCCTTCAATGCGAATCTCACTGCGGCTGCTCTCCCCCACCTTGCTGGTTCGTCGGCCCCGATCACTGACGCGATCGTGCGGCTGAAGGGTCCGCATGCCGGCCTCTTTACCATCACTGATGCTGCGACCGGAACGGGCCTATCGCAGTCGGCGGCGTCGCTGACCGGCTCGCAGTACCTGTACGTGGACGCCGGCCGCTTCCGGTCCTGGATCTCCGCTAGTGATTCGGCGTGGACCGGTGTCGGCACGGACGTGTCGGCGAATCTCGACTATCCGGCAGCCGGGATCCTCCAGCTGTGGCCGGTGGTGGAGCCCGCAGTGGGTGACTCGTCGTTCGCGGCGGCGTCGGCTCCCACTGTGCGGATCAGCGCGACGGGCGGCACTGGCAGGACTGGGGACACGACGCTCGCGGTGTACGCGGGGAGGAGCTTCCTGTGACCTTCGCCACTCGCCTGGTCGCGTACGAGCCGGACACCGACACCAGGATCGGCATCCTGAGTGAGCCGCTGTCGTGGTCGGCGTCGCTGCCGTGGCTGGATGGCGGGTCGATGACGCTGTCGTACTCCCAGCATGCTCTGGGTGGCGACGTCATCGCCCGGAATCTGGCTGCGGGTTTCGATGTCGAGGTCGAGGTGTCCTGGGGTGGCGCATGGCAGCCGGTGGACGGCGGCCGCTACTTGTATATCGCCCGCGAGGGTGACCAGTTCGACCAGGCCGGGGTGATCAACCTCACCCTGCCGTCGTACGCGTGGCTGCTGAAGATCTCGCAGGTTAACGCGCTCGACCTGCTGGAGGCCTCCGGGGATTTCGCGGGTCGGCGGGTCTTCACTCCGGGGACCCCGGGTGGTGTGCTGCGTCCGCTGCTGGACGAGTGGGCCGCCCGACACCCGGGCAAGACCATCCCACTGGCGTGGGGCTTCACCGCGGCCAAAGATTCCTTCGGTGTCGATTGGGCGAAGTCGAAGCCGACGCTGGTCTATGACCAGGGCCAGGACACCGGCGACATCCTGTCCCGGCTGGCGTCGGTGGATGGCGGGCTGTGTGAGTGGACCGTCCGCGGCCGGACCCTGGTCGTGGCGAATCAGGGCAGCATCGGCACGGACGTGTCCGGCACGGTCAGGCTGGAGCACGGCTACGAGATCGGTGACGCGCCCTATCGGGAGACCCTGGAGGACGCCGCCGGCTGGATTCTGGTCCGCGGCGAGGGAATGGTGGCCGCTACCTACATCGACGAGTCGGTGCCCGCCCGGGTCGCGACCTGGGAACGCAATCTGTCGGCGTCCGGGGCGACCACCGAGGCGGAGGCGCTGTCGCTGGCCGCTGGTGATCTGGAGCTGCGTGGCCGGGTCAAGGGCCAGCACACCCAGACCCTGCTGATCAGCGACAAGACCCGGTGGCTGCCGATCCGCGACTACATCCCGGGTGATGTGGTCACCGGCCCGACCCCTGCCGGACGTCAGGCCATGCGGGTGCAGCAGATCACGCTCACCTACGGCCCGTCCGGGCACACCGGCAGCGTCGTGCTCAATGACCGGTTGGTGCCGGCGGATCTGCGGCAGGCGCGGACACTGCGGGCGCTGGCCCAGAACGCGGCGATCTCCGGCACCGGCACGATCATCCCCGCCACCGACACCCGCCAACCCGCGGCCCCCGGCGCGCCGACCCTGTCGGATCAGCGGATCCTGGACGCGGTCGGGGTGTGGCGCTCGCGGATCGGCGCCTCCTGGCTGGCGGTGACGCAGGCGACGAACGGCACCGCGATGGTGCCGGTGCGGTACGAACTGTGGGGCCAGCCGCAGGCGTCCCCGACGCAGCCGTGGCGCAGGCTCACCACCGCGACCGGGCTGTCGGCATCTTGGGAGCCCTTCGACACCGGCAGCACGTGGCGATTCGCGGTCAAGGCGGTCGGCCCGAACGGCAAAGTCTCCGAGCTGGGCGCCTACACCCAGTGGACCTTCGGCCCGGACACCACCCCACCCGCCAAGCCCGCCACCCCGACCGCGGCCGCCTATCTGGGCGCGATCGTCATCGCGTGGGGCGGCAAGGACACCGATGGTGCCGACCAGCCCGGGGACTTCGCCCGCTGCGAGGTGCACGTCTCGACCACCTCCGGATTCGCGCCGATCGCAGCGACGCTGAAGGGCGAGATCCGGCCGGGGAGCACACTCACCCTGGCGGGGCTGGCGTACGGGGTTGTGCACTACGTGCGGCTGGTGGCCGTGGACTTCTCCGGGAATCGGTCGGTGGCGTCGGATCAGGTGGCGGTGACGCCGCGTCGTGCGGTCACCGACGACATGGCCAACTCCGCGATCAACGACATCGTGAACGCGTCGGTCGATGCCGTGATGCCGTCCATCGCGGGCAAGAACCGGATCACGCACTCCTCGGCGAACCCCACGAACTACGCCGGCCAGATCGAAGGCGATACCTGGTTCAAGTACAGCGGCACCACCATCGTCGGCTGGTGGCGCGCGGCATCGCCCACGGCGTGGGCCGAGCAGACCCTGGCTGAGGCGTGGCTGCCGCAGGTCAATATCGGCACCGGCACCTACGGGCTGCTCGACGGCGTGCGGATCCTGGCCAGGAGCATTGCCGTCGACCAACTCCTGGTGTCCGATTGGCAGAACCTCGCCTTCGACGGGACCTTCCAGAACCACGACGCCGGAGTGCCACGGCTCTGGTCGGCCGGCACGGTGCTCAATGACGGCACCTCGAACTACTTGCGACTGAACGCCGCCACCGGTGCGGCGCTCTACTCGCGCGCGCCGGAGTTCGAGTGCCATCCGGGCGATGAGTACTTCGTGGAGTTCGAGAGCTACGCCTACCCGGCAGCCACGCTCGCGACCACCTACCTGATGCTGATCACCTACGACGCGAACGGAACCCAGATCGGCACGCCGAACGTCGTCGTGACCCCCGCCCAGCATGCGGCAGCCGGCACGTGGGTGAAGCGGGAGGGTGTGATCGTCGGAATGGCCGGCGCTGCCCGTATGCGAGCGACCCTGGCCGTGGTGTCCGCGCCGGGCATCGCCAATACCGCGATCTTCCGCAACATCAAGGTGTACCGCCGCAACGCTGGCGAGGTCATCATCGACGGCAGCCTCACGTCCAACAAGATGAGCGCCACCGACATCTTCACGATCAACAACTACGCGGGCTCGCCGGCTGCGGCACATACCCGGATGACCCCGGACGGGTTCTCTGCCTGGGCACCCAACCCGGACGCTGCCGACGCGATCCAGAAATTCGCCCGGTTCGGCGACTCCGGGCTCAGCTTCGGGTTCGATGAGGCCGCGCCCCTGGCCGAGATCACCCCCGGCGGCCTCGCCTCCTTCAAGACCGCGTCGGTCGGTGACCTGCTGGTCGGCGGCGACAGCCTCGCCGAAATCCTCGACCCGCTCCCCAAGGGCATCCTGGCCCGCACCCAGGGGTTCGCCAACGCCACCGGGATCACCACCAGCGTCACCGCCCTGTCCGAGCTGCGCACAATCCTCCAGCCCGGCAGGCTCTACCGGGTCGGCGTCGACACCATGCCGATCAGCGTCACCGCCGCCGGCACCCGCTCCGAGATCAAGCTCCACCAAACCACAGACGGATCCCCGGTCACCACCTCCTCACCATCCTGGGTATGGCGCTCCGACGAGATCGCCGCCACCGGCCTCTACGTGCACCAGCCCACCTTCACCGGCGTCATCGACACCACCGGATGGGCCACCGCCAAAGAGTGCCGCTTCCTGCTGTCCGCCGTCCGCGCCGCCGGCAGCGGCTCGATCAGCGTCTGGGGATCCGACTGCTCGATCACCGTCCAGGACCTCGGCGCAGCCGTCGCCTCCACCACCACCCAGATCCGCCGCACCCAGATCTGGCAAGCCACCGCCGTCTACCAAAACGGAGCCGGCAGCCCCGTCTCCACCGCCAATGTCGGCACCGGTCAATGGCTCCACGCGGTCTTCGGCTCCGGCGTAGCCGCAGCCATGTCCGGCGCCACCGTCCACTCCGCCGCCGTCTACATCTACCACCAAGCCGGACGCGCAGCCGCCTTCCGGGCCATCTCCAACAACTCCGCCAGCGCCAACGCCACCACCCCCAGCGGCGGCAGCATCTCCCGGCTCACCACCCCCGGCTCAGGGATCTGGAT
Organism: Propionicimonas sp.; assembly: GCA_049841235.1. Classification (GTDB taxonomy): domain Bacteria; phylum Actinomycetota; class Actinomycetes; order Propionibacteriales; family Propionibacteriaceae; genus Propionicimonas. The sequence continues at coordinate 31,242 of JASGEM010000002.1, read as the reverse complement.
CCCGCTGACCGACTGGACCACCGCCATGCAGTCAGCCAAGGTCCACCAAGGCGGCGGAGCAATCGTCACCGGTGCTGGCGACAACCGCCCCCGACTCCGCATCGACTACACCAAGTGAGAGGCGTGATGCCATGCGCCACCTGATCCACCGCCACATCGGCGCCCGCGCCGAGGGCATGATCCTCGCCGCCGCGATCTGGATACTGATCGGAGCCGGGGTGCTGACCAATCCCACCCCCGTCCTGACGCCCTCGGTGTGGCACCTCAGCTTCCCCGTATGGCTGAGGGTCGCGCTGTGGTGGCTGCCCGCGATCGTCGCGGTAGTGCTCGCCCCCTCCGAGCGCCTGTCCCGCTGGGGTCTGGCCGTACTCACCCTGCCCCCGATCATCCAGGGCTGCTCCTACCTGTGGGCATGGGCCATGGACTGGATCCCCGGCCCACCCCCCGGCGACCCCCGAGGCTGGCTGTCCGCCTGCTACTACGCCCTCATGGTGGCCTTCGTGGTGCTCCTGGCCCACATTCCCGCCAGCGTCCGCGCCCCCCTCACCGGGAGGCGGCGGTGACCTGGGACCAGCTATGGCCATCCATCGTCATCGCCCTCATCGGCCTCACGGGCGTGGTCTACACCGCACGCACCGGCAAGCGATCGACTGACCAGGGCAGCCAGGTCGAGCTGATCGGCACCCTCATGGAGCGGATCAAGACCCTCGAAGCCGGCCAGCAGGAGCTATGGCGACTCCGCGAAGAGGACGCCAAGACCAAGCGAGCGCAGGGCGACCACATCGACACTCTCGAGCACCACATCTGGCAGCAGAAGCCGCCACCACCACCGCCGCGACCCCCCGGCGTCTGACGCCACCACACCAACTCCGAGCCCCGGCAGCGTCCGGGGCTCCTGTATGCCAGGAGGACTCCATGGCCAATGACACCGACCGCCTGCTCGACGCCGACCTCGGCGAGCAGGACGGCCCCGACCCCGGCACCCCCGCGGACGTGACCGAGATCCACACCGACTGGGCACCATCCACCGACGACGAGACCGAGGAGGACCAGTGACCGCCACCGCCGCGCAGTACGCCGCCCTGGCCGCCAAGCAGGTCGGCAAGCGCTACATCCTCGGCCAGCCCGTCCCCCACAAGGGCGGCAACCCCGGTGCGTTCGACTGCTCCGGGCTGGTCATCTGGCTCAACAACGCCACGGGCGCGCTCCCGCAGGGCGACGACACCGCCGCCGGCCTCTACAACCGCTCCAAGGCGGTCACCGGTACCCCGGCGGTGGGCGATCTGGTGTTCCTGCGCAACAACCCCGCCCGCTCCAACGGGATCGGCCACGTCGCGGTGATCACCCAGCGGCTGTCCAACGGCGACTGGCGGATCATCGAGGCACGCGGCAAGGCCTCCGGCGTCGTGGCCACCACCCTGAGCTACTGGAAGACCCGCAAGCACTACACCGGGGTGCGCCGTCTCACCGGATTCAAGCTCGCCCCGGCCCCCAAGCCGACCCCCACCCCGCCCGCCACCGAGACCAAGTTCTGGGCCACAACCTACAACTGCCTCGACCCGCGATTCGGTGGCAAGGCGGCTGACGACGCGAAGGTCATCAAGGCCGCCGCCGCGAGCGTCTACCTGCTCACCGAGGCCCCAGAGTCCGTGCGCACCGCCATCCGCAAGAGCAAGACCGGCGGCACCGCCCGATGGAAGGTGTGGGAGCGGATCAGCCAGGCGATCATGTTCGACAGCACGAAGTACAGCTGGACGACCAGCACCAAGGTCGTGTTCGGCCCCACCTCGTACCACGGTGCGGTGATCGCGATCCTGACCCACAAGGCAACCGGGCGCCGGATCCAGTTCGTGGCGCTCCACCTGCCGCCCAAGAGCGTCGCCTCCGAGGCGCAGCGCAAGGCCTACCTCGACAAGCTGATGGGCAAGCTCGACCCGAAGTTGCCGACCATCATTGGCGGTGACTTCAACTCCGAGGCTGCAACGACTTGGCTGAAGCCGTATGGCTTCACGGTCACCAACACCCCCGCCACCACCGACCACGGACGCCGCTACGACTACGTGGCCATCAAGGGCGGGTCGATCACCAAGGCCGAGATGCACGATCCCGGCTCGGCGTCCGATCACCTCGCGGTCCGTGCTCACGCCGTCATCACCACGATTCCCACCACATGAAAGGCACCATCATGACCGAAGCTCTCGTCCCGGCCGCCGTCCGCACCGCCGCAAAGCGCGGCTTCATCCGCACCGCCACCCAGTCGCTCTCGGCCGCCATCCCCTCGGCGGGCATCGCGCTCGCCCTGTCTGGTGACTGGTGGCTGGCCGCCGGTCTCGGCGCTGGATCCGCGGTCGCCACCGCACTCCTGGCCGGAACCGCTTCCTACCTGTCGATCATCTCCAAGGGCGTCCCGGGCGAGTACATCGCGGCCGGGATCGCCGAGGACTGAGAACCATGCCCCGCCGGGTCGTCATCCTCGTGGTGGCGGCCTGGTTGGTCATCGCCATCTGCATGCTCACCATCTGACCGAGAGGACCACCCATGGCCAACCCGACAACCCGCTGGGACTACGTACCGGTCTGGGCGGTCTACCTCCGCCCCGATGACACCCCGATCACCGGCAAGGTCACCTTCGGCTTCCCGCAGCGGGTGCTCCGCGTCGATGGCAGGGTGATCTACGCCGAGGGCGCGACCGTGGAGGCTGTGATCGGCGACATGGCCGGCCAGGACTCCGTGGTGCGGGCAGCGGTGCGCCAGGCGTGGCGCGACGCCGACCATGCCGCGGATCCCGAGGGCTTCGACGGCTCAGCGTGGGACGTCCGCTGGGACGAGGTGATCGTGCCCGCCGCGATCTTCGCCCGCTTCCCCGCGCTCGACGACCCGGACATCGTGCACAACCCCGAGGCGCTCGGCGCGGTCACCGTCCGCGAGCAGCTCACCTCCGCGTCCGGCAAGCAGTACGCGATCACCCCCCTGCTGGCCCAGCTGGACACCCCGATCCCGGGCATCAACCTCGGCACCATCGAGGTGCCACCCGGCAGCCCCTCGGTGCCGGCACCGATGTACGCCAAGGGCGTCGCCGGGGGCGTCGCCTCCCTCGACGAGACCGGGCGCGTGCCCGCGGTCCAGCTGCCCGAGGACATCGGCGGCGGGGTCTCATCGTGGGACGATCTGGAGGACATGCCTGAGGTGATCGCCGCGGGTGAGACCGCGGAGGAGGCGCGGGCCGCGATCGTCGCCATGGCGGACGACTGGCGACCCGGCATCGCCGACGTGACCGGGCTCACTGACGCGCTCGAGGAGATCGAGACCACGCCCGGCCCGCCGGGCATCTCTGCCTACCAGGTCGCGGTCGCGTCCGGGTTCACCGGGTCACAGGCGGACTGGCTGGCCTCCCTGGTCGGCCCCCCCGGCACAGACGGCGCAGATGGTGCCGATGGGGAGAACGGCGAGCAGGGAGCACCCGGCACCCCAGGCACCATCACCGCCACCATCGTCTACGAGGACGAAGCCGACACCCGCCCCACCGCGGCGCTGGCGTTCTGGATCCCCGCCGACCCGGGCCTGAGTGACCCCGAGAACGCAGTCGAGGGGGATGTCGTGCTGCGGTCAGTGACCGGCGCCGTCACCGCGCTCAACGGGGTCACCGGCCTGTGGCAGGGCACCGAGGCCGAGTACGCCGCCATCGTCAGCCCGGACCCCGCCGTGGTCTATGTGGTGGTGGCGGACTGATGCGCCTCGACGACGCCACCGCGATCAACGTGGGCGAGGCGGCCGCCGCGGCGGTCTACCTCGGCGGCCAGCAGGTGTGGAGCAGCGACCCCGACCCCGGCGGGCCGCTGCTCCAGGTACGGCGCCTCGCCGCCGCCCAGACACTGACCACCACCGGCAGCACCTGGAGCTACGGCACCGGAACCACCTGCGCCGTCGTCGCCGAACCCGGGGACAGCCAGTGGGCCGAGAGCGACCCCACCGCCAACAGCGTCACCGGCGTACGCACCCTCGAAACCCCGTTCACCATCCCCGGCGCGGCGACCGTCCTGTCCGCGATCGCCCGTCTGATCTGCCGCCTCACCACCCCCGGCAGCCGCAGCATCCGCGCCGGCATCTCCGGCACCCAACTCCCCGCCCTGCAGAACCTGACCTCCACCGACTGGACCACCCTGGACTTCGACCTCACCCCCTACACCGCGACCCCCGCCGAACTCAACGCCATCACCGGGGGCTACTTCCGCGCCTACGCATCAACCCCAGCCCTACCGGTCCAAGTCGACCTCTTCGAGATGCGAGTCGAGTACCAGCCATGATCACCATCCCGCACCCCGCCGTCAGCGTCCGACTCCCCACCGCCTGGCGCCACCCAGACGGCGTGATCCCCGACCCGACCGACCCCGGAGACGACGACCCCGGCGGCTGGGCCGACACCTTCACCAGCCGAGACTTCACCGCACTCGACACCTGGTACGCCGCCCACACCGGACACAACCCCGCCCTCGACTACACCACCATCACCGGCAACCTCACCATCACCGACGACTGGCTGGCCAGCAACCTCGGCAACGGCCGCGCCACCCAGGTCGCCGGCCGTTGGGTGGTCGAGCGCTACCGGGTGACCGGCTCCCTCGGCGTCAACGCCGACAACGTCACCCTGCGCAACTGCCACGTCGACTCAGACGGCGCCCTGTACGGGCTGCGTTCCACCACCAACTGCCACGGCCTGATCGCCGAACACTGCACACTCGCCGGCAACGGCGCCAACGACAACGGCGCCGCACTGAACTTCTCCGCAGCCCGCACCCCCGGCCAGATCACCATCCGGTTCTGCGACATCTCCGGCTTCCGCGCCGGCCTCTACTGCTTCGGCGGCGTCCACGCCGAATACTGCTGGGTCCACGACCTCCACTTCTCCGAAGGCAGCCACAACACCGGCGCAAGCCTGCGCGCCGGCAACAACACCCTGCGACGCAACCTCATCACAGACGGCAACAGCGCCGCGATCAGCTGGTACCCCGAATACGGCCCCTACACCGGCAACCTCGCCATCGAGAACGCGCTACGCCTCCCCGAATCCGACACCGGCCCCGAAGTCATCCTCGCCGCCAGCCGCGCCTACTCCACCCCCGAACCCGGCGACACCCGACGCCTCGTAGACAACCTGTTCTACCGAGGCGGATCCGGAGGCGGCGGCATCGGCGGCATGCTCACCGGATTCACCACCATCGCCGGCAACCACAACCGCTTCGGGAACCCCGTGGGCTAACACCCACCCGCCACACCCAACCGCCCCGCCCACCGATCATGGTGGGCGGGGCGGTTTCGTGCGTTCAGGACAGCATGCCCGCGAATGCCTGATTCACAAGCCACTGCACCGCCGCGTTGTACGGCGGCCACACATACTCAGCGAACCACCCACTGACCGTAGCTGACCACGCAGGGAAGTTCCCGGTCGCGATAGCGATCAACGTCACCACCGAGAACACGATCAGCCCGCCGCGGATGATCTTCCTCAAGAGCCTCATTGTCTCCACCCCCTCACCATTGAACTGCAGGTGTACTACTCACAGTAGGAGACGCCGACAAACGGTGCAGATCAGGGGTCCGGCGGGGGCGGCACCCACCCCAGGGCGCCCAGCCGCCGGACCTGAGGCCAGGCTAGCGTCTCCAGACCATGACCTGGTCGGTGAGTAGCAGGGGTGCGCCGTCGGGGCCTTTCATGTAGGGCGCGATCCAGCGGAGTCGATGTGACCGGTCGGAGGGGTGGTACTGCTGCCGCCAGTGGCCGCGGACCATGAATCGGTGGTGGAGTTCGTGGCTGCCGTCCCCGGCCGGGATCGGGCGTCGTCGGATCCGGCGTAGATCGACCAGTGTGACCGAGCGGGTGTCCCAGGTCCGGCCGGCTCCCTCCGTGCCCGGTGCGGGGTCGATGGTGCGCCGGTCGCTGAGCGTGGGCTCGACCATCAGCGTCCATGCTGACATCAGCCAGGCCAGCAGCATGTCCTGCGCCGCGGCGGCGGTGAGGTCTTGCTCGGCGCCGGCGATCAGGATGGCGGTGACCGGGACCAGATCGTGCTGGCTGGCCCAGACCGCCACTCCGGCGCTGCTGCGTGCCAGGACGTGCACGATCATGCCCATCTCGTGGCGGTGCCACACGAACCCCGAGGGCCGTATCGGCCGGTGGTCGGGGATGTCGGGCAGTGGCAGCGGGGGTAGCGGCTTCTCCAGCAGCAGGAACCCTTCCGGCTCGATCGCCTGCGCGGTCACCACCCGGGGCGCGTCGTGGGAGGCCTGCATCGCCAGCTCCATCATCGCGGGCCGCACCCAGTACAGGCCGGTGGCGGCCAGGGCGTCCGCGAGGGCTCCGATCAGCTGGGCGTGCTCGAGCAGTTCGATCACCATGGCCGAGCCGCGCAGCGACCGGGCCTGGCTCTCTGCCCAGACCGCCTCCGCCGACGCGTCGGCCTGCAGCCGGCGGCACAGCGCGGGGGTCGAGGTGGCGACCCACCGCAGCGGCCTCATGATCCGTCCCTGGCGACCAGGGCGGCGACCGCCTGCGACGCCGCGGCGGTCGCCGCGATCCTGGCCCGGTCGTAGTACTCCGTGGTCGCCGCCCCCCGGTGGCCGGCTGCGATCTGCACATCCCGCGGCGGCACGTGCTCCCCCAGGGCCAGCGAGATCGCACCGACCCGCAGTCCTTTCGGTGTGACGACCGGTACTCCCACCGCCTCGCACAGCCGACGCAGCTCGGCGCGGGCGAACCCGGCGTCAAGGCGCCGGCCCGCACGGTTCAGCAGCAGCGGCCCAGAACGCCTCCCGGCGCGGGCCCGGTGCACTTGCTCGGCCACGATCGGCGGGCACCCGAGCCAGTCCACGCCGGTGTCCTTGCCGCGCTCCAGCCGGATCACCGTCGCATCATCGATCCGCCGCACATCCCCCACATCGAGCGCCAGCGTCTCGCCCAAACGCGGACCGTTGACCCCCCACAGGTGCACCGCCGCCGAAACCCCCGGCAGCGCATCAACCCGAGCCCGGGCCAGCAGCAATCCCAGATCCCGCGGCCCCAGCCACTGATCCGGTGCCGTCTTGGGCCGCCGCGGGACGATCACACCCTCCATCGGATCGATCCGGATCATTCCGACCCTGTGCATCCACCGATACCAGCCGCGCACCCATCCGGCATCAGCATTCACCGTGCGAGGGTGACGACCGCCAGCCAACTGCTCATTGATCCACACCTGGATCGCCCGCCGCGACGCCGCCTCCGGGACCAGACCAGCGCGCCGGCACCACGCCAGCCACGGCCGCAGCGCGTACAACACGTTCGACCGCGTCACCGGGCTCGGCAGGCTATCCAGGTAGGCATCCATCGCCAGGTGACCCGTCCGGCCACGGCCCGACTTATGGGGCATCGTCGTCGTCCAGTGACTCATCTCGCGCCTGCGCTGCCCGGATCCGATTCTCGGCCTCGGTGGCCAGCCCCAGGGCGACACGCTCGACCTCGGTGAAGTCGCGGGCCGCGTCCAGCGGCAGCCACGCGCGCGCCATCTTCAGCGCGAGCAGCAGCTGGTTCATGTCGCGGCTGTGCATCCGGCGGCTGATCTGATCCGCCTGGTGGGGCTCCAGCAGCGGCAGCATGATCCGCAGCGCCTCCCGGATCGCCTCGCTCGGCCGGGGCCGCTCGGGGCTGCCATCCACCGCGACCCACCGGTAGATCGTCTGCCGGGTGACCCGGGCTGCAGTCGCCAGATCAGTGACCCCGACCCCGAGCCGATGCGCCCGCACGACCTCGGCCCGCAGCCGCTGGGCCGCTTCCTCGCTGACATTCGCGGCCTGGTGCACCGCGTCGATCGCCATCGCCTGGTCGAACTCACTCACCGGACGGCCTCCATCTCGCGGGCGGTCTCCAGCTGCTGCAGGTAGTAGTCCTGCATGCCGCGGTCGCCGGGGTGCGCGTCAACCGCGTCCAGCAGGTCCTGCGCGCGCCGATAGGTGAGCCCGCCGCCGTTGCAGTGGATCGTGAGCACGATGCCCTCCGGCGCGGCGTGCGGCGCGTACCGCAGCCCGGCGGGGTGGACATCGACCGCGTGGCCCTGCCGATCGAACTCGACCGCAAGCGTCGGGGCGGTGGCGTTGGCCTTGCGGGCGATCCGGCGGGCCGCGGTGGTGATCGGGGTTGCTGTGTTCATGGTCGGGGTTCCTCTCGGGCTCACAGGCCGGCGACGTTGCGGGCGTTGGTGATGGTGTGAAGCACTGCCGGGTTGGTGGTCATGGTTGCCAACTGGTCGAGCAGTTCGATGTCGGCGGCCTTGCTCAGCATGCGAATCCAGGCCACCGAGCGGTTGTAGTCGGTGATGGCCATGGAGGCGGCGAAACTCTTCGGCTTGGCGGCGTCCATCTCAGCAGCGAAGCGCTCGGCCCGCGCGATCTTGGTGATCAGTTCCTCGGTGGTGTACTCGGTCATTTCGCTGTCTCCCTGCCTCGCTGTGTAACACAATCATACAGCATGAGTGTCACATCATGCAACACCCGGCGGCAGGATCTCAGCCCGATTCCCCAAGAAGACCTACGCCTCCCACCGCATCGACCTGCGCACATCCGACCGATGCAGCCACGTCCGCCGCACATGACCCCGCCTCGACCACTCCACCAACACCCTGTCACCAGCGATCCACTCCAGACGCGCCGGCACCACCTCCACCGCAGACGGCCACACCAGCCGCGCCACCACCAGCGAGCCATCACCCGCCCGCCCGTCACCCTTGTGCGGCACACCACCAGGAGGACCTCCCAGCGAGTTCCGCGGCGCAGGGAGACGGTCGTCGGTCACCAGGGATGCCACCGCATCGACTCACCCGTACGCCACCCCTCCCGATACTCGGGATCATCCGACCACTGCGCCGCGTAGTCGAGCAACTCCTGACACGGCCACTCCACATCACACGTACGACAGCGGCCCGACTCGTTCGCGCCATGAACCCAGTTGCTGATCTCACCCCACCGGTCATGACGGTCGAGGAACTTCGAAAACTCCCCGCGCTCGACCGCCCACGGCGGGGGCGCGCTGTTCCTGTATCTACCCATCCACACAGAATAGAACGTGTGTTCGAGACTGGCTAGATCCGGCGGTGCGCCATGGGCAATACCTTAGGCAATACCCCGGCTTCTCGATCGCGACCAGATCACCCCCGTGCATCCTGCGACTTGCCTAGCCACGCCGGGATTCCGATGAGTGGGCCCACTGGGAATCGAACCCAGAACCCGCGGATTAAAAGTCCGCTGCTCTGCCGATTGAGCTATAGGCCCTGGGGTGCATCGTATCGAGCGCTGGTGGGGACGTGCACACTGGGGTTGTGGATGCTGGCATCTGGGGGATCGTCGCCGTACTGGTCATCGGGACGGCGGTGGTCGCCTACGGCTGGCTCTCCGACCGGTCGGACGATCGGCGGCGGGCTGAGGCGATGAAACGTCCGCCGGAGCGGGAGATTCCGCGGTTCAAGGCGGACGAGATCCGGCCGGAGTATCTCAGTGAGCTGGAGGCGGTCACCCGGCCCGATCGGCTGCCCGCGACCGATCTCGGCGAGGCTGCTCGCGCGAAGCTCAAGGAGGCCCTGGCCGGTTCGCCCCGCTTCAAGGCGGGCTGGCCGAGCCGGGAGTACGTCACAGATGCCAGCACCGGCTGGTGCGTGGTCGACGAGCCCGTGATCGTGCTCTGTGGTGAAGAGGTCACCACCATGCGCGAACTGCTGCCGGCGGTGAAGCGAGCCCGCGAGGTCGGTCGTCCCATGGTGGTGGTGGCGCCGGGGTTCTCCGCGGAGTTGCTCGCGACGCTGCGGGCGAACTGGGTGCAGGGCACCTTCAGTTGCCTGCCGATTCGGCTGCCGGACGACCGGCGCCGGTCGCTGGGCTCGCTCACCGGGGGGCAGCCGGTGTCGGCGTCCGATCTGCAGGCGGGGTATCTGCCGGCCGGAAACCTGGGGAGCTGCCGGGTCTGGGTGTGCGATGAGCGGACGAGTTGGGTGTTGCTCGAGGCGGGCTAGGCGGTTGGTCTCACAAGCGCGACCAACGGGAGCGATGTGATCTGGACAGGTCCGACCGACGCGAGAGGTGACCGGTGACCCTTCGAGAACTTGGGGGGCTGGCAGGTCTCAAGTTGGACTTCAGGAATCGTGGGTCAGGTCTCAACCAACGCTCAAGGTGAGTTCAGGGTTGCCCGGAAGGGCTCCGCGGAGGTTCAGGCGTAGCCCAGATCATCGAGTTCGTGGTCGTCGATGCCGAAGAAATGGGCGACCTCGTGCCAGACCGTGATCCGGACTTCCTCCACCACCTCGGGTTCGTCAAGGCAGTAGCGCAGCAACGGCCCACGGAAGATCAGGATCCGGTCCGGTAGCACGCCGCCGTACCAGGAACCACGCTCTGACAAGGGGATACCGTCGTAGTAGCCGAACAACTCGGGATCCGCGGGATCCGGCTCGTCCTCGACCACGACGACGCAGTTCTCGATCAGATCGAGGAAGCGCGCAGGGATCTGCTCGAGCGCCTGGTGCACCAACTCCTCGAACCGCGCGGGCTCCATCTCCACCGCCATGACCCCCACGATAGCGCCCTGACTAGGCATGGAATCACATTCATGTAGTTCACAGCACCTCCTCAGCAACCTGCTCGATCCCCATGACGCGGCCCTTCGCGGCTCCCTACAGTCCTGATCGCTGAGGCATCAGGGACAGGTGTGACGCACGAGTCGCATGTGACTCGTGACGTCACGGGGAAGACCTCTCCCTGGGCCTCATCCCCGAACCGGAACTTCCCCAAGGAGAGGGCAAGGATGAGCAGGGCACGGATCGCGATCGCGTGGCTGGTGACGACAACGCTGCTGGCCGGCGCCGGCATCACCACCGCCGTGATGGCCAGTGCCGCCGTCACGCTCTACACCGCCAGCGCCGAGGTGCGGGTCCGCACCGGCCCCAGCACCTCGAAGAAGATCCTGCACCTGCTGAAGAAGGGCGACGTCGTCGAAGCCAAGGGCAAGGCCAAGAACGGCTGGCAGCCAGTGAGCTTCAACAACACCACCGGTTACGTCTACGCCCAGTACGTCAAGGTGACCAAGTCGACGAAGACCCCGGTCACCAACGCTGCGCCGAGCACCCGCAAGACCTCAGCCAACGTCAATCTCCGGGACGCCGCGAACCTTGACTCGAAGATCATCCGCGTCCTGAAGAAGGGCACCACGGTCGCCGCCACCGGACGAAAGTCGGGTGACTTCACCGAAGTGAAGGTGGACGGCAAGATCCGCTGGCTGTTCACCAAGTACGTGGGCGCGACGGCGACGGCCAAGCCCGCCGTGCCGACTCCCTCCCCCACCCCCACTCCCACGCCGACGCCCACGCCTTCCGAGAAGCCAAGCGAGCCGGCCACGCCGGAGCCGACCGAGCCCGCCGAGCCTGGCGATCCCGACCTGCCCGACACCATCGCCACCGTGGTGACCAGCGGCGCCGTCACGCTGCGCAAGGACGCCAGCAACTCCGCCGAGTCGCTGGGCTCCGTGGCGGCCGCGGTGCAGGTCGCCCTCACCGGCAAGCACAGCGGCAGCTACTCCGAGATCGTCACGACCGACAACAAGCTCGGCTGGGTGCTCACCGGATACCTGCGCCCCTCGAGCCAAGGCCCGACGGTCACATTGCCGGTCTCCACCGGGCTGCGCTACATCAACGCCACCGACGTCAACGTCCGCAAGTCACCCGACGTCGAATCCACCAAGCTGGCCACGCTGGCCCGTGGCGCTGTCCTGCAGATCACCGGCCCCACCAAGAACGGCTACTCCCAGGTCGTCTTCTCCGGCGACCTGGCCTGGGTCTCCACCCAGTACATCAGCGCCACCAAGCCTGGGGCCACCCTGGGCTCCACCAGCCTCGACAAGCTGAAGGCCAACGGCAAGGCGGCCGTCCTGGTCGTCCGCGACAAGTTCCCCGAGATCAAGACGATCCACGGCTGGCGGGCTTCCAGCGCCTACTCCTCCGACCACCCCAACGGCCGCGCGATCGACATCATGATCCCGTCGTACAAGAAGAACAAGGCGCTCGGCGATCGGATCGCCAAGTACTTCATCGACAACCACAAGTCGCTGAAGGTGAAGTACGTGATCTGGCGGCAGCGCAACTACACGATCACCCGCGGCAAGTGGGTGCACATGGCGGATCGTGGCGGCGACACCGCGAACCACTTCGACCACGTGCATGTGTCCTTCGTGAGTTGAGCATCGTGCGGAGGCCGCCCTTCCTGCGACGATGAGGGCATCCACCAGGAAGGAAGGGCTGCGTGCCCGTGCCATCCAGTCCGACGTGCTTCGGAGGTTCACCTACGCCGCCCACCGGGCACGGGGCGTCCCGGCTGACGGGGCCGCACAGCTCACCGATCACCTGATCGTCTCCAACCTGGTCGGGCACCGAGGGACGGCGGCACCCGCAGCGCCTGCCCGATCCCGCCGATTGGCTGACGCCCGGCGCCGCACCGTATAGTTCACGGGTCAGGTCCCCATCGTCTAGCGGCCTAGGACACCGCCCTTTCAAGGCGGCAGCGCGGGTTCGAATCCCGTTGGGGATGCTCCCGGACGGCGACGCCGTCCAGGCCCCGCTCCCCGATTTCATCCCACGGGAGTAGGTACGTTATAGTTTCGGGGCTGGCCAGAAACGGCCAGCACGGTCTTGTTAACAAGGCCCCGTGGCGCAGTTGGTTAGCGCGCCGCCCTGTCACGGCGGAGGTCGCGGGTTCGAGTCCCGTCGGGGTCGCTGGAGCGAAACGCTCCATTGGCCAGGTAGCTCAGCTGGTAGCAGCGTTCGCCTGAAAAGTGAAAGGTCACCGGTTCGATCCCGGTCCTGGCCACCGAAATCCCTAGCCAACGGCTATTTGGATTAAACCCATGGATCTCTGCACATACTAAAGCTCGGACTCGGGCCGGCCAGGAGAGCCTGAGTTCCCGGTCACGCAGAGCTGCTGACCACACACCGCACGGAAGCCCCGCCACCTTCGACGAACACCCCGAAGCACCCGGTGTCCCCCGGACACACACGCCCGCCCACTCAAAACGCGGCGCCCACATCGGCGTCATCCTGTCGGCACGTGCGGTGCCGAGGGAAAGCGGGAGTGGCCGACGGCGTAGGCAGCCAGATCATGGTCGTTGCTGCCGGCCGTCATCTCGTGTCGGCTTCCACTGTTCCAGATGGGTTTCGGAGGGCCTACTCGGCAGCGACGTTCTCGGCATCGATGAGCGCGTTGGCCTGATCGAAGAGCATCTGGAGTGATGTCTTCCACTCGGGCAGGTCGACCGACAGCGTCTCCCAGGTGAGATCTCGGCTGATCTCGTCGTACTGATGGATGAGGAAATTGCGGTTCGCCACGGCGATGGCCCACTCGACTCCCTCGGGTGCGAGTACGTCGAGCCTGGAAAGCCGGTTGGCGGCCTCGCCAAGCTTCATCATCAGCGAGTCCCCGGCCTCCTGGAGCAGGCCATCGTCGAGGTAGGCTTCCTCGCCCTTGGCGAGGATCTCCTCGACGCGCTCCAGCCAGCCCTGGATGTGCAGCAGTTCCTTGGCAGCCTTGCGATCCATCACAGCATCACCGCCTCACGACGGATGTCGTCATCAATGCGCGGCTTGAGCCCGCCCCAACTGACAAGGTCGATCTCGCGGCCGAGCACCCGCTCCAGCAGCATCTTGAACCGCACGAAACCAAAGCTGCCCGTCCCAGCCGGCGCATCCACGAGCAGGTCGATGTCAGAATCAGGCCCCGCCTGCTTGCGCGCAACCGAGCCGAAGACCGCGAGATTGCGGTAGCCATGCTCGGCGGCCAGCGCCTTGAGAATCGGAACGGCCGCTTCGAGCAGAGTCTGCGGATCCACATCGTCGAGGCCGGGAGCGAACTTGAGTTGCTGGCTGACCGCCGGCTGGCTGATTCCAAGCTCCCTAGCGACCTGACGCTGACTCATGCCGCTGGCGAGCATCGCGCGCAGCGCGAGAGTACGCCGCAGCCGAGCAACGTCCTCGTCACGCCGCGCGTCCCGGTACTCCAGCAGGAAGGCCATAAGACAATCTTATCGCATCGGCGGATTGCCGCCATTCTCTTCGCCGGGGCCGCCGCCTGCACTGGTCGACGTGACCATTGAAGACTTGGCGTTCAAGGTCAATCCCGCCACGCTCGCCCATCATGTTCATCACTGCCCGAGAACCCGACCGGAGTCTCTCGTCCGATCTTCTGAGAGCGGAAGCGATGACTGATGCAAACGCAAGGTGCGCAGGTCATAGTCGTCGCGGACCGAGGACGCTCAGAGGAGGAGCAACATGGTCAGGGCCTCCAGCGCTACTCGTAGAAGCTCTTCCGCCGCCCCAAGGCTGCCTCAACGGGGTCGCATCGTGACCTCACACGTCGACATACGCGCATCGAGAGGGCGGCTCTCCGCCGGTGTCGGCTACGCCAGTCCGCGGAGGGCCTTCAGGGCTTCCCGACCGCACTGACATGCCGATGAGCGGTGGTGGTCGCGCAGCGCCACCTGGGCAGTCCGCGTGCCTCGCACCGCGACGGCGGAGGACCACAGCAGCAGCTCACGCTCACAAGACTGCCGCGCGATTCGACGAGTCAAGGCACCCACCGAAACGGTCATTCCTCAGGCGCGGGTCATCTGAATGGGGCCGCGCTCTCTGCGAGCGGCACGTCGCGATAGCCGTGCGACTCGAGAAGCAAGCGGACTCCCTGCGCGGCAGCGTCGCCGTGAGGCGTCGGGCCTACGCACACGCCTCCGATCGGCAATCGTGGGTGCTCGGAGACCGTCGACCACGCGCTTGACCAAGGTTGGCGAGCCGGGGGTTGCGCCAACCTAACGTATGGGGTGACCCCGAACCGCGAGGAGCGAAAGCACACCGCGCTGGTTTCGTTCGGGATGGTTGTGACGAGCCGGACTTCGCGCTCATCGCGGAATGCCTCGTGCTTGCAGTAGATCGAGAGGCCGATCAGTACTCCGCTTGCCTGGCGGATAGCCAAACCAGGTTGGTCCTCGACGAATCCCGGCGCTGGCGTTGTCGCCGCGCAGAATGACAGCCCCCGCAACATTAGGCGGCGCTGCTCTTCGGGGTCGTACAAGACCTTGCCCCACCTCGGCCACGGACCCTGATGCCCCAACCTTCGTGGCTCTCGCGCCTCATCCACTATGGCCATGATCTCTGTGTCAACATCAAGGCCGACCGCGTAGCTCACTTCGCCCCCGTAACCCCGCCACTGGCTCAGCGAGTCTGGTTCCTCCGAGGCGCAAAACACGTAGAGAGGCGAGATATCTACGCTAGCTCGGGCGAGCTCGACCGCGTTCCGCATGAATGCCTTCTGCAGAGGGTGGACGTGGCGGCTTTGGAGAACTAGTGATAGCTGTTCTTCCAGGACGCCAATGCCGTGAGAGAACTCAGCAGTGTCATTCAGTGAACCCACTGAAGTTGCCCACACTTCGCTGGAGGCGATTATCCCGATCGCGCCAGCGGCGTCGGTGTAGTGCCAAACCCGGTCAACCGAAGGGTTAGGCGGCTGCGGGATCGGTAGCCAGTGTCCCGCCTCTGAGACCTCACCAGAACTGTCATCGGCCGCCTCGGCATCGGCGCCCTCGGGATCAGTGATTACAGGCTCGTGGCCTGGGACTCCGGCGCGGTGCGCGCGTTCCTCGGCCTCGCCTTTGTCGATGATCGGAGGAAGATGGAGGTCGAGGGTGCCCTCGGGATCGAACATCTCGGTCATGCTTCCTAGCCTTTCAGAGGCACGGCCCGCTGTGTGGTTACGCCGGATCGCCCTGATCGGTGAACCGCTTGGATTGCCTCAGACGAACGTCTCCCTTGGAAGCCCTGCTTGGATACCGTTGTAACCGGCAGGACACAGGGGGTCACGTGCGGAACGTAAGGTATCGGCAAGGGAGAGGCCGGTCGTCCGGACGCGGGGTCTGTCCGACCCTTCTATGACTGAAGTCAAGTCTGAGAGGTCATGGTTGTGGTGAGGTGGCGGTATATCTGCCGCGAGATGTAGCGCTTGAGCGTGCGTTTGATCTCTTTCGGTGTTCGGCCTTCAGATCGGCGGCGTTCGACGTACGCGCGTGTGTTGGTGTCGTGGGGCATGCGCACGCGGGCGACGACGTCGAGGGCGGAGTTGAGCCGGCGATCGCCTCGGTTGTTCAAGCGGTGCCGGGTGGTGTTACCGCTTGAGGCCGGCAGCGGGGCGGTGCCTGCCAGGGACGCGAATGCTGCTTCGTTGCGGACCCGGCCGGGGTGGGAGTAGGCGGTGAGGAACACTGCCGCGGTGACCGGGCCGATACCGCGAATAGCAAGTATGCCCGGGGCGAGTTCGGCGACGTGGCGTCCGAGCGCACGGTGGTTGGCGTCGAGCTGGATGCTGGCGTGGATCACGTTGCGGGCCAGCCGGGTCGCTTCCTCGCGGGCGACGGACTGTTCGACGTCGTCGGTTGGGTGGGGCAGCCAGGCTGCGATGAGCGTTACCTGTCGGTCTGTCAGCGGTTTGCGGACGTCCAGGCCGAGGTCGATCGTGCGGAGCAACGCGGTCAGGCCGTTGCGGTCGCAGGTGCGTCGGGTGTCGATCGCGCGCCTGGCGGTGAGCAGGACTCGTAGCGCGGAGCGGATCTTGCCTGCTCGGGGCCGCCCAGTTTGGCGGTGTCGGTGCTGATGACGGTACGGGCGGCTGCCTCGGAGTCAAGGGCGTCGGTCTTCCCGCGACCAGCGCGGGTCGTGGCCCGTGGTGGGCGGGCCTCGACCACGGGGACGCCCTTGTTCTCCAGCACGGCTGCCAGTCCGGCGCCGAAAGAGCCGGTGCCCTCGATCGCGACCAGGGGCCGCCCTGGGGAGTGACGACTCATCCAGGTGATCGCGCGGGAGAGTCCGGCCGGGCTGGTTGGGAACTCGGCAACGGTCACCAGCTTGCCGGTGATGGTCTCGACGATCGCGTAGGTGTGGGTTCGGGCGTGGGTATCCACGCCGATGACGTGTGTGTACTCGTCCGCAACAATGGGCATTGCGGTTCTCTCCTTCCGGGAAGCGGGACTGTGCGGTGCCCGGCCCGGGAGAAGCTGTTGCGAGGCAGATCTCTAACGAGTCACAACCCAAGGGGTTGGACGACCTTCTATCAAGCCATCGGAACGGGCGGGCGGGCACCGGCCTCACCCGGCGGACGGGTCTGACAAAAGCCACCACAAGACGCGGGGCGGATTAACGGTGAGTCACGCCGAGCAAGACCGGCACCAGCCTGCCAGACAGCCCCAGGCCAGCCAGAAGCCATTAGAGATGAACGGTGTTTTTGGCCCGGCGGTTCATTAGTTGATTCGTCCTTCGAAGGCGAGGGCGAATGCGTTGAGGGCGGGCTTCCACCTGGTGGCCCAGCGTGCCCTGCCTCGTCCGGTGGCGTCAAGAGAGCGGGTGACCAGGTACAGGCACTTCAGCGCGGCGGCGTCGTTGGGGAAGTGGCCGCGGGCTCTCACGGCCCGCCGGTAGCGGGCGTTGAGGGATTCGATCGCGTTCGTCGAACAGATCACGCGCCTGATCTCCACGTCCCAGTCCAGGAACGGGATGAACTCGGCCCAGGCGTTGCACCACAACCGGGTGATGGCCGGGTACTGGCCGCCCCACTTAGCGTCGAACTCGTCGAAGCGTTCCCGGGCGGCCGTCTCGGTTGGGGCGGTGTACACCGGGCGGAGGTCCTTGCCCATCTCCTCCCAGTAGTGGCGGGAGGCGAACCGGAAGGTGTTGCGAATCAAGTGGATGATGCACGTCTGAACCGTCGCCAGCGGCCAGCAAGTCGTGATCGACTCGGGCAGCCCCCGCAGCCCGTCACACACCGCGATGCACACGTCCTCGACGCCGCGGTTCTGGATCTCGGTGAGCACGCCAAGCCAGAACTTCGCGCCCTCGCCGCCATCGCCGGCCCAGATCCCCAGAATGTCCCGCTCCCCGTTCACGGTCACCCCGACGGCCAGATAGAACGGCTTGTTACGGACTTGGCCGTCACGGACCTTCACGACCAGGGCGTCGATGAACACCACCGGATAGACCCGGTCCAGGGGCCGATTGGCCCACTCGGTCATCTCCTCCAGGACCTTGTCGGTAATCCGGCTGATCGTGTCCTTCGACACGCTCGCGCCGTACACATCATCGAAATGAGCCCGCAATCTCCCCGGTCGTCAGGCCTCTCGCGGTCAGCGACAGGACGATCTCGTCGACCCCGTTCAGGCGGCGTTGCCGCTTCTTCACGATTTGTGGCTCGAACGTGCCGGCCCGATCCCGCGGCACGTCGATCTCGACCGGGCCGACCTCGGTCAGCACCGTCTTCGCCCGGGTCCCGTTACGGATGTTCGGCCCGGCCGGCTGCTGGTGCTTCTCATGGCCCAGGTGCTCGGTCAGCTCCGCCTCCAGAGCGGTCTCCAACACCCGTTTTGTCAACCCGTTCAGCAGCCCGTTCGGGCCCACCAGATCGACACCCTGCTGTCTTGCTTGGCGCAGCAGCTGCTCAGCCAACCGCTGCTCATCGATGACCTCCCCAGTCACAGGATCGATCATCTCGGTCGTATCCGTCACGGCCAGTTCCTTTCGGTCAAGCCGGACCAGAAACACCGGAAATCAGACAGTCCCGGGACTGCTGCACCTTTGGGTGACAGGTTGGGTTAGGCGGCCTGGAGGGCCGGTGTGGTCATGATGGTCTCGTACTCGATCGGGGTCAATCGGCCGAGGCGGGTCTGTCTCCTGCGCCGGTGGTAGGTGCGTTCGGTCCAGGTGATGATCGCGAGCCGGAGGTCCTGGCGGGTGGTCCAGCGGTGCCGGTCCAGGACGTTCTTCTGAAGTAGGGCGAAGAAGGATTCCATGGCGGCGTTGTCGCCGGCGGAGGCGACTTGTCCCATCGATCCGGCCAGGTGATGCCGCCGGAGCGCGGCAAGGAACTTCCTGGATCGAAATAGCTTGGATTCCAGCAGTCGTGGCAACACTTACCGGAGGTGTTGAGCGATGCCAGGTCCGAAGTACACCAAGGAGCAGACGAATCGCTTCTTCGAGTTGGTCGACAAGGGTGGCACTGTGAGGGCCGCAGCCGTAGCCGCCGGGGTTCACGAGAGCGCCGCGTACACCTGGCTATGTAACGCAGGCTCGACCATGCAGCGGGCGACGCCACGGGTGTACTCGGCGCAGGAGAAGAGCACTCAACCGGTACCACCTGGTCGGATTGATGGACCGGGTGGGCGCATGCGGCGACAACGCCGCAATGGCGAGCTTCTTCTCCCTGCTCTAGAAGAACGTCCGGAGCTGGATCGAGCGCACCTATCACCGACGAAGGCGCCAAGACGGACCGGGCCGATTGACCCCCATCGAGCACGAGACCATCATGACCACGACTGCCACTCAGGCTGCCTGACTAACCACTGTCAACTATCCGTGCAGCAGACCCCCAACCCAGTCTTTGGAGGAGCTCTACTGGTCAGCGAGACTCCGAACTATCGGTCAGGTCAGCGTTGAGTCTTGGCACGTGATGCGGGCTGCGAGGCGTGGTCCAGGCTAATCGTGCAGGTCGTCGTCCACGATCTCGAGATATGGACGGAAGGCCGGATGAATACGGAGGCGGACCGCTCGTTTCTCTTTGGCGGCGATCCGCTCTCCCACGAGGGCCTTTCGACGCGCCGAAACTTCACCCTCGACGTACTCGAACTTGCCGTCCGCGACTTCCACACCAAAGAATGAAGCCGCCGTTAGCCACTTTCGAAGCTCCTCAGCATTCCGTACAGATCCAAGCATGGTGTCGATGTCCCCCAACGATTGAGTCGCCGAGACGCCAGCAAACTCGTACAGGGCCTCTTCTAAGTTCAGATTGAGAGACTCACTTTCCACAATGAGCGCTTGAATGGCAAAACGTGAGTACTCTCGTTCAGCATGGACGATATCCGAAGCGTCAATCTGTGAATGTCCACGGTTTATCGCGGTGGTAAGCGCGGAGTTCGCTAGATAGACGAAGTCGCGCGGACGACGCAAGGCTCGCCACAGAAAATAGTCACGTGCCGGCAAGCCGCGCACCTCAGGACAGAACAGTTCGTCCCACATTGAACCCGAACTACCTCCGTGGGTTCGATTCGCGGCGTACCGCTCCTCCAATACTCGGACGAGAAGCTGCTCGTCCCCCCAATCGACTGCACGCGCACCTATCTTGTCAGGCTCGCGAGCGTAAGACCGCACCGCGTCAAGGATGTCGGTACGGATAAACAGAGCAAGCGTTGCATGGAACCCGCCGTCGGCGCGTAGTCGGCCAAACTCCTTCTCGATCTTGCCGGCTGCCACGAGGAGCGAGAGGATGAAGCGCGCGTTGACCTCGAAGTCTGCGCCCCGCTCCCAATTCTTGTCGAGGTTGTCGATGAGAATGGCTACTCTACGAAAATACCCCAAGAGCCTTGAGGTCAGCGCGCGAATCCTGCCCAGTTGGTCGGTACGTATGACGCGTGCGACGGCGTCGTGATCGCTTCCTTCGCCCTGGCCCAGTTCTCGAATAACCTTCTTCACAACGCGCTCGAGTCTGGTCGAGAGGTCCTCATCGGCTTCGATTGACATCTGCTGAAGCAGATAGCGGAGGTCACTGATCGCCGATTGTTCATCTGACGACAGTGGCCGATCCTCTAGAACCTCGAGGACGCGAAGAGCGATCTCGCTCTGAATCAGATAGGTCCAACTAGTCATCAAGAAGTACTCGGCGTGCGCAGGGCTTCCGAACTGCTTCAGGACCTCCATGAGTCCCGCCAGCTCATAGGACGATGGCTTTATAGGGACCGTGAGGACCTCCCGGTCACGACCGAGGTCGATGGCAACCTGCAACATTGTCGCTGTCTTGCCGGTTCCCTTCCTTCCAGCAAAGATCTGCGATTCTCCGGATACCACTGCGGAGAATTCGCTCGTCTGAACGAAATAGTCGCCCAGTTCATCGGCCTCATATTCGGCTACATACTGCCCAAAACTGGTGAGAGGAAGTTCGATATCGAGTTGGAATCGCCCGAGGCGTCGACCGCCCAGCCGGGCCTTCGGTATGGTGTCAAGCCATTCCTTTACTTTCTTTTGAAGCTCAGCCGAGGTGCCGTACTGGTAAAGTAGATCGCGGTAATCCAGAGGAGAGGCAAAGTCTTGCTGGACCACCATGAGAAGGGGGATTCCGAGTCCGTGCGTAAAGCCTGCCAAGAAGCTTGCTCGAGCATTGTGCTCGGTAGCACGCTTTCTGTTGACGCCTAGTAAGTGCAAGATCGCGGCCGACGAGCGGTAGATCTCCTTGGTATAGAATCCTAGGGGTGCAATGCCAAGATCGTCGCCAGCACCGAGAACCTTGAGGTGGCTTTGTCGCTCCAGAAGTTGCTCCAGCCCCAGCGCCGCGCTGAATCGGAGCGGAAGCGAGGGGGCGAATACGGCGTTTTCTTCTCGCGGCTTGCCGTTGGCGAGCAGCGCGCCGTATAGCGGAGGCGTAGGATCGGCAAGACTTCTTAGGTAGCGCGCTACAAGCACCTCGGGATTACCGCCGTACTGAGTCCGGCCCACTGTTGCGAAAATCGCCACTTCGTTCCAGTTGCGATCCGCCTCGGTGTCTGTTTCATCGAATGCAAGCCAGACCGGTTTGTTACGTGCGACAGCGTAACCTAGTTCGAAGAGTACATTCCAATTCATCGAGCTGATCTCGCCGATCACACTGGCCGAAGCATCTATCTGCTCTGTGATCGTGTCGATCAGCATGCGCCCGTCGACCTTCAGATCCTCCCAAGTCCGCGCCTCATATCCACGCCCCGACAGCGCGGCGGCAGTGTCTCGCATTGCCTCGGCCCGGAGCGGCGGCTGTGATGCGTAAGCGAAGAAGATGCGCTCGTTTCCTGCATTCGAAGTGCCCACTACTCCACGCTACTGGTTGACAGCTGGCCCATGTGGCCCTTTCTGGAAGCAATGATCGTGCACTAGCCGCTCGCACAGCATCAGTTCGTGTCAGGCGCCGCCGTCACCGATCGCGAAGTACTTCCTGTTCCGGGCGGGTTCTACGTTGAGCGCGCCGTGGGCAGCATCAACGATCCGTCTGGCCCACGGTTCCGCACCGGTTCCGCGGGGCCCTCGGCCGGGGCGAGGATCTCATGTGGCTGGCCGTTGTGTGGGCCGGCAAACGCACCTGACATGCCGAGGAGCGTGAGAAGTGAAGGTCAATTGAACCGGCCTGGGTTCTTCGGAGGGCGGTGTTAGGCCGCGGCGGGCTCGCCGTGGCCGTGGGTTGAATCGTAGTGGTTCTGTTCGCACTCGACCGGGGGGATGTCGCCGATCGAGGAGTGCAGCCGCTGGTGGTTGCACCAGTACACCCACGAGGCGGTGGCCTGTTCGACCTGGCGTCAGGTGTACCAGGTCGGCCGCTCGTGCTTGATCACCTCGGTCTTGAAGAGACCGATCGTTACTCCATCAGGGCGTTATCGAGGGCGTCGCCGACCGTTCCGATCGAACCGGTGATCCCAGCGTCGACCAGTGCCTCGGTGAACGCCAGCGACGTGTACTGACCGGATTCAACCGGTCGTTGCAACACCGGCTTGTTGGAGGGAGCGTAGCTGTTCGTCGAACACCTCGGCTGGTGTGCGCCAGCCCAGGGTCTTGCGGGGCCGGTTGTTGAGGGCCAGGGCGACGGCTTCGAGGTCGTCGGCCGACCAGCGGGACAGGTCGGTGCCTTTGGGGAAGTACTGGCGCAGCAGTCCGTTGGTGTTCTCGTTCGTGGGCCGCTGCCAGGGCGAGTGCGGGTCGGCGAAGAACACCTTCGTCTCGGTCTCGAGGGCGAACTGGGCGTGCGCGGAGAGCTCCTTGCCGCGATCCCAGGTGAGCGTCTTGCGGAGCTGTTCTGGAAGCTTTGTCATCGACGCGCTCAGCGCGGCGTTCATCGCGACGGCACCGTAGCCGCCCAGCGCGGGCCTGTTCTTCACCGGTGGTGTCTCGCCCCAGCCCTCCAGCCGGGGAAGGTGAACCAGCAGTGTTGAGCGGCTGGCGCGTTCCACGAGGGTGCCGATCGCGGAACGGCCGGTGCCGATGATCAGGTCTCCTTCCCAGTGCCCGGGCACGGCGCGGTCGGCGGCCTCGGCGGGCTGCTGGCTGAGCACCACGTCCGCAGTGACGTGGCCCTGCGGCCTGTTCCGAGACCGGGTCCCTGGCTCGCGCAACGCGCGTCCGGTGCGCAGGCAGGCGACCAGTTCCCGTTTGAGCGCGCCCCGGCCCTGGATGAACAGCGCCTGATAGATCGCCTCGTGGCTGATCCTCATGGACTCATCATCAGGGAAGTCGAGCCTGATCCGGTGGGAGATCTGTTCCGGACTCCACGCCAGCGACCACCGCCGATCCTGCCGGTGCGGCTTGTTCAGCCCCTTCCAGGCAGGCGGCTCGGGCCTGGCGACGACCGTCCCATCGGGCCGGCGGACGCTCCCACTCAGCCGCTCCTGCACATACTCCCGCAGCCGCGGGTTCGAGACCAGCTTGGCGGTCTTGGGCCGTTTGGCCGCCTGCTGCGCCTTCCATTGGACCACCGTGGCCCGGTAGTCGGCCCTGCCGCCCCTGGTCGCGGCGTTACGGCGCAGCTCACGAGAGATCGTGCCCGGGCTCCGTCCGATGCTGCCGGCAATCGCCCGCACGCCTTTTGCCCTGCGCATGCAAGATCGCGATCTCCTCCCGTTCCTCGAACGACAGATACCGGCCCGAGGGCTCGTCCAGGCTGATCGGCGGCATCCCGCCAGCGTGACGAAACCACCGCGCCCCGACCGGCCACGACACGCCGACCGCCAACGACGCCTCCACCGTCGTCACCCCCGTGGCAATCAGCCGCCAGAACTGACGCTGCACCACACGTGACGGATCCGGCCGCCCCAGGCGAGCGCATCGCCGGCCGAAGCGCACGATCAGCACGCCACTGCCGACGCAAACCCTCCGGCACATCGCTGGTCTTCTTCTTCCAGTCCGCGGTCACCACGCCAAACACCTCCATGATCGAGGTGTTGCGACGATCAGTTGAATCCGCCCTGCGACCCGGCATCCGAGTGGTGCAGCAGCCCGGTGGTAATGAACTCGAACCGGGTCCGGCGGCGGGTCGCCAACGCCTGCTCGAGCGCGGACAGCACCAGCGGAGTCGCCTCGCTGGTCGTGACCCGCCAGCCCAGCATGCGGCGGAAGAACACGTCGGTGACGAACGACACGTAGCAGAACCCGCTCGTGGTCCACACATAGGTGAAGTCCGCGACCCACCAGGCATCCGGCCGATCCGGTAGTCCCCAACGTCGTTTCACATGGTCGGGATGCCGGGGCGCTCTCGGGTCGGCCTGGGTGGTGGCCGTGTGGCGCTTGCCGCGCCGCACACCATCGACCCCGGTCAGTCTCATCGGCCGTTCGACCTGGTCGCGGCCCCACGGCTTGCCGGCCCGGCGGGCTGCCTTCCACAGCTTCCGGCGCCCGTACGGCCGCCGGTTGGCCACCCACAAGGTCGAACACGTCGTTGGCCGCGCACGCGTCATCGAGTTCGGCCGGTGTCGGCCCGAACCTGCGGACGGCGTGCGCCCAGTAGGTGCTCGGGGCGATCGTGACGTAGTACTCGGCCAGCACGGCGCAGATCGGCTCGACCCCGAAACGATCCGCGTACTCGCGGATATAGGCGATCACTGTCCGAGTTTGCGGTCGAGCTCCGCTGCCGCGAAAAACGTTGACGCCATCTTCAAGACCTCGTTCGCCCGCCGCGGCTGCGCGACCTCCTTCCGCAGCCGGGCCAACTCGACATCCACCTGCTCGCCCGCGGCCGCCGGCGGCGTCACGCCCTCGCCCAGATCACGGCGAACCCAGTTTCCGCAGCGTCGACGGATTCACCCCGAGAAGAGCCCCCACCTCCTCCCGGGCGCCCCGCTGCGAGACATACCCTCCGCGAGTCGGTCGGCATACATCCTGACCGCCCGAGCCTGGGTCTCCTGATCGTGCTTCTTCGGTGCTGGCATGATCCCTTCCTTGTGAATCATGCTCTCCACCAAACCCAGGCCGGTTCACGGCTGCCATCCGAGCACGACCGCCCTGAGTTACCGCAATACACAAGGCAGTCTTGGCGATACTGGTCTACGCGCGGGCCGGCGCGCCACCATAGAGAAGCCGTGAGCGCAGCAGCCGCAATAGCTCGGATGCCAAGTTCGCCTGTTCATGAGGCAGTAGGCCACGCAGTTCCCGAGCGGGGATACTCGTGAGTTCTTCCTGTCGCTGGGAAGCGGTTGCGGGGTTCAGCGTGATCGACAGCGCGACGACGAGTCTTCGGATTGCAGGCTCGACGGCAGGGCCAATCGTGATTGGCCCCGAAATCACCAGGGTCTCCAGTCGCAACACCGCTCCCGCTAGCGCGGCCCCCGGCGCTGACGCGGCGGAGGCGGCGATCCCATCGTCGAGGAGTGTCAGCATGCGTCGCCGCCACTCCTCAATGTCGCGAATCTGGCGGTGGAGGTGCCCGACAACGGCCAGTGCAACAGCGACGAGGACCCCCAGGATCGCCCACGCCCCACTGACATCGCGGCTGGCGCTGGTGCTGATAAGGAACCATGTCCATAGCGTCAAGGCTAAGAGAAGGTGCGCCTGAAGCACGCGTGAGGAGCGACAGGCCCACCGGACCGAATCAACGGCAATCCGGTCGATGAGCGATGTACGACGCCACAGGAACTGCGTAAACGCCTCGCTGGCGAGAACGACCTGGAATATCGCCCACCCAATGAACCCGCCCCAGTCCCGGCCCAGGAGAGCTTCACCCGCGAGCCCGCCCACGACGACCAGCGATGCCCAGCGGAGGCGATGTCCCCACCGGCGGGCCACTTCCGACGCGAGCTTGTTGCGGAGGGCAACAGCCCAGCGGAATGCGGGCTGCCAGACCGTCGTCAAGCTCACCGCAGCAGCGATGACCAAGGCACCAGCTAACTCAACGAGGCGTGCCTTCGCCGACGCATCTTGCGCTGCCTGCCACAACAGCGGCGCGGCGATGAGCACCCACACCGTGACCACAATCCACGCGGACTGGCGCGTCGGTGGCGTTACTGGCGTCTGATCAAAGGCATCGAGCCAGTCATCCAGGTCACGTGCCACGTCAGAGCGCGACCGCCTCGCGGGACGGTTCAACCTCACCTCACCTCACCTCCAGGCACGCCTCGATACTGTCGGAGCCTAGCCTCGCCGGGTGTCGCGCGAGGCCTGAACTCTTCGACAGTTGTTGTTCCTTGGCTCAAGCTAAGCGTCAGATGCTGTGGACGGAACATCCTGATCTGCCGCAAAGCGCTCGGTTCGATCCATGATCCGGACAGCTCTTGTGCGCCTCAGGACTTGGGTGCGCGGAAGTGGAGTCGGGCTTGGTGGGCAGCGATGGGGCGGCGCTCCACTCCGGCAGGGCGGCTCAGAGTCTGCCCCACTTGGCCCTGCGGCGTTCAGGCCTCTCGACCACCTGCCTGAGTGCTTCGAAGATGACCGGCAAGTCGCGGTTGTAGAGCTGGCGGTTGCCCAATGCGGTGGCGACTTCGTCACGCAGCTCGGTCCACTCGACGGCATCAAGCGATGGCGGGCTTGTGACGCCGGGCGGCAGCCCGAATAGCCAACGGGAGGCAGCTTCCCCGGGGAGAGGGCCAATGCGGTCGTTCGCATGACGTGGGCGGCGTGCTGGAAGGTCAGGCTGTCGGTCGACCGCGACCGTGTCGGGCAGCTGGGCGTCGATGCCGGGCCTGCGCTCCTTCTCGTAGTTGGTGAGCCTGGTGTGGATCCGAGCGACCTTCACGACCTCGGGCTGGACGCCGACGACCCCACTGCCCTTGCGTTCTATCGAGGCCTCGATCCTGCACTACGCTGAGCACCCGGACCGGTGGCCGTTCCCCGTCCCTTGTAGGGCACAGGACGGCCGCACCGAGGGCAGGGCGAGACGCCGTCGAGGCCCCCGAACTACTTCTGCCCGGCGTCTGCCAGTCGGTGGGCGCTCAACGGCGTCGGCGCGCGAGCACTGTTCTTGCAAGGGAGCACTACCTCCCGAGAGTGAGCCCGTCACCCGGCCGGACGACCGTGGTGTCGCTTTGAGTGGCCGTCAGGCGACGGCGTGCAGTTCGAAGCGCAGACCGAGCGCTTCGGTGACCTTGAGGATCGTCGACCAGGTCGGATTGCCGTCCGCGGACAGTGCCTTGTACAGCCCATCGCGGCTCATACCGACACGGCGCGCGAGCTCGCTCATGTTGCGGGATCGCGCGATCACCCCGAGGGCACGCGGCACAGCGGAGGGGTCTTCGGCGGACTCGTCAAGGGCGATCGCCAGGTACGCGGCTACGTCATCGAGGCCGTCGAGATAGTCGGCCGCGTCGAACGGCTTGAACTTACTGGTTGCCATTGTTCTTCTGCTCCTCTCGCCACTCGTTCGCAAGCCCGTGGGCCTTCTCGATATCCGCCTGCTGGGTGGACTTGTCACCGCCGACCAGCAGCACGATCAAGATGTCTCCGTCCTGCAGGAAGTAGACCCGGTAGCCCGGGCCGAAGTGCATCCTGAGTTCCGAGACGCCTTCTCCGACCGGCGCCACATCGCCCGGGTTGCCGTGCACGAGCCGGTCGATGCGCTGCAGGATGCGGAGCCTGGCTTGCCGATCCCTCAGTTTTCGTAGCCAGTCGTCGAACTCCTCAGTCTGGAACTGTTGGAGTTCTCCGCCCACCATATGTCGACTATAGCTGACACTCCGGCACTTACCAATAGACCCGGCCTACGCTGAAACGCTGCTGTCTCCGGCTGCACCTGGCATACTTCCGGCGGTCGGCTTCTTGGCATACTGGAGCGCATCCGAAGGGAAGAAGCCTCCAAAACAGCAGTTGGCTAGGTAGCTTAGCTAACCAACAGAGACTTGAAGATCCGCGACCCCAGCAAGATCCGAACCTGCGACACAAGCCTCACCCCGCCCGAGCAAGCACCTTCCTGGCTTTCTTCACGTTGGCGTCTGTGACAGCAAGGTCTGTGTAGCTCTTGCGGTTCACGTCCGGTGAGTGCCCGAACTGGGCGGCCCGCTCGATCTCGGGCACCACACCGATCAGCAGCGAGTTCAGAGTAGCCCGCCACACATGGCTACGCTCGGTGTCGAAGGCTACGATCCCCAGCCGCTCGCGCATCGCGGCATACAGGTCCTTGACCGCCCTGGTCGCGTTGCGATGATCCCAGACCTTGCTCCGATCGGTCGGTGAGCCGATCAGGAGGTCACCCGGGCAGGCCGAGGCAAGCAGTTCGCGCAGCCTTGCGTCGATGGACTGGTTCCACGACTTCGCGAGCCTCTGGTAGCCGCCCTTGCCGACATCCGGGGTGATCTCGATGCTCACCACCCCAGCATCGACCGTCACATTGGCGGCAGGTAGGAGCAGCGCCTCGTTGATGCGCAAGCCCGTCGCCATCAACAGCAGCGTCAGATCCTTGGCGCGCTGCTTGACGGCGATCTTGTGCTCCAAGGTATACATCCCGGTTCGCGGAGCCTGGACCCCGCCAGCGGGATCCCAAGCAAGCATCCATTCCACCGCGGCCCGGTACTCACTCAGCGACAGTGCGACACCTCCTTGGCGAGTGGCCTGTTTCTCTCGCGCCATCGACTCCACATCAATCCTCGTCCCGGAAGGCAGCGGCTCATGCTCAAGCAAGCCGTCGTAGCGCAGCTGTGCGAACACATAGCCCGTGAGAATCGTGCGCGCCTGATGGGCGGCTTCCTGCCCGTGCAGGCGCGCGATCTCCTGCAAGCAATCCACAACCGAACGGTGAGTAGTGGCCGCACGCAGCGTCAGAGGTCCCAGGGATCGGGCATGAACATGGTCCTCGCAGCGGCCCAACAACAGCCGCAGAGCACGCTCATACTGCCGAACACTCCCCTTAGCCAGTCGAGGGTTGGCCGCGATGGCCGGCGCGACAACCTGATCGCAGTAGTGGGCAGTGTTCTTGGACAGGGTCCAGGCAGGTAACCCGCCACGTGCCGCCAGGATCTCGGCCGCTTTCTCCAACGCCGCGGCCCTCAACACCCTGTCCGGCGTCCCCAGCGGCCGCGTGGTCTGTCGCGCGACCGGAGCCGAGAAGCCATACGGACGCACCCGCCAGACCAGCACCCTCATCCGTGTGCCGTGGATCATCCTGGTGCTGACCTGGGCGCGTTGGATGGAATGCTCACCCTCAGCGAGCCTGGACTTCCGCGCGACAGGCTTGCCGTCGAGCCGCTTGGAGGTCCGTTCAGGAGACCTTCCACCGCCGGTCATGACGACCATTGTGCGAGATGCCGGACGCACTATGCAACACACTAAAGAGCGCGCCACCCGCGCATTCCCGCAAGATCCCCCGACCACCCGGACGACATAACTACCTAGTCACAGGCTATTTCTCCAAAGACCCCGCCCCTGGGAGGGTCTCTGCCAAGGGAAGTGAAAGGTCACCGGTTCGACCCCGGTCCTGGCCACCAGATGCTCAGCATCTCCTTCGGCCGCTCGGCGGGTGGCCATACCGGGACGGGACGTCAGTTCTCCCGTTCCTTCAACTCGATCCACTCCTCCAGGATCTCCGGGAACCGCCGACTGAGGTAGGCGTAGAAGTCGGCCATCTCCTGAACCCGCTTGCCGGCCGGGGTGTCCGGTCCGATGGCCGGCGGCAGCAGCCGGACCATCTCACGAAGCTCGCCGTACATGGCCGATCTGCTCAGCGTGATGGTGTACCACTTCGGCGTCAGGGTGTAGCTACGGCGGCGGGTTCCAGGAAGCGAGGCAACCCGCACGACCTGAATGGAGCGTAGGTAGCGGACGGCGCCGGAGACGGCGGCAGGGCTGATTCCCAGGACTTGGCTGATCTGCTCGGCGGTCAGCTCACCGTCCGGGCTGGTCACCAGGGCCATCAGCACCCGGGCAGGCATGCGCGGGAAGCCCGCCCCGTCCAGGAGCGCAGCGAGCTGTTCGGAGTACCGCCGGGTCACCTCATCGACAGGGCTGTCAGTCACGGGCTCAGATCCCTCCTCCGGTAGACGACCATGGCCACGGCGGCGGCCGCGACGGCCACCGCGGACATCACGATCGCACCACCCCACTGCGGATCCGCCGTCGTGACGAGCGGCGTGTGCACGAAGGGGGAAATCGCGATGGCCCAGTCCGGCAGCCCGAGCCGTCCTCCGAGCTCGGCGAGGACGACGCCGACGGCAAGGATAGTCCAGGCGAGGGCGCTGGTCAGGGACGGCAGGCCGGCGAAGGCCAGCGCGACCAGCCCCAGGTAGAGTCCGGTCGCCGGTAGCTGTGCGAGGCTGGCGGCCAGCACCTGCCAGATCGCATCCGCGCTCATCTCGTGCGCCAGATAGACACCGGCTGCCCCCAGCCACGAGGTCGCCAGGACGAGCAGGATCGAGATCAGGCCCACCGCCAGCACCGAGCCGAACCAGCTCAGGGGATCCACGGCGGCACCGCGGATCGCCTCGACATTTCCGGCCGCCTCCTCCCGGCGGGCACCCAGGACGGCCAGCGTTCCGGCGATGGCCGCGCACTCGCCCACCAGCACCATGACATAGCTGAGCAACAGGTCGTAGAGCGGACCCCGGTGACCGACCAGCGACTCGATGATGTCGCGAATGGCGTCGTTCTCGCCGCTGCTGCCCAGGGCGAGTGTGGCCAGCACGGCGGCGAACGCGCCGACCACGAGGCCCGCCAGCATCATCGCGAGCAGGGTTCCGCGTTGCAGGCGGAGCGCTAGGCGCCACGGCGAGCCCAGCTTCCTCGGAGCGGAGGCCGGCCCCGGTCGCGGGCTCAGCAGGGAGGCTCCGAACTCCCGGCGCCGCTCTATCGCGACGGCCACGGCCGCGCCGGCCAACGCCGCCGCAACGAGGACGACCAGCGGCCACGGATTGACCTCTCCATAGGGGTTGGCGATCAGCGCAAGGCTGAACGGGGAGAGCCAGCCGAGCAGGACGGGCTCCCCCACCAAGGTGTCCGGGTCGATCTCGGCCCGCACATCGGCCGCCACCCGGACGAGGAAGAACACCGCCATCACGGCTGCGCCCAGGCCGGAGGCCATCCTGGCGGTGGAGGCCACCTGACCGCACAGGGCACCGACGACAAGGAACACCAGGGCCACGAGCGCGCAGGTCGCGCCCGCCCACACCGAGCCACGCAGCTCGGCCCCGCCGGCCACGAAGCCGACCACCAGCGCGGCGGCCAGCAGCACGGCGGCGAG
>JASGEM010000001.1:0-3533 GCA_049841235.1 Propionicimonas sp. | reverse complement strand
GAGCACCTCATGAACACCCCACGACGTTCTTCTCCACCGCTGCGCTCCCCCGAACAACGTCGCGGGGACCCCGCATGAGCACCCCACGACGTTCTTCTCCACCGCTGCGCTCCCCCGAACAACGTCGCGGGGACCCCGCATGAGCGAGCCGCGCAGCCCGCTGACCAAGTCGGCCCGGCAAGCCCGGATCGCCGAGTTGATCGAGCGCACCGACATCGCCAGCCAGACCGAACTGGCCGCGCGCCTGGGTGACGACGGGCTGGTGGTCTCGCAGGGCACATTGAGCAAGGATCTGCTGGAACTCGGCGCGGTACGGGTGCGTACCGCCGGGGGGCAGTTCCGCTACGCGCTGCTGGCCGGCGACGCGACCGCCGGCCCGGCTTCGGCCGCCCTGGCCAGGCTCGCCCGGCTGTGCGGCGAACTGCTGCTCTCGGCGGAGGCCTCGGCGAACCTGGTGGTGGCCCGGACGCCGCCTGGCGCCGCACAGTTCTTCGCCTCGGCGATCGACAGGGTGGGGTGGGAGGCCGTGCTGGGTACGATCGCCGGCGACGACACGGTCATGCTGATCACGCGGGACCCGGCCGGGGGTCAGGCGCTGGCCGACACCCTGCTCGGTCTGTCCGCCACCTGAAGGCGTCGGTTGCCGAGACCACGAGACACGAGAACTGGAGAAGAGATGGACTCATCGATCGCCGACGGCCGGCTGTGGGGCGGACGCTTCGCGGGCGGCCCCGCCGAGGCGATGTTCGCGCTCAGCCAGTCGACCCAGTTCGACTGGCGGCTGGCCCGCCACGACCTGGCCGGTTCCCGGGCGCACGCCCGGGCGCTGCACGCCGCCCGCCTGCTGGCCGACGACGAACTGGAGGCCATGCTCGCCGGGCTCGATCGGCTGGAGGCCGACCTGGTCGCCGGTGAGTTCGTGCCGGCCGAGACCGACGAGGATGTCCACGGTGCGCTGGAGCGCGGGCTGATCGAGCGGGTGGGCGCCGCCCTCGGCGGGCGGCTGCGGGCCGGCCGGTCACGCAACGACCAGATCGCCACCCTGATCCGGCTCTATCTCCGGGATGCGAATCAGGTGCTGGCAGCGGACGTGAAGACCGTCGTCGACGCACTGGCCGGTCAGGCGGAGCGGCACCTGGGCGCCATCATGCCCGGTCGCACCCACCTGCAGCATGCCCAGCCGGTGCTGCTGAGCCACCACCTGCTGGCGCACGCCTGGCCGCTGGTGCGCGACCTGCAGCGACTTCGGGATCTCGACCTCCGGCTGGCGCTCAGCCCCTACGGCTCGTCCGCGTTGGCCGGCACCTCGCTAGGGCTCGACCCCGAGTTGGTGGCGGCCGATCTCGGCTTCGCGGGCAGCGTCCCGAACTCGATCGACGGCACCGCCGCACGGGATCTGGCGGCCGAGCAGACCTACGTCCTGGCCCAGATCGCGGTCGATGTCTCGCGGCTGGCCGAGGACGTCATCCTGTGGTGTACCCATGAGTTCGGGTTCGCCCGGCTGGACGACGCCTGGTCGACCGGCAGTTCGATCATGCCGCAGAAGAAGAATCCCGATGTCGCCGAACTCGCCCGCGGCAAGGCTGGCCGGCTGATCGGAAACCTGGCCGGCCTGCTCGCCACCCTGAAGGGACTGCCGCTGGCCTACAACCGCGACCTGCAGGAGGACAAGGAGCCGGTCTTCGACGGTCTCGACCAACTGGCCGTCCTGCTGCCCGCCGTCGCCGGCATGGTCTCGACGCTGACCTTCGATACCGCGCGGATGGCGGCGCTGGCTCCCCAGGGCTTCTCGCTGGCGACCGACGTGGCGGACTGGCTGGTGAGGAAACGAGTGCCGTTCGCGGTCGCCCACGAGATCGCCGGAGCCGCGGTGAAGTACTGCGAGGCCCGCGGCCTCGAACTCGGCGACCTGACAGCCGCCCAGTTGGCCGAGATCTCGCCAGAGCTGACGTCCGAGGTGCTCGGCATCCTCACCATCGAGGGCTCGGTCGCCGCCCGCAACGCCCGCGGCGGCACTGCCCCCGACGCCGTCCGCGCCCAGCTCGCCGAGCTGCGCACCACCCTCGCGACGCTCTGACCCGACCCGAGTTCCATCGACCGCCACTCTTCGCGTCGAGCGCTTGCCCCTGGGGTGTGGCGCTCGACGCGAAGAGTGGCGCTCAACGTCAAGGGGTCAACCGCGTGGACCGGTGAGGCCGTTCTCGTAGGCGAAGATCACCAGCTGCGCGCGGTCACGGGCATCCAGTTTGGTGAGCAATCGGCTGACGTGGGTCTTCACGGTGGCGTAGCTGACGCAGAACTGCTCGGCGATCTCGGTGTTGGAGAGCCCGCCGGCGATCGCCTGGAGCACTTCGATCTCGCGTTCGGTCAACCGCTCCAGCGCGGCGGCCCCGGCCGGCGGAGGAAGCGGGACGCGGCGCCGGAACTCCTCGATCAGGCGCCGGGTGGCCCGCGGCGCCAGCAGCGATTCGCCGGAGGCCACCACCCGCAAAGCCTCGAGCAGGCGCTCGGGGTCGGTGTCCTTGGGCAGGAAGCCGCTGGCTCCCGCCCGCAACGCGGCGAAGACGTTCTCGTCGTGATCGAAGGTGGTCAGCACCAGCACCCGGGTGTCGGCGGTCGCCGGTTCGGCGACGATCCGACGGGTGGCCTCAAGCCCGTCCACCCCGGGCATCCGGATATCCATCAGCAGCACATCCGGGCGGTGCAGGCGGGCCAGCGCGACCGCAGCGAGGCCGTCCGCGGCCTCGCCCACCACCTCGAAGCCCGGTTCGTGGCGCAACAGCACCGCCAGCCCGCCGCGGATCAGCGCCTCGTCGTCGGCGATTCCGACTCGGATCATCACTCCTCCTGTCCGCGCGGCAATTCCGCCACCACGTCATACCCGCCCCGGGCAGCCGGGCCCAGCCGCAGCGTCCCGTTCCAGACCGCGACCCGCTCGCGCATGCCCACCTGGCCGTGCCCGCCACCGGACGGGTCGGCCGAGGTCACCGGGCCGTCGTCGTGGACGGTCAGGCGTACCCGATCGGGCCGATAGGCGATCTCCACGAGGGCGGAGCGCGAGCCGGAGTGGCGCAGCACGTTGGTCAGCGCCTCCTGCAGGATGCGGTAGGCGGTGAGGTCCATCGCCGGCGGCAGTGACCAGGCGTCGCCGATCCGGGCCACCTCGACGGTCAGGCCGGCCGCCGCGCACTCGGCCACCAGCGTCTCGAGGTCGGCCAGACCGGGCGATCCGGCCGGGTCCTCGGCGGGATCCCGCAACGCTCCCAGGATCTGGCGGACATCCTGCAGGGAGGAGCGGCTCCGCTCGGCGATCGCCTGAAGCGCTGTGCGGGCCTCGCCCGGGTCGGTGTCGACCATGCGCGCGCCGACCCCCGCCTGGAGCGCGATGACGCCCAGCGAGTGACCTACCGCGTCGTGCAGCTCACGGGCGATCCGGAGCCGTTCGGCGGTGACCGCCGACTCCGCCGCCACGGCCCGGGCCCGCTCCGCCTCGGCGACCCGCTCGGCCAGCAGCCCGACGGCATGCGCCCGGG